>JABHFS010000011.1 GCA_018672475.1 Gemmatimonadota bacterium | reverse complement strand
GCGGCGGTGGCGGGGTCGGCTTGGAAGCGGCGCCAGAGTTCGGGGATGGGGACTTGCAGGTAGACGACTAGGCTGTCGCGCTGGGCGGCTTGCTGGCTGGTGGGGAATTTCAGCGAGCCGGCGCCGAAAGCGATAATGCAGTTATCGCCGGCGCACATCTCGACGACGACCTCGGTTTCGAGTTTGCGGAAGGCCTCGTCGCCGATAGTCAAAAAGAAGTCGGTCAGAGTCTGGCCGTCGGCGTGTTCCTCGATTCCGCGGTCGATATCGAGGTAGGGCATGTATAGCGCTTGCGAGAGCAATTGGCCGAGCGTGGATTTGCCCGAGGTGCGATAGCCTATCAGGACGATCTTCAAGAGATTACTTTCTTTTGTGATATGGTCGAGCGATTGGTTTTTATAGGTGACTCTATGAAAATATCGCACAAGCCGCGATGGCGAAAGACGGCAGGACTCGCTCAAAAGGCGAAGAGATATGGCGATTACGCTCAAAAAGTTAAATAAGGCAAATATCGGTTCGGGGCTGAATTTCCTCTCCTCGCGCGACCCGGATCTGGCGAAGCTATTCCAGCAGAATGGCACGCCGCCGTTGTGGAGCCGCAAGCCGGGTTTTGCGACGCTGGTACAGATCATTATAGAACAGCAGGTCTCTTTGGCTTCGGCACGAGCGGTTTTTGCGCGATTGAATGCGGCGGTGCCGGCATTGACGCCGGAAACGTTTCTCGCGTTGGGCGAAGAGTTGCAGCCATTGGGGTTTAGCCGGCAGAAGACGCGCTATTGTCGTGCATTGGCCGAGAGCGTATTGACCGGGGCGCTCGATTTGAAGGTATTGGTCCGTTTAGACGATGAGGCGGTGCGTGAAGAGTTGACGCAGGTTAAAGGCATTGGCCGATGGACGGCGGAGATCTATTTGCTGATGGCGCTAAGCCGGCCCGATGTCTGGCCGACAGGGGATCTGGCGATCGTCAAGGCGGTGCAGCATATCAAGGGTATGGCTGTGGCGCCGTCGACCGAAGAGTTGGAGCGCATAGGGGAAAGCTGGCGGCCTTGGCGGGCGGTGGCGGCCAGATTATTGTGGCAACATTATTTGAATGGTATGCCGGATTAAGGAGCCTGTGATAGTGCTACCGTACGGCTTGGTAACGGAGGTTTAGAGCGGCTCTACGACAATGGCTTTAGGGCTGGTCGGGCAGGTCCATTGGCAGACGCCGCAGCCGATACAGCCGTCGGCGAGCACCTGTACTTTCCCTTCGTCGTCAAGGCGCAGAGCCTGCTCGCCCAAGGGGCAGTTGTCGAGGCAGACCCGGCAGTCGTTGTCGTGGCGGCGGACGCAGACGGATTGGTCGACGCGGGCGAGTCCTATGCGAATTTGTTCTAGGGGCAGCGGTATAAGCGCGCCACTGGGACAGGCGCTCATACAGAGTAAGCCATCGCAGGCAACGCAGGGCTGGTCCGCCGGGTCGATATAGGGCGTGTCGCGCAGTGCTTCTTCGGGGCCTTGGTAGGTTTTGATCGCCTCGGCCGGGCAGACTTCGCCGCATTGGCCACAACGCTGGCAGCTATCGAGAAAGGCGCGCTCTGGCAGGGCGCCGGGAGGTCGCAGGCGCGTGCGCTGTTGTGGCAGCTCTTGCTCAGCGTAGGCGGCGGGGTCGACGACGCGTTTAAGGAACTCGCGGAAGAAGCCGCGCCGGCCCTGGTCTGGTTTGTCCATACTAAAAATAAGAACGGTGTGCGCGGTAGCGTCAATACAGAAGGGGTTTATGTCGCATAAACCGTATACATCAAAAAGGTCATGCAGACCTCAATGATACATACTATATACCACAACGCCTGCTGGTGAGCGGTCCCCAGGTCTCGTTAGCGCCCCGCGGTACTCTTCCGCGAGGAATATGTTGGGTGGGATGCGCGTTTTGCCTGGCAGGCGGCTTTGTCGTAGCAGGCCTGAGGATGGTCATTCCGAGAAAATGAGGATGGCTCCGGCGAGCAGCAGGGCGATAATGGGATAGAGTACGGCACGGGGCAGGTAGAATTTGCTGGAGCAATCATCGTCGGCGAGCGGATCTTTTTCTTCCATGGTTAGGCTACATTCTCCATAGTATCGGTATCTATATCGATGGCGCGGATCTCGTCGGACCAATCGCGCCACATATCTTCTTGCGGCGGCTCTTGCTGGGTCTGCTCCATATCCGTCTTGAGAAAGTCGTAGAGTACGGCTTGGCGCAGTTGTTTGGAGGTGTTGGGGCTGGCCATGTGACCGAGGCGGTGGTGCCAGAAGACGATATCGCCGGCCTGGCCATGTGCGTCGACGGGCGTGCGTTGGTTAAATTCGTCGCGGACTTTTTCGTAGGCTGCTTCGTCCTGGTCGCGCAAATACTGCGAGGTGAAGGTTGGGTAGAAGGCGCGGTGGCTTTCGGGCCAGACCATAAAACCACCGCCGCCGGGCGGCACGTCGTCGATATAGCCGACGACCCCGACGTGGAAGGGGTGGCCGTCGGTATGGCAGTTC
>JABHFS010000010.1 GCA_018672475.1 Gemmatimonadota bacterium | reverse complement strand
TCGACGGCGATCGAGACGCTGGCCATCTGCGGATAGAGGCAGCCATTGTGGTACCAGTAGCCGTAATCCTGGTGCCAGGCCCAAGCTCCGCCGACGTTGGCTTCCTTGAGGATCATCTTGGAGTGGTAGTGGTAGACCTCGCCGCCGAGCAGGGCTTCCATCGAGTCGACGGTGCGTGCTGAGCGGGCGAACATGCCGTAGAGCGAGTCGCCGGGATGGTTCCATACGGCCAGGCGTACGGTGCCGCCCTCGCCGTCGTCGCGGCCGAAGGAGCGCTGGTCGATCTCGTTGTCTTCGAGCGCAGCGCGGCGCAACAGGCCGGTCTCTTCAGCGTCAAAAAATTGCCGGGCGATAATATAGCCGTCGCGGTGGTAGGCGGCGATCTGAGTCTGGTCGAGTGCAGGCATGGCTTCTGTTTCTCCTAGAACGTACTTTCGGGGGTGGTGATCGGGCACCAGCGTGCGGGCATCAGGTGGCGAATCAGCGCATCTTTGGCCTCGGGCGTGCCGATGCGTTCGAGCGCGTAGAGCGCGTCGGCACGCACATAGCGGTTTTCGTCATTGAGCACATTTTCTAAAGGATCTATGGCCTCTGTGGCATGGGGACCGAGGCGGCACAGCGCGAGTGTTGCGACTTGGCGGACTTGGCTTTGTTCGTCGCTTAGGCATTCAATGAGGGCGGGCACACCGGCCGGCGTGCCCTGGGCGACGGTGCTTAGCGCTTCGGCGGCGCTGTGGCGGACGTCTTCGTTTGGATCTTTACTCGCGGTGATCAAAGCGGGTATGGCCGATGCAGCCCTTGGGCCGATATCGCCGAGGATGGTGGCGGCGTTGGCGCGGGTTATTGCTTCGGTGTGTCCCAACGCTTCGGTGAGTGCCGCCACGGCGGGCCCGGCGATGGTGCTGAGCGCGTAGGCGGCGTGACGGCGGGTCATTTCGGATTTGTCGGTTAGGTAGTTGATGAGGTCTGGGACGACTTCAATGCCGAAGGCGGCTAGGTCGTAGGCGGCGGCGATTGCGGGTCTTTCTTGTTCCGCTGCGAGGATTTTTAATAGCGCTGCCGGTGCATGGCCGTTGCGCGGAAACAAGGCGCCAGAGCCTACGCCGCGGTGCCAATGCCAGGCGTGCGCGTACATTTTCTGCAGTTCCGGCCCGTCGCCGGCCAGGGTTGGCTCGACGCCTGGCCAATCGGCTTGCTCGTTGTTCCAGGTGGGGGCCTGGGGCTCGCTCATGCGGGCGAAGAGGAATTTGATCATATAGCGGTTGTTTTCGCTGGTATTCGGCATGGCGCGGTGCCAGAGGTCGTAGTCGGCGATGGTCACCGTGCCGGCTGGCGTGGTCAGCGGCATTTCTTCTGAAATCCGCGCGCCTTCGGGCGTGTTGTAATAATGGCTGCCGGGCACTATGCCGGAGGGGCCGCGTTCTATGGGCGTGTCTTGCGGATAGTAGAAGGCGAGCAGGTAGCGGGTGCGGTGCGACCAGCGCTTGCCACCGTCTTGGTGCATGCTTTGGCCCTCGCTGTGGGCTTTGTTGAAATGTGGGTGGCGGTGCGGTTGCAGGTAGTAATCTTCGCCGGCGGTGCTTTTGAGCGCGCCGACTACGGCGGCATCTTCGAAGACTTGGCGGACTAGGGGGATTCTGGGCAGCAGGTTGTTGCCGGGGTTACCCTCCTTTTCGAAGACTTCTTGGTGTTGGGCGAAGACTTCGGCGTGGAATGCTGGAGGTAGATCTGGCGTTATGGTGAGATAGCCGTAGGCTATGAATTGGGCCATTTGTGGGTCGGTGAGGCGGAAGGCTTGTGCGTGCATGTTCGTTCTCTTCTAGGCTCGGGGGTCTTGGCTGTGAGGGATTTAAGGTCGTCTAGCAAAGAATACGCCGTGAACCATCTACTATGCCAGTGGGTTTATAATTGTTCAATTAACAATGAGCTTGAATTTTACGGTTGTTCCGCCGGATACGGTTCGTCATTGACTTTTTCCTGCAGTCGGCGCAACTCGGTACGCAACTCTTGCGCGGTATCGGCGTAGGCTGGGTCGTGGTAGACGTTGTTGAGTTCGTTGGGGTCTTTGTCGAGATCGAATAGTTCCCATTCCGGGGGTTTGGTTTCGTCGATGGCGCCGGGTTGGCCCAAGGCGTCGGCGTAGTAGTAGATGAGTTTGTGCCTCTTTGTGCGCACGCCATAGTGGGCGTAGACGTGGTGGTGGGCTAGGTGCATCCAGTAGCGATAGTACATCGATTGCTGCCAGTCTTCGGGGGTGCTACCCTCTAATAGGGTGTCGAAGCTGGTACCCTGGAACTCGCTAGGTAGGTCGATACCGGCGTAATGCAGAAAGGTTGGGGCGAAATCGACATTGGTGATGATATCGTCATTGACCGATTCGGGCCGGATGGATTTTGGGTAGCGGATGATAAAAGGCATGCGCAGCGATTCTTCGTACATAAAGCGCTTGTCGTACCAGCCGTGGTCGCCGAGAAAGAAACCCTGGTCGGAGGTGTAGACGACGATCGTGTCTTCGGTCAGGCCCTCTTCGTCGAGATAGTCGAGCACGCGGCCGACATTGTCGTCGACGCTGGCGACGCAGCGCAGGTAGTCCTTTATATAGCGTTGGTATTTCCAGTGTTTTTCTTCTGCGGGCGATAGGCCTTCGGGCACGGGGTGCTTGAGGTCGCGTTCGGTGAGGTGTTCGGCGACGGTCATTTGCGCGGCGCCTGCCGCCGCAGCGCGGTTTTGGTAGTCGTCGTCGAAGGTTGCCGGTGTCGGGATGTCGATATCCTCGTACATATCGGCGTGTTTGTCGTCGGGGTCCCAGGGCCGGTGCGGGGCTTTGTGGTGATACATCAGGAAGAAGGGTTTGTCCGGGTCGCGGCCTTTGAGCCAGTCGAGGGAGAGGTCGGTGACCAGGTCGGTGGTATATCCTTCGTATTGCACCTTCTCGCCATTGTTGACCATCTCCGGGTCGAAATAAGGCCCTTGGCCCTGGAGGATATTCCAGTAGTCGAAACCGGTGGGCCAGTGCGCCTCGCCCTGCCCGAGATGCCACTTGCCGACGACCGCGGTCTGGTAGCCGTTGCGCTGGAGGATCTTGGCGACGTTTTCCTGGGTGTTGTCGAGGTGGGCGCCGATGGTGGTGACTTCATTTATATGGTTGTAGGTGCCGGTGAGTATGGTCGCGCGGCTGGGTTCGCACAGCGCGTTGGTGCAGAAGCAATTATTGAAGCGCATGCCGCCGTGGGCGATGCGGTCGAGGTTCGGGGTTTTATTGATTTTAGAGCCATAGCAACTCATCGCGTGTGCGGCGTGGTCGTCGGTCATGATGAAGAGTATATTGGGACGAGGCATCGGTAGATTTCCTATAAATGACTGTGAATAATGGGTTTAGTGGTGCGAAATAAAATGTGAAAATATGAGAAATTTAACGCTGAGCTGAGCTAAGCACCATCAATTTCCAATCCCTTGCTCGTCTCCGCACATTTTCCACGCTCGTGGAAAATCATAGAAAAACCCCTACGCTTCAGCCTCATCACCACTGGAAAACTTAATATAGGATCAAAACGTATTTATTACTTCTTGCAAATTAGTCTAATTAAGGGATAAATAGCAAAGCCACTGCTAAGAATAAAGAACATCCAGCCGAGAGGAATAAGGCCAAATTGTTCATGCAATACACCATCGCTGTCAATGTATTGACCTGAAGCGTTATACGCCAAAACACAGGCAATACTGAGTACTAG
>JABHFS010000080.1 GCA_018672475.1 Gemmatimonadota bacterium | reverse complement strand
CTGCAGCTGAACCACGGGCAGGCTGGCGAATACGGACTGGGCCTCTTTGCTCGGAACAAGGAGGACGAATCATGGGTTTGGCTGGGCAGCTTTTCACCCATGAAAATACTCCAGGGACAAGGCGAAATCCTACTGCCGGCAACCTATTTTCAGAGACTCATCCTTGATAAGCCGCTGTCGAATCAGCTCACCACCGGAACGGGCCTGAATGTCAGTGGTATATTGACCGATACCACCCTGAACCAAATCAATTTTAACCTGACACCCGCAAGCGGCGGTGATCCGATCCAATGGTTTTTCGATGTGACCGACGGGCGCTTCGACGGTAATCTGCTGCTCAACCACGGGCAGGCTGGCGAATACAATCTGGACATTTGGGTATTCAACAAAGAGACCGAATCATGGGCTTGGCTGGGCAGCTTTTCACCCATTAAAATACTCCAAGGACAAGGCGAAATCCTACTGCCGGTGGATTTTTTTTCGGGTATTGTCCTGGATGCACCTTTGAGTAACGAACTGACTATCGACCGACTCTTACTCCTTGAGGGTACCGTAGCTAATCATATCCGCAGTTTTAACTTTGAACTTGAGTCTCAGGGAAGATCCCGTTATCTCCAAGCCTCGATCGAAGATGGCCGTTTCCGCCTGCCATTGCGTTTTCACGCCAACGAATTAGGCCCAATCCAATTGAACGCGTATGCGGAATTGGTCGATGGAGGCTCTTGGCGCCTTATGGCAGGATTCCTCTTTACCGCCGTAGACCCTCCCGCACCCGATCTTCAGGTCGGTGTCCTCGCCTTGAGCCTGCTACCCGGCGAAAGCGTTATCATTCCCCTGCTTAACCGTGGTGCGCGAGATCTGGAGTTGAGTCCCCCACTAATAGAGGGACCATACGAGGTGCTGGCTTTTCCCGAAAAGATTGAAGCAGGAGGACGCGCAGGGATAGAAGTTGCTTATCGCGGCAACGGCGATCAAAGTGGCGTGTTGACCGTCGTGAGCAACGATCCGCTCCAACCCGAAGTGAAAGTGGCCCTCAGCGGTCTGCGCCCGGCACAACGAAGATTCGATTTAGCGCATTTCCAGGCTGGAAGCGATGGGATAATTTCCATTCCCTGGGATTTTTCGACCGGTCACTTTGTCGCAGCACTTTATTCGGGACAGATGACCCAGATCGACACCGGCGTAGTCCACAACTTTTCACTGGGCGGAACGGCGCCTGCTACCAAACCGGTAGCACTTAGCAGCGCGATAAACCATCGCGACGAGGTGGAAATTACCTTGCGTCGTAAGGAGCGTGAACTGGCTAATCGGATCCGTACAGAGGGATGGCGTGCAGCCAAATTGGTCCAGGCGGCTTATCAAGTGGGCGACAAGCGCAGTTTTATATTCGAAGGATGGTCCGAACGTGGCGTACCTGATGAGACGATCTTTGCGACTGCTGTAGCTGCCAATAAACGGATCGTAGCTTTCGTCCAGGATGACCTCAAAGCCAACGACGAGCATTTCAAAGGCGTCAAACTCCTGAGTAACGACGAAATCCAGCAAGCAATCGACGGATTCATCGATGACTTCGAATTGATAACCGATGTTTTTGGCGCACCTTCGGACACCGATGGAGATGGCAAAGTCTTGTTTCTATTCACTCACTTAGTCAGCGCTATCCCTGTTGGAGGATTCTACCAGGCGGCCTCGGTATTACCGATAGAAAATGGCGGCAACGGCAATAACGCAGACATGATGTTTATGAACCCCCACATCAGCCCTTCATTCATAAGTCACGTAATGGCCCACGAGTTGCAACACCTGATCAATTTTAACCAGCACGTGATTGTGCGCTCGGGCCAGGGCGAAGAGAGCTGGCTGAACGAAGGGCTTTCGCACTTGAGCGAGGATCTAATAAATAAAAGACTCACATGCTGCAATTCACACTCGGTGTCTTCGTATACCAAAGCCTTCCTCAGCCAGCCGGGAACAGCCGGCCTAATGGGAGATGCCAGCTTCAACAATGCAAAACGGGGGGCCGCCTATCTATTTGTGCGCAGTCTAGCCGATCGGTTCGGCCTAGATGTGATCCGACGTTTAACGCAAACTGGGTTAGCCGACCGAGATAATATCGAAACTGCCACTGGCGAAAAGTTCGAAAACTTACTCGCAATGTGGGGAGCACAGATTTATGTCAGCGGCAACGGCTTGGTGGACCATCCACATCTCAATTATGCTGTCGACTATCTACACACATCCCCCGGGCGTGCCTTCCCCCTACCGACCACGATCCAGTTCAGCCTGGCAAGCGGTCCCATCTCCGGAACCCTACGACCACGCGGCGTGAATTTTGTCGAAGTCCGTGGCGAGGGGATCGCCACTATAGAGATTGAAACCGAGGCGGCCGGCCAGGTCGGCGCCATCGTTCTACCTCTATCAGGAGATTTTATCCCAACGCTAACGATTCCGAATAACTTTTCGGGTGTCCTATTCGATAAGCCCCTGACGGCCATGCCCACCACCGGAACGAGCTTGAATGTCAGCGGAACGGTGACCGATACCTCACTAACTCAAATCCAATTCAACTTTACCCCCGCAGATGGCGACGGTCCGAGCAACTTTACCTTCGATGTGGTCGATGGATACTTCAATGGATTGCTTCTTTTCAATCACCAGCAGACTGGTGAATACAATCTAGATCTCTATGCCTACAACAAGGAGCCCGGATCATCGGTTTGGCTGGGTAGCTTTTCACCCGTGCAAGTAATCCAGCAAGATCATGAAGAATGCCCCTTTATCTATACTGCTGCCTTTTGCGAAACTGAAGCTTTAACAAAAGGGCTTCGTATCGGGGGTGAAGGGTATGATTTTGAGGGCGATTACGGCACAAAAGGCTGTTACGCCTACGACAGCGGCACCTATGAGGGCATCGCGTTTTTTGGAACAGGCGGAGACGCCGCCGATATGGAGGCCGAAGCACAGACAACCAATGGGCAGTACCGCGTAACCGGCCCGTGTTCAGAGGAGGATACCGCCGTTATAGAGACACGGACAACTCCAGTGCCCCAAGCCTTTGCCCTCATGCAAAACTACCCCAACCCCTTCAACAGCAGCACCGTTATCCACTTCGACCTGCCAACGAGCGATATTGTAGACCTCTCCATCTACAATATCGCCGGTCAGCAAGTCGCAACACTGGCGCAAGGCATGCGCCAAGCGGGCACGCACGTGATCAACTGGAACGGTAACGACGACAACGAACACGCCCTTGCCTCCGGCCTCTACTTCTATCGCCTGCAATCCAGTACCCAGCAACAGACGCGCAAGCTCCTACTGCTCCGCTAAACCTGCCCCATCCAGGATGTGGAATCGGTGTAACCAGATGTTGAGTAGGTGAAGAATTGTCATGACCGCTCCGATTTGCTCCTGGCAGGCTTACCTGTTTTAGCCCACTAAGGGTGAGACTTTTTGGTTTGCTAAAAAGCCTTCCGGACTGAGGTACCCCAGCCGGCGATGACCAAGCGTTATGACCATGCGAACGAGGAGCGATATGGTGCGGCTATCGAGGCGTTGGATGAAGCGGGTAAGACCGGCAGTGCCGAGGGCGTTGGCGGTGGCCAGGTGGAAGCAGATGGAGTAACTGGCGAGATCGATCAAGAGCCTTAGTCGGGATAGACCACGCCGTTGCCGTATTCGTCGGCACCGATCTCAGCTACAACGTCGCCAGTCTTGTTCTTCACCTTGATATAACCACCTTGTTCATTTTCTCGCAGAGTGAGTCTCTCAGCCCCACGATGATCATAAATAGTAACAGCCCCAGACCCCGTTATTAATTCAAGCAGCCCCACCATTGGCCTGCCAGTAGCATTGCTCAAAAACAAATGACCACCACGATTGGCTCCTGCCGAAATCTTTACGACTCCGAGACCATCATCGTTCTCAACTCTGATGTCCTTCACAATTATACGTTGCGCCGTCACGATATCGAATTCACTAACCTTCTCGCCCGTCGCCGCCATCGTCACCACCGCGCAGATCGTCACGGCCATCATCGTCAACGCCACCGTCAGGCGCTTGTTGCGCTTCTCCAGCTGCTCAAGTCGTTGCTCCACCGTCATTGTGCTGCCTCCGTTGGGGGTAAATAAGACGTCTGTTGACGGTGCAATCTAAGACAGCGATTTCTTCTCGCCTCCTCTAACACGGGCCGGTTACGCGGTACTTCCCCTTGGCTGTCTGTGCTTCGGCCTCCATATCGGCGGGGTCTCCGCCTGTTCCAAAAAATGCGATGCCCTCATAGGTGCCGCTGTCGTAGGCGTAACAGCCTTTTGTACCGTAATCGCCCTCAAAGTCATACCCTTCACCTCCGATACGAAGCCCTTTGGCTATAGCTTCGGTTGCGCAATCGGCGGCAGTATAGATAAAGGGGCATTCTTCATCATCATCCTGGGCTTCAAATTCATTTCCACAAGCGGATAACTGGATAGTAATCGCCGCCATGGCCATCATCGTCAACGCCACCGTCAGGCGCTTGCTGCGCTTCTCCAGCTGCTCAAGTCGTTGCTCAACCGTCATTTATGCTGCCTCCGTTTTGGGGTCCGCCGACAGTATACGAAAAGCCCCCGTCGCATCCAAGTGGATGGCGGGGGCGGTGGGCGTAGCAGCAGCTACTGGCGCGGTAGAGATCACCTTGCCGGTGGCTATTGTGGCCGCGGCGTATATCATTGGTCAGGCTATGGTGGATACGTCCGGCGATTAGGTAGGGCGCCATCTATAGATCATCTATTAAAAACAGTGCGAACATACGACAACGGTGGGATTCTGTGAGTACTGGCTACATGGGTTAGGATCTATAATAGCAGTGTTTTTACACGTTATTGGTATCTACTTGAAACGGCTGTAAATAAGGTCGCGTGTCATAGGTGAATACTTGATAGCTGGCTTAGAGGAGACAAGCGTTAGAGTAGTTTTCTATTGATCACAGGGTGTATATCAAAGATACCGGCGCGCGAAAGGTTGTGGCATGTTGTTTTGCGATAAGCGACAACCGCTCTGGAGCCAAAGATGAAATCAGGCGGCGAGATACAGCGCATCACTGATGCCGTTTATAAAGCAAAACCGCTACCCCATCTTACAGCTGATCCCCCCGTCTACCACCAACTGAATGCCCGTAATATACTTCGCCTCGTCGGAGGCCAAAAAAAGCGCCGCGCGCGCCACGTCCCAGGCGTCGCCCATATGCCCCATCGGCACCAGGGCGTCGCGTTCGCGGATCATTTGCTCGGCGTCGCCGTCGTAGCCTTCGGTGATATAGCGTTCGATTTGCGGTGTGCGCATCAGCCCGGGTAAGACGCAGTTGGCGCGGATGCCCTGGCCGGCGTATTGTACGGCGATATTTTGGGTGAGCTGGTTGACCGCGGCTTTGGCGGCCGAGTAGGCCGCGCTAGGGAAGCCTACATAGCGCAGCGAGGCGACCGAGGAGATATTGACGATGGTGCCGATGCCTTGCGCGACCATTTGCGGAAGACAAGCCTGACAGGTCAGATAGATGCTCTTGGCGTTGACGGCGAAGAGCATGTCCCAGTCTTCTTCGGCTGTTTCCTCCGGACCGCCGACGTATGGGATGCCGACATTGTTGTGCAGGATGTCGATGCGGCCATAGGCGTCTAAGCAGGAGGTGAGCATCGCGGCGACTTGGGCTGCATTGGTAACGTCGGCTTGCAAGGGGGTGCAGTCACCGCCTTCTGCCGCGATGATCGATCTCGTTTCTTCTGCTGCATCTATATTGAGATCGACAGCGAGGATCTGCGCTCCTTCGCGGGCATAGAGCACGGCGGCGGCTTTGCCATTGCCCCAACCCGGTCCGATCGAGCCGGCGCCGGTGACTAGCGCGACTTTATCTTTTAGTCTATTTCCCATATCGCTTATTTGAACACGAGAAAGCCGAAACGGTCGGGCTGTTGGCTCCAACCGTAGGTCGGCGCCCATTGCGCCGACTCGGAGATATTGGCGATGCGGACCTGGGCGAGATTGAACCCCCAGGTGTCTCCGGGTTCGACGCGGCGGTTGCGCAGTTCAGCGATGGGCACTTTGAGTTCGAAGCTCCAGAAGGTCTCGGCGACTAGGGCGGCTATTTTGATATCGGTGGCGTTCCAGTCGAAATCGACTTCGGGAAATCCGTCAACCAACTCATAGTGGATGTCGTCGAAGGCGCCGAGGCTGTTGACATCCAATTGGTAATAGGTGCGCGAGTCGTGGTCGGTGTCGAGATAGATCTCGACGCAGTCGTCACGCCATATGCCGTCGTCGCGCCGGGTCCTTTCTGCGCTCAGGTTGTCGGTGCGCGGTTCGTAGCCTTTGACACCGATATAGAGCGTCTGTTGGTGGTAGCCGATATAGGCTTCGGATTTGCCTTGCGCCGGATAGGCGTTCATCCGCTGCAGTAGTTGGTAGAAGCGGGTTAGTGGCTCGACCTCGGACCAGACCGCCTCGTCGAGGTCGCCGTCGATGATCGGCGCTTTGTCTAGCCGCGTCGCATAGGCGATAAGACCGACCCGGTCGATCAAGTCGAGCCCCTTTTGCGGTTGGCCGTTTTCATGATAGAACTTGCCGAGCTGGAAATTGATGTTGGGGCTTTCCGGCACAAGCGCCAACGCGTCGATCAGCTGTTGCTCGGCGGCGTCGAGGTTGCCAGTCAGTAGGCTTTTGCGGGCCTGCATGGCCATGGCCTCGGCGATATTCTCCAGCCATTCCTGCTTGGCGGCTTGCAGCGAGTCGTCTTCGGTCTCTACGGCTTGCAGCGCACGGGTGAAGCGCGGCACTTGTTCAGCGCTGATCACCCGGCGAACGTCTATGGTGGGGTTATTGCTGTTGATCGTCTCTATACTCATCATCACAAAGGTTCTGAGCGTTTCGAGTTGGACGCGCGCATCGGTTTCTTTTTCAAAAGCCGCAAGCAGGTAGTCGATCGCCTCGTGGTCGCCCACATTGCCCAGGACTCGGGCGCAAGCGGCGCGGACCTCCGGTGTAGGGTCGGCCAGGCCCTCTACTAGTCCCTCAAAGGCCCCTGGGCTTTTTTCACGCAGGTGGAGGCGGTAGAGTGCTTCGACAAGATCGACGCGCGCGCGCACCGGGTGTTCGTGGTTGCGGATCGCCGCTATAATCGGCGCGACCGCGTAGCCCTTGGCCATATTGAGAGAGATCTTGGCCTCTTGCCCGGCATCGCCGCCTTGGATCAGGGCGGCGATATCGCGGTCGACGGGGTCGCCGCAGCCGATTGTGAGGAAGAAGCCAAGCGCAATAACTGTAGCGCTAGGTGGGATGTACGAATAATCGTGCAGACGAATGCCTCCTAGTTGGCGGGGTTAGTCTGCACTGAAAGAAGGGAGCTAGATCGACAATGACAAGCGGATTTACTGCTGTCGCGCGTTGACCTGCAAGTCCCACTCCTGCCAGTAGTATTTGAGCGGATCGTCCGCCGCCCAGCCGGAGTAGATATCGGTCCAGTCGGTAAAGTGCATATGCGGTTCGAGCGAGTCGTCGCGCACGGAATGGCTTTGGGGTTGGTAGCGGTAATCGAGCGAGATGCGCAGTCGGTCCTCGCTCTCGTTGTCTTGGCCCTGGTGGGCGGTGAGGCTGTGGCAGATCAGCACGTCGCCGCAGGCAAAGTCACCGCAGGCCCATAGCGTTTCTTCGTCGAGCACAACAGCGTTGCCGCCGGCACCGGTGGCCTTCACGGTGTCGAGCTTGCCGAGCGTATGGGAGCCGGGCGCCACCGCTAGGCTGCCTAAAGAGGCCGGGCAGTCACCGGCGGGGATCCAGGCCGTCCATGTTTCGTCGGTACCGCCAATATAAAGGTTATCTTGGTGCGGCGGGGTGGTGTGCGCGACGGCGTTGGGAAAGATCACGCGGCAGATATTGCGTGCGTGCGGCAGAACCTCTTCGTCGAAGAGCTTTTCGAGCATGGTAATGATCGCCGGATGCAGGGCTAGGGCGTTGAAGGCGCGCAGTCGCTGCACATCGGTGTAGAAATTTCTCCACTCCGGCGAGGCACTTTCGATAAAGAGGCAGCCTTCTTTCGATACGCCGTCCATCAAAGACATGTCTTCGGCGAGCCAGCCGTGTTGTTGGCAGACTTCGAGTATTTGACGGCGCAGGTCTAGTACGGATTCACTGTCGAGCAACGAGCGGAAGAACAGATAGCCTTTTTCGGTGGCGCGTGCGCGCAATGCTTCGGGGGTGTCGAGCAGTAGTGTCGAATCAAGGAAGGGCTCGACGTTTCGCATGGTCTGGTGTGCCATCTGGCTATTCTCCGTCTTTGTGTCTGAACTGGTGCAGGGACTGGATATATTCCTCCGAGAGCCCGTGTTCGGTCGCTCCCTGGATGACGGCGTTGAGGTATTCCTCCGAGGGGGGGTAGTGGTGCCCGTCGTCGAGGCGGGAGAAATAGGTCTCGACCCCTTCGAGCCCAGAGATTTTTATGTTCGCCCGTCGGTATTTGGTGCCTTCGTTCTCGTAGCGGTCCATACGGGCGAAGTCATTTTCGGTCATCTCGTAGACGATACCCTCGACATAGGCATCCTTGTTGCGGCGGATACTGGCGACACCCATACCGCCGCGGGTGAAGGAGATCATTGGAAAACAGAGCTCGTAGCCGTCGATGCGCACGGTGGCGCGGAAGCGGGCGTCGGGGCAGCGCGCCTGCATCTGGCTCTGCAGCATATTGGAGCCAAAGGTGAAATAGAGGAGGTCGGCCATCAGTCGGTTTCTTTCGGTTGGGGGAGCGCGATATTAGACATGCTTTCGTAGACCTTGGCCACGGCCGAGTCGTCGAGTCGACCCATGCCCATTGAAGTGGCCATGGTGAAGAGTTGGCTGGCGGCGGTAGCCATGGGCAGGGGGAAGTGCTCGTTGGCGGCTTTTTCCTGCACGATATGCAGATCCTTGACGAAGATATCGACCGCGCTGTGCGGTGTATAGTCGCCGTCGAGGATGCGCGGGACTCGATTTTCGAACATCCACGAACAGCCGGCCGAGTGCGTTATGACTTGGTAGAGCTTCTGCGGGTCGAGCCCGCACTTGATGCCGAAGGACATCGCTTCGCTAGCGGCGGCGATATGCACGCCGGCCAAAAGCTGGTTGATCATTTTAAAAGTCGAACCCGCTCCGGCTGAGTCGCCGAGCCGGTGCACGGTCTCGGCGATGGCGTCGAGTACGGTTGCGGCGCGCTCAAAAGCCTCGGGTGCGCCCGAAGCCATGATCGAAAGCTGGCCTTCGGCCGCTTTGGCGGCGCCGCCGCTGATCGGCGTGTCGAGATAGAGGATGCCGTGCTCCTCGAGGCGCAGCGCACAGCGCCGGGCGAAGTCGGGTGGCACGGTGCTGCAGCCTAAGACCACGGTACCCGGGTCGAGGTTATAGGCGACGCCGTCGTCTTCGAGCAGTAGCTCTATATCACCGCTGTCCTGGCCGAAAATCACACTCTTGGCCTGTTCGTCGTTGACGACGACCACTAAGACGGCATCGCAATCGGCGTCGATCTCGCCAGGGGAGGAAACGGATATACCGCCTGCGGTTGCGAAATCGCGGAGGATTTGTTCGTTGAGGTCACAGCCAATGGTCTCGAACCCGGCGCGCAATAGTGTTTGCGCGATGCCGAGGCCCATGGAGCCGAGGCCGACGACGGCTACTTTCTTGGTCAAGCGGCTTCCTTTCGCCTCTATAGGCGATAAACGCTAAAAAACATGGACCTTACACTATAGAACGGGTGTGGGCGCCGCGCAAGCGTTTTGGTCTGTTAATCAAGATAGGGATGTGAAGGCGCGTTTGGCAAAATATTGATTGTATGGGCAGAATCCTCGGACTAGGTGCGTACGGGCAGATGGAGGGGATGTCCGTGCTCATTCTCAGATCACATCCTGTGGAATGGGGGACTGGTCGCGACGGCGCCCCGAGGGGGTGATGGCCCGGGAGACTAAAAACACCCGGAGTAGCGCGGCGAAAAAGACGGCACGAGTAAGCGAGCGCTGTCAGCCGCGCCCCCACGACCAGACCTTGCGCACTGCGTTTAAGTTCGTCTACTTATTCGCCGCAGTAAATTCGAAAGAATAAAGACTCGTCTGATTGAGATGAAAAATGAGGCGGACGGGTTTGTTCCACAGCCTTCGTAAGTCGCCCTTCCAATGCACAGTGTGCCAAGTGTCGTCGCCGCTTATCGGCGTGCAGTCGTCGGCGGAGAAGCCCGCGTAGGCTTTGAAGTCCGGATCGAGGATCTCGACGCGGATAAAGCCGCCGTGCACATCAGCGTTGATATGCAATTGCTCTCCTTCAAAGACGAACTGCCGAGTAATGACGCGGCCACGTTCATACACCGGTTGTAGTCGGGCCCAGCCGTCTTCGCGTAGGATCAGCGTGCCGATTGAGCGGTTGCGCGTCGGCCATTGGCCATGAGCTTGGTCGAGGGCTTGCCATTCGGCTCTGGCCCGTTGGAAGTCGGCTTCGGGTACGATATCGAACCCGAAGGGTTTGTCGAACCAGTGTTGTTTGTCGGGTGAGGCGAGATAGGGGATATGGATATTGCCGTCATAGAGGAGCTGTCCGGCTACGGTGGGCGTGAGAAATCCGTAGTCGGAACTGCCGGGGCCGCGGTTGTCGACCCAGGGGCCGGGGCCGCCGACTCGGCTCCAGCGCTTGCCGTCGCGGCTGGCGTAGAGGCCGAGGTGGGCGTGGGCGTGGTCGCGCCAGTTGCGGCCGTCTTCGGTGCTCCACAAGGGCTCGGCCATAAATTCGCCGACGATGCCTAAATAAAGCCCGCCGATTTTGCGCACCGACATATCGTGGAATTCGAGATGCGGCGGTAAATTGGGTTCGTCGTCGATGCTGAGCACGACCTCCTTGGGCGACCATTCGATAAAGTCGGCGCTCTCCTGGCGGCCGACTTGGCGTTTGCGGTAGAGGAAGTTCCAGTGGTGCGAGTACTGGCTGTAGGCGATCCATTTCTGTATCGACTCGTCCCAGATGACGCGCTGGTAGTGGTGGTGGCGATAGGGCGTGTCGGCGCTGATCTCGGTCCAAGCGAGGCCGTCGGGCGAGGCGAGCACGGTGGACATTGTGGCCTTGCCCGCGGCGCGCGCCCGGTCGTGCGGATTGTAGACCATTAGGTATTTGCGTGCGGGGTCGGTTTGATCGCGGTTGAGGACCAAGCCAATATGGTGGCCGGAATCGTGCAAGACGATATTGGTGGCGGTGTGTCCTTCGAAGGGCAGGCCCTTGTCGCTGAGCATTTTTTCCCAGTGCAGACAATCGTCTGATTCGGCGTAACAGAGCGCCATGCCGCTGTCGCCAAAGGGATCGTCGCCTATAGATTGCACGTACCAGAGTTTGAACTTGCCGCTGTCGGGGTCTTGCAGCGCGGCGACGGGATGCGGTTTTACGCGGTCCTCCCAGGGCAGGTCGCCGAATTCGAGTATTGCGGTCTCCGGGCGTTCGGGTGTGGGGAAGACGCGTTCGACGCCGTCGAGGTGGTCGAGGATAAAATTGTCGACGAAGAGCTGGCGTTCGGTGCCGATGTGTAGAGAGGGGATATCGTAATCGGTCGGGATATAGGGGTAACAGCGCTCGTCTGGCGGGCGCTCACCGGCGCGGGTCTCGGCGATTTTGCGCGCGGTGTCGAGTGACTCGGTGGGTTTTTTCTTTTCGGGTGGAGTTGTCATCGTTTACCATCCCTTCCACGAACCGTCGGCGTGACGGTACTGGCGATAGGCCATCGGCTCGTAGGGCAAGGTAGAGATATCGGCTTCTTTGACTTCGACGCCAAGACCGGGCGCGTCGGAAAGGGCGATATAGCCGTCTTGGACCTGCCAATCGTGTTCGACATAGCTGTCGTAGATCGAGAGCCAGAAGTGGTTGGTCTCCTGGATGAGGAAGTTATTCATTAGGGCGTCGGCTTGCAGGGTCGCCGCGGTGCACAGCGGGCCGCCGGCGTTGTGCGGGGCCATCAGCATCTGTTCGGCCTCGGCGGCTTGCGCGATGGCCAGCAGGCCCGTCAGGCCGAAGCAGTGGGTGAGGTCGGGTTGCAGATAGGCGCAGGCGCGTGCCGTGATTAATGGTTGGAACTGGTCTAAGGTGAAGAGCTTCTCGCCGGTGGCGATAGGCACGGGGCTCTTATGCGTCACTTCCAATAGCGCTTCGACCGACCCGGTTTTAACCGGTTCTTCCAAAAAGAGCGGACGGTAATCAGCGACGCGCCGGGCGAACTCGATGCTCATTTCAGGCGTCGGGCTGCCGTGCGCGTCGAGCAGGATGTCGAAGTCGGTGCCGACCTCGCGGCGCATCGCCTCGACACAGGCGACGGAGTGTTCGATGGCTGCAGCATCCATCGGCCAGGTGCGGTTTTCGAGGGGATTGCCTTTGACCCCAGCGAAGCCGAGTGCCTTGGTGTGCCGAGCGCCGGCGGCGGCTTCTTGCGGTGAGGCGAAGGAGCCACCATTGCTGTAGACGCGGATCTTGTCGCGGCGCTTGCCGCCCAAAAGCACGTGCACCGGCACGTTCCAGGCTTTGCCGGCCAAATCGTGCAAGGCGGTGTCGATGGCGGCGATGGCGGTGCCGAAGACGGGGCCGCCCTTCCAGGGCAGACGGTTTTGAATATCCTCGCTGAGCTCCTTGTATTGCATCGGGTCGCGACCGACCAACAGCACGTCCCACTCTTTGAGCGTGGCCTCGACGGCGGGCACTAGCCACTCGCCGCTACCTTCGCCCCAGCCGCTGAGGCCGGCGTCGGTCTCGATCTTAAAGAATAACCAGGCTTTGCTGGTGCTGGAGATCAATTCGCCGGTGTATTCGTCGCTGAGCGTTTGGCCGGTGGGCACGCTGAAGGCATAGGTCTTGGTTGCGGTTATTTTCATCGTCTGTTGATTCGCCTTTGACAAAGTGTGCGGATATATTACCCTTCTGGCCTAGAGGATGCAAGCAAAAGGAGCGTTTTATGACGGAACCGACGGAACAACAACAAAGACAGTGGGACGCGCAGGGTTATCTAGTGCTTGAAGAGGCGATAAGAGGCGATGAATTGGGCCGATTGCAACAGGCCTTTGACCATTGCGCCGCCGCCTGCAAAGACGATTGGCTGGATGGCATAGCCAAGGGCGATTCGACGCCCACCTATTTCGACATTCCGAATCCATTGGAAAGAGACGAGATCTTTATCGATCTAGTCGACCACGAAAGTTGGTTTGGTATTTTGCAGCGTTTTACCGGCGGCGAGACCCTGTTTCTCGGCCCGCAGGTGCGCTCGGTGCCGCCCTGGCCGTTGAGTTATACGGGTTGGCACCCGGACGTGGGGCCGACGAACCCGCTGCATATCAAGGTGCAGATCTACATCGAGGATGTTGCGCCAGGTACGGGCGAGTTCGGGTTTGTGCCCGGCAGCCATAAGATCGGCAGTGGTCCGTACGAGCGGCCGCAATTTCAAGAGAGCATGCCGGGGCACATAACCTTTCCGGGCAAGGCCGGTACGGCAATTATGTTCAACTCGTATGGCTGGCACACGGCGATGGACAATGGCGGTTCGGTGCGCAAGTCGATTATCTTGATTTACGAAAAACGCACCCCCGAAAAGGTCAAGCCCGAAGCGTTCACCGCGATTGAGCAATACTGCACGAGCCGAGAGCGCCGGGCGCTTTTTGGGTTGGAGGTGTAATATGGTCCGCATCGACGCGCACTTGCACGTGTTCGCGAAGCAGTCGAAGCAGTTTCCGCGCGAGGCGTCGGCTTTGGCGCCGGCCGATCGCGAGGAGACGGCGGAAAAATTCCTCGCGCATATGGACGCACAGTCTATCGACCAGGCGATGTTGGTGCAGATCGGCGGCGCTGAAATCACCGAACATGCCTATTTGCGGCATTGCATCGATACGTATCCGGATCGTTTTCTCGGCATTGCTTTGGTGCCCGGCGACTGCGCCGAGCCGGAGGCGCATATGGACGCGTTGGCGGATAGGGGGGGTATCGTGGGTTTCCGCCTCGGGTCGTTGGGTGGGCCAAGGGATCCTTTTGCGCAGATCGACGTGCGCGAGTTCAGCAGTTACCGGATTTGGAAACACGCGGCCGAGCGCGACTATGTGCTGTGGCTTTATGTGCAGGCGGCCGACGCGCATCTGATCGCCCATATGGTCGACGCTTTCCCGCAGGTGCGGGTGGTGCTGAACCATCTTGGCATGTGCCCGGGACAGGGCAAGTTTTCAGTTGATGAATGGGGCCGACCTAAGATCGAGACGCCGGCGTATAGCCCGGCTTTCCATACGACCTGGCGGCTGACGCGCTACGAGAATGTAGCGGTGTTGCTCTCGGGGCAATATGCCTTCAGCAAGGAGGCCTTCCCCTATCGCGATCTGGTGGGATGGCACGAGCGGTTGTTGCGCGACTTTGGCTCGCGGCGGTTGATGTGGGCGACGGATGCGCCGTGGATTTACGAAGAACCGGGGTATGGCGAATATACGCGGGTTATCGACGAGTTGTTGCCGAGCATCAGCGAGCAGGAACGGGGCGATATTATGGGGGGGACGGCGTCACGGTTTTTGCGCTTTCCGAAGCGGGAGGATCGCTAGATATCGGGGTGCGTCTCGCGCTGCAGTTTGCGGGTCTGCCTTCGGGCAAAGCTAAGGCGGCCCTATCTAGCTTGCGGTAGGTCGGGTAGGCGGCGCGGCAGAGCCACCTTAACGGGCGGTGGGCGCGGGGCGATATAATTTAACCTTAAGGCCTTTGGGAGGCTTTACCCTGCGGTAGACCCGCAAACCTTCGCTGCTGTGGGGGGATTGTTGGTTATTCGTCTTTGTCGAGATCGCCGCCGTGCGTCCTATGGTGGCTGGGCGCACTAGCGGCGATAAGGTTAAGTGGAACGCAGGGCGAATAGATCGGCATCCTGCAGGACGAAACGCAGGCGCACGTTTTGGCCCTTGAGGGCGGAAAAGTCAGCGGGCCAGGCCGCATCCAGCTCGTCGCCAAAGAGCGGCTCGGAGTCTTCCAGGGCGAACCCTTCAATTATCCGGCCTTCCGCGTCTTGTACTTCGATGCGGATTGAGCCGATGGCGGAGGTGGCGTAGTTGAGGCGTAGGGCATCGCCGGTGAGTGTCAACGGCTTGCTGGTGAATTCGCCGCCGTGGTAGCCGGCGCGCACCGAGGCGAAACCGTGCGGGCGCACGGCGAGTCGCTGCAGCCTGTTACTAGCCCATCCGTAGTGCGAGGCCGTGTAGAGCGACCACTCGTCCGCGGTCTCAACGATACCGACGGCGGGCGTCTGGTTGCGGTGGGTCCAGTTGCGCGTTTCGGGGCCGGCGCGTAGCCAGGCTTCCATAAAGGTGCGGTCCCAGTGGGTGCCGTCGCGGCTGCTCATAAAGACGGCGTCGGAAATGCCATCGCCCGGATAGTCCATGCCCTCGGTATTTTTTGTGCGGTCGGGCACGAAGCGCATGGGAAAGGAGAGCAGGATCTGCTCGGCGCCGGGGCAGGGCAGTGTGGCGTTGGTGTAGAAGTGTTCGAGGGGGATGCCGTCGTCGTAGCGGTGCGGCACGGGTTCGGACCAGTGGATAAAGTCGTCGGAGGTGCAACTCTGGATAGCGCGGATACCCTGGCCCGGCCCAGCACTCTCGTCTAGGTAGCGACTGAAGAGGCGATAACATTCCGCGTGCGGGTCCCACAAGGCGACATTGACGGAGTCGAACTTGCCTTTGACAGCCAAAGGACCTTCGCTGACCGGCGACCAGTGGAGGCCGTCGGCCGAAGAGAAGCCGTGCAGGTTGTCCTTGTCGGAGCCGCCGACAGCTTTGAAACGCTGGTCGAGTGGGGCGTTGGGGTCGATGAAGACGCAGAAGTTGTGGGCGGCGTATTGGCGCAGGATGAGGTTGTTGTTGGTGTTGCCCTCGGCCTGGAGCAGCCCCAGATTCGGTCGTTCGAAGTGGATGCCGTCTTCGCTGATGAGCAAGTTGGTGGTCTGTGTCTCTTTCCAGCCGTCGGGCAGGTCGCGGCCGACGGGGTGGTAGCCGCGATAATAGATCAACACCCGGTCTTGGTCCTGGATCACGTTGAAACAGGCGGAGCAAGCGTTCTCGAGCGGTTGCTCTACCGAGAGGACGATATTCTTGCGCTCGGGCGGGTGTAGGTGCAGGCGCGCGTTGGCTAGATCCTCAATTAAATAACGATCGATAAAAAGTTCGCGGCGTGCGCCGATTTCAATGCTCATAACGTCTCGTTTCTCAGGATGCGGCAAGAGTCTGGCGATAGGGCTCAAGGTCGATGCCGGGTATAAAGTCGGCCAAAAGCTTGATAGTCCCTTCGGTGTAATAGGGGTGGCCGGGCTCGGGGAAGCCGAAGAGCGAACGGACGCGTGGGGTAGTGCGGGTGAACAAGGGCAGCATATGCTCGCGTTCGCCGTAGATGAAGGGGTTGGCGAAACGCGTCCAACGGTCGTTGTCTCGGCGGCACATCGACAGGGTCCAGAGGGCGCGCTGCACGCGCTTGTCGGCGAAAGGTTGGGCGGCGTGGACTAGATACGAGGAGTAGAAGACGGCCGAGCCGCGTTTGCCGACGGCGGGCGCGGGTTCGGCCAATTCGGTGGCTTCGCGCAAATCTGTAATGGAGCCGCCGCTGGCGTTGCCTGCGGCTAGTGCGCGCAGATAGGCCTCGTGCGCCAGTTTGTGCGAGCCGGGGATCATCATTATCGGCGCACCGTCGTCTTCAACATCGTGTAGGTAGACGCCGGAGTTGACGTAGTCGAAGCGGCCAACTTCACCGAAGGGCGGCAGCAGGCAGTTGGTATTGTGGTCAATATGATAACCCTGCCAGGGGTGCTCGGAGTGGCGCTTGTCGGTGGGCCCCGAACGCAGGAAGAGATGCGCGTTGCAGTAGCTCGCCTGGTCGCCGAGGCACTGTTCAAAAATATCGAGATAGGCTTCGTTTTCGATTAGGTCGTCTAGCGCGTCGGCCCCGGTCGGAAATTGCGATCGGCCCGTTTCGTGGTCGTGGGAGGTGGTGAAGCCGTCGGAGGCGGCCTCGGCCTGGCCTGCGTCGCAGTCGGCGAGCCAGGCGTCGAAGGGTTTGCCGTAGAAGGTCTGGTCCATGGCCGCTAGGGCGGGGTCCATTTCTGCGTCCGAGAACAGATCCGGGACGATGATATAGCCGTCGCGGTGGAACTGTTCGAGTTGTGCAGGGGTCAGGCTCATCGAGTGTTCTCCTGTTGAATGCATCGGATACGGGTGATTGGCGTCTGAGTCTGTGGTCTGTACATGTCGATGACTAAGGCGGGACCGGATCATCAATCCTCGGCAGTGCGTCGTCTCCCCGGCTGTGCCTGTTAAAGAAATTCCAAATTACATCGCGGCCAAAAGCAGGCCAGACGTGGCCCCCTTGCCAGCCGCATGATACCACTTCGGCACCGGTCGCGCAATCGGCACGTTGCTCGCAGCGCATGCTTTTTATGCCGTCGGCGGAGGTCGGGTAGGGCGTCGTTTGCGTAGCGCAATGCTGTGACGTTTTATCGGCCCACTTACCGACCACGTCGTCGATGGCCTCGTAGAGGTAACCGTCCGAACTCTGTTTGCCGTCGACCCGCACATAGATGTCGTTGTCGCCGTGGATGTGCATCAGCGATATGGGCAATTCGGGAGCGCAGTTAAAGCCTTTGGCCAGAGTGCCGGCGACGGGGGCGATTGCCGCGAAGCGATCGGACATCGCGCAGCCGAGCCGGTGCGCGAGCATGCCGCCATTGCTCATGCCGGTAGCGTAGACCCGGTCGAGGTCAATGCACAAAGTGTTTTCCAGCGAGTCGAGCAATGCGGCGACAAAGGCGAGGTCGTCGTGGCAGGTGCACCAGTTGCAGTGATCAGGCGTGCCGCATTCGGGGGGGAAGGGGTACGGGTAGGCGTCAGCGGCGCAGATCGGACCTGCGGGGCCGGGCGAGGCGTTGCAGGCGAGGTCGTTCCACGAGGTGATGACGGTGCCCGCGCTATCGAAGAAGGTTGCCTGTGGGTAGACCGCTATATAGCCGTGTTCGTCGGCGTGTGGGCTGAATTGCATACTCTTTTCGGCGCTGGCAGAAGTGCCGGTATAACCGTGGAAGGCCAGCAGCAAGGGGGTCGGTGTGTCGGTGTGGTATCCGGCCGGAAGGTGCAGGCGATAGGAACGGGCGAGTGCGTCGACCAGGATGTCTCGTTCGGCGGTTTGTCCTGGTTGGTCTGCAGGTGCTAAGCCGCATCCGGTGCTCGGCATGAGGGCTCTACTCGGAATAGATCCGAATAGAAGGGCGATCGTTATGATATAGAGCTTATTCATTGTGGTAATCTGCATAACCTTAGCTGGGTGCAACCCTATGGGATTGCGGTTGGGGGCCAATACCACGGCGAAGTCGCAGACGCCGCAGCCGGATAGAGTGAGGTGGGCTACTTTTCGACTTCGTCGAAGAGTGATGGAAAGAACCGGTGCGGGTCGGCGGGTTCGCGGAACAGGATTTGCTGTCGCGCCGTCAGATCGATACCAGCCGGGGGCTGTACGCGTTTGTTGGTCCAGGCGATTTGCGATACGCAGTATTTGTAGAGCAGCGACCGCCGGTCGTGCGGTCCTTGCCAACTCGCGGTACTGTGCGTCAGCGACTCGGTGAACAGGATGACCGAGCCGGCAGGTGCAGGGGGGATCACGACACAGGGGGCTGCTTCGAGGTCGTCCTGTATTTTTTGCGGCATTTTGAAATTGCTTTTGTGCGAGCCGGGTATACAGCAGAATCCGCCGTGGTCCGGGCCGGTGTCGGCCAGGCTCCAGGCGACGACGACGAAGCCGTTGGCGAGTTCATTCTCGGGCGGGCGGTAGTGGACGCCGGGTTGGGCGCCGGAGGTAAACGACGAGGTGCCGTAGTCCGAGTGCAGTTGCCCTCTGCCTTCCCCCTTGCTCATATGGATGCCGTAGAGGCGGTCTAAACGGAAACAATCACCCAGGCGAAAACGCAGGACGGGCATGGTCGCGGCATGGTCGAGTAGGTCGCAGAAGGGTTGGCCCCAGCCTAGGAAGCCGGAGCCTTCCGGCGCGGCGCCGAAGCGGTTGCCTTTGGCGGTTTCGGGTAGGTTCTGTTGGTCGAGTAGCGCGTTTAAAGCAGCGACTTCGGCGGGGGTGAGGACGTTTTCTACGACTAGGTAGCCCTGGAGGTCGAAGAGGTATTGTTGCATTTCTATGTCGTTCATGAGGGCCTTTTGCAGCCGTGCTGCGGGAGGACGGGCAGGGAAAGTGCATACCTTGTCGCTCATTCTCGCCGACCATTCCTGGTCGGCTCGGGGGACTGCAAAGTCGCTCTCGGGGTATACCCTTCCCCTGCCCTCAGTGTTATTGCCGTTTACGTTAGGATACGGATTTCATTGACCTAGAGACTACTAAAGAAACAGTATTGGCAGGATCGCTTTGTTTGAGATAATAATCTTCTGCCACCTTCCAATACTGGATCGACTCGTCCGATTTTTCGCCGCGTTGACACGGATTTTCCGGCCCCGCCGGGTACCGTCAAGCGCGACGAATAGATACTGCTCCGACCCTAACTAAAATTCAAGCTGCGAAAATAGATCGCTAATGTTCACGATCTATATGCATGCCCACAGGTTGCTCAGCCCGGCCACACTTCCGTGGCCACGCGCAGGAAGTTGCCGCCGATAATTTTGCGGATATCCTCGTCGACATAACCCCGCTGTACCAACCCGACGGTAAAGAGCGGCCAGTTGGTCCAGGCCAGACTCTGGATTTGCCGTTCTTGTTTCCATATTGGCGAGAATAGGGGGTCGTCTTCCGGCCACAGCGCTTCCCAACGGGTGCGTGCGGGGCGTCCGGCCGGACGCTTTTCGTCGAGGACACCCGCGGCGACATAGGGGCTGTCGGTGCCGATCGCGACATGGTCGGTGCCATAGCGGTCGGCGATATAGTCGATGTGGTCGAGCAGGGCGGCGATATCGCCGCTTTTACCCAGGAAGGCCGGGATATTGGTGATGCCGATCAGCCCGCCGCTATCGACGATGGCACGGATCACATCGTCGTTTTTACAGCGGCAGTGCGGGGTGAGTTCCCAGGCACCCGAGTGGCTGGCGACGACGGGTTTCTGCGAGGCTTGTGCCGCTTCGAGGCTGGTCTGCTGTCCCGAATGCGCGACGTCGATGATGACGCCGACGCGGTTCATCTCGGCGATGGCGGCATGGCCGAAATCGCTCAGGCCGGCGTTGGCCAGTTCGCCGCAGCCGTCGCCGATGGCGTTGCGCCTGTTGTAGGTTAAGTGCATCATGCGGCAGCCGAGTTGGTAGAAGATGCGGATATAGCGCAGCTCCTCTTCCACCGAGATATGGTCCCCGGGTAGCGGTACGCCATTGCAGCTCATATAGAAGCAGTGCAGGCCCTGCTCCTTGGCGGCGATGATGTCGTTGGGTTTGGTGGCGCGCAACAGCAGGTCGTCCATGCTGTCGTTGAGGTAGGTGTAGCGGGCCAGGCGCTTGATCAGGCGCTCTGGGGCGTTGCCCTCTTCGCCGGCGTTTTGCAGGATGCAGGTGACGCCGGAGGCTTCCCAGGCTGCGTGGTATTCGCGTCGCAGATCGGGATCTGTCGCCCAGCGGGTCATGATCATATCCTCGTTGAGGTCTTGTACTTCGAGGGCGGAGGCGCCGGATTCGATCGCAGCGGTTAGTGTGTCGATGTCGGTGGTGGCGCGGAAACCGAGGCCGTAGGTTTCGATGACGACGGAATCGCGGTGCAGTTCGAGCCCGTGCTCTAACTCGCTAGGAGTCGGTTTGAGAATATCTAAGGCGACGTCGCGGGCGTGCTGGATGCGGACTGCGGCGTTTTGCGTGGGCATTTTCGTTGATTCTCCTGTGTGGTGCGGTTTTGGTGAGGGCATGCGCGAGGTAGAATAACCTTTTATATTGTCGGCCTCAAGTGGTTCCTAGCCGATCGCGTTATCCCATACTGTGGGGAAATTCGATCAGCGAACGACGCTTTCAACGCACTTCGCCGAGCGATTTTCTGCGCATCGGTGTGATTACCGGCCCCGGTGGGCACACCGATGGTGTCTTTGTGGGGAGAAGATGAACGCGCCGGGTGGGGCAATGCGTAGCACGGGTCTGCTGCTGACGCATGCTTGGTGCCTCAATCCGGATGTCCGTGCTGGAAGCTGGCGGGGCGATGGTGCAACGGGAGGTGTTGGAGGGCTGGGAGTCGCTGCGGCCGGGGCCGACGCTAATGCAAGACGGGCAGCCGATCGATGACGCGTTTAACTTTTCCTATAGCGATCCACTCGTCGCCGCGGCCGGCGGGCGAGTGCGGTGCGGCGTGATCGGAGAGGCCCCAGTGGATGACATACCGTAGCCTATTTTTTCAAAGCGGGTGATGCGCGGTACAGGGGCGGGGATGGCCATGTAAAAACCTCCTTGAACGGTAGGTTTTTTAGAGATCGTATTCGGGATAGAGTTTGCGCCCTAAATTCTTAAACTGCCCCTCCAGCGTCGCGGCCGAGTGCACCGCCGGCTCGGAGACCACGTAGATATTCCCTGCGAAATGCTCGAAGCCGGCGCGGAAATGCGCTGATGACTTGACGCCGATATAGCGCATCTGGCGCGGGTCGAGATCCATCGTCAGTGAGAAGGCGATGCCGAAGGGTTGCTCGCGGCGGCTGACCAAGAGCACGTGTACGCCGTCCTGCACGATATAGGCGGAGGGCCCCATGGTGCTTTTTAGACCGCGGTTTCTGGGGCCTTCGTAGGTGAAACCGCCGTCGCTTAAGGTCACGACCTGCGCTTTCATTGGTACGGGCTTACCCTGGAGCGGCGTGGATTTGGCGCCGACGGTTAATTCCAATTCTGCGCCGACACCTGCTTCTTGGCACAGCGCGACGGCTTCGGCGTCGACGATATAGAGGATGCAGGCGTCTTGCAGCCCCGCGTCGAGGAAGGCCTTGAGCATGCCGGTGCTGTCACCGGGGGAGCCGCCGCCGGTATTGTCGTCGCGGTCGGCGAAGATAATTGGGTATTGGCCGGCGGCCTCGCCGGTGGGCAGGGCTTCGGCGGTGGAGGGCAGATGCAGTTGCCAGTCGGCACGGCAATCCCAGATATAGGCGGCCAGCTCGTCGGCCAGAGACTGCGCGATCGCCTGGTCATTGTCAGTGGCGATATAGACGGAGGCGCCCATATGGGGGATGTCGGCGAGCGGATAGCCGATGGCGATCGAACCGCAGATTACGCCGGGTCGGCTTTCGATCTCGTGCAGGTATTCGATGGCCTGGCGCATTGGAGGGTAGGCGGTGACCTGGTTCATACCCCAGACCAAGGGAATCTGTGTTAGGGCTAGCGTGGGTTTGAGACCTTCTTGCAGGATACGGCGCATTACGTCGGCGCATTCTTTGGCGCGATCTTCCTGGTCGATTTCGGGGTAGGTCTCGTGACCGATGATAACATCGGCCATCTCGACCATTTGCGGCGACATATTGGCGTGGATGTCGAGTTGGGCGAGGATCGGGATGTCGGTGCCTACTAGTTCGCGTACTGCTTTGAGGATATGCCCCTCGGCGTCGTCGATGCCCTCGGCGACCATCGCGCCGTGCAGGTCGAGGAATACTCCATCGATATCGGAGATCTGCCCCATGAGCGTCAGCATGTCGTCGAGGATTTCGTCGAAGATCGCGCGCGGTGTCGGTCCGGAGGGCTGCGCGTTGGCGAAGATCGTCGGGATGAGTTCAAAACCATGCGCTTCGCAACCGGCGAGAAAGCCGCCGACCGCGGTATTGGCGCCGCGGAAGAAGTCGAGCACGTCCTGGCCGGTGCGATAGCCGAAGCGCTGGTTGCGGTAGCTGGGCCAGTTCGTTTCGACGGTGGTGAAGGTGCTCGACTCATGGGCGATCGAACCGGTGGCGATGCGCATGGTCTTTAGTCTCCGCTTAATAAGCTCGCCGATTCGGCGTCGAGATAGATCGAGGTGTCGTCGTGATTTTGCAGAATTGAGGCCGGCACGAGGTTGCTCACTTCGCCTTCGAGCGTGCCTTTGACGGCTTGTGCCTTGCGGTCGTCGGGTACGGTAAGGATGACCGTCTTCGACTTGAAGATCTGGCGGATGCCCATCGAAATGGCTTGGCGCGGGACGTCGTCGATCGTCGGGAACCAGCCTTCCCCCATCTGTTGTTTGCGGCAATCCTCATCGAGGTCGACGACGATATAGGGTGCCTCGGTGTCGAAGTCAGCGGGCGGGTCGTTGAAGGCGAGATGACCGTTTTCGCCGATGCCGGCGAAACATATGTCGATGGGGTGGGCCTGGATCTGTTCGTTGAGCTTCTGGCAGACTTCTTCGGGGGTGCCGCTCTCGGTTTCGACATAGAAGGCATTTTTTAGCGGACCGACTTTGGCTTCGAAGCGTTCGCGCAGGTATTTGCGGAAGCTGGCCGGGTGCTGGTCGTCGAGGCCGATATACTCGTCGAGATGGAATAGGGTGACGGCTGACCAGTCGATGGCTTCGGTGGCGGTGAGGGCTTCGAGCATCTCGAATTGGCTGGCGCCGGTGGCCAGGATGATATTGGCGGTGCCTTTGGCGGCGATGGTTTTTTTGATTAGGGCGGCGCCTTGTGCGGCGGCTTTTTGGCCAGATTCTCTCTTGTTTGGATATTTGAATACTTGCATGAAGTGGGCTCCTTAGAAGCGTTGGCTATGGGGGGATGGGCTGCTCAAGGGTATTCTCGTCGCTGATGTAGCAGAACGTTTAAACTCTTAGAGTTCGCGGTCTTCCACGGCTCGCCGACCCTCTCTAGTCGGCTCCGAGGGAAAACAATCCGCTCACGAGAATATCCTTGAACAGCCCTCCGGTATTTCAGTAGTAGTTGTGGTTGTTCCCTAGGGTTTTAGTAGTAGAAACAGAGTCCAGACCGATAAATTACGCGGGTAATAATGTTGACAGCGCCCGCTTTGTTGCTTAACAAACAGTGGTCGTTCGCTGCTGTCAACTAACCTGCAACACAAGGCCATTTATGTCCAATAGATATCGCGGAACCACCCTTGAAGGCAATGCTGTAGAAGTGGAAGTAGATGAAGAACGGATTGTCGCTGTAGAAGAGATTGCGGCCGACGGGGCGCTGCCGCTGATTGCTCCACCCTTGGTGGACCTGCAGCACAATGGCGCTAAGCATTTGGCGTTTAATCGCGTGCACGAGGCGCCGGAGACGTTGGAGACGGTGGCGCGGCATGCGTTGCGGCACGGGGTTGGGCGGTTGTTGGCGACCATTACGACTCAGGCTTATGAAGACAGTCTTGAGAGTCTCAAGGCCATTGACCAGCAACTGAAAGCTGACCCGTTTTTGGCGCGGTGTTATCCGGGGATTTTCTTCGAGGGCAATTATATGTCGGCCGAATACGGTTGGCGCGGGGTGCATCCCGAACAGTTTATGCGTGACCCGAGTTGGGTGCAGTGGGAGGAGCTGTATAAGGCTTCGGGGCAGCGGATCGTAAAATTCAATATCGACCCGTCGCGGTCGGGGGCTATGCAGACGATACGCGCAGCGGCGGCGGCGGGCATTTTGGTGAGCATGGGGCATTGTGGTCCCGATCCTGAGACGATCAACGCGGCCGTTGAAGCCGGGGCTACGCTGGTCACGCATCTGGGCAATGGCGCGCCGCCGGAGATTCACCGGCATCGCAATCCCTTTTGGACCTGGTTGGCCGACGATCGGATTCGGGTGGGGTTGATTCCCGACGGTTATCATTTGCCCGGAGATTTTTTGCGCACGGCGTTGAAGGTCAAGGGCGACGGGGCCTATTTGGTGTCGGATTCGGCGTCGACGGCGGGTTTGGCTCCCGGTATTTATGACGACAGCGAGATCGAAGAAGGTGGTTTTACGCATATGAAGGGCAATCGGGAGCTGTTGGCCGGTGCCTGGCATCAATTAGATCGCGGGGTCGAGCGGCTGTGTGAGTTGGGGTGGAGGCTGGAGGACGCCTGGCGACAGGCGAGTGCGGTGCCAGCGGCGATTATCGGGTTAGAGCTGCCGCGCATTGAGGTTGGTGCGTTGGCGGAGTTTGCATTGGCGCGTTGGGACGGGCAGGCGTTGGAGTTGCAGCAGGTGGTGGCGGGGGGAGAAGAAATACTCGACGGGCCGGTACATCCACGCATGCTTTGATCTCTAATAAAGATCTGCGCTAGCAAACCCCTATATCTGATCCATAAGTTATGGTTTTATTTTTACGGGCTGGCTGCCCTTGCGGCTCGACTCGTAGAGCGCGGTGATCAATGCGACGGAGCGGCGCCCTTCTGGCCCGTCGACCAAGGGATTGCGGCCCGTGCGGATCGCCTCGGCGAAATCGGCGACCACGGGCGTGTGGCCCATATCCACTGTCGGTACCGCTGTGCCGGGGGGGGCGGCGGCGATGATGGCTTCGCGCTTGGCGGCTAGCTCGGCGCTAATGGCGAACAGCTCTTCCTTGACCGTCTCTTCGGCGGGTGTCGGGTCAATTAGGTCTAGGCGCAGGAGTTTTGAACCGTTAAAGGTAAGCGTGCCGCGTTCGCTGATGATCTCCACGTATTCCGGCAACTCGGGATAGGCCAGGGTTGTCGCCTCGATTACGCCGCGCGCGCCACTCTGGTAGCGGACCAAACCCATCGCCAGTGTATCGACTTCAACCTCTCGGCCTCGACTCTCGGTTGTGCCGACGACCTCTGTAGGTTCTCCCATAAACCACAATAGCAAATCGGTGAGGTGGATGCCCTGGTTCATCAGGCAACCGCCGCCGTCGATTTCCCAAGTGCCGCGCCAGCCGCCCGAGTCGTAATAGGATTGCGGGCGGTAGCGTTTGATATAGGCGCTGCCCGCGTAGATTTCGCCAAGCAAGCCGCCATCGACGAGCGCTTTGAGTTTTTGTGCGATGGGAGCGAAGCGCGATTGGAAGACGCCGGCGAGCACTACACCTTTGGCTTCGGCCGCGGCGATGATCTGGTCGACGCGGTTGGTGCTGATTTCGATGGGCTTTTCGATCAACAAGTGTTTGCCGGCGGCGATAATATCGAGCGCCGGTTCAAGATGCGCGCCGCTGGGGGTACAGAGGGTTATCGCGTCAACGGCGTCGAGCATGGCGGCGATGTCGGTATAGTGCGCGGCACCGTATTGCCCGGCCAACTCGGCGGCTTGCTCGGCGCGCCGGCCGCAGACCGCGGTGAGCACGGTGGCCTCCGTTTTGTCGATGGCGAAGGCGTGGGAGGGTGCGATGGTGCCGGGGCCGATAAGCCCCATGCGGATTTTGTCGGTGCTCATGGTGCTGAGGGCCTTTTGGAGAAGATGGCGGGTGTCGGTTTGACCTCGGGCCGCAGGTCGACATAGTCTGCCCCACGCGATCCGGACTCGCCGCGGACGAGGAAGACCGGGATGGGGTGCTCGTCGGTGTCGACCCAGGCGGTGTCGGTGCTACAGTAGCGGATGGTGTAGCCGGCGCGTCGGCGCTCGCTTTGGTTGGCGGCGCTGCTGTGCAGGATGTAGGAATCGTGGATGGATAGGCTGCCGGCGCGCATCGCGAGGGTTATCGCGCTCGCTTCTTGTTCGGGGGTGACCGCGACTTTGCTGTTGAGGGCCTGATGATCTCCGGAGGGAATCATTTCCATCTCCGTGTGGTCGCTTTGTGAACCGGGGATGATTTGCATAGCGGCGTTTTCCGCGTCGGCGTCGTCGACCGCGAGCCACAGTGTCGCGACATCGGTGCCGTGCACGCTGGGCCAGTAGGTGTTGTCCTGGTGCCAAGCGACTTGCGTGGGGTCGTGTGGCCGCTTGATAAAGACGCTGGAATAGACCAAGATCAGGTTCGGGCCTAGGATCGCTTCGACCGCGTCGAGGATGCGCGGGTGGCGGCAGATTTCGAGCCAGCGCAAGTTGTGGGAATGGGGCTCGCCGACATAGCCCGGGCGGTCGAGGTCGTCAGCGCTATCGCTAAGCGCCTCGTTGAGCAAATGCTGTAGGGCAGTGGTTTCTGCTTGCTCGAGTATTTCGGGAAAGAAACAGTAGCCGACTTTATCGTAGTGGGCCGGGTCGGTATTTAGCATATCTCCTCCACGCGTAGCGCGACGCAGTTTATATCGTCCTCTTGCGGCAACGCTTGTTTCTCCTGTAGTATAGCTTAACTAATGTATACGGCCCTGACGAAAGTGGGCAAGGTCTTGTTTGCGACCTGCAGATCGCATAGCTTGGTAGCCGACTCAACTGGAGGAAAATCCTATGAAAGCCTGGCGTTTCTATGCATTCGGCGATATGCGCCTTGACGATATCGAACTCGGCCCCTGCCCGTCCGACCATGTACTGGTCGAACCCATGGTGGTCCAACCTAGCGTCACCGAAGCGCAACTGGCCTTCGGTATCCCGACGCTGGCCTACGAAAATATCAAGAGTCGGCTGGAGACGGATGCGCCGATCCAGCTATTTGGGCACGAATTTTGTGCGCGCATCCTCGAAGTCGGCTCTGCGGTCACCGGTTACGCGCCCGGCGACCGGGTGGCGGCTCGGGCCAAACTGCCCTGCGGCGATTGCTCGATGTGCAATTCGGAGCGCGGCAACGATTGTCGGCGCGGGCCGATCATCGGTTTTCAGTTGCCCGGCTGTTTCGCCGAGCGGGCCTTGCTGCCGGCGATCTCGCTGGTCAAGGTCGACGACCGCATCTCCGACAGCGAGGCGGCGACCTTGCAGTCGTTGAGCGATAGTATCGCCGGGGTCGAGACGGCCCAGATTCGCCCGGGCGAATCGGTGGCGGTGTTCGGCCAAGGCAGTATGGGCATCGAGAGCATGCAGGCCGCGCGCGCCTGCGGTGCCGGTCGATTAATTACAGTGGATGTGCGCGACGAGGCGTGTAAACTGTCGTTGGAGTTGGGTGCCGACTACGCGATCAACGCCAAGAACGACGATCCGATAGAGGTGATCCGCGACTTGACCGACGGCGAGGGTGCCGACGTAGTTTTTGAGTGCGCCGGCGGTAGTGTTAAGCAGGGGCTTGCTGGTGACAAGGCCCTGAAGCAGGCGATGCACGCGGTGCGTTCGGGCGGCAAGCTAGTCGGCGTTTCGTGGTTTGGCACGCCGCTGGAGTTGGATGTGGATTTTTTCAGGGAGCGCAGTCTGCGCTATATCTTCCCCGATATCAGTTCACAGGCTCATCTTGAATTCACCGTGCAGTTGGTGGCGACGGGCCGCATTAGCATGAAGCCGACGATAACTCATGTACTGGAGGGCATCGATAAGGTGCCGGAGGCCTTTGAGATTACGGCGAATAAGGGGAAGTATCAGGCGATTAATCCGGCGCAGGTGGTGATTGCCCAGTAGTGCGAGGGGGCGGTCACCAACGTGTTGAAGTCCGGCGCGTTTGCTGGCTCGGCTTCCGCAAGGAGACTCATCTGTTTTGGGCTCAAGCAGTGCGTGAACAACCCCTCCCTTCCCATCAACAACCGCTAATCCCTTGAGACGATTGCGCGGTAGCCGAAGGGGGGACTTTCCGAGCTCGTCTGTTCGATGTGAAATTCCACGCTATATTTCCGCTGATCAAGAGATTCACCCCATGGCAGCTCAATATCGAGTATGCGATGAAGCTTCTTGCAGTCCTCAGAGCGTAAGACACCGCACTTCAATGCGCTCTGAAACGAGATTTGGCATGTGTGAATGAATCGGCTCGTAACCTAAGTCATTGAAGGCGGTCCTTCTCGCTCATTTCCCATTCCCCTCCATTTTAACTTCTCAAGTACTGTCCCCCTCCTTTTCCTAAGAAACCTCAGGATAGTTCAACGCGACTCCAATCTTTCCCAAATCGTATTTAGAAATATGCCACCGTCCTAAATTGGCGCTGAGAAATAAATCGCGCTCCGGACCGCAGAAGGCGATATTGGTCGGCGCGGCGATCGCGGTCCCGGCGTAATCGTCGGCTAAAATGTCGAGCTGACCGTCGGCGGTATATTGGTAGATGCGGTCGGGGCGGTAGCAGGAGCAGTAGACCGTGCCCTCGGTATCAAAGGCCAAACCGTCGGGTACGGTCTTGGGCAGGGCGACGAGCATCTCGGCGGCGCCGGCCGAACCGTCCTCGTTGATCTTGATGCGGGCGATGCCGGGATCGGTGCTCATGGCGACATAGAGGTATTCGCCGGCGGCGTCCATCGCCGTGCCATTGGGAAACTCGGACAGGTCGCGGCTCCAGACCTCGCCTTCGCCACCAGGGGCGATCTTGCAGATCCAGCCGCTATTTTCTCGCCAACCACCCGAATCGGACACGTAGAGATTGCCTGCTGCGTCAAAGACCGGGTAGTTGGCGACCTTGATCGGCGTGTCACCGGCGTGGTCGCAATAGACGCTGACTGTGCCGTCGGGGTCTACGCGTTTGACGTCGCCGGAGCAGACATAGAGGCGGTGCTGGGCGTCTTGGCAGATGCCGCCGACGAAGCCGCCGCCGATATTGGCGATTTCTTCGAAGCTGCGTTTTTCCAGGTCGATGCGGTAGATCTGGCCGGCTTCGCCGCCGGCGTAGGCATAACCGTCGCAGCCCCAAGCGATGCACTCGGGATGGTCAAGGCCGTTGCCGTCTCCGCCGATAAATGTTGAAACCTGGGTGCTGATGTCGAGAAGGGCCATATAATCTCCTTTGGTAAATTGATTGCACGGAAGTATCCGATAAGTAGTTGCTCAAGTGACCTGTTGTTCGGCGCTCCGTGCCATTTTGAGATAGGCGTCTTTGACGGTCTATTCAAAATGGCCGATTTGTTGCCACCAACGTGTCCCGCGCGCTTGTTGAACGCTTTGGTGTCTTCGGTACTCAAGTCCCTGAATCCCTCAATGTCGATCGTGAACTTTTTCCATGGCTATTGATCCTCTTAAAACAGTCCGGTGATTTGCCCTTGGTCGTCGATGTCGATCGACTCGGCGGAAGGGGTTTTAGGCAATCCTGGCATGGTCATGATATCTCCGGTCGATACGACCACGAAGCCCGCCCCGGCCGAAACCTTTACATCGCGGACCGGTACATCGAAACCGCGCGGCCGGCCTTTGAGGCCTGGGTCGGTCGAAAGTGAGTACTGAGTTTTGGCGATGCATACGGGCAAGTGCCCGTAGCCTTGTTCTTCGAGCCGTCTGAACTTACCGCGCAGCAGCTTGTCGCCGATGATATCGTCGGCGCCGTAGATCTCCTGTGCGACGGTGCGGACCTTGTCCCAGAGGTTCATATCGTCGGGGTAGAGCGGTTTGAAAACGCTCTGTGTGTTTTCGGCGACACTTACCACGGTGCGGGCCAAATCCTCAGCACCGGCGCCGCCGTGCGCATGGTGACTGGCGGCCACGATCTCGACGCCGAGGTCGGCGCATTTGTCGCGGATACATTCGATCTCGGCCTCGGTGTCGCTGGCGAAGGTGTTGACCGCGACGACGGCGGGCAGGCCAAAACGGCGAATGTTTTCGATGTGTTTCTTGAGATTGTCGACGCCCTTCTCGACGGCTGTGACATTGGCTTCGGCGATTTTTTTCAGCGAGATGCCGCCGTGGAATTTTAGCGCGCGGACGGTCGCGACCAATACGACCAAGTCGGGGTCGAGCCCGGTCTGTCGGCACTTAATATTGCAGAATTTTTCGGCGCCGAGGTCGGCGCCGAAACCGGCCTCGGTGACGGTGTATTCGGAGAGCCGCATCGCCAGTCGGGTGGCGGTAATCGAGTTGCAGCCGTGCGCGATATTGGCGAAGGGGCCGCCGTGTACCAGGGCCGGATTGCCTTCGAGGGTCTGCACCAGGTTGGGTTTGCAGGCGTCTTTGAGCAATGCGGCCATCGCGCCGTGCACGTTGAGGTCTTCGGCGCGCACGGTCTCGCGGGAGCGGGTCTGGGCGACAACTATTTTGCCGAGCCGTTCTTTGAGCTCACCTAGCGATTCGGAGAGGCAGAGGATGGCCATGACCTCGGAGGCGACGGCGATGTCGAAGCCGGATTCGCGCGGGAACGAGTTGGCGGTGCCGCCGAGGCCGACAACGATGCCGCGCAATGCCCGGTCGTTCATATCGATGACTCGGTTCCAGGCGATTCGGCGCAGGTCAATGCCGCGCGCGTTGCCGTGGTGGATATAGTTGTCAAGTGCGGCTGCGAGTAGGTTGTGGGCGGTGGAGACGGCGTGGATATCGCCGGTGAAATGCAGGTTGATATCTTCCATCGGCGCGATTTGCGCGTGGCCGCCGCCGGCGCCGCCGCCCTTCATGCCGAAGCAGGG
>JABHFS010000009.1 GCA_018672475.1 Gemmatimonadota bacterium | reverse complement strand
GGGTGAGCGCGGTGGGTATTTTTAAAGGCCTGGGGCGCTGTCGCGACCACTCCACCATCCACCCCCGGCCAGGCCCTTTTGCCCCGCATCCCCCCCCTCGAAAATACCCACCGCGGCCACCCCCGCCGCTAGGTCAACACCTTAAGGGGCCCGAAACCCCAGGCGCTTTATAATGGTCTGCTAAAATTCATTGTTCTGTTTGGTCTATTTTTAGGATAAAATAAAATGAATCAACTCGTCGACAGAGAAGGCACAGTACTACGGGTGGGATCACTCGCGGATTGGGAGGTGAAAAGAGACCGGGCGTTGGCGGCGATGCAGGAGGTGATGGGGCCGTTGCCGGGGGAGGAGAAGCGGTGTGCGTTGGAAGTTGAGGTGGAGGAGGTGGTGGATTGTGGGAGCTATGTGCGGCAGTTGCTTTCCTATTCGGCGGAGCCCGGTGGGCGGGTGCCGGCGTTTTTGTTAGTTCCCAAAGGGGATGGTCCCTTTCCCGCGGTACTCTGCCCGCATCCGACGAGCAATACCGAGGGGCACAAGGTCGTTGTCGGACTCAGCGAAAAACCGAATCGCAGCTATGCCAGCGAATTGGCCGAACGCGGCTTTATTACCTTGGCGCCTTCATATCCTTTGCTGGCTAATTACCAGCCGGACTGGCGCGCGCTTGGTTATGAGAGCGCTACGATGAAGGCGATCTGGGACAATATGCGTGGCTTGGATTTACTGGAGGGGATGGATGGTGTGGCGGCGGGTGGTTTTGGCTCGATCGGACATTCGTTGGGTGGGCACAATTCGATTTATACGGCGGTGTTCGATCCGCGGATCAAGGCGGTGGTTTCCTGTTGCGGTTTTGATTCGTATCAAGACTACAAGGACGGGGATATTGATGGGTGGGCTTCCGATCGTTATATGCCGAAGCTTTTGCACTATGCGCTTGCGGACATCCCCTTTGATTTCCACGATATGGTGGCGGCGCTGGCCCCGCGCCCATTTTTGGCGGTGGCGCCTTTGCGCGATGCGAATTTCAAGTGGCAGAGCGTCGACCGGATCGCAGCGGCGGCGGCGCGGGTCTTTGCGCTCTATGGGGCACAAGATGCGTTGGCGGTCGAGCATCCAGATTGCGAGCATGACTTCCCGGATGCGATGCGCGAGCTGTCTTATCAGTTATTCGAGCAACATTTGGGAATAGCGTAAAGCAGCTTTGAGCTATTTTGCCATGCGATGGCAGAATGGCCTTGGAATTACTTTTTTTCGGAGTGTCCTCGGCCTCGCCGTGCGGTGGAGAGGACACCGGGCGACAATCTGGAGTTGGCGGATCTGAAAATTGAGGTCGGACACTCATTTTCACCCGCTCGCCGCGCGTTGTTATCGCTTTACCGATCCGGCGACCGGCGGCCGCATGGTCTTTAGCGGCGATACCTTTTATCACCAGGGGCTACCGCTTTTCGCCAAAGACTGTGATGTATTGGTACACGAGGCCGCTGTATCGGCCGACGCGGAGATCCCAGATCTGATGCGTTCTCTGCACTCGCGGCCCCAGGATGCGGCGCAGGTGGCGTGGCTTTAAGGGGGTAACGGGGGTTAAACTTGGTCTTCGACCAATGCTCGGCTGTCAACATCCAAACGGCGGTAGTTGGGGATCTCGTATTGGTTGCCGTCGGCGTCGCGGATGAGTACCCGGCCTTGGGACAGCACGCGGATATCGCGGCGGCTGGAGCGGATCTCGAAGGTGCGGGGGCCGCGGTCGGTATCGACTTGCCAGCGGGGAATGTGGTGTTCTTCGGTGATGGCGTAGACGGCAGTGATTTGTGGGCGAAAGTAAGCGCGTGCGAGCGCGTCGGCGAGGGCGTTGCGGCTGTCGGGATCTAGTGCCGCGAGATCCTCGACAATACCTAATTCTTTTTCTTTACGGGTGCACAGAGCGATAAAACGGTCGCCGGCCGATATCGGGAAACAGCGCACGACCAGGATTCCGCGCTCGGGATCTCGGCCGGCGATTTCCAACACCAAGTCGTCAAACTCGTCGTGATAGAGGCGCGCAGTTGTCGGGTCGAGCAGGTTTAGTTCGTCGGTCAGTTTGTAGGAATTTTCCATAATCACAGGATCACAAGGCTCGGATGCGGCTCATCTCGGTCTGCATATGCACCAGCCGGGCGTAGATGCCGTCGAGGGCGACCAACTCGTTATGCGTGCCCATTTCTTCGAGGCGGCCTTTCTCGATGATAAAGAGCCGGTCGGCGTTGCGCAGCGTTGAGAGGCGGTGGGCGATGGCGAACGTGGTGCGCCCCTTGACCAGGCGCGCGAGCGCTTCCTGGATCTGAGCCTCGGTTTCGGTGTCCATGCTGGCGGTGGCTTCGTCGAGGATCAGCACGCGCGGGTCACGCAAGATGGCACGGGCGATAGAGAGCCGTTGGCGTTCGCCGCCGGAAAGACGCACGGCGCGTTCGCCGACGATTGAGTCGTAGCCGTCGGGCAGGCCGCAAATAAAATCGTGCGCATTGGCGGCCATGGCGGCGGCGATGATTTCGTTTAGGGTGGCCTCGGGTTTGCCGTAGGCGATATTGTCGGCGACCGAGCCGTTGAAGAGGAAGGGCTCCTGGAGTACCACGCCGACCTGGTCGCGCAGACTGCGCAACTGGACCTCGCGGATATCGTGGCCGTCGACTAGGATGGAGCCCTCGTCGATCTCGTAGAAGCGGCAGATCAGGTTGATCAGCGTCGATTTGCCCGCGCCCGAATGACCGGCCAGACCGATCATCTCCCCCGGTTCGACGGTGAAACTGAGATTTTCTATCACTGGTGTGCCCGGTTCGTAGGCGAAACTCACATTGCGGAATTCGACGCGGCCATTTATTGACGGCAATTGCTTGGCGTCGGGTGCGTCGTCTACATCGGGCTGGCTGTCGAGCACCTCAAAGACACGCTCGGCTGAGGTGGCGGCGCGCTGGAAGCGGTGGTTGAGGCGGCAGAGGCTTTCGACGGGGCCGTAGAATTGCCACATATAACCGGTAAAGGCGACGAACTCGCCTAGGCTCATGCTCTGGCCGAGGACCTTGTTGCCGCCGACCCACCAGATGATCAGCGTGCCCAACGAGGTCAGGAAGGACATCAGCGGGCTGAAGAGGCTGCGGGTGCGGGCGGCGCGCAACTCGCCTTGCAGTAGGTCCTCGCTGCGGCTTTCGAATTTCTCTACCTCGCGGTGTTCTTGCGCGAAGGCTTTGACTACGCGCACGCCGGGAATCACGTCAGCCAAGAGCGCGCTAATCCCAGCCCAACGACGCCAAAGCGGCGTGTAGATGCGGTGCAGGCGTTTACCAAAGTGGATCGTCACCAGTACGATCAGGGGCGTTGGCAACAACACGTAGACGGCCAGGCCGGCATTGAGGTAGAATAGCAGTGAGCAGATAATGAGAATGGTTAAGATATTGCGGATGGTCTCTTGCAGGCCATCGCTGAGAAAATCCTGCAACCGGCCGACGTCGTGGGTGACACTGGCCATGATGCGGCCGGTATCGCGGTCGTTATAGAAATTGAGCGAAAGTCGGTGCAGGTGCCGGTAGACCTGGCGGCGCATATCGAAGGTGATTTGCTCGCCTAGACGGGCTAGGAGATAGGAGCGGACGGCGCCGAGGATATTGCGCGAGACATTGATCAGCAATAAGCCTAGAACTAGATAGGCGAGGGCACCGGAAGCCGACGTCGGCCCCAAGAGCGGTAGCGATATGGCATTGGATGCTCCGGTGGCGGCCGGGCTTAATACATTGTCGATCAAAGTCCGCAAGAGCAGCGGTGGCGTCAGGCCAATAAAAGTGCCTATGAGCAGGATTGCCAGACTGGTGACGGCCAAGGGCCAGTAGGGCAGCGAGTAGGCGAGGAAGCGATTGAGTAGTTTGCTGCTTTCGAGGCAGCTCGGGCAGACGCCCATACGGCGGGGGATGACCTGGCCGCAATGTTCGCAACGGCGTTTCAGATAGGCGCGGTCGAGACGGCCGCGCAGGATTTTTTTGTCGTCGTCTATCGGCTGGGCTTGGCGGATGAGTTTTTCTAACGCTTCCGGCAGCGGGGCGAATTTCGCGTTGAGGGTCTTGGAGAACAGAGCGATGGTCTGGCCGGTGGTTTGCGTGCGGGCCTTGAGCGCGCCGCTGCCGTAAAGATCCTGGATTTCGAGGCTTTCGATTTCGGCCAGGGCCAAGTTGACGATATCCGGCGGGCCACCGCCGTCGGGGCTGAAAGCGAGCAGGCGTTGGTCGGTGGCCAGGAGCCAAGCGGGGCCGTAGAGGCCGTCGAGTTTGATATCGGTGGTGATGGAGAGGCGGATTGTTTCTTCTGGAGGGAGCAGGGCTAGGGCTTCGGCGGGGAGGTCCGTAGCCAAAGGGAGGATGGGGTCTGTATCTGTATTTGCTTCTGACATGGGGGCTAGTCTAGATCGAAAGGTGACACTCGACAAGGTGTGGGTAGCGCTCGCTACGTGTCGGGGGGCTGCTTTCAGGTGGCTAGGCCCTTTCAGCGTACGGGAGGGCGCAGCGGTGGTGTGGCAGAGCTACCTTCACGGGAAATGGGCGTGGGGCAATATACTTCAACCGTAAGGCCTTAAGGATGTTTTGCCCAGCGGCAGACCCTCGACCCTCCGCTGGCCTGATAGGGAATGGCCAACTATAATACTTCGTAGAAAACTAAAAAAATTGACAGCAGGGAGAATATTGCTGATCTATTGGGAATATGAGGAGCTAAGTTATGGAATACAACGAAGAACAGCATGCGCATTTTACGGAACACGGTTATGTGCGGCTCGGCAAAGTGCTCGATGGCGCGGGATTGGCTGAATTACAACGGCGCATTGACGCGATTATGCTCGGTGAGTTTTCTTATCCAGAGATGGATTTTCAACTCGACGGAGGCGATGCTGATTATGCGAAAATGCCCACGGTTACACCGGGCCACAAAGGGGCGACCTTACAGTATCGCAAGATCATGGGCTTGGAACGGGATCCCGTTTTTCTCGGTTATATGCAACATCCTTTTTTTCGCCAGCTTACTCAGCGCCTCATCGGCGAAGACGTGTCGATTTTCCGTGCGATGTTTATGAACAAGCCAGCCGAGCGGGGAACCGTGCTGCCCTGGCACCAAGATGTCGGGGTGGGCTGGGGCGTGGATAACAATCCGACGGCGACGGTGTGGACGGCGCTCGATCCAGCGGTGGTTGCAACGGGCTGTATGCAGGTCGTGCCCGGCAGCCATAAACACGGCGTGATTAGCGAGCGGCACTTTCCTGCGGAGGAACAGTTGGCCGAATGCGCGCCGCCCGGATTGGAAATCGACCTCGAAGCAGAAGCGGGCGAGGCGATCCTGCTCAATAACTTGATGTTGCACCGCTCGGGGGTGAATTCGACGGAACAGTCGCGGCGGGCTTTTAGCATTGCCTATATGGACGGCGCGTCGCGTTCAACGCGCACGGGTGAGGGGTATCCGATGATCTTTGGGGACGGGGCGTTGGTGCCGGCTCTTAGCTAGACCATTGCTCTGAAGAGAGCGTATAACGTGCGACGGCCTCTTCATCCAACTCGACGCCTAGGCCGGGCCCTTCGGGCACGATGGCATAGCCGTCTTTGACTAGTGGCTCACTGAGCAAACTGTGCTCGTGCACGAAATTGCCGCAGAGATCGGAGCCGAAGGTGCAGTTGCCCACGGCGGCCGAGGCGTGCAGGCGGAAGGCGTCGAAGATGCCGAGGTCAACATTGGAGGCTTGCCAGACGGGGATGTCGGCGCTTGCCGCGACGCGCGCCATATCGAGGAAATTCCAGTCTGAAGGCGCGATGTTAAAGGCGTCGACGGCCTCGAGGTGCACCGCGTCAACTATTTGGCGCACGTTTTGGAAGTGTGGGGCGACGAGCACACTGGTTGCACCTTTGAGGCGGCGGTATTCGTTTAGGTCGGTTTTGGGGAAGGGATCTTCGAAGACCACGTCGAGCCCGTCAAGGCGGCGGGCTAGATCAAGCGAGTTCTCGAGATTGTAGAAGCGCTCGTTGGGATCGAGAATGATCCTCATATCGGGTGCTATTTCCAGCGCGGCGCGCACTCGGTCCTCCATATTGGCGTCTTCCCATCTGCACTTCATCTTGATCCCGTGAAACCCCAGTGCTTTGGCGCGTTTGGCCGCTGCCGCCGTATCCTCGGCGCTCATGCGCGAAATCCAATAATCCACCAATACTTTGTCTTGTAGCCGGCCGCCGAAGATGCGGCACAGGGGCCAGTCTATCGCCTTGCCGATCAGGTCCAATAGGGCGATTTGCCAACCGCCGCCGCCCAAGGTTCGTGGTTCGAAGGATTGCAGATCTTGGCCAATGAGATCGGGCGGGGTCTCTTCGCGATCGTAAAAATAAGGGCCGCTCATACCGATACCGGTCAGGCCGGCGTCGGTGCGGATCCGCATGATGTCCTGGCGGCGCTCGGACAGCGAGGTGGGGTAGCCGGGCGCCGGCTCGTCGTATTCGCCTTCGGGCAGGATGCCTGGCAGGAAGGGTACGCAGCAGACGACGCGTTCGAGCTGGGTGATCTTCATGGTGGGTTAACTCCTAGTGCAGCGCCTGGTAGAGCTTGCGCTGATAGCTGGTGACCAACTCGTCCTCACGGCCTAGAAGATGGAAGACGGCGACCATCGCTTCTTTGGATTTTTCGTGGTTCGGTTTTTTCTCGATAATCTGCAACCATTCCTGCAGGGCGGTCTCGTAGTCGTTTTCGATTGCGGCGCAGCAGGCGAAATTATAGCGGACTTCCTGGTCGGCGGGCTCGGCGAGCATCTGTTGCGCGCAGGCGGCGCGGCCGCCTGCCTGATGGCATTTTTGCGCGAACTCGATCTGGGATAATAGCGCTTGCGCCTGCTGGTATTCGGGCGCGACCTGTTCGATGAGATTGACCAACTCTTGCACCGTCTCGGCATTGCCCTGCATCAGGTGGAGTTTGGCCAGGCCGAGTAGAGCGGCGCCGTCGTTGGGCGTATCTTCGAGCACTTTTTCATACTGGCGGGCGGCGCCGGCCAAGTCGCCCGAGGCGGCGAGGTCTTCGGCCTGGTAGGCGGCGGCTTCGGCTTCGGGCACCGGGGCGTCGCCGACTAGCGGCCGGAGAATGGCGTCGATCTGGTCTTTGGGCAAGGCGCCGGTGAATTCCTGCGCCAATTGGCCGTCTTTGACGATCTTGACCGCCGGGATGCCCTGGACCTTGAAGGCCGCGGCGAGTTGTTGATTGTCGTCGACGTTGATCTTGGCTAGGGCGATGCCGGGGCCAAGTTCGCTGACGACTTCTTCGAGCACGGGGCCGAGGGTTTTACAGGGCCCGCACCAGGGGGCCCAGAAATCGACGACGATGACGCGTTCGCTGGAGCCTTTGATGACGAGTTCTTCGAAGTTGGTCTCGTCGACGTCGAATACTTGTGGTTGGGGTTGGATATCCATGGTCTTTTTCCTGTGTTGTAAGGTGTCGTATGTAAATAATATCGGATGAAAATTTATTGTGCGCGACCCCGGCCCGCGACTTCCCATTCTTCGACGACCTCGCCGTTGCGGATGGCGAAGAGGCGGTCGTGCAGGTTGGTGGTCATGCCGCCGTGCAAGGGGATGAAGCAGAGGGTTTCGCCGACGGTGAATTTGTGCTCGGAGGCCGTAATGTCCAGGTGGCCGTGTTCGACCGACATGCCTTTGAAAAAGACCTCCGGATGTTCGAGGCAATAGCCGTGCGGCATGGGCGGGTAGCTGGTGAAGGCTTTCATACCGGCATCGACGATGGTCTGGCCGGGTTTCGAGACGCTGACGACGGTGACGAGCATGCGCAAGGGGCAGCGGCTGGGGTCGAGGTCTTCGCGTTTGCCCACGCGGGTCATGCCTTCGTAGGCGTAGGAGCCTATGCGCGTCTCGGTGCAGCCTAGCGATTTGGATATTTTTTCGGAGCCGGTGCCGCCGCCGCTGATCATGTGCAGGGGCAGGCCGGCTTGTTGGGCTAGGGCGCGGACTTCGTCGAGGTAGGGGCGTGCCAGTTCGCTGCTGGGATAGGTCATGACGCCGGTGAACTCCAGTCCCGGCAAGCGATCTATTTCCTGCGCCAAGGCGAGCGTGTCTGTGGGCGATTGTGTGCCGACGCGACCACCGCCGGTATCCATTTCGACGATGACGCGGATGTTACAGCCGGCCTCGGTGGCGGCTTGCGACAAGCCGGTGACGGTGGCGGAGGAATCGGCGGCGACAGTGATGGTACTCTGGCCGCTTTGGATCAGATGGGTCAGGCGCGCGAGCTTGGCCTGGCCAACGATATTGTACGGGATCAGAATATCTTCGATGCCCCCGGCGGCCATCGCTTCGGCCTCGCCGAGTTTCTGACTGACAATACCGATGGCGCCGGCGGCAACCTGCTTGCGGGCGATAGCGGGTGTCTTGTGGGTTTTGGTGTGCACGCGGAGGGGGATTTCGAGCTGGTTACAGGCGCTTTGCAGATCGTCGATATTCTTTTCCAGCACGTCGAGATCGACGCAAAGGGCGGGGGTGTCGAGTTCAGTGAAGTGCATGGGCTCAGGTCCTTCCGGTAAAGAGATCCATATACTGCGCGGCGGTCTGCTGCCAGGTGTATTCGCGCTCGATATAGGCGCGGCTGCGGCGACCTTCCTCGGCTTGCTGTTTGGGGCTCATGGCAAGGAAGTTGTGGATCTGGTCGGCGAAAGCGGAGTAGTCCTCTGGCTCGATCAGGTAACCGCCTTCGCGCACGCTTTCGGGCAGCGCGTCGACGGCGAAGGCGACGACGGGTGTGCCGGCGTACATGCATTCGAGCTGAGTCTGGCCGAAGCCCTCGACATCGCCGGGCACGCGGATATTGGGCATCAGAAAGAGATTGCAACAGGCGCGCAGCATGGCCAATTCGTCGTCGGGTATGGGGCCGAGCAGGGTGACGCGGTCTTCTAGGCCCAACTCGCGGCGTCGCGTCGCGATGCGGTCGGTTTCACGATTTCGGCCGCCGCCAATAAAGAGGTGGATATCCTCATCTAAAAGAGGCATGCCTTTTTCGAGGAATTCGACCATACCCTTGCGCCGGACCTGGCGGCCGAAGAACAGCAGAACGCGGTCCTGCCCGAAGCGCAGTCCGTGTTTTTCTTCGAAGCGCGCTTGTACTGGAGCTCGTTCATCTTCGCTTAATACGCGCGGTTCGACGCCGAGGTAAATCGTTTCGATTTTAGTTTCGGGCACGCCGGCGTCGGCGACGATTTGGCGGCTGTTCTGGCTGATGACGACGACCTTTTCGCAGGCGCGGGCGCCGGCGTGCATCAGCGCGCGGGCGATCGGATTCTTATAGGTCATCTCCAGGCCGTAGACGGTGAGGATAAAGCGCGCCGGGCCGAGCGGGCGCAGTAGGGGGGCGACAGACCCGGCGACCCCGTCGGCGAAGTAGACGGCATCGACACGGCGGAAAAGCACCGCCCAGAAGGCGACCCAGAAGCAATAGGGGATAAACCAGGCCAGATGTATAAGCGATCGGTGCCCGTTGGCGAGGAGGCGAACCTGGGCCTGGTTTTCGAGTCGAGTGTGCAGCTCGTAGCAGTGGGTCTCGATGCCGCCGATATGGGGCGGGTAGCGGCGGGCGAGGAAGAGGATGCGGGTGGGTTTGGCCATAGGTTCTTGTTGGATTGGGTGGTGGGCAGACTGGAGTAATTTGCACTTCTTGCCCGAAGAGCGCCACTGGTAAATAGAAAAGCCGGCCATCGCCTGGGTGGGCGACGGCCGGCTTTTTGTTGGTGCTTGAAGCTCAGATCTGACCGCCGATATTAGGCCAGGTCGAAGCGATCGAGGTTCATGACTTTGTTCCACGCAGCGACGAAGTCGCGCACGAAGCTCTGCTGCGCGTCGTCGCAGGCGTAGGCTTCGGCGATGGCCCGCAATTGCGAATTTGACCCGAAAAGGAGATCGACGGCGGTGCCGGTCCACTTGACCTCGTCGGTGGCGCGGTCGCGCCCCTCAAACACGTCTTCGGCGGCGGACGTTGCCTTCCACTCCGTGCTCATGTCGAGCAGGTTCACGAAGAAGTCGTTCGTCAGTGTCTCGGCCTTGTCGGTGAAGGCGCCGAATCCGGACTGTCCGGTGTTGGCATTCAGCGCGCGCATGCCGCCGACGAGAACCGTCATCTCAGGCGCGGATAGTGTCAGCCGGTGCGCCTGCTCCACCAGCAGCTGTTCCGGCCGGTCGACCTGATCCTTGGCGAGGTAGTTGCGGAACCCGTCTGCCTTTGGCTCGAGCACAGCGAAGGAGTCCGCGTCGGTCTGATCCTCGGACGCGTCAGTACGGCCGGGCGAGAAAGGAACCTGCACGTCGTGGCCGGCGTCCTTCGCCGCCTTCTCGACGGCGGCGCACCCGCCCAGTACGATCACGTCGGCCAAAGACACCGTCGTGCCCGAGCGGTTGAAGTCCGCCTGTACCTTCTCGAGCGCTTGCAGCGCCTTGCTGAGCTCGGCGGGGTTGTTGGCCGCCCAGTCCTTTTGCGGCGCCAGGCGAATACGCGCGCCGTTGGCCCCGCCGCGCTTGTCGGTGCCGCGGAAGGTCGCCGCCGAGGCCCAGGCGGTCGAGGCTAGCTGGGAGACGGACAGACCGCTGGCGAGGATCTTCTCCTTGAGGGCGGCGATATCCGCATCGTCGATCGACGGCTGATCGCCGGCGGGCACGGGGTCCTGCCAGACCAGCTCCTCGGACGGAACTTCCGAACCGAGATAGCGCGCGAGCGGTCCCATGTCGCGGTGCGTCAGCTTGAACCAAGCCCGGGCGAAGGCATCGGCGAACTGGTCCGGATTCTCGAGGAAGCGCCGCGAGATCTTCTCGTAGGCCGGGTCTTCGCGCAGCGCGAGGTCGGTGGTGAGCATGATGGGAAGGTGCTTCTTTGACGGATCGTGCGCATCCGGCACGGTGGCCGCGGCTGAATCGGTCGGAACCCACTGCTGCGCGCCGGCGGGGCTCTTGGTCAGCTCCCAGTCGTATTTGAACATCGTCTCGAAGAAACTGTTGTCCCATTGGATCGGGGTCGGGGTCCAGGCGCCTTCCAACCCACTGGTGATGGTGTCGCCGCCTTTGCCGCTTCCGTGGCTGTTCTTCCAGCCAAAGCCCTGCTGCTCCAGGCTGGCGCCCTCGGGCTCGGGGCCGACATTGGCCGCATCGCCGGCGCCATGAGCTTTGCCGAAGGTATGTCCACCAGCGATCAGGGCCACCGTCTCCTCGTCGTTCATGGCCATGCGGGCGAAGGTCTCGCGAATATCACGGGCGGCCTTCAAGGGGGCCGGTTCGCCGTTGGGTCCCTCGGGATTGACGTAGATCAGGCCCATCTGCACTGCGCCGAGGGGATTGTCGAGCTCGCGGTCGCCTTTGTAGCGTTCGTCGCCGAGCCACTCGCCCTCGATGCCCCAGTTGACGTCCTCTTCTGGCTCCCAGACGTCTTCGCGGCCGCCGGCGAAGCCGAAGGTCTCGAAGCCCATCGACTCCAGGGCGACATTGCCGGTGAGGACCATCAGATCGGCCCACGATAGTTTGCGGCCGTACTGCTGTTTCACCGGCCAGAGCAGCCGGCGCGCCTTGTCGAGGTTGCCGTTATCGGGCCAACTGTTGAGGGGCGCGAAGCGCAGCTGACCGGCGCCTGCGCCGCCGCGGCCGTCGCCGATGCGATATGTGCCGGCGGCATGCCACGTCATGCGGATGAAAAACGGGCCGTAGTGACCATAATCGGCCGGCCACCAGTCCTGCGAATCCGTCATGACCTGCTCGATGTCCTTTTTTACCGCGGCGAGATCGAGGCTCTTGAATTCCTCGGCATAATCAAATTCCCCACCCATCGGATCGGCCGAGGGAGGATTCTGATGGAGGATCTTCAGATTCAGCTGATTCGGCCACCAGTCCTTGTTCGACCGGTCACTCATCGACGTATTGGCGCCCGAGAACGGACACTTGCCTGTGCTGTCGTTTTGTTCAGTCATAACTACTCCTTGCAATTAGTAAGTGATGTAGTGAATTAAGGTAAACTGCTATATTTTATAGTTGCGTTGAGCGGCGCCAGCCGGAGTTTTTGGCGGCGGCAGTCGGCGCAGTAGCCGACGAATTCGACATTGACATGCACGACTTCGAAAGCCTTCGGCGTCCCTTGCGGCATGGCGTCGTGGGGGGCATCCCAGACGCCGTCGCAGCCGATGCAGCGGCAATGCGCGTGGTCTTTGACGGCGGCGTCGTAGCGGGCCGAGGAGGCCCCGCGCTGGATGCGGTTGACCAGCCCGACGTCGACGAGCGAGTCGACCGCCTTGTAGATGGTCGCCAGGCTTATATTGGGTAGCCGGTGGCGGACCGAGAGGTGGATCGTCTCGGCGGTAGGGTGCGCGTCTGTCGACAGCAAATACTGGTAAACCGCGGTGCGTTGTTTGGTCACGCGATAGCCGGCGTTGCGCAAGCGGGTTTCAACGGTCTGTGTCATCATAATGCAAGATTTCTCTATCATCCGATTTGGCAATAGAGGATATCGGCTTGCCGATTCCTTGTCAAGAATGATTCTTAATAATACCAATTGCGATATGCGTTTTATGTAGATGAGCCAGATTTGAGCGCCTTGCAGCACGCTGGTCACCTGCCTATTTTGAGCCGGGCTGGGATTTAATGCACCTTTAGCTCGAGGACGAAAAGATGAGGATAGGACTTATTTTACAACCATTTACGGATGAAAATATGCGTTTGGCGGCGCAATTGGGTGCCACGGAGGTGGTGACCCACATGCCCGCCGGTGACTACGCCGATCTGGCTTTGCTCAAAAGCCGGGTGGGGGACATGGGCTTAGAGCTCAATGTGCTAGAAGGACTGGTTCCGATGAACGAGGCAGTGATGGGCACCGCAGGGCGCGATGCCGAGATTGAGGCGTTCAAACGGGGTCTCGATAAGATGGGGGCTGCTGGCATTTCCACGCTTTGTTACAACTTTATGTGGTGGACGCCGGGGCTGGGCGTGGTGCGTACCTCGATGACGACGCGCGATCGCGGTGGGGCTTGGGTAAGCAGTTTTGACGCCGAGCAGATCGCGGATGCGCCGCCGGTGGAGGGGGCGATTGCCGATGACGAACGGATGTGGGAGCATCTCGAATATTTTCTCAAACGCGTGGTACCCGCAGCAGAGAGTGCCGGGGTTAAGCTGGCGATGCACCCGGACGATCCGCCGGTCTCGCTTAGGGGCCAGGCGCGTATTATGCGCACTGTCGAAAATTTCGACCGCTTGTTGCAAGTGGTCGAAAGCCCCTGCAATGGTATCACGTTCTGTCAGGGGTGTTTTTCGGAGATGGGTACGGATATTCCCGAGACGATCCGGCACTTCGGCGACAAAATCCACTTTGTGCACTTTCGCGACGTGGCAGGGACGGTGCCGAATTTCAGGGAGACTTTCCACGACAATGGCAAGACCGATATGCATACGGCGATGGCGGCGTATCGGGATATTGGCTACGAGGGGGTGATGCGGCCGGATCACGCGCCTTTTTTAGAGGGCGCGGGAGATGAAGGAGATCCGTCGGGGTATACGATGTTGGGGAAGGTTTTTGCGGTGGGGTATATGCGGGGGTTGATTGAGTCTGTGATGAAGGAGCAGAAAAAATAGCGTGCTGAAAGACTGTGTCTTGCGCGGCTGGTAAGTAAGGAGAAATAGTGGCTGAGGGGGTGCGTCTCACGCTGCGAGTTTGCGGGCGCGAGCTTCGGGGATTGTGGCTTGAAAAATATCCTGCGCGACCACTCCCGCCGCCGCTTCCAACTAAGGTTTAATGAGGAGTCGGCCAGGATTGTCTTGCGTGACTTCGCCTATCAGGGCGGCGGCAGCTACGCCGTTTTGTTGGAGTTTTTCGAGTAGGGTGTCGGCGTCATCGGCGGCGACGGCGATCAAAAGGCCGCCGGAGGTTTGCGCGTCGAAGAGCAGGTTAGCGCGGGCGTCGTCGACGCCATCGGCGATAGTCACCTTGGGCCCGAGAAAGATTTGGTTGTCGCGGGAGCCGCCGCCGAGGCCTTTGGCGGCGAGATCCAGACTGTGGGCCAAGGTTGGGATTTGGGCTGCGTGAAAGGTCAGGCCCGCTTGGCTGCCTTCGGCCATTTCGGCGGCGTGCCCCAATAGGCCGAAACCGCTGACATCAGTACAAGCGTGCACCGCGAAATCGGGCAAGACTTCAGCGGCGGCTTTGTTTAGCGTAGTCATTGATTCGACCGCTTCCGCCAGATCTGTTTCGGTCAGCTGATCGGCTTTGAAGGCGTTGGCGATTAGGCCGGTACCCAGTTTTTTTGTTAAGATCAGGCGGTCACCGGGGCGGGCGCCGGCGTTGGTGTAGATGCGATCAGGATGGATCATACCGGTGATGGCGAGACCGTATTTGAGCTCCGGGTCTTGCACGGTGTGGCCGCCGACGAGGGTGCAGTCGGCCTCGTCGACCTTGGACTGGCCGCCCAAAAGGATCTGGTTGAGCACCTCTGGCTCGAGTTCGCCGGCGGGAAAACCGGCGATATTGAGCGCGGTGAGCGGTTGGCCGCCCATGGCATATACGTCGCTGAGCGCATTGGCGGCGGCGATAGCCCCGAAGGTATACGGATCGTCGACGATGGGCGTGAAGAAGTCGACGGTCTGCACCAGGGCCTGGCTCTCGCTGATGCGATAGACGCCGGCGTCGTCGGCGAGGTTGAAACCGACTAGCAGATTGGGGTCTTGGGCCTCCGGCAGACCTGCCAGAACGCGCTCCAATTCATCGGGGCGCAATTTGGAGGCTCAGCCACCGCATGCGACCATCTGCGTCAGGCGCTTTGTCGTTTTATGAGTAAATACTTTTTTTGTTTCGTTCATAGGATATGTTAAATCTAAGGATGTGAGGTTTTAGGGCAATGTATAGAGGAGAGATCATATGCGTATCGCTGTAGCAGGTATTATCCACGAGTCGAATTCCTTTTATTCGCAGCCGACGGAATTGAGTGATTTTTCGGTTCATGAAGGCCCGGAGCTTATTGATTATTATCGACAGACTTTCCACGAGATCGCCGGTTATATCGCCGGGGCTGAGCAATTTGATTTTGAACTCTATCCGACCCTAGCCGCGGGGGCGACTCCGGCCGGGCCAGTGACGGCCGAGGCTTTCGAGCATTTTGTCGGTAAGATTATCGAGCAGCTCAAGGCCGCACCCAAGCTCGACGGGATATTGTTGGCCTTGCACGGGGCGATGGTCGCTGAGGGGTTCCCGCAGGCCGACGGAGAGGTCGCGCGGCGGGTGCGCGCGGCGATGGGCGATTTGCCGATCGCCATTACCCACGATTACCACGCCAACGTGCCGCAGCAATTGATCGACGCGGCGGATATCCTGATCATCTACAAGACCAATCCGCATATCGACCAGCCCGAGCGCGGTTTGCAGGCGGCGGAGATTTTGGCGCGGCAGATTCGCGGCGAGGTCAAGCCCAAGATGGCGCTGGTCAAACCCGAAGTGCTCTTCAATATTTATTTCCACAATACCAGCGTGGCGCCGATGCAGTCTCTGATGCAGGCGGCGATCGATTTGGAGTCGGCGGAGGGCATTCTCGGATGCAGCGTTGCCGGGGGGTATCAGTACGCCGATGTGCCCTATATGGGGCCGTCGATTGTGGTGATCGCGGACGGCGATGAAGCATTGGCGCAACGCGAAGCCGAGCGCCTAGGTGAGGCGATGTGGGCTATTCGCGAACAATTGAAGCCGGTGGTGCCCAATCCGGCCGAGGCGGTGCGCTTGGCGATGGAGAGCGAGGAAGCGCCGGTGTGTCTGCTCGATTTTGGCGATAATATCGGCGGTGGTTCGTCGGGCGATTCGACCTTCGTGCTGGAACAGTTGCTCAAGCAAGGCGCCGATGGTTGGGTCGTTTCGATCTGGGACGCGGAAAGCGCGCAGGCGTGTTTCGCGGCGGGGATCGGGGGGCAGGTAGCGCTCAACGTGGGCGGTAAGACGGACGATATGCACGGACCAGTCTTGGATGTTTCCGGGCGGGTGCGCACGTTGCACGACGGATCGTACGAGGAGCACGAACGCCGCCATGGCGGCGGGCGCTATTTTAGTCAGGGACCGACGGCGGTCATCGAAGTCGGAGCCGAAGGGCACAAGGGACTATTGCTGGTCAATAGCGAGCGCGCCTACCCCAATAGCATCCACCAGATCACCTGCGCCGGGATTCAACCTGAACAGCAGAAGATTCTAGTGGCCAAAGGGGCGGTGGCGCCGCGGGCGGCGTATGAGCCGGTGTGCGCGCGTTTGATCGAAGTGGCTTCGGGTGGGGCGACGGCGATTGACCGGAGCTCTGATGAATATCAGTTGGCGCGCAAGACGCTCTATGAGTGGCGTTGATACGGGTTTAGGATCTGTTTGAGGACGGTTTATAAGCGCTATATATTTGCGCCGACTAATGCGCCGTATTTAGCGCGAAAGGCAGGCATGGGTCTATAGTACGACCGCTGAATTTACATGAAATCACACTAGGAGAATGGCAATGGCACTACGCATAGGTTTGATTGGCGCAGGCGGCAATACCCGCCTGCAGCATATCCCTGGTTTCCAGGGCATCGACGGGGTTGAGATCTCCGCCGTCTGCAACCGCTCGCGCGAATCGGGCCAGAAAGTCGCCGACGAATACGGCATCCCACAGGTTTTCGACAAATGGGAAGATCTGGTGCAAAGCGATGAGGTCGACGCGATCTGCATCGGTACCTGGCCTTATATGCATTGTCCGATGACGCTGGCGGGGCTAGCGGCGGGTAAACACGTGCTGACTGAGGCGCGCATGTGCATGAACCTCGCCGAGGCGCGGCAGATGCACGCGGCCGCGGAAAAAAGCGATAAGGTGGCGATGATCGTGCCGGCGCCCTTTTATCTGTTGGCCGAGCCGATTTTGCTCGATAAGTTGCAGAGCGGTTTTTTTGGCGATCTATTGGAGGTCCACGTCAACGGGCTATCGGGTGGCTACGACCCGGACGCCCCCTTGCACTGGCGCCAGCGCAGGGAGTTGTCGGGGCAGAATATCATGGCGACGGGCATTTTCAACGAGACGGTGCGCCGCTACGCCGGCCACGAAAAGTCGATTATGGCCCACGGAAAGATTTTTACGGGCGAGCGAGTCGACGCGGCGAACGGACAAAAGGCACCAGCCGACGTGTTCGAGAGCTTGGGCGTGATTGCCGAGTTGGAGAGCGGGGCTACGGCCGTTTATCACGTGAGCAGCGTAGCGAAATTGGGGCCGGCGTTTGCTTTTTCGTTTTATGGGACCAAGGGATCTTTCAAGATGGAAGGGGGGAATGCGCTCTCCCCCGGTGGGGTGTGGATCGCCGGAGAAGGCGATACCGAGTATCAACCCCTCGAATTAGCGGAGCATCCGCGCAATGGTTGGCAGGTGGAGGAGGATTTTGTCGCCGCGATCCGCGACGGCCGTTGCGTGACTCACACCAGTATTGCCGACGGGGTCAAATACATGGAATTTACCGAGGCGGTACAGGTCAGTATCGCCGAGGGGCGACGAGTGGATTTGCCGCTTGATTAGATGTGTTTTTGTATAGGTTGCAAGCGGCTGGGGCTCGAGCTCCAGCCGCTTTTTTTGTTCTTGTATGCTAGGCTACCGTACCGGCGGGGGGGTGGCTGCAGGTTGTTTTTTGGAGGTGGGGTGGGGAAAAGGGCCTGGCAGGGTTTGTGAGAGGGCGTGGGTGCGACGGCCCTCCGAGGAGCGCCAGCCCGGGGGGCCAATCCCGCAGCCCTCTCCTTCTCCTCCCCTCTCTCCTGCCCACAACAGGCCTATTCTGCAATCTCCATCGTACTCCCCCTCAATGCTCGTCGATTAATCCTCCACAATGCCGGCAGCGCGGCGGATTCTCCTCGTTGTCGCTCTCGCGGCGCTTTTCCAATTCTTCCGCGAAACTCGCCCCTAAAAGACCCGCCGGTAGCGCGAACATGCCGATGCCCAGGATGGCGATGATCGCGGCGATGGTCTGCCCTAGTGGGGTAATGGGAAAGGCATCGCCGTAGCCGACTGTGGTCAGGGTGACGATGCTCCACCACATGGTGGTGGGGATACTGGCGAAGACCTCGGGTTGGTCGTCGTGCTCGGCGAAGTACATCAGCGAAGAGGAGATGACCAGCAGAGTTAGTAGCACGAAGAGGATGCTGATAAGCTCTTCTTTGCGTTCGGCGACGACCTGGCCGAGCAGGCGTAAGGCACGGGAGTAGCGCGCGAGCTTGATGACGCGAAAGATGCGCAGGATGCGGATTACCCGGATAAAACGCATATCTGCGCCGAACAGCGGCAGGAAGAAGGGCAAGATGGCCAGGAGGTCGACAAGGGCTATCGGTGTGAAGATAAATCGGATGCGTCCGGTGACGGGGTGCGCGAATCGCGGCTCGGCGGTAATCGTCCAGAGCCGCACGGTGTATTCCACGGTGAACAGGACGAGCGAGAAGTCTTCGAAGGCCTCGAAGGCGGCGCGGTTGTAATTGTAGATGGGTTCGACGGTTTCGAGAATCAGCGCGACGATATTCAAAAAGATCAGGGTGATGAGCCCGATATCGACGATGCGCCCCGGCTCGTAGCGGGGCTCTATCAAGTGGTAGATGCGTTCTTTACTGATCATTATTCTACTCCCACTCGGCGAAAATTTCTTCGGCCAGGCCGAAAGAGGTGGTCATGCCGGCGCCGCCGACGCCGTTGACGATTTTTACGCCGGGTGCCGGTTCGGCGATAAAGTCGGCCCGGTCTGGGTGTTTGGCGTAGACGCCGTGCCAGCGCTGGGCGATCCGCAGTTCGGGCATGGCGAGGAAGGTCTGGAGGTATTCTAGGATCAACCGATCGATCTCGGTTTTGTCGAAGGGGTCGACAAGCAAGCCGTATTCGTGCGAGTCGCCGATGATGACTTCGCCGAGACCGTTTTGCGAGGCCATGACATGGATGCCCCAGGCATCGAATTCCGGCCGCTCGGCGGCGATCCGCCGCGCATAGGCGGCCTGTGTTTTGCAATGCGCGAAGGCGGCGTAGTGGCGCAGGATGAGTCCGGCGGTGAGCATGGGGCCGAGATGCCAGCTCGAAGGTTGCGGTGCGGTGCGCATCATCTGCAGCTTGCAGCGGGTCAGGCCACTTGTCGCGAAGGTTTCTGGATAGAGTGATTCGAAATCGGTGCCGCTGCAGACGAGGGCGCGGTCGACAGTCCAGGTTTCACTCGGGGTGTCGATCCTCGGTAGGTCGACGCGGTGCACGGGGGTCGAGAAGCGGAGGCTGACGTTGTATTCGCGTTCGAGATAGCCGGGCAAGGCGGCAATGGCTTGCCGGGGGTCGACACAGACTTCGCTGGCGCTCCAGAGACCGCCTTTGAGATTTTTCTCCTGTACGGCTTGACTGCGAGCGTGTACGCCGGCCACGTCGAGCAGTTGGACATCGTAGCCGAGGTCCGGGGCCAGGGCGGCGAATTCGGTTAATATTGCGAATTCGTCGTCGGCGTAGGCTAGATGGAGTGAACCGGTGGCCGCCAACCAGAAATCGGCTTTGGGCGCGAGGTCGAGCCAGGTTTGGCGTGATTTGAGGGCGCGTTGGTGGATCGCGCCCGGCGCTTGGCCGATGGGCCAGATCATGCCGAAGTTGCGCACGGAGGCGCCTTGTGCTCGCGGGGCGCGTTCGAATAAGACGACGCGGTAACCGCGTTTGGCCGCGGTTAGGGCGTGGGCTAGGCCGACGATGCCGGCGCCGATGATGGCGATATCTGCCTTGTTTTCGCGCATTGGAGTTACTGACGGTCCGTTTAGGGTATTCCCCTTCGCTCATTCTCGCCGACCACTCCTGGTCGGGGCCGAGGTGTAATCCTCAGATTCGACTGCCTGTGAAATCTGAGATTACAATCCGCTCAGGGGACTCTCCCTAAATGGACCTCGGCGGTGGTGAATGATGCGGTTGGGGCGCATTCGCTTTTTGAGAAAATATTCTATACCAAGGGAAATGGATGTTGTGGATTCTCATGGCTGAGAGAAAAGAGAAGAAGACGGAGGGGGGTGTTTATAGATTGGGATTGATGGCTACGCGGAAGTGTTGGCGAGTTTCGGCCAGGGCAATGGCTCGGTCGAGCTCGGCGAGCGGCAAGGGTTCGCTGACTAGCGATAGGTATGGATAGCGGTCGACGGTTCGGGTCAGGAAGGCGAGTGCCTCGTCGAGATGGTGCGGGCTGTAGTTGTGTACGCCACGGATGGTTAGGCATTTGCGGATGATTTGTTCGCCGGTTAGTGTCAATTTTGTGTCGGGGTGGACCATGCCGACGAAGATATAATGGCCGCCCGGACGTAGCGCGGCGATACCTGGTGGAATCAATGCAGAAACGCCGGCGACCTCGAAGACGGCGTCGAGGTCGGTTGGCTGTTGGGCGCCTGTGGGGATCGCACCGAACTCGCTGGCGCGGGCAAGGCGCGCCGCGTCGATATCGGCGCAATACACTTCACTGACACCGCGCTCGGCCAACAGGGCGCAGGTATATAGCCCGAGTAGGCCGGCACCTTGCACTAGGACTTTGTCGCAGGGGATAGGCAGGGTGGAAATGGCGTTGACGGCGGTGGCCAAGACGCAGTTGGCCGGGGCGACTAGGGCGTCGGACAGGCGATCGTCGACCTGGGCGATGTGGGTGCCTTGGCGCAAGAGCAGATGTGTGGCGTAACAGCCGTTGAGGCCGCTGCCGTTATTGATATCGGCGTGCCCGTATTTGAAAAGGATATCGCATTTTTCCGGCAATCGGTGTTCGGTACAAGCGGAGCACTTGCCGCAGCTGTCGGCGATGCTCCAACTGACGCGATCGCCGGATTGTAGACCTGGGCGTTCTGCGGCGATGACGTGGCCGACGGCCTCGTGGCCCAAGACCAAGGGCGTTGGTTCCTGGCGCAGGCCGGATAGTGTGTGCAGGTCGGAGCCGCAGATGGTGGTCAAGTCAATGGAGACGAGTACTTCGCCGGGAGCGAGGGCGTCGGGCAAGGGTATGCGTTCCGGGCGCAAGGGGTGGCCGGGGCCGTCGAAAATCTGTGCAGAGGCTGATGGCATAAAATACTCGGGCTATGGCCGTTGGGTCTAAGGGGCGGTAGGAATCAACGATGGGATAATGCGTTGCGGCGTATTTATTGGCCACATGGCTTATTAACGTGTTGTGGCGATCTGCCTATTGAGCGCTTTGTGCGAGGTGTAGCAACGTGTAAACCCACTGTGGGCTATGGATTCTTCAGCTCTGCAGTTTGCGCCAATAGCCTTCCAACGAGTCTTGCGGTGCCCAGCCGAGCAGGCGGCGGGCCTTGGCGTTGCTGTAGCGGCCGTGCGGCGTGTCGGTGGTGATATGGAATATTTCGCAACGCGAAGGCAGGGTACTGAGGTCAGTTTCCAGGCACTTGCGGATCGCGCGTGCGGCGTCGGGGAAGGTCACTGAGAAGGGATTGGTGTCGCTACCGAATTGATCCGCTTTCGGTTGCGCCTCGCGGAAGTTCAAAAAGAGGGTGGTGAGCACGTGGATGGGGTAATTGGCGGAGAATACGCGGCAGATCTCTTGCCCGACCGATTTGCTGTGGGCGTAGAGGTTGAGGCCGGAATGGAGAGGCACTTCTTCGTTGATGTCGTAGTCGTAATTTTCGTAGGACGGGCCGACTTGGGTGAAGTGGGGGCCGGTGTTGATATGGCGGGTATGGCCGTTTTCGACCGCTGCTAGCATGCCATTATAGGTGCCCATGGTATTGACATCGAAGGCGTGTTTGCGGTCGGGGCGCAATACCGAGCAATTGACGACAACGTCGGTGCCTTCGGTGGCGCGGCGCACTTGGTCCGGATCGGAGATGTCGACCTGCATCGTTTCGTGCTTGCTTTCAATGGGCACGATATCGGTGATGCGCAATTCATAGTCGCCTTGCAATTCATTGACGACGTGCGGCCCCAGAAACCCGTTGCCGCCGAGCAGCAGGATTTTCATGGGTTGGCCTCGAAATTGTGCTGTGGGGCGAATTCGAAGTGGTCTTTCGCCGGTTTGACCGAGAAGCGGGCACGCGGGGCATCGGACTGGAGGTGTAGCACGCTGTATTGCCTGTGGCGTCCCTTGGCGACTTTTGCCAGGATTCGATTGATGGCGTGGGCGGCGTCTCGTTCGTCGAGCCACATCGGGTCGTAGGGTTGGTCTGCGACTTCTTCGGAGCGTACCAAGTGGCCGAGGCGGGCAACGGTGACCTGCAGGGCATGGCTATGCGCGAATTCGCGGGTGGTAAATTCGGCCAAATGCGCGCCGAGGATCGCCGGTTCACAGGAAGGCAGTGGTTTCCAGTGCTCGCTCACGGTCAAGTGGTCGTCGTAGGGGGTGAAGAGGTCGAGAGTGCTGATGAGGATTACATGTTTGACGGCGGCCTCAGAGGCGGCGAGTAGCAGATTGTAAGTGCGGCGCGAGTTGTGGTCGAGCCAGGCTGTTTCGCCATCACCTGGACGCGGCGTATAGGCCTGGTGCACGATAATATCGATATCGGCGACCAGCGCGTCGGTCGTTTCGTCGTGGTTCAGCTCGCTCTGAGCGAACTCGCAGTCGGTCGTAATGGACTCGTGGTCGCTCAGGCGTAACTGATGCTCTTCACTGAGAGCTGTGGTGAGGGCTTGGCCGAACGCAGTCGCGGCGCTAGTTATGAGTACGCGCATGAAGTCTTAGAGAATCCGTTGGTCGATATCGTGGATTTGGCTGTCCATCAACGCGGTATAGGACTGCATTTCCAATACCGCGTTTTCGTGGAGTTCGTCGATGGTGCGGCAACCGGCGGTGGCCAGGGTCGCGCGCAGCATCTGGATGATAGTCGGCAGCTTGTCGTGGATTGAACCGACGTGTGGTACGTAGCCGGAGATACCCTCTTCGAAGAAGTTTTCCTTTGTTTGCGCGTAGCGCCGCATATTGTGGGCGCGCATCGAGCCTTCCATCCAGTATTCCTTGACGACCTCGCCGGCGGCGTTGCGCACCAGGTTGCCCTGGCTCTCGGTATAGCGGGCGAAGAAGTTACCCATCATGATCGCGTCGGCACCAAGGGCCAGGCCCACCGACATTTCGGCCGGTCCGGCGATGCCACCGTCGGCGATGATCGGCAGGTAGGCGTCGTGGTCTTTTTGCCATTGGTCGCGCGCCGCGCCGATCTCCATCAGGGTCGTGCCCTGGCCGCGCCCGGTGGCCTTGACCTCCTGGGTGGTGCAACCCGAGCCGATGCCCATGCCGACCTTTATGGCGTCGGCCCCGGCTTCGGCGAGAAAATTAAAACCCTCGGCGGTGACGACATTGCCACCAATGACCGGGGCCACGGTATGCTCTTTGATAAACTGGATCATTTCCCGCTGGTATTCGGTGTGGCCGTCGGATGCGTCGATGATCAAGACGTCGACTTCGTGTTCGATGAGCGCCTGGACGCGATCGCGATCTTCCGGATGCGTTGATATTGCGGCGCCAACTAGCAGGCGTTTTTTTCCGTCGATTGATTCGCTGGGATGGCGCAAGTGTTTGTCGAGGTCCTTTTTGAAGACCACGGTTTGCAGGATGCCTTCTTTGGAGAGGATCGGTAGGAAGCCGCGGCCATAGCGGATCATCAGCTGGTTGGCGGCGCTGAGGTCGTTGATATCCGTACCGGCTTGCACATCGGTCTTCATGCGGGTGGCGACGCGGCAGTCGAGGTCGCGGCGCTCGTCGAAATCCTTGTCCGTCAGGATGCCGATAAGCTTGTCGTGGAACTGGCCGGACTCGGTCACCGGGAAAGTCGTATAACCGGTCTGGCGGATGACTTCGACAATCTCGGCGATCGGCTGGTCGGGGGCCAAGGTCAGGATATTGGTCTGGAAACCGGCTTTGAAGCGTTTGACCTGGCTTATTTTGGCGCATTGCTCGTCGACCGGCTGGCTGACGGGCAGGATGCCGATGCCGCCGAGCTGGGCAAGGGCGATGGCCATTTCGCCGCCGGTGACCGCTTGCATCGCGGCGCTGACGAAGGGCGCGTGCAGATAGAGGTAGCCGTCGCCGTTGCGGCAGAGTTTGGTTTTGAGCGATACGTTGGGGGCGTTGCCGTCGGGCGGTGTGTACCCTGGCAGAATGCGGAACTCTTTGAGGCTATGCGAAGGGGTTTTTAGAACCTGGGCCATAGTCATCCTCTTGAGTGTTGCCGTCAGGGGAGAGATATTAAGAGGTAGAACATAGGCATTGAGTTTATTTTTTTCAATATGCGCTAGTGTTTTATATTACTTATTAAGATCTACACGCGAAAAGGAGTCTTATATGCCCTATCAGAGGTTTTATCCGCAACAGAGCCAGCCCAGTGGCGCTGGCAGTTTTCTCAGTGGTTTTGTCGCTGGAGCGCTCATCGGCGTGGTGGCCGGCATCCTGTTGGCCCCGCACAGGGGCGAAGTCACCCGGCGCAAGATCGTGCGCCAGGCTGGGGACAAACGAGATGAGGTGATAGAGGCGGGGGAGGATTTGGTCGAGCGCCGCTCACCGTCGAATGGCGATCAGGCCGAGGAGTAAAGTGACTTAACCGCTGCTTGGCATGGGGAGAGTCCCGGCCTTATGCGACTGGCTGATTGAGTTGCAAGAATTCACTCGGTGGTGGATGAGATCTGCTCTGAACGTCGCTGCAGTTGTGTTGCTGGGTCCGCGGGTCAGTGGAGATCGGATCAGCTTTGGGCGCCGCTGTAGTTGAGCCGGTGCAGCCGTGCGTAGATGCCGCCTTGCTTGAGCAGCTCTTCGTGTCGGCCCCGTTCGCGGACCTCGCCACGGTGCAAGACCAGGATCTGGTCGGCGCTGCGGATGGTGGAGAGGCGGTGGGCGATGACGATCGAGGTGCGGTCGTGCATCAGTTTGGCGATCGCATCTTGGATCAGTTGCTCGGTTTCGGTGTCGATACTAGAGGTTGCTTCGTCGAGGACTAGGATTTCTGGGTCGAAGGCCAAAGCCCGGGCGAAAGACAGCAACTGGCGTTGCCCGGCCGAGAGCGTCGAGCCGCCTTCGGCGACGGCGTGTTCGTAGCCTTCGGGCAGGCGCTCAACAAAGGGCGCGGCGTTGACATAGCGGGCGGCTTGTTCGACCTCGGTCTTGCCGATCGCCGTCTCGCCGAGCCGGATATTGTCGCCGATATTTCCCGAAAAGAGAAAAACGTCCTGCTGGACAATACTGATACGCCGGCGCAATTCTTCGACATGCCATTCGCGCACGTTGAGATCGTCGACGAGAATTTCCCCCTGCTGAATATCGTAGAAGCGGCAGATGAGGCTGACGATGGTGGTTTTGCCGGAGCCGGTGGCGCCGACCAGCGCCAGGCTCTGCCCCGCTGCAAGTTTGAACGAGACGTTTTTGAGAATCCAGTCTTCGGCGGTTTCGTCGTATTTGAACGATACGTTGCGGAATTCTATTGTGCCGCCGCGGGCCGCGTTGGTCGTATTGCGGCGTGGCCCGCCTTCGGGTTCGAGCGGCGTGGCCAGCAGTTCGAAGATCCGCTCGGAGGCGGCCATGGCGCTTTGCAGCAGTGCGTAGCGGTCGGAAATATCCATGATCGGGCGGAAAAAGCGGCGGATATACTGCAAAAAGGCGACCAAGACCCCTAACTCGACCCGGCTCTCGATGACCGCTCCGGCTCCGTACCAAATGACCAGCGCCATGCCAAAAGTGCCGATGAATTCGGTGAAGGGGAAGAAAATCGCGTAGAAGTGGATTTCGCGATCCTCAGCGCGGCGGTAGGGCAGGTGCTCGTCGTCGAAGTCGCGCAGGTTGCGCAGCTGGCGGTTGAAAAGCTGTACGACCTCGATGCCGGTGATATTTTCTTGCAGGTAGGAGTTGAGCCGGGCCAGGCGCACGCGCAACTCGCGATAGGCCTTCATCGCTAGGCCCTGCAGGTAAAAGGTCGTCACGGCAATTACCGGGATTACGGAGCAGCAGATCAGGGTCAGCTCTAGGTCGATATAGGCCATAAAACCGAGAATGGCGAAGAGCGTGAAAAGGTCCATAAAGACGGAGACCACGCCTTCGCTGAAGAATTCGTTCAGCGCGTCGACGTCGTTGGTGCTGCGAGTCATGATCCGGCCGAGCGGCGTGCGGTCGAAATAACTCAGGGGCAGCCGTTGCAGGTGGGCGAAGATATCGCGACGCATATCGTACATGACGTGCTGGCCCATCATGCCGGTGACCATGGTCTGCGCGTATTGCGCGACATATTGCACCGCGACACTGAGAAAGAAGGCGATAATCATCCACTTGAGCCCTTCCCAATCGCCGTTGATGATATGTTCGTCGACGGCGACTTGCGTCAACCAAGGGCCGGCCTGGCTCGATACGGCGGCGAGCACAATGGTGGCGAAGGCGAGGATGACGCGGCTGCGGTGGGGCTTGAGATAGCTCAGCAATTGCATCGTCAGCCCGAGGTGGAAAGGCCGCTGCTGGACCTCTTCTTCTTTATTGAGTTCCGAACTCATAGCGTTTCCAATTCGGCGCTCAGTTCCTGGCGCTGGCAGAGTTCGGCGTAAAAGCCGTCGTTTTTACGCAATTCGTAGTGGCTGCCACGTTCGACGATGCGGCCTTCGTCGAGCACGATGATGTGGTCGGCGTCGCGCAGGGTCGAGACGCGGTGGGCGATGATGATCGTCGTGCGGTCTCGCATGATTTCCCGCAAATGACCGAGAATGGCCTCTTCGGTGTGGGTATCTACCGCCGAGAGCGCGTCGTCGAGGATGAGGATCTTCGGCAGGCGGATCAGGGCCCTGGCCAGGGTTGAGCGTTGTTTCTGGCCGCCCGAGAGCGTGACCCCGCGTTCGCCGATGATGGTTGCGAACCCTTCGGGAAATTCTTCGATATCTTGCCGCACGCTCGCCTGTTCGGCGGCGCGGTGGATCGCTTCCTGCTCGGCGTCGGCGGCACCGTAGGCGATATTGGCGTTGAGCGTATTGGAAAAGAGAAAGGGATTCTGCGAGACATAGCCGATGGCGTCGCGCAACGTCTCCAAATGCCATTCCTCAATCGGCACATCATCGATAAGCAACTGGCCCGGGTCGGTCTGGATCAGCCGGGGTACCGCACGGGCCAGAGTCGTTTTGCCGGCACCGACTCGACCGATGATGCCGAGGGTCGTGCCCTGGTCAATTTCGAGGTCGATATCGTGTAGGACCTGCGCGTTGCCATAGGCGAAGCTGAGACCACGAAAGGTGATCCGGCCTTCGATCTGGCGCTCGCCGACGGGGGGTAGGCCGCGGTCCTGGATTTCGGGTTCGTCGTCGAGGATCTCGTTGATGCGCCGCATCGACACTAGGGCTCGCTGGGTGCGGTCGATAACCCAGCCCATAAACATGATCGGGCGGATCAACTGGGTCAGATAGGCGTTGAAGGCGACAAAGGTGCCCAAGCTCATTTCGCCGTCGATGACCGCCTTGCCACCGAACCATAAGTTAAGCCCGAGGCAGAGCGAGGCGATGACATAGGAGAGCGGGCGGTAGTTGGCGCGGGTCGAGATATAGGCCCGGTTCTTGTCCAGGTAGATCAGGTTCAGCTTGTCGAAGGCGGCGTTTTGCGGTGGGCCTTGCACATAGGCCTTGACCACGCGAATGCCCGAGAGGTTCTCCTGGATAAAATTGCTGATCAGGCCGAAGAGTTCCTGGATGGCTTTGTAGCGGGTATTGATGACCGCAGCGATGCGGATCATAATAATGCTGAAGAACGGCATCGGCACGAGTACTAGTAGCGCCAGTTCCCAGTCGAGCAGGCACATATAGCCGATGGTGAAGCTCAACCCTAAGGCGGTGTCGACGATGCCGCGGATGCCGTAGGTGAAGAAGACGTGCACCGAGTTGAGGTCGTTGGTCGCCCGGGCCATCAGGTCGCCGGTGTGGTGTCGCTGATAATAGGACAGCGGCAATTTAAGCAGATGGGCGAAGTAGGAAGTGCGAATATCGTATTCGATGCGGTTGGAGGCGTAGCCGAGTAATTTGCGCATCGAGTAACCGCTCAGGGCCACGGTCAGGGCCAATACTAGAATGTAGACGACCTGGGTCTCTATGCTGGCTAGCTGCTGTCCGGGGGCGGTGTCGGTGGTGGACACTACATCGACGGCTTCGCCGATGAGCAGGGGGATCCTCGCGGCCGCCGCCTGGCCGATGCCTATGCAGAGGGTGCCGAATAATATCCGGCTCCGGTAGGGGCGGACGTATTTTTCAAATGGACCGAAGATCATTGGATAAATAAAAACCGGCAAAGGCGGCGGTAGGTCAAGCAGAGCCAGTGGGAATTGCTGTTTTATGGCACTTAGTGTGAATAGCTAAAGCGGCGTTTATACGGTTCGGACGTCGGGGCACGGCTGCTGGGGCTCGCGTACTCGCGCCGTTTTTATTGCCGCGCTACTCCGGTATAGATCCTATATAGAGCGAGCCCTACCTAGGCGAGATATTCAGTTCGGGGAAGGTGCTTTTGAGCAGGGGAATTACCGCGGCCAAGGCTTGGCCGCGGTGACTGAAGCTGTTTTTGGTTGCGGCCTCGAGTTGGGCCATCGTCGCGTTGTGGTCGGGCAGGAAGAAGACCGGGTCATAGCCGAAGCCGTTTGATCCGGTCGGGCTCTGCGCGATTAGGCCCTCGCAGGTGCCTTCGGCTCGGCATTGGCGGCCGTCGGGGCTGATGGCGCTGATGGCGCAACGGAAGCGGGCGATGCGCTGGCTCGGTTCCGGGTAGGACTGTAGTTCGGAGAGCAGGTGTAGGTAGCGGCCTTCGTCATCGAGATCGGGTGCGCCGTAACGGGCGGAACGCACGCCGGGCGTGCCACCGAGCGCGTCGACTTCGAGGCCTGAATCGTCGGCCAGGGCTATATACCCGCTGGCCGCGGCATAGGCGCGGGCTTTGAGTTCGGCGTTGGCGGCGAAGGTTTGGCCGGTCTCTTCGACCTCTAGGTCGATGTCGAGATCGGCGGGCGAGACGACGCTAAGGTCTGCCAGCAATGCGCGGACCTCGCGCAGTTTACCGGCGTTGTTCGAAGCGAGTAGCAGCGCCATTAAGGGCCCTTGGATAGCCGCTTGATTTCTTCGAGCTGGTGGGTGGCGTAGTCCTTGAAGCGGCTGTCGGCGATGGCCCGGCCGTACCAAGAGCGCGCCTCCTCAAACTGGCTGAGCTTGAAGTAGCCGTCGCCCAATAGGACTTCGGCGGCTCGGTAGTCGCGTTGGCAGCGCGTGGCCTGCTGTGCGGCCTCGATGGCCTGGCGGTAATTGCCGATGCCGTAATAGGCTTCGCCGAGGCGGAAGCGGGCTTCGCAGTTTTTGCTGTCGAGCTCGGCGGCCCGACGCAGCGGACCAACGGCGTCCTGCTGGCGCCCCAACTGGCTGAGCGCGTTGCCGAGGAAGAGGTGTCCTTCGGCGTATTTGGCGTCGATGGTTAGGGCCTTTTCCATCAGCGGGACGATGCCTTCGACATCTGCGGTCTCAAATTTCACCCGCGCAAGTCCGCCATAGGCGTCGGTATATTTGGCGTCGGCGTCGATGGCGGCTTGGTAGGATATGGTGGCGGGGCCATAGTCGCGATCGCGGCGCTGTATATCGCCTAGGGCCTTGTGGGCTTTGGCGTATTGGGCGTCGGCGTTGATGGCTTTCTTGAAGGCCGCTTTGGCCTTGGTGCTTTCGCGCAGGCCATTGTAGGAAAGGCCCATGGCGTAGAGGGCCTTGGCATTTTCGGGGTTAAATTCGAGCGCGTTTTCGAAATAGGCGATGGCCTCGCTGTATTTCTTTTGGCCGAAGCTTTTGACTGCGGCTTTGTGGTAGAGCTGCGCCAATTCTTTGGCGCAGCGATCGGGTTTGGTGCCTAATGCGCGGGCGGCGGTAAAGCCGCTGATAGATTTGTTGTACTCGTTGAGTACTTTGTAGGCCTGAGCCAGCACATAGTGGGCATTGCCGTAGGTGGAGTCGGCGACGACGGCCTTTTCGAGCGCGATGGCGGCGTTGCGGTAGGAGCGCTTCTGCATCAGATCGTAGCCGGTGCGGAAGTGGTTGACGGCTTCCGGGTCCTGGGCCAGGGCAGGGACGCTGAGCAGCGCCAGCGCGAAGCTGAGGTGGCGGAAGTGCTTCAAGGCAAATCTCCTGAATGGGATATCGTCTAAAAGGGCTAGAGGTGTCTGATGGTCGAATCCGAGCTTGCGGCACGGAGCGATTTTCCGAGTGCGTCTTTAAGCTAAAATGCGAATGTTACAACCGGGTGCAACAAAAAGAAGAAGTGGCCCCCGGTGAGTCCCTTCCGCAAAATGGCCTGCGCGTTATTTGCAGGCGTCTATCTTGGGTTTGATTTCGCCGTATTCGGGAAAGCGGCCCTCCTGGACTTTAGAGAAGACCAGTTCTCCGTCGACGCTGAGTTCAAAGCGCCCTTTGTCCGAGGGAACCAACGTGAAGCCGGTGATGTCCTTCTTGTATTCTATGAGAATTTGTTCCGCCAAACTGACGGCTTTGCCCTCATAGCCTCAGGCAGAGCAGTAGATCAGTTCCAATCGCATGCGCAACCTCCTGTTGTAGCGGGTGGATTACGAGTAGTATAATCGGCGCTAATATAGTTGTCAAAAATAACGGGCCCCCATAAACTTAGGACGCGTTTGAAATATCTACCTAGCGTTTTTTAAGCGGCATCTCGGAGATTTAACTCGCTCGGGCTTTATTTAGAGGTAATCCCGTTGACACTGCGCTGCGCATTGTAAAACCTATTTTCGACTTTTCACTTTTGCACCAGGGGGTTGCCCCTATGGCTCTTTTGCTCTTTTTCCTTGCGTTGTGTCTCCCGTGGCCGCTTCGCGCCGAGCCCTTCCCCTACACATTTATACATTTAGAGTAGAAACGTCTGGTGCCCCGTATTGTCGGCGGTGCGCTGGTGCAATCCGATGCGTTGGTCTTCGTCGGCACGACCGGGCGAGTCTTGGCGGTCGATCGCATGGAGGGTTGTTTGTTTTACCGGGCCCGGTTGGCCGCCGCGCGCGACTAGCCAGACGAGTCGCGGACTTATCTCGAACGGTTGGTACGCGATTTTTCCGACGATGCCCTTGGCCAATTGGCCGAAAGGGCACAGGAAGAAGGGGGGTGTGAGGCGGCACTGCCCTTTTACCAACGTCTGCGCGAAGAGTATAGTTGCACGGGGTGGGCTTTGGTCGCCGAATCGGCTTTGACGCGCTGTAGCGAAGGGAGGCTAGACCAGCCGTGATATGGACGCAGCGGTGGGCAAGCCTTATCTTAAATGTCTGTAATAGAAAGGTTTCAATCGAATGAAATCTGAAATTTTGCGCAGGTGGGCCGTGCGCCGGGGGCTAGTTTTAGGCTTCGTTTTTGCTATGGTTGCTCTAGGGATGGGCTCTTGCGCGGTTCGCTCGCCCGAAAAACACATTCATCAGCTCAAAAGCATGCAGAAAGTCGAGCGGACCAAGGCGGCGAATGAACTGATCCGTTTTGACGCTGATGAAGTCGTGCCGCTTTTGATGGAGGAGTCGGGTTCCGGGTATATACGCGTGCGTTTTGAGGTGGCCAATCTGCTGGGCCGTTTTAAGGATGCGCGGGCCGTGCCTGCTCTAGTGATGATGTTGCAGGACAAATCGCCGCGGGTCGCGGCGATGGCGGCGTGGGCTTTGGGGCAGATTCGTTCGCCTGACGCGCTCACTTTTCTGATGGAATATACGCGCGATCCGACTTTGGAGGTGCGTCAATACGTGCTCGGCGCCTTGGGTCCTTGTCATTCGTACGAGGTCGATCCGGCGTTGAGCGATTCGGCTTTCGCTGTGGTTATCCGCGCGCTGAAGGCTACGAAGCCGAAGTGGCGGATTTCCGCCTTGCAAAGCCTGCGCGAATACGGTTATCGGGATGCGGCCGAGCATGTGATCCGCCTGTCGCGCGATCCCTCGCCCGAAGTGCGCCACGTGGCGGTGCAGGCGCTGGGGCAGATCGGCTCCGGGCAGCACGTGCCGCCGGAGGGCATCGATCCCATCGCCCCGGTCGGTGAGCGCATGCGCAACAATATTTACCAGGCGTTGTTAGTGGCTCTCGACGCCGATGAATTACAGAGTATCCGTATCAAGGCCGTGCGGGCCTTGCTCCAGGTTGGGGATACGCGGGTCGTGCCGCAATTGCAACAATTGCTGCGCGAAGGGACCGACAAGGACAAGATCGAGGCGCAACGCGCGCTCGATAAGTTCGACCTCCAGGTCGCGCAAAAGTGATGTTGGGCGCGGTGTAATTTTAGAACTATCGCAATTATCCCATCGGCCAGCACTGGTGGTTAAGTGCGGTTTAATTTAACTATCGCAATAATTTAATCGACTTGCGCAGACGAGACCCTGCTCGAGTTTAGCTCTCGTTGGCATCTTTGCGATAACTATATGGAGTTGGCATGACGGTATTGAAAATCGGCTTTCCATCGGGTAGCTTGAAGGATTCCACGTTTAACCTCTTTGAACGAGCTGGGTATAAGGTGCGGCTTTCGTCCCGTTCTTGTGTGCCCAGCATTGATGATCCCGAGCTGGAAGGGCTGATGTTCCGCGCCCAGGAGATTGCGCAATACGTCGACCGCGGCGTCATCGATATTGGATTGACGGGCAAGGATTGGATCCTGGAGAGTGAGGCGGATGTGGTGGAGGTCGACGAGTTGGTTTATAGCAAGGTCTCCTCGCGCCCGGTTCGGTGGGTGATCGCGGTGCCTGAGGATTCGCCGATCCAGCGCGTCGAGGATTTACAGGGTTGCCGCATCGCCAGCGAACTGGTGGGGGTGACCCGTCGTTTTTTACAGGAACGCGGCATTGAAGCCGAAGTCGAGTTCTCCTGGGGTACGACAGAGGTTAAGGCGGGTATTCCCGGCCTAGTCGACGCGATCGTCGAATTGACCGAGACCGGTTCGTCGCTCAGGGCGAACCGCTTGCGTATCGTCGATACGATCTGCGAGTCGACAACGCGCTTTATCGTCAATAAGGCGGCTTGGGAAGACCGCTGGAAGCGGGAAAAGGCCGAGAATCTGTTGATGTTGCTCAAGGGCGCGCTCGAAGCCGAACCCAAGGTCGGACTCAAGATGAATGTGGCGCGGGCTAAATTGGAGGAAGTCATCGCCAAGCTGCCGGCCTTGCACACGCCAACGGTTTCGAACCAGCTCGACGACGACTGGGTCGCGTTGGAGATTATCGCCGACGAGCGGGTCGTGCGCGACCTGATCCCTCAACTCAAGCGCGTGGGAGCTGAGGGCATTATCGAATATCCGCTCAACAAGGTTGTGTATTAGTGATCGAAATCGTCTCTTATCCTTCCGATCCGCGTTCGGTCAAGCTCGCAGCGATTCTTGGGCGCCGTGCAGGTGTCGCGCCCGAGGTTGAAGCCGCGGCCCGAGATATCCTGGCGCAAGTACGCGAGGGGGGTGATGAGGCGCTGTGTGCGTTAACGCGGAAGTTCGATAAGGTGGAGATGCAGCCGGAACGTTTGCGAATGTCGGCTGAGGCGTTGTCGAGTGCGGCGGACGGGCTCGATCCCGAGTTGCGCGTCTCGATTGAGGCGGCGGCGGCCAATATCCGCGCTTTCCACGAGCGGCAGAAGCTCAACTCGTGGTTTATGGAAGACGGCGATGGGGTCATACTAGGCAAGAAAGTGACGCCGATCGAGCGCGTCGGTCTCTGTGTGCCGGCGGGGGAGGTGCCGTTGTTTTCGAGTCTGTTGATGACGGCGATACCTGCGCAAGTGGCCGGTGTAGATGAGATCTGTGTGGTTTCGCCCCCGGTGGCGGATGGCGGTGTGGATCCGACGATCGCGGCGACAGCCCATCTTTTAGGTATTGATGAGGTTTATGCGGTGGGTGGAGCACAGGCGGTGGCGGCCATGGCGTATGGCACGGAAAGTATTTGCCAGGTGCACAAGATCCTTGGGCCGGGATCCCCCTATACGGTGGCTGCGCAACAGCAGGTCTTCGGCGTGGTCGGCATTGCGATGTTGCCGGGGCCCTCGGAGATCGTGGTGCTCGCCGACGAGGGGGCCGATCCACGTTTTGTTGCGGCTGACTTGCTGTCCCAGGCGGAGCACGGCTGGGGCGTCGCCTCGGTATGTATTACAAATTGCGCGGATTTGGCCGAGCGGGTCCAGGCGGAGGTGGTAACACAGCTGGCGGCATTGTCGCGCAACGAGATCATGGCGCAGGCGTTGCACGAATACGGCGCGATCGTCGTCGTACCCGATATAGAGGCCGGGGTCGAACTGTTGAATCAGATGGCGCCCGAGCACGCCGAATTGCTGGTGGCCGATCCGTGGAGCTGGGTCGATAAGATTCGCCATTGCGGGGCGTTGTTTCTCGGCTCGGCTTCTACCGAACCGGTCGGTGACTATTTCGCCGGCACGAACCATGTGCTGCCGACCAATGGGGCGGCTCGCTATGCGTCGTCGCTGGGGCTGGCAGATTTTGTCAAAACGACCAGTATTATCGCCTACACCGATGAGCGTTTGCAGGGCACCGGCGAGCATATTATCCGCATGGCGCGGGCTGAGGGGCTCGAAGCCCATGCACGCGCGGTGAGCGTACGCCAGGACAGGAGAGCTGAATGAGCGGAAACGGACGATCGGCCCGGATTGAGCGCCGGACGACGGAGACCCAGATCGAGTTAGCGTTGTGCCTCGATGGCAGTGGCGAGTGCCATACGGAGACCGGCATCGGTTTTTTTGACCATATGCTCAATGCCTTTGCCCGGCATGGTCTCTTCGACCTAGAGGTCAAATGCCAGGGTGATTTGCATGTCGACGCCCATCACACAGTAGAGGATATCGGCCTTTGCCTGGGTCAGGCGATTGTACAGGCCCTCGGCGACAAGGCCGGGATTGTCCGATACGGGCATAGCTATGTGCCGATGGACGAAGCCTTGGCGCGGGCTGCGGTCGATTTGTCGGGCCGCGCGTATCTGGTGTTGGAAGCGGCCTTTAACGACGAGTGTGTTGGCGAACTGCCGGTCGCATTGGTGCGCGAGTTTTTCTACGCGGTAGCCGACCAGGGCCGGATGAACCTACACCTCGACTTGTTGCGTGGCCAGAACGATCACCACGGTATCGAGGCGCTTTTTAAGGCCTTTGCTCGGGCGCTGGACATGGCCTCGGGTAAAAGCGACCGAGTGCAGGGCATTCCCTCGACGAAGGGCGCGCTTTAAGGGCGCACCCAAACGCACCTTGGCGCAGGAGTTTCCACTCTGAAGATCTGCCATCTAACTTACGACGATGTCGCCAACCCCTGGTTGGGCGGCGGTGGTGCGGTGCGGGCGTTGGAAATCTACCGCCGCCTGGCCGATCGGCATGAGATCACTTTGATCAGCGGGCTTTATCCCGGTGCCGAACCGGAGGCGGATATCGATGGTATTCGCATATTGCGCGTCGGCTCGGCGCGCAATTATGCCGCGAGCCGGTTGGGGTATTGTCTGCAGGCCGTGAAACAACTGCAAGAACTCGACTGGGATCTTTGGGTCAACGAATTTTCAGCGTATGCGCCCTTGCGTGTTCCAGCGGCGCTCCGCCGTCGAGGGCTACTCTTTTTCCAGCATATCATGGGGCATCACGCGTTGGTCAAGCGCCCGTTGATCGGTGGAATCTCCTGGTTGGCCGAAGAGCGGGCGCTGCGTGCCTACGATCGTATTTTGACGGTTTCTCCGAGTGTGCAAACGTTGCTTCAGCAGAAATTACAGGGTCGCGATATTCCGATCGACTGTGTCTGCAATGGGGTGGCCGAGCGCTATTTCTCCTTGGGACCGGTTGAAGAGCCCTATCTGCTGTATTTTGGCCGCATTGATATCCACACTAAAGGGCTCGACATATTGTTGGCTGCCTTTGCCCGAATTACCGCGGAATATCCCGATCTCCGACTCAAAATCGCCGGTCGCGGCAGTGATGAGCAATTGGCGAAAATGCGCGTCTTGATCCAACGCGAAAGGGTGGAGGGTCGCGTGGAGTTGGTTGGAGCGGTGGACGACGAGCGACAGGGCGAATTGTTGCGTCGGGCGCTTTTGGTGTGTATGCCGTCTCGCTACGAGGGATGGGGTATGGTGGCGGTCGAGGCGGCGGCGGCGGGTAAGGCCGTTTTGGCTACGGATATCAGTGGCTTGTGCGATGCTGTGCGCGATGGCGAGACGGGGCTTTTGGTCCCGGCGGCGGATGTCGCTGCTCTTGCGGCGGGCATGCGGTCTTTGTTGGCCGATAGCCAGCGGCGTCGGCGCTTCGGTGAACAAGGTCGGAAATGGGCGCGAAATTTCGATTGGAATCTGCTGGCCAAGGAGCAGGAAGCCATCTACCTTAGGGCGATAGGGGAGATTGAAAAGGCCTCGACCTGAACTAAGGAGTCCTATGGCGAAGAAGAACAAGCGCGTCGCCCATGAGGCGGTTTCGGCACCCGCTGCGCAAGCGACATTTCCACTGTGGCGTCGTCGTTTTTTTCCGGCGGTATTTTTTCTGTTGTTGAGTCTGATTTACTTCTACGAGTTTCCACTCTCCGACCAGATTATTTACGGCACTGATGTTGGCACCGATTATCACGAAGGGGCCAATTTGAGCGTCTGGGAAAAGATCCAGACGGTTTCCCAGCCGATGTGGAATCCCAAAATGGGCGGTTTCCCCCAATCGGAGGAGATTCGCCCCCAGTATTTCCCTACGTATCCCATTTACTTTTTTACGGTATTCCAACGTTATATCGGCTGGCGTTATATCCTGACGATGTTTTTCGCTGGTCTAGGTATGTACACCTATCTTCGCCAGGTTAATATCGGGCACCGGGCGGCGTTGTGGGCGGGAGTTGCCTTTATGTCCGCCCCGACCTTTCTGGCTTTCCCGATGGCCGGTCAGTACGCGAAGATGGGGGTCATCGCCGTTTTTCCCTGGATGTGCCTCTTCTTGGAGCGGGGCATGGAGCGGGGGCGGTTGATCCACTTGGCGGGTTTGGGCGGGATGATCGGTCTCGGTGTTTATTCACATCCGCCGATCATGTTTTACGCGTTACTGGGTTTGGGCGTCTACTTTTTGTTCAAGGCCTATCAGATCTATCGCGAAAAAGCGGATGTTAAGCGGCTGGCACAGCGCAGTGGTTTTTTTGTATTCTCGGTGGTTTTGGGTTTGGCGTTGGGTGCCGAGGGGGCTTTCCCCCTTTTCTTTTATACCCGTACCGAGTCAAAACGCGCGACGGGCGAAGAGGCCGGCGGTAAGACGGCAGAGCAACAGTTGGCCTATGCGCAGAGTTGGTCGTTGCATCCGGAGGAGGTGGCCTCGCTAGTTGTTCCCGAGTTCGGGGGGTATGACGCCCCGTTGGAAGGGCGCTCCAATTACTGGGGGCGCAATCCGTTTAAGATCAACTCCGAGTATTTCGGTGTATTGGCCGTGTTGTTGGCGCTGATGGTCCTGCCGGAGTTCCGCCGCCGACCACAAGTCGCGATGTGGGCGGGGATTTTTGCGTTGGCTTTATCGTATATGCTGGGTCAACACACGCCTATCCATTGGTTGGCGTATCACCTTTTGCCCGGCGCGAAGGTACAGCGCACGATTGCCATGGGTTCGTTTGTCTTCGCCTTTGCGGGGTGCGTTCTGGCCGGTTTGGGTTTGCATCGGGTATTGGAAGCCGACGAAGAGGAACGAGCCATATTGCGCCGGCGTTTGTTGATTGTCGGCGGGGCCTTGACCGGTTTCGCGCTGTTGTTGGCGCTTTTCCCGAAGGCGATGACCGGGGGGTGGATTGCTGCGCTGTACTCGGATATAACGCCTAAACAGCAACAAATCCTGGCGGCGAGTTACAACTGGATCGCCAAAGGCGGGCTCTATGTGGCATTGGTCGCCGGTGCCGGTACGGTGTTGCTCTATTTGCGATTGCAGCAAAAGATCGCCGCGACGGCGTTGATTGCCGGGTTGTGCCTGTTGACCCTCTTCGATACCTGGCGCGTCGATAAGGTCTATTTGCACTATATCGATCCGGACCATTATACGGATATCCGCGAGGAAAACCCGCGTGCTGTGGAATTCCTCAAAGGTGATCCGGAGCATTTTCGGATCTTTCCCCTGCCGAGCTTTAAAATCCTCGACCAGCCGGGTTACCACTTGTACGGTGTGCCGATCATTACTGGATTTCACGACCTGACGATCGGTCGTTACGATCGCATCTTACAAGAGCTTGAGCCGGTAGTGCAGATGCTTTCGGCCAAGTATCTGCAAGGCGCGGAAGTGCCCTATGGTGATAAGGAACTATTGGCGGCGATCCAGCCGCTCTTGAATCTGCTCAACGGCAAATATCTGGCTGTGCCCAAACCGCTTGAATTGGCCTTGGCCGATTATCCGCTGCGTTTTGAGTCCGAACGTTTTCGCTTATACGAGAATACCCAAGTCCTGCCTTGGTTTTATTTGGCCCCAGAAGCGGAGATCGTGAAAGACGGCGAGCAGGCTCTTGAGCGGTTGCGCAGTGGGCAGGTTGATCCGCAACGTGTCGTTCTATTGGAAGAGGAACCGTCCCTTGTCCTCGACGGCGCGGGTGATCCCAGCCGAGACCGGATTGAACAGTTGACCTATGACCTTCCAGCGGGGCTAATTCGGCTGCGGACGCATAGCGATGGGCCGCGTATTTTGGTGGTTTCGGAGAATTACCATACGAATTGGTCCATCTTTGTAGATGGCGAGCAAGCCCAGATGCTCCGAGCTAATTATGTGTGGAAGGCTGTTGCCGTGCCTGCGGGAGAACACGAGATCGAGTTTCGTTATTTTTCTTCGACATTGGCCTGGTCGCGCGCGGCTACGTTCTTGAGCTTGCTATTTGTTTTGGGGATTGTAGGCCGCGAGCTCAGGCGGAGGTCTGTGGCGACGGCCGCATGAGTAGCCCACACAAGATCGTCCGCAGTTTTTTCTATACCATCGGCAGCGGCTATGCGGCCCGGTTGTGTAGTCTGGTCATCACGTTTTTGCTCAAGGACGAATTGGGGCCGGAAGTGTTTGAACTCACGGTCAAAGGGCAAGTCATATTTATTTTGCTTTCGAGTCTGCGCGATTTCGGTTGGCTGCATTCGTTGTTGCATTTTCAAGACCGGGTGGATGAATTCGTCCAGACGCACTTTGCGCTCAATTTTGCGTTTTCACTAGCGGGTTTTTTGTTGACCTGTGGGGTTGGTTGCGGTTTGTATTGGTACCAGCCCGAGACGTATGCCTGGCCGGCTGTCGTAATCGGAGCGTTCTCTCTCTTCTATTTCATTCGCAGTCTGACGCAAACTTCCGAGGCACTATTGCGCATGGACTTCGAGTTTGGTCGTCTCGGGCTTTTCCACGGGTTGGCAACGGTAGTGGCTTTGGCGAGCGCGTTGTCGGCGGCATGGTATGGATGGGGGCGGTGGAGTTTGGTGCTCGGAGGATGGGGTACTTTCTCCGTTTTCAGCGGGGTTTATACGCTGATTTATGCCTCAGCAGTGTGGTATAGTCGGCCGATTCGTCTATGGCCACTGCATCTGGATTGGGTTTGGGCGCGGCGTCTACTGGGCTACGGTAAATGGTTCTGGTTGGCTTGGGGCGTGTTGCTGAATTTTATCTGGTACTACGATAAGTTGGTGCTCGCCTTTATCGGCGATGAGCGCTATGAAGCCGGTCTTGCCCTCTATGATCATGCTTGGTGGTTGATGCAGTTTCCGACGGCGATTATTGCCCATATCGTTTTTGCTTATACCAATACACTTTACTCGCGTTATCAGGCAGACAGGGATCGACTCAGCGAACTCTTTTCCACTATGATGGGTATTATTTTTCGTGGTTCGGCGTTCGTCGCCTTATTGCTGTTGGCGAATGCCTATGAAGTGATGGCCTTGCTAAAAACCGAGTGGGCCGCCGCGGCACCGATGATGGTTTGGTTGGCGGGATATGCTTTTCTCAGGCCGCTGTTTGATGATGGCATCGGTTTGTTGTGGGCCGTGGGGGATACGCGCCGAACGGCGGGTATTATGGGAGCGCAGGCTCTCGTCGCACTCCTAATAGTACCTGCAGCGATACTGTGGAAAGGGGTCGAAGGGTTGGCCTATAGCATGGGCGTTGTGGCGGCGGTCGGCGTAGGTGGTGTCTTTATCGGGTTAAAGCGTTATGTGAACATTGCTTGGAGGCGCGTCTTTGCCGGGCCACTTTTCGCGTTGGTGTTGGCGATATTCGGCAATGGCGTTTACAACCATATTTTCAATTTTCCATGGTGGGTAGATCTGATTCTGCGCAGCGGTATTTTATTGGTCATATATGTTGGGACCCTATGGCTTTTGGAGCGAGAGGCCATCGCGGCTAATTGGAAGCAGTTGCGTCACGTGTTACGCGAAGAGGATAACACGTGAATCCCCGGTTAGCCATTGTCATTGTCAACTTCAATGCGCGAGATTGGTTGCAAGGATGTCTGCGCTCGATATATGAACAGGATATTGTCGAAGACCTTGAAGTTGTTGTAGTCGACAGCGCCTCGACGGATGATTCGGTGAAAATGGTGCGGCGTGAATTCCCTCTCTGTAAGCTTATCGCATCAAAAGAAAACCTCGGTTTTGGTCGAGGGAACAACGTGGGTGCAGCACAGTGTGAAGCACCCATGTTACTTTTCCTCAATCCTGATACCGAAGTGAGTACGGGCGCGTTGACCGAGCTTTTGAGTTTCATGGAGCAGAATCCCCAATACGGGGCAGCTGGAGGGAAGATTTATGATGGGGATGGCGAGTTGGAGCGTTCCGCAGGAACGTGGCCGACGATTCTTAGTCTAATATTAGATCGTTTACTTATATTGTGGCCGCAAGGCCGCGAGCGATTAGAGCATCTAGCTCATCATTACTGGAATTACGATGAATTAAGAGAAGTCGAGTGGGTCACAGGAGCATATCTCTGGATTCGCCGCGATTTATTTGACCGAATAGAGGGATTTGATCGCGATATCTTTATGTATTACGAAGATGTGGATTTGTGTTATCGTTTGCGGCAGGCAGGATCGCAGGTTTGTTTCTTCCCAGGAGCCTCAATTGTTCATTATCGCAACAAAGCACCAATTGAAGACAAACATCGCAAGCGCCTGATGCTTAAGGGGTTGCATCAATTTTCCCTCAACCACTATGCGTGGAGATATCACGGTATGACGCGTTTGATTTCCTATTTTTCTTATCGCTTTATGTTTTTTCATATGTAAGTTGCTATTAATTAATGAGCTTGTAGTTTTTTTCAATGCATTAATTAATGTTCACTCATTATTATATGTAGCTTCAAATAAGGTGTTTTCCTGCTGACAAAGCCTTTGTTTGTGCTTAAGTTTAGAGTTGTGATGGGGGGCATTGGGTAGCGTGCTGGTATAGGGGCTATTTTTTTGGCTATTGATAAGCAATACGCTTGGTTCAGAAACGAAAATAGCGGATCATATCTACTGGATTTGCTCGATTAAAAGCAGCCAAATAATGCTTGACACCCTACCTCTTTATCTCTATAATTAGTCTCCGTGTCATGCCTATTAATGGAGACGTATACTATAAATGGACTGTCAGTTGGGAAATTGGCAAAGGAAAAGCGGGAGTTTCTTCCGAGAAAGGACGGTCGTGGCATTAGAAACTAGGCTTCCTAGAATTCAATTCCGACTCCGTAGAGTATTGGGGAGTCGGGTCACATTACATTCATATTCGTTGCTTTATCTTTCTTTAAATACGGGGGCATCTTCCCCGAGGAGGAAATGATGAAGGGTAGCAAATACTTATTGCTCCTGGCTACTTTTATGGTGGGTTTTGGGTTGGTTGGTGCCGCTGATGCGGCAACGGTCAAGTCGATTGAAGTTACCTCACCGGACAGTGGCGCCATTAAGGGTATTGATTCTACTTTCGTGATTACCGCGAAAGTTCTTGATCTTAGCCCTGTAGATAGTCTCGAAGTTATCATGTATTTGACGACTTCGAGTGATTCCATCGTTGTTGCTGATACCACTGATCATCTTGTTACGTGGGGTGGCTTGAATCAGATGACGGTGATCAATATCGCGCGCAATCGTGCGATCCTTGGCACTCCCACGACAAAGTTGGTTGACGGCCAGAGTGGCACTACGCTTTCTGCCGGAAATGCAACAGGTTTCCGAAGCTTGGTCGCGGTGCAGCAGAAGTGGAAGCGACCGACCGCGTCGCTACGCGAGACGCACGCGGGTGATGCGGACTCTGTTACCGTAGCAGACAACGGCGATACCACGACCTTTGTTTGGTATGGCAAGATTGATGCTAGTGTGGGTACCGTTAGCGGTGTTCGCGCCGCAATTTTCGTGATTGATAGTGCTAACGGTGGCACCACTTTTGGTGATACGTCAAATGTATCGGTC
>JABHFS010000079.1 GCA_018672475.1 Gemmatimonadota bacterium | reverse complement strand
GAGATGCCGCCGGCCGTTTTTCGCGAAGGCGAGCTGGACGACAAACCGCCACAGCATGCCGCGCACAAGGAGATGCACGCGACGACCGGCCACGAGTCGGTGATCGACATGTACTCGCCGGACGCGGAGGACATTGCCCGCATGCGGCGGCATTATTACGCCAAGATCACCACGGTCGACGAGCAGTTGGGGCAGGTGCTTGAAGCGCTGGAATCGCGCGGGTTTCTCGACAATAGTCTATTGCTTTTTTGCTCTGATCACGGCGAGATGTTGGGCGACCACACGATGGCCTACAAATGGCTGATGTACGATCCGATTGTGCACGTGCCGTTGATCGTGCGCGACAGTCGGCGCGAGCAGTCGGGCGACGAGACCCAGGACTTGGTGTCGCTGATGGATCTGGGTCCGACGATACTGGCGGCGGCCGGCATTGAGGTGCCGAGTTATTTGGAGGGGCGGTCGTTATTGCCCTATGTCGGGGAAAAGGCCGATGATTTTGCACCGCGCGAATGGGTTTTTTGCGAGGACAATTATCAGGTGATGATGCGCGGCGAGCGTTATAAGATGGTCTATTATATCGGCCAGGAACAAGGCGAACTCTACGACCTGGAACAGGATCCGCACGAGCTGTGGAATCTGTGGGGCAAGGCAGAACACCAGGCGCTGCAGAATGAGCTGCTGGTGCGCTTGCTGCGGTGGTTGGCATCGAGCACGTATTACAACGCCGGTTATCGCCGTCAGCGCAGCAAGCAATACGGCATGCGTTGGCCGAGTGCGGACAATGCGGTTATGCACGGCGCCGAGGGGCGGCCGGTAGCGCGTTCTTTTGATCTTTAACACGTGAGTCGCGGCGGTCTCTATTGGGTGGGGCTTGTGCTCTGCCTTTTGTTGGGTGTGTGGTTGCGCTTTGCGGGGCTGACGCGTGGCGCGAGCGATTTCGCGGTGCCCGGCCAGTTCGAATACTATCAGTTTCACCCCGACGAGGCGTCGCTTGTGCGCGCGGCGATCGCTCCGATCGCTCCGTTTGATCCTCCTTTTACAGCCTATGGTCTGTTGCCGGTCTATGTGTTACGCGCTGTGCTTTGGGCGCAAGATTTGGCGGCGGCAGATCTTGGTATTGTGGCCGAAAGGCAGCGGGTTTTTTTGACGGCTCGCGCTATCGCGGTGCTGCTGTCGGTGCTGGTGTTGTGCATGACGTGGGTGTTGGCGAAGGAACTCGCGCGGGATGGGCCGGAGGATGGGGGGCGATGGGCCGGATTGCTAGCGGTGGCTTTTGTCGCGTTTGCGCCGGGGGCGATTCAGCAGGCACATTTTTTTATCGTCGATGGTTTTTTTACGGCGATCTCGGTGGTGGGGCTGTGGGCGATAGTGCGGGCGGTGCGCAGGGCTGAACGGCGCTGGTATGTGGTTGCGGGCTTATTGGTCGGGGCGTTGGGTGCGGTGCGCTTCAACGGCCTGGCGCTTGGTGCGGTGATGTTGGTAGGGCATCTGGTGCGGCGGAGGTCTTGGCGTGCGCCGGAACTGTGGTGGGCGGGTGGCGCGGGGTTGGCGCTAGTGCTGGCATTACAGCCTTATCTGTTGGTGAACCCCTCCTTATTATCGCGGCTCGATACCCACGCCGATTTCGCACTTTCGCTGCGTTTTGCTCGGCTCGAATTTCTGCAACCTTGGACGCTGATCGATGTGCACGGGACGCGCTATTGGGATCACTGGTTTAGCTTGTGGCCGCCGATCGTCGGTTGGCCGTTGACGTTGGCGTTGTTAGCTGGGGCGGGGTATGTGGCGTGGTGGGGGGGGGTGTTGCAGCGCTTGCTGCTTTTTTGGTGTGTTTTGTATTTCCTTTCGGTGGGGGCGCTACCGGTGAAGGCGGTGCGGTATCTGGTGCCGCTATTGCCGTTGTTGGGCATTTGCGTGGGGGTTTGCTGTGTGGTGTTGTGGCGGCGCCAGCGTGTGGTAGGTGTTGCGGTCTCGACAGTTTTGGTGGGTTTTACGGCAATGTACGGTTTGGCTTTTGCTCGGGTCTACACGGCGGAAGACAGTCGCATTCAGGCCGGGCGCTGGGTAGCGGCACAGGTTACGCCGGGTAACCGCATGGGTTTGGAGGCGGGGGCTTTTAATTTGCGCGGGCAGATTCCTCCGGATAAGTACGAGCATCGTTCATTGAGTATCTCCGGCCTGTTTTACGGTTCGGCTTATATGCTCTGCGGCCAGCAGGTCGACTACTTGGGCGAGCGCTTGCTCGAAATGGATTGGTTGGCACTGGTCGAAGAGAATCGCCGCGTTCAGTATAGCGCGGTGCCGGAGCTTTTCCCGGTGGTGGCCGATTTTTATGCGCGGCTATTCGCCGGTGAGTTGGGTTTTTCGTCGGTGCGGAATTTTGTCGTCGAGCCGCAGTTTATGGGTTTGCGTTTTGACGACCGGGATGTCGAGCCTTCGTTCCTCGCCTACGATCATCCGTCGGTGCATCTGTTCCAGCGGCAACAAGCGGTGGACTTGCCCGCAGTACTTGTAACCTGGCGTGCGGAGATCGCCCAGGCGGCGGCGTGTGCGGATGGGGAATTACGGGAGGTGGCCGGGGCCTTGGCGGGTGGTACGGGGGATGTCTTGATGTCGGCATTGCAGTTGGCTGCGCGTTATCCGCACTCGGCGCTGGCGCATCTTTTGGTGGCCCAGGCGTATTGGCGGCAAGGAGAAGAAGCCGAGGGAGAGGCGGCCTATCAACGTTTTTTGCCCGAGCAGGCACAGGGTGCAATGAGTTATATGCGAAGATCGCCTTTTAAGCATTATGTGTTCGGCGACGCGGCATTGGCTTGTGTGGAATTGCAGTTGCCGGGATTGGCACTGCGGCTCTTGCACCGTGGGGTTAATGAAGTGCAACTTGCGAACGAAACGATGGCCTTGCAGGGGGCGGAGTCGTATCTGGAAGTCGGGCAGGCCCTGCTGCGCCAGGGGCAGACGGAGCGGATGGTGCAGGCCTTGTCGTTGTCATTGGCGATCCATCCGCATAAAGTGGCGTACAATATGCTTGCGACAATGGCTTTTGAGCGGGGTGATTACGCGCGGGCAGTAGCGGGGTGGCGGCGGTCGTTGGCGCTTGATGAATCGCAAGCTGATACGCATGCGACGCTTGGCCAGGTTTTGCTGGCCAAGCTGGATGCGCCGAGCGAGGCGCTTGTGCATCTGCGGCGGGCCGTCGAATTAGATCCGACGCAGGCGACGGTGCTCGAACAGTGGATCGCTGCGTCGCGGGCTGCATTGGCGGCGGGGCGTTGAGATGAATTTTGTAGATCGTCGCGTCGGGGCCGTATTGCTCGTGGCGTGGATGCGCTTTGCGAGGCTGACACGCGGTGCCAGCGATCTTGTTTTACCCGATAGGCAGCAATCCCGGCCAAGGCGCCCTCTTTTTGGCGCAAGGGCGGGTCGAAAAGGCAGCGACGGCGTATGCGGTGCCGCTGCCTTTGGGAGCAGTAGAGGAGTTGCGCCGGGAAGCGGAGCGCGGACAGGGGCTTGGCCTTGGCATTCTACAGCGGCATTGGAGAGATGAGGAGTGATGACTGGTGACGTGCGCTTCTCATCCGCAGGTCCGGCGACCGCTGGGCTAAGAAGCCGTTTTCAAACCCCCGGCGGCCGGATCAGCTCGCGTTGACGGCGTGGTTGACGAGCAGGTCGACGGCGGCTTCCGGCGCCATTTTTCCGGTGTTGATCGTCAGGTCGTAGAGTAGCGGGTTGTTCCAGTCTGCGTTGTGGAAGTTGCGCAAGTAGCTCTGGCGCCATTGGTCGTGCTGCTCGACGAGCTTGTGTGCCTGTTCGCGGTCGACGTCGCGGTGCTCGATTACGCATTCGACGCGTTCTTCGATGGGTGCGACGATTTTAACGTGGCAGACATTACGGTGGCCGGCGAGCACGACTTGGCTGGCCCGGCCGACTATGACGACCTTACCGGTTTGGCCGTAGTCTTGTACCAACGTGGTGATGAGCAATTGGTAGGTGCCGCGGTCGAGGTAGGTCGCGCTGCTGGTATTGTGCTCGCGCACGTAGGAGAATTCGAGCCCGAACTCGGGCGCGTAGGCCGCTGCCGACAGCGGGAAGGTGCCCGGTGCCACTTCGGGTACTAGGAGCTTCTTGAGAAAAAACTTGAACTGACCCTCGCCTTTTTCGTCGTAGCGTTCGACTTCTTCGGGGGAGGTGTCGGTAATGCTGGCGATTTCCTCGACCAAGCGGCGGTCGACCAGCTCATAGCCCAATTTGGAGGCTACTTGCTCGGCAATCCAGTCGCCGCGGCTGCCGAGTTGACGGGCAACAGTGAAGACGGTCATGAGCGCATCCTCGGTTGAAAGTGCTGAAAGTTCGCCTACTTGTATTATACATTATAAAAGCAGGTGGCTGGACATGTCAACTTGACCCGCCATTGCCTTTTATGGTTCCCATATAATAAGAGAGGGTCTTTATGCTGGTGTGAGCGGGACCTGGACTCGCATGGCCAATGCGGCCGAATATGGCCAATGGATACCCACTTTTGGTGCGGCGAGGCGGCCGGATCGTTTTGGTTTTTGTCATTTGAATGAGTTATTAGCCGATGTTTTTAAGCAAATAACTATGATTTATCTCTTAAGGTCCTGTTCATCATATGATACACAATGTTCAATAATAATTCAAAAATGTGATCCAGATCACATAGCTCACGCATCGTCCTGTCGATATTATTAAATATTACTTAGTATCAAATAGAATAATCCTGGGGAGGGTTTCTTCTATTTAGGCTCAGAGCGAGGAGATCGGCGCCATGCGCAGAGTGAGCGAGTGTGTTCCGTATAGATTAGCGGTGTTTTTTGGTTCCCAGCCCCTTTGGGCTCAAGCCGATGAAAGTGTTATGCGGCGCCCTGCGGAAACGCTGCAATGTCCTGTCCGTCCCGAGCATTTTACCCCGGTTGATCTAGGCCACTCTAGTAGAAACACTCCCGATTTATCGCATAAATCACTATGCATTTTTAGTAATAGATTTACAGCGTACAGGCACAATACGGTAAAGCTCTCGGCGTGCTGTATTGTGGATGGTGCAATGCACTATTTTTGAGATAGGCATTCGGCGCGCGGCTGTAGTGGACTTCGCAGTGCGCATGAAGTCCCGCTGGGGAGCCGGCCGCGCGCCCATGCCGATTTTATAAGAAACACTCTCAAATGCCCGGTACTGTACATATTCACCTGTTTTTTTTGATCTTAAAATATTTAAAATTAATCTTTAAAAAAGAGTAATTGGTGCGTTGGATCACATCGGATGCATGTCTTAAGACCGATATTACTTTCACTACTTGATACCAAATAATATTTAGTATTATTATAATAAATTAGAACACAGGAGCTTAATCATGCACAGGGCAGGTATTGTGTTGCGGTCTCAGTTAAATTCATATCTCATCCGGTTGTGGCATTTCGCCGCCATATTTCTGATGTCCCTTATCGGGGCGGTCGCGATGGCGGTTTTTGTGTTATTGATGAGTGCTTCGGCGGCGTGTGCCGAAGGGGTGCCCATGGAGACATCAGGTGCCGATGTCGATTTGGCGATTGTGGGCTATGTCTTAGAGGATATGGGGCCATTCCACCGCTTATCGATGACCGTGGCCAATATGGGCAGCGATTCGCTGGCGTATAGCTTCGATATTGGCATCGAAGTTAAGATTCGCACCGACTTCAGCCAGGTTTTTGCCCGACATGAAGAAGCGGTGTCCTTGCCTGTAGAACTGCCTCCAGGTGGGTTGCGCGAGTTTAGCTTTGATCTTGTCGATCGGCAGACGGGTGAGCGGCTGCCCGACGGCGAGTATCAATTGGCCTTATGGGCGACCAATTTAAACCGGACCAATTTAAACCGGACCAGCTTTATTGACCGCGATTGGTACAACAACTGGGTCGACGATATTTTTGTCGTCGATGAGCCCGCCGTGCCGAGTAAGGGCGCATCTTTACCCGCAAGACCTTTGGCTGTGCAGGCTAACGCCTGCAATCCCTTCGATCAGGGCACGAGCATCCTCTATGAGCTGGCCGAATCGGTCGATGTCGAGCTGACGATTTTCGATAGGCTAGGGCGAAAGGTCCGCACCCTGGCAAATGCCCGGCAGGCGGCAGGCGAGTATAGCGTCGAATGGGACGGCCGGGACGAGGTCGGGTGGGCGGTGGCGGACGGCGCGTATTTTTACCGGTTGCGCTTGGGTGAATACGCGCAAACCCAGCGGCTGATGCGCCTCAACTGAGATATGCTTGCGGTGGGGCTTTCGGTTTTGTTGACGCGTTTTTTGCCGAGCATTGGCTGGCGCGGGTATCGGACGCGCTTGTCATTTGCGGTATGGTGGTCGCCGGTGCGGCGATTACCGGGGTGCTCTCTGTTTCGATCAGGACGTTTTAGGATGGGTATAAAGCGATGGTTGAGTCGGTTCATACCCATAGGCCCTGCGGCAATTTTTAACTCATCGTGCTTCCTTTTTTAGCGTTCCCCAGCTCTTCTGCTCGACCCCTGTCGGCAAGGCCGCCCTGGCCAGGACCCGCATGCCGAAACGGCCACTCAAAAAATCCGGTCGCGCCGAGTTGCGATACGCCGAACGCACGTTTTCGGCCAGGTCGGAGTAGCTGCCGCCGCGCAGTACGCGGGCGACGCCGCGGTCCGGTCCTTGCGGATCCAACTCGCGCGCCGTCTCGTAATAGAACGCGCCGTACCAATCCTGGACCCATTCTTCGGCGTTGCCGTGCATATCGTACAGTCCCCAGGGGTTGGGTCTTTTGGTGCCGGCCGAATGTACGAAGCGCTCGTCTACCTCCCAGGCATTTTTTTCGTACCACACGTAATCCGTCACCCGGGTCTGTCGGTCGCCGTGGGACCATGGTGTCGTGGTGCCGGCGCGGCAGGCGTATTCCCATTCGGCTTCGCTCGGCAGACGGTAGAGCGAGTCGCCGGCGGCTTGGTTGAGGCGGCCGACGAAATGCTGGGCGTCGTCCCATGAGATGAAGACGGCGGGTTTGTCCGGGTTGGTCTGGGCCGAGGGCAGGTTTTGCCAGGGTTTGGTACCCATCGCCGATTCCCATTGGCTTTGCGTCAGTTCGAATTTGCCGAGCCAGAAGCCTTTGCCGATGACGGTGGAGTGGTCGGGGATCTGGTCGAAGGGACGCGGGTCGACCGTTTCGATGGTAGAATTCGCGTTTAGGTCGTCCTCTTCCAGCTCTTCGTCTTCGGGGTCGGGGGGTTCGGCGCCCATGATGAATTCGCCGGCTTCGATCCAGACCAGTTGCAGCGGGGCACCGCCGGGTAGTTCGACGGTGATTTCTTTGTTTTGCGCCTGAGCGGATGTGGCAAATAGCAGTAAAAATAAAAATCTATACATGATGGACCATGAGTTGCGCGGGCCGTCCGAGGGCATACCCTGCACTCATTCTCGCTTGCCTTCCTGGCTCGCTCCGAGGGCAGTATATCGATTCTACTATCCTGTGGAATCGATATACTGCAAATTCGTTTCGGGTTTACCCTCGGGCGGCCTTGCGGTACGTATGTGATATTGTCGGTTGTTAATTGAGTCCGTACTAGGGGGAGAAGTTCCCTCTGGTGCGTAGGAGATAATTTAAGGCACTATGCTCGTTATGCGTATATATAGAATAAGCCCAGGTCACCGCCAGCTCTTGGCTTATTCTATATGTACCGCATCTTCACTTCACCCCAAGTGGCCTCGTCGACCAGGGTAACAGATACCGGAGCAACGGATGGCGGTGGGGCCGACGGCTTGCACTGCGTCCAGCAATGCGCTGTATTTGCTCATCCGACCCCCTTAGCCGAATGGCGTATCTTAAGTCGCGTGCTCATCGCGGTTTCATCTGTTGTGCAAACGCCCGGTGCAAGAAAACCGTGATATCGGCCAGATAGTGGTCCCAAGCACCAACCTCGGTCTCTGTCGCCAGCTTCGCCATTTTCGATGCCGTGAGAAGCGGGTCGGTTACGCTGCGATGGGCGCCGTAGGGTTCGACGAAGCCCGAGCCGCGATACCGTTGTTATGCAGATGCTTGGCGATAAAGCCGGTGGTGGTGGACTTGCCCGAGCCCATGATGAGTTTATGTGTCAACTGCATCATACTTTGTCGGAAAAACAGAAGCTATATAGATCGACGACGCCTTTCATTGCGAATTCCAGGCGCAGCTCGCGTCCTTTGAGGTCCGTCGTCTGTAGTCCTTCCCAGCATATCTCGTGTCGCACGTTATCGCCAGTGATGGTCTGACTCGGCTCGGTAAAATCGCTCAAGGGCTGTCGCTCGTAATCGGTCAGCCGCACCTGTAGTTCGCCGCTCGTCGCGTCGGCGTTGACGAAAAGCCTTCCACCCGGGCAAGTAAAGGCGCGCGTCACCACAAAACCGCCGCCGGCCGGGCTGCGCAGCGAGGCGAAACCTTCTTTGCGCAGTCGGGCCAAACCGCTACAGGGTCCGGGGAAGCGTGCTTTGTGCGGGCTGTGGGTGCCGACGTAGTAGATGTGCCATTCGTCGCCGACCTCGATCCAATGCGACGCCGTGACCATGCCGCCGTCCCAACTGCCCTCGTCGCCGAGGCCGATAAGGGCGGGCCGGTCGGCGGGCCGTTGAAAATTACGGCCGTCGCGGCTGAAAGCCAGTGAGACATAGATGTCTTCCTGGTGTTGATAGGACCAGAGGAAACCCCAATAGATTCCGGCGTGATAGGTCGTCGGCATACCGTAGAAGTAGTTGTGCAGAGTTTTTGCGTCGACGTGGTCGGGCAGTAGGATATTCTCGCTGCGGATTGGCCACTCCTCCCACAGCTCTGTATGCTCCAGGCGCGCGACTTTGCGGCGCTCGCCGCGATTGCGGTAGATATTGGTCGCCCGCGTAAACCAGACGAAGCGTTCGGTATTCGGGTCCCAGACGATGCTGTTGTGGGTGTCGGGTGTAAAATCGGTGGCGATGCAGGTATCGCTTTTAGGGTCCCAGTTGATGCCGTCGTGCGAACCGATCAGACGGGCGCTTTTGGGATCGTCGGTCATATAGAACATCACGTACTTATACCCCCGCTTGTGTTCTTCGGGCAGATCGAGCAGAGATTGCGCCTCTGCGCGTCCGCCATTCGGTCCGACCAGGACGATGTTATTTTCTTTGCTTTCTTTGAATTCGTGCTGGTCGATGCGCGGTAAGTGCCAGTCGATGCCGTCTTTTGATTCGGCGTAGGCGATGGCGTAGGTATACAGACGCGGTTCGAAGCTTTGATCCCAGTAGTCCGTGTACCACATGCGGAAGAGCCCAGCTTCCTCATCGCGCACCACATTGATATAGCTGCCGCTATCGGGGATAAGGGGATTGAGTTCGTGTTTGACCGGGGTGTGGAAGACGCGGGTGACGGTCTGGGTTAACCACTCGACGCCCCAACGGTTGTCGACGAGGTGATCGTCGATGAAGAATTGCGGGTGCTGGTCGATTTGCAAAATCGCTATTCCTTATGGTTTGAGGTGGCGGTTTGTCTGGTTTGTGAATTATACGGGTCTACGTCGTTGCGCGAATATTCCGATCTGCGTGTCAGATCTCCGTCTGCGTGTACCGCGACGCCATTTTTGAGGACATTTTTCGTCGCGATCCCGTAGGAGGTCCTCTTTGTGGAACCCCAGTTCCTCGATTAATTCGATGGTCTGCAAACGGATCGGGGAGATTGATGTATAGGAATTACAAAGGGCCTTTTAGGGGGTTAGGTCAAGCGGTATGGGTGTATAGTCGCCTTTTTTCCTGCCGGGGTGCCCGCCTTTAGGTCGCCGCTCTTTTAGGGTTGGCCGGCCCGATGGACGGACGGGCTCGTTGCGTTATCATGGCATCCTGGCGCCCAATGCCCGCGACCGGAGCCAGGTCGTGCCCACCCCCACGGTCTCTTCGGCGCTTGGGGACTCACGCGCTCCGCCGCTGGGGCCCCATCGACTTCCTTGGGCGGCGCTATTGGCGCGCGTCTTTGCCCTCGACGTCACCGCCTGCCCCGCCTGTGGCGGACGCCTGCGTCTGATCACTGCGCTGAAGGACCCCGCATCGGTCCGGCGCTATCTGCAAGGGGTCGGCCTACCGACCGAGCCGCTGCCGCTTATCCCACCCAGAGCCCCCCCAGCAAGAGTGGGACTTCGCCGCCTAATCCAATAGACTCGCCGATCACTAAGCATCCGCCGTAGATTTGGATCATTGACCAAGATGCCAACCTTGGCATTCTTTAGCTCCATTGCAGTGCCTCCTTTTTTTGAGTCGAGGGGATAGTCAGCAATATGGATGTGAACTGCCTAGTCATTCCAGAGGGCTGTGTTGGTTTACCAGTACTCGCAGCCCTGCAGCAAGGAATTCCTGTTATTGCTGTAAAAGAAAACCGTAATATTATGAAAGATGAGCTCGATGATTACCCTTTTGAAGGCGGTAAATTAATTCGTGTAAATAATTATCTCGAGGTTGCGGGGGGTATACAGGCCTTGCGTGCGGGCGTCTCAATCGAATCGCAGCGCCGTCCCATAACGTACACTTCATGCACCACTCATTAAAGGATTTACGTATGAAACCATTTTTATTATTACTGTGCTTTTGTCTACCCTTGTCCGCACAGGAGCAGATCAAAAGTGAAAAGCTTACCGTTTTAATTAAAAAATTCCCCCCTTTGGTTATTCAGGAAGAAGGTAAATACAAGGGTTTCGATATCGATCTCTGGAAGGAAATTGCCAAACGTCTTCAATTGGAGACTGAGTTTGAACTCGCTCCTTTTCAAGAAATTCTTGATCGAGTCGCTACGGAGGAAAATGTGATTGGCCTCGGGGGTATAACCGTGACGAGTAAACGTGAAAAATACGTTGACTTTACTCATCCGTACATGACGGCCAACTTAAAGGCCCTGGTGAGTTCTGATAGCGGAAACTTTTCCTATGCGAAAGCCTTTATCATAAAAATGTTACCCACGGCGTCGTATCTGAGTGTCTTTATTTTACTTTGTGGTCATCTCTTATGGATTTCTGAGCGCGGTCGTGATGCGATCAATGATAAGTATTGTCCTGGAGTTTTTGAAGGGATGTGGCTTACGATTACAACGATGACTACAGTAGGTTATGGCGATTATGCACCGCAACGCTGGAGTGGTCGGGCCGTATCGTTTGTGATTATGATTGTGGGTATAACGTTCTATGGCTGGGTTGTGGCTAATATGTCAAATATTATGATGAATCAGGATTACTTGAACGAGGTCTCGATCGAGGAACTGCGTACTGCGAAGTTTGCGACATCGGAAAAATCGACATCACACGAATTCTTAAAAGAGAACGGCTACAAATATCAAACGTCATCTTCGGTTAAAGAGGCTATTTTTGAACTTTATAATAAAAATGTAGAGGCTGTCGTTTATGATGAACCCGTACTAAAATACTACTTGCAGAGTAATCCCGATCATGACTTATATTTATTAGGAGAGAATCTAAAGACTGAGTTTTACGGGATTGCAGTACCGTCGAAATCACCCTTGCGCGAGCAGATTAATCAGGCCTTACTCACGATTCGTGAAGATGGAACCTGGCAAATGTTACATGAAAAATGGTTAGGTAAAGAGAGCACCACTGACTAAACAAAGAGTAGTAATTTAGAGTCGATGGATTTGGATTTCACGGGCGAGGGATGTATAGGAATGGGGGTTAGGTCAAGCGGTATGGGTGTATAGTCGCCCTTTTCCCTCTCGGCGTTAAGAGTTGAGTCAGGGTATTGCTTGCGAAATTGCCATAAACCTAATGCCACATGTTCGATTTGGTCGCAGGAGATACCTTTACTTTCAGCGGCCCTCTTTAAGTCTCCGAATGGCTTGGGGAGATAACCAGGTTCAACCCTTTCGCCTGCCTGTGCTACGGCTAGGATTGCTTCTACTGCACCCTCTGCTTGGTGCTGTATTGGGGGAGTGCCTGGGGCAATTGGGTCATGTAATACCTTGACGCGGATATAGCGCCCTGTGGCCATTAATGCATCTTCATAGGCCATGCATCCGGCGGGGTCGTGTCGCCAGTTTGACCATATTTCAGCCTTGGCTTTCGACAATTCATCGACGGTCCAAGGGCGCATCGTATCGACGTTTAGATCGCTACATAATAAGCCATCCCCAACGACCATTGCTGCATATCCTGCCAATATTCGGCATCACTCATCGGCCATGAGGAGTCTGATCTGTCTACCCAAAACAGGCTGAGCAATAAGTGTCCTGGCGACAACTCGATGATTTTGGCATCATGGAATGCACCAATGGTTTGATTAAAATTGGTCGAAAAAATATCATAGCGAATAACCCATATTTCACCCATATCTTGGCTACTCATTAGTACGATTTGATCAGTAGGCGAGAATTTGGTGGGCCCAGTATTGAATACGCATAGCAACGTCCCATCGTTAAGTTTCAGGAGACCGCTTGCAACTGAATACTTGCGACGTACAGGAGCTATAATAGCGTTAAAGATGATCCCTCGATCAATAACCTGCATCAGAAACTCCCAATAAACGGTTCGACTAACAGGGGTTATGCTGCGAACTGGAATGGGTAAAGTTTAGCATCTCTCATGACAAACCGTAGACACACGGGTGTGCCGCGAAGTGACGACAGGTCGTTACCCGCACCGCACCGGGGCACTGACGCCGATGGAGGTGCACGGGATGGATCGCATCGCCCTCGACGAGGTGACGATCGGCGACGCGTTCAAACACGCGGGGTATGCGACGGGGCTTATTGGCAAGTGGCATAATGGCGCGTTAGACGACCGCGACCACCCCAACGCGCGCGGCTTCGATGAGGTTCTTGGTTTTGACGGCGGGTGGATGGATTATTTCGACTGGTGGGTCAACCGCAACGGAAGGCGCGAGACTGCGGACGGGCGCTATTTGACCGATGCGTTTACCGACGAGGCGGTGGATTATATTACGCGGCACCGCAGGACCCCTTTCTGCTCTGCATGATGTACAATGCGCCGCATACGCCGTTGCAGGCCCCCGACGAGGCGGTGCAACCCTATCTCGACGCGGGGTTGAGTCCGGGTGTGGCGATTACCTACGCGATGAACGAGATTATGGATCGGGGCGTCCGGCGGATCACGGAAACCTTGGATGCGCTGGGGCTAGCGGACGATACGATCCTGATGTTCACCAGTGACAACGGACCGGCGTTTGCAACGCGGCCTGACCAAGTGCCCGCAGGGATGAGCCCGGACCTCTACCATACACGGCGCTATAATTGCGATTTTAACGGGCAGAAGAAATCGGTCTACGAGGGCCGGTATCCGGGTGCCGATGATCATGCGTTGGCGCGGCGGGCGGCCTTTAGATGGGCGCGAAGCCGCGGCGGTACTGCGCGGCGCCGGCGATGACGCTCCGGCGCGCTTTTGGCAGCTCAACCAATTTCAGCCCGTCGGCTGGTATCAACGCGGCGATGCGCGAGGGACCGTGGAAGCTGGTGCATCCCCATTGGGCGCAGCCGCCCAAAAGCGATGCGGACAAACGCGTGATGGAGCGCTACGTGGAGTTGGATATCAAATACAAGTACCACCCCGACGAGGCGGTGCAACCCTATCTCGACGCGGGGTT
>JABHFS010000078.1 GCA_018672475.1 Gemmatimonadota bacterium | reverse complement strand
GTGGCCATCGGCGATGATCAGACTGCCTTTGCCATAACCGCGGGTTTTCCATTTTTCCTCGCCGGTTGTCGCATCGAGGCAGACGAGGATCGATTCATCGAAGCCGTAGAGGTGGCCCTGGTAGTAGACCGAAGTGGCAAAGTGATTTTTCATCGACTTGTTTTTCCATACCAGTACTGTCGTGGTGCGTTCGTCGTCGGCTATAAGTTGCACGAGCGCGCCGCCGACGCCGTAGCCGGTTGAAATGAAGATCTTGTCCGGCGGCACGAAGACGGGTGTTGCGGCGTTGATTTTGTGGTCGGTCGGCCATGGGTGGCGCCAAAGAACTTGGCCGTTTTGCGGGGCGACGGCCATCAGACCTTCACCGGTGAAAAAAACAGCCTGACGCTGGCCGGCGAAGTCTATGCCGATGGGTGACGAATAGCCCATCTCGTCACTGCCGGAAGTCCATAACAGACTGCCGTCTTCTGCGTTGAAAGCCGCCAAGGAGCGGTTGTTCTTGCCGCCAGACTCGATTAGTACGCGCCCTTCTTCGACTAGAGGCGATGCGCTATACCCCCAGTCGTATTCGGAGACCCGGGCGCTGGCGATTTTGCTGGGCAGATCTTGGCTCCAGATTATGGCACCAGTCTCGGCGTCGAGTGCGTAGAGCACGCTTTGCGCGCTGGCGGTAAAGACCCGGTCGCCGACGACCGTTGGCGTTGCGCGTGGGCCGTCGCCGCCCATTGAATTGGCAAAAAGCCCTCCGGTTCGCGTTGCCCATATTTCCTCACCCGTTGCCGCGTTGAGGCATACTGCGTACTCGCTTTGGCCTTTGGCGTACATGGTGTAAGCCTTGCCATCGACTACAGAGAGCCCCGAAAAACCGGGGCCGGCTTTGACGCGCCAGATTTCGCTAAAAGACGGTGTATCGTCGAATAGGCCCGTTTCTGGTGAGATGCCATTGCGCTGGGGGCCGAGCCACTGATACCAACTTACAGGTTGCCAACTCGACTGATTCGGGACCTTCGCTGCATTCATTTGTGCTGCTTGTGACTCATTCGTTTCTTCTTGGGCGAGTGCCATTTGGGCGAGCAAGGCGCTGCTAATAACGAGTAAACCGAGATATAGCCGATGATTGAATTTCCCCGTTCTCATTGCACCGACTTTCGCACGTCGAGGCAGACAATTTCGTTTTCGTCGCGGGCGTAGATCCGGCCGTCGGCGATCGAGGGGACGGTCCAACAGCGGCCGTTAAAGATCTGGCTTTTGCTTTTCTCGCGGAAAGTTTCGGGGGTGGCCTCGACTAGGCCGAGTTGGCCTTCTTCGCTTAGAATAAAGAGGTGGCCGTCAGCGATAAGCAAGTTGCCCTTGCCGTAGCCGCGGCTTTTCCATTTTTCTTCGCCGGTTGTTGCATCGAGGCATTTGAGGATCGATTTATCAAAGCCATAGAGGTGGCCCTGGTAGTGAATAGCTGTGCCGAAATGGGTTTTCATTCTTTTGTTTTGCCAGATTTTTTCGATGGCAATGTCGTCACCACTACCGGTGATTTGTAGGACGGCGGCACCGCTGTCGTCACCGGTGGAGATAAAGAGCTTATCGGGCGGGATAAAGATCGGGGTTGAAGCGCTAACGTCCCAGCGGGTCTTCCAGGGCAGTTGCCAGAGTTGGCGGCCGTCCTCGAGAGCCAGTCCGGTGAGCGAATAGGCGGTGAAAAAGGCGGCCTGATGTTGGCCTGCGGCAGTAAAAGCGACGGGCGAGGAGTAGCTCATCTTCTCGTCGAGCGCGGTCCAGACGGTGTTGCCAGTGGCCTTGTCGAGCGCTACGGCGGTGGTCGAGGTCGTGCGGTCGATGACCATGTCGACGACGAAGTTGCCGTCGACGCCGCCGGCTTCGAGCAAGAGTAGATCGCCCTCGACCAGGACAGAGGTGCTAAACCCCCATTTGGGGATTTCGCTGTCGAATTCGGCGGTCAGGTCCTTTTTCCAGATTAACGCTCCGTGCGCGGTTGTAAGCGAGTAAATATTGCCGGTGGCGCTGAGCACATAGACGGTTGCTCCGTCGACGGTGGGCGTAGAGCGCGGGCCGTCGCCGCCCTGGCTTTCTTTGTAATAGGGGCCTGTGCGGTAGCGCCAAATTTCTTCGCCGGTTTGTGCGTCAAGGCATATTGCGTACTCGTCACCGTCCGCCGCGTACATAGTGTAGATCCGCCCATCGGCGATGGAGATGCCGGAGAAGCCCTTGCCGAGCGGGACGCGCCATTGCACGACGGGTCCTGTTGCGGGCCAGCTCTGCATAAGGCCGGTTTCGCCGGAGACACCATTGCGTTCGGGGCCGAGCCATTGTGGCCAATCGGCGGCCTGTGCCGTGGCGGCGAAAAGTAAGATGGCCGCGATGGTGAATAATCTTCTCATAGGGGTGCTCCGTGGCGGACTTAGGTATAACGCGCGTTGCAGTATTTAGCCTCGTAAAAGTCGGGCAGCATTTGATCGACGCGCATTAGGCCTTCGTCGGTCAGCGTGACCGAACTGGCGTCGAAATTCAATAGGCCCTCGCCGCGCAACCCGCTGAATACTGGGCCGAAGCGGTCGATGATATCGGCGTCGAATTTTGCACGGAAATAGGCCGGGTCGATCGCGCCGAGCTTTAGTTGCAGGATCAGTTCGCGGATGAGTTGTTCGTCGCGGTTGGTGGCAAAAGCCCGGTGCAGGGGCAGGTCGCCACGGTCAATCGTGCCGAGATAGTCCTCCCAGCGCGGCGCGTTCTGGTAGTGGACGCCGTTCATATGGGAGAAGGAGGCCACGCCGGCGCCGATCATGTCTTGGCCGGTCCAGACCGCGTCGCGATACACGAAGCGAGCTTCGGGCGTCTTCTTCATGGTATAAGCGCTCGAACGCGTATAACCGGCGGCGGCGAACTGTTCGAAGGCGTAGGCGTGCCAGGCGCGTTTGGTTTTCCAGTCGGCCAGCGGGATGGCTTCGCTATCGCCGGAGAGCAGGTCTTTGGAATAGACGGTGTTGTAGGGCAGTTCCATCTGGTAGACGGTGACGGTATCGGGGTCGAGATCAATCGTCTTTTGCACTGTCTCGCGCCAACGCTCCCAGGTTTCGCCGACCATACCGGCGATCAAGTCGACATTGACCTGGTCGAAATCGAGTTCCTTGACCCACGGCATAGCCTGGTAAATTTCCTTGCTGACGTGGGCGCGGCCGTTGTGGTGCAGAATTTCGTCGTTGAGATTTTCGAGTCCGAGGCTGAGGCGGGTGACGCCGATATCGCGGATCGTTTCGAGCTTGGCCTTGGTCAGGGTGCCGGGTTCGCACTCGAAGGCGATTTCGTCGGCTTGGTCCCAGGGCATGACGTCTTTGATGCGTTCGACTAATGCGCGTAGATGGCGCGAGCTGATATAAGAAGGGGTACCGCCGCCGAAGTAGACAAAGTGCAGGGGCCGGCCCTGTATTGCGGGTTGTTGCGCGTAGTGTTCAACCTCGCGGGCGAGCGCGTCGAGATAGGTTTGGATCTGGTCAGCGTTCTTGTCGGTGTAGACGCGGAAATAACAAAACTTGCAGCGTTTGCGGCAGAAGGGGATATGCAGGTAGAGGCCGAGTTGGCTATCGGGGTTTGGCGGTGATGCGAGGGCTTGCCGGGCCTTGGGCACGTCCTCTTCGTCCCAGAACGAATAAGCCGGGTAATTGGATACGAAGACGCTGCCGACTTCGGTTTCGTCGCGGTTGATGCGGGTGGTCGCCGGGTCGGCACCGGGTGTTGTGGTTGGTTCGCTCATTGTCTTATTGCCTTTTGGCCGAAACAGTAGAGTACGCCGTCAGTGGCGCCGATGACGAGGCGGCCGGCAGCAACGGCGGGTGAAGCAGTTATGGGGGCGCCGGTTTCAAAGCGCCAGACCTCTGTGCCCGATTTAAGTTCGAGCGCAATCAGCGCGCCGGCGCCGAAATAGACCCGGTCGCCGGCGATGACCGGTGACGAGTCGACGCGACTACCGGCCGGATAGGTCCATAGCGCCTGCCCGGTTTCCGGATCGAGCGCGTGTACGAGCTTGTCGCGTCCGCCGATGATTACCGCGTCGTTCGTCGCGGCGGGCGACGCGTAGAACGGAAATTTTCGCACCGGGTGCTGGTAGCGCCAGAGGACTTCCCCAGCGACTAGGTCAATGCCGAGTACTTCGTTGCCGAAGGTGCCGACATAGGCCCGCCCCGCGTGTACGGCGGCGCTGCCGGCCACATAGGTACCCATGGCGAGTTGTTGGCGTTCGCTGCCGTCGTTTAGGTCTAGTAGGCGCAAGACACCATCGCATCCAGCTACCGCCACATTTTTTTCGTAGAGCACCGGCGTGCTGTGAATATATCCGTCGGTGGCGATTTTCCAAGTCTGTGCCCCAGTCGCCGCGTTGAGGCAGTAGAGATGTTGGTCGTAAGAGCCGAAATAGAGGTGCCCTTGTGCGCGATTAGCCGAGGAGGTGATGCCCGCTTCGGCGGCGAAGGTCCAGCGCGGCTGGCCGGTCTGTCGGTCGACGGCGTGGAAGGTGCCGTGCTCGTCACCGAAGTAGACGGTGCTGTCGTCGACGGTGGGTGACGATTTGATCTCACCGTCGGCTTGGTATTGCCATTTTAATGAGCCAGTGATGAGATCGAGGGCGTAGAGTTGGCCGTCGAGAGAGCCTACATAGACGGTGTTCTCGTGAATGGCGGCGGTGGACTCTATGGCGTCTTGCGCGGTGTAGGTCCAGAGGAGATGGAGATTGTCGGGCAGGGCGGTTGCGGCTACGCCCGTCAGTTGCGGATTGCCGCGGAAGGTGTTCCAGGTGTCGGCGTAGGCGGTGGCGGTGATAAACAGGAATACGGAGAAGTATAAGTGGATGCACTGCACGTCGGTTCAGCCCGCCATGCGTTGCAGGGCTCGCTGCTGGTAGAGAAAATCGAAGAGATTGCCCTCGTGCGGCTGGTCCCAGGACAGCTTGTTGGTGGGGATCGGGCCGAGGTTGAGGCGTTCGACATGCGGCGAGGCTAATAACTGCTGGATCAGTTGTTCATCTTCGGTGAGCGCGGTGGCGACTAGCGTGGGGCCGATGCGCTCGACCAGCGCTTGCTGTGGGGTTTCGACGACAGCGGCGAAGGGAAAGAGATACTCGCCATTGGCCAAGGGGTGTTCGTAGTTGTCGACGTGAATCAATGTTGGATTGAGAAAGGTGCCGCCGCCGGCTTCGGCTACGCGTTCGTTTTTGCCCCTGGCCATGTCCTGGGCTGCATTGCCCATTTGCGCGTCGATCAACGCCGAAAGCTTGTGCGGCATCTCGGGATTGGCGAAGGCGGCGAGTTGTGCTTCCGGGTCGTCGAGCGGGCGGGCGTGGATTTGGCTCAAGCGTTCGCCGAGGGCCTCGGCAATTTCGCGCGCGTGCGCGGGAACCCAAATACCAGAGGCGTTTATGCAGGACCGGCCGCCATTGGCGACGATCGAAGTGACCATCAGGTCCAGGTATTGTTCCCAGTGGTCTATTTTATCGGCACCTATAATTATTTTACTGCGGCCCGGCCCGTGGATTTGCACGCCGGGGTCTTGTAACCAGGGTTCGACGGTGGCGCCGCCGCCAAAGAGCAATGAGCGGCCGCTGCGCAGCAGAATCTCGGCGCTGCCGCCGTGGTCAGTCGGATAGAAGCTCAGCGCCTGTGGCGGGCAGCCTGCGGCGATTAGGGCTTGTGCGATGCGGTAGGGTGTCCAGGGCTCTTCGCGGCCGGGTTTGAGGACCAGGGGGGTTTTGAGCGGAATCGCGGGCAGCCATAGCGAGTGCACGCCGGGCGAGTTGCTGGGCAGGATACAGCCCAACGCGCGGGCGAGCGATACATAGCTCAGTGGGCGACCGTCCTGGATGTTTTGGCCCGTATCGAGGACGGCTAGATCCAGACCGCGGGTAAGGCCGTCGAGCACGGCGGCCATTTCGTCGAAAACCAGGTGGATCTTGGCCATATTGGCACGGGCCAGTGATTGCGGTAGGCCGGTGGTGCCCGAGACCTGCACGATATAGTCGTCGGGGGTCTGAGTGCCGTCGCCCAAGGGCAATTCTGCAGTGGAGAACAGTTCGGCGGCTTTTTTACAAATGATCAATAGTTCGGCGACCGAATGCGCTTGCAGTGCCTCGCGGTTTTTTCCCATCGCCAGCAAGTCGCGGGCGATTAGGCCGCGATTGGCTTGGCTAACATTGACGAGTGGTTCGCCGGTGGCGATATGCAATACTTCGACGGTGTCGAGGCTGGTATAGGGCTGGCCGGCGCGCAATAGCGGTAAATTGATCATCTGTATTTCCTAATAGACGCCGACAACCACAGATTCGTTCATCTGGGTTAGCAGGCGTAGGTTCTCGACCCCGTCCCAAGGATAGTGTTCGATGGCTTCGGCGCGTTCGGCTTCGTCGCGCTCTAAGAAACGCGGCATGAAAAATTCTTTGGTTAGGGTTGTGAGCATGACGCGGCCGGTTTCGCCGTAGTCGACTTTGCGTGTGGGATCGTCTGGATCGACCAGTTCGATCACTGCGCGCGGCTGCGGTGGATAATAGATGATGGCGTAGTCGTCGACCGGGTCGAAGGGTTTGCAGCAGGCGAGGCCCATCAGCGTATTGCCGTAGGTCGGGATGAAGTCGATGCCGGGCACCAGCTCCTCGCGGGCGAAACGGTGGAATTGGGCGTTCATCTCGGTGCCGCCGCAAAAGATGCCTTTTATGCCTAACTGCGGCAGCGAGACTTTTTCTGAGAGCGCTTCGAGCAGTTTGGGTGTGGTGAAGACACATTGTACGTTTTCGTGGGCCTTGAGCACCTTGAGGGCTTGGTCGACGACATGGGCTTTATAGGCTTCCATCTCGCGCATCTTGCCGTCGCGAATCAACCGGTTGACCCAACGCGGGTCGAGATCGACCATAAAACATATGCCACCGCGCAATTGCGCCAGGTGTTCGACGGCCAGACGCAGCCGGCGCGGGCCCGAGGGGCCGAGCATCAGCCAGTCGGCGCCCTTGGGAAAACCTTCTTCAGAGAGGCTTTCGCTATAGAGCGCATAGTCGGTCTGGAAGTCGCGCACGTTGATGCGGTATTTAGGCAGGCCGGTCGAACCGCCGGTCTCGAAGACGTAAATGGGGTCGTTGGCGTAGGCTTTGGGTACCCACTGGCGTACCGGGCCGCCGCGCAGCCATTCGTCTTCGAAGTGGCCTAAGAGGGCTAGGTCGTCGTACGAATGGATTTTTTCGCACGGGTCGAAGTCGAGTTTTTTTGCGTAGTCGAGCCAGAAAGGGCAGCCCGTCTCGGGGTCGAAATGCCATTGCACGATCTCGCGCACATGCGCGTCGAGCTCGCTGCTGGCGTTGTCGAGTTTGTCTTGCGCGACGCTCATTTGCCTGCGGCCTCGATGGCGAAGAGCGTATTGCGCGAGGCGATGTAGATGATGCCATCTCGTGCGACGGGAGTCGTATAGACCGCGCTGCCGAGATTCGTCTCGTGCAGGACTTCAAGTGTTTTGCCGGCCTTGAGCACGTCGACGTCGCCGTCCTCGTCGCCGATATAGACCTTGCCGTCGGCAACAAAGGGCGAACCCCAGATCGCGGCGAAGGTGTCGTGCGTCCAGTGGTGTTCGCCGGTTTTGGCGTCGAGGCAGTAGACGAAGCCGCTCAAGTCCGCCGCGTAAAGCAAACCGTCGTCGATGGAGACGGTAGAGACGGTGCGTTTGTAGTTCTCGTCGCCGAAATGCCAGAGCGCGCCGGTCTCAGTGATATCGCCGGTGCCGCTGGCGTCAATGGCCCACAGGTGGCCGTCGCCCTCGCCGTGCTCGGGGTCCTGGCCGACGGCGATATAGACCACGCCGTTGTGGAAGACGGGGGTCGAGACGAGGTTGTTGCGGGTGCCGCGGCCGCCAAGTTCCCAGACCGCGTCCTTGGGGTTGCAGTCAAATTTCCATATCAGCGCGCCGGTTTTCGGCTCCAGCGAGTAGAGCCAACCGTCGCCGCCGGGAAAGATGACCTGTTTGCGGCCGCCGGCCTCGCCATAGGCCGGGTTGGCCCACTGGCCGTGCAGGATATGGTCGCCGGGTAGAGCGCTGTCCCAGACGAGTTCGCCGGAAGCGAGGTCGAAGGCGACGAAGCTGGGGGCAAAAGGCGCAGGGATATGCACGTGGCCTTCGTCGACGCCATTACTGGTCAGCGCGAAAAGCAATCCATCGATGCCCAATGGCGAGCTGGTGGCGAGGTTGTGCGGGAAGACGTCGAGCTCGGCGATCATGTCGTATTTCCAGATCAGGTCGCCATCGATCTTTTCGCTGTCGGTCTCGCTGGTTATGGGGCCGTCGTTTTCGCCATCGAGAAAACCCTCGGTGTCCAGGCAGACGACTTCGGCGCGGTTGGAAATATAATAGAGGCGATCGTCTTCGACATAGGGCGTCGAGCAGACGCCTTGTTGCGGCCAGTCGTTGACGCGGCCGGCGGGCAGCTTGGGATGCGCGATCTGCCAGAGGAAGGCGCCGTCGGACAGGTTAAAGGCCATCATCACGCCGCGGTCGCCCTTGTGTTTGGGGTTGCGCTCGGATTGGTTGTTGGTGCCGACGAAAATTTTATTGCCGACGACCAGCGGGCCTCCATAGGTTTGCGAGCCGAGCGGGACCTGCCATTTAATATTGGCGCCGGTTTCGGTATCCCAGCTTGTGGGCAAGTTCTTTTCCGCAGAGACCTGGTTGCGCGACGGCGAGCCGCCCCACATGTTGGTCTCGGCGTGGATAGGTACGCTCATTGCGGTGAGCAGGGCGACGGCTAGGCCGGCGCTGCATATTAATTCTTTCATTACCAGACCTTCAGGTTGTCGTAGTAGATTTCGGCGGGAGAATAGCCGTAGAGCCCCGGGCTGCCCGTTCGGTTGGGTAAGGGGTCTTCGGCTTCGATGCTCCACTCGGCGGGCTCTGCTTCGTCGCGCGGCCAGACTTTACCGCGGATGATGGCTTTATCACCTTCGATTTGCACGTCCATCTTCATAGTGTACCAGGTGCCCGTTTCCCAGGTGAAGGGCACGGTCTTGGCCATGCGCAACTCGGCGGCCCAGGTGCGGATCTGCAATTGTTGGTGATAGCCCATCATATCGAGCGTGTAGCGATTGGCGATAAGGCCCATATCGGGCACGGCGCGGCGTTTTTTGTTGCCTAGCAGATCGGTCTGGATGGTGTAACCGGTCATGTTGGGCGTGCCGAAGTAGGTGTTGGCGCGGTGCAGGCCGCGGGCGGCGGGCGGTTTGACGAGGACTTTGTTGCCGTCTGCGAGCGCGCGAATTTTGAACTTGCTGCCGGTGCCGACCCAGATCGGCGACTTGTCGGCGGCAAAACCTTCGAAGTCTTCGCTGTATTCGGCTGGCGGCAATACGGCGATGCGAGCTTCGGCGGTCAGGTCGCCTGCAGTGGCGGTGAGTGTACCGCCGCCTTGCTTGTCGGCTAGGGCGATTTTGTTGCCGTTGAGTTTGCCTACGGGGCCGGCGAGTGTCCACTCGGCGTCGATGGGACCGATGAGCCGGCCCTGCGCGTCGAATGCCCGAACACTGAATTCGACCTCGCCGCCGGGCTGGGTGACGATCTCGCCGGGAATGATTTGTAAGTGTGTCGCCGCGGCATTCTTAGGCGCTTTGCTGCGCGGGTAATCGGTTTTGCTCTTTTTGACCTTGAATCTGGCTTTTTTGTTGCCGAGGGCAAAGATGCCGGCTTCGGTGGAGATATATACACGGCCATAGGCGACGGCGGGCGCACCGTAAAATTCGGCTGCGCGTCCTTCGGGCATGGGGATTACATCGCTGTCTATGGTCTCGGCTGATTTGTCGCCGGGGGCGATAATCGTGAAGCGGCCGTTGACTTCGGGCGCGTAGAGTCGGCCGTCGGCGAAGACCGGCGAGCCCTTGCCAACGGTGCCGATATTGTGGATCCAATGCGGTGTGCCGTCCGTGGCGTTGAGCGCGTGCATATTGGCCGAGTTGTCGACGATATAGAGCCGACCGTCGTGTAATACCGGGCTGGTATAACCGGCGAATACGCCGTCGTAGCGCCAGACCTCGTGTGTTGCCGTGACATCTCCGGTGCCGGTGGCGTCGATGCAGACGACGCGGCCGAGCGCGGTATTGTCGAGGTTTTCCTCGCTGTGTGCGGCGTAGACCTTGTTGTTGCCGACGACGACTGAGGAGTTGATGCCGCGCCGACTGAGTGCAAAGCCCCAGATCTTTTCGCCGGTGCGGACCTTCATCGCGTAGACCGAGCCGTCGGCGTTACCGCCGATCAGCATGCGCACGCCGCCGATCTCGGTGACGACGGGTACCGAGTAGGTCGTGTCGAGCGGTTTTCCGCCGGGCGTCGAGATCCAGACGACGGCGCCGGTGCGTTTGTTGAAGGCGAAGTAACGGTGGCGACCGGGCGTGTGGCGACCCCAGTTGGAACTGAGATAGCTGATGATGACCAAGTCCTCGTCGACGACGGGTGTATGTACGCGGCCGCCATAGCCGGAGATGCGGCCGAATTCCTCGGTCAGCGAGCGCGACCAGACCACTTCGCCGTCGCGGTCGAAACAGAGAAAAAGCCCGCCGACACCGTGCGCGTAGATATAGCCGGTCTCGGGGTCGCCGGTCAGGCTGGCCCAGCCGACGCGGTTAAAGGGGATCGTGGTATGGAATATATTATAGGCGTGCTCCCAGATCTTTTCGCCGTTTTCCGCGTCAAAGGCCGCGACGATGCCCTCTTGGCCGATGCCCTCGCCGCGGCGGCCGATAACAAAGACCCGGCCATTGAGCACGATGGGGGTCGAGCGGCCGATAAAGTTGGCATGCCAGATCAGGTTGTCGCCTTCGGTGGACCATTCGGTGATGAGGTCACTCTCGCTGGAGACGCCGTTTTGCGAAGGACCGCGCCACGAGGGCCAGTCGGCTGCCTGGGCGGTGCCGGAGCATAAGAGAAGGCCGAAGAGGACGAATGGGATCAACATGCATTGCTTATACACGGCTAGCCTGCCTTGGGATAGGGCGAAAATCGAACGTGCGCGTTTTTTGATAAATACCAATAGATATACTTAGTATAGGTGATACTTGTCAATTGGGGGCGGAGTGTTGATCGAGGGCTTTTTGCACGTCTTTTTCTTCGATCGCTGGATCTATGACCTAGAGCATAGTAGCAGTTCACTATCATCGGGCGGGTGGGGTGCTGGCGACTGGGCGGATAACGCGGCCGATCTCGTTGTTGTTGAGCTTGACCAGGCTGCCGAGCGGGAACATCGAGACGATATCGACCAGTACCTTGACCAAGTGCTGGTCAAAGACGGCTTGTCTCTTGGTCTGCAATTCCTTTAACGCTGCGTAGGCGAGGCACTGGCTCAGCCGATCGCGATCGAGGATGTCATCGCCTATTTGCGGCGGCCAGGTCCTTGAGATGTTGGCGGCCCATGCCTTTGAGGCCGACGGCGGCGGCGCACAAGGTGGTCACTTATCTTTGCCTTCTGCCATCAGCCGCTGTTTAAGTTGGGTTTGGCTCTCGTAGATCGAGCCGCCTAGTCCTGGACGCACAACTTCTGGCATCGGTACCTCAGGGACGTCGGTCCAGCGGGGTTTAGTCGGTGGCTCGCCGCGCAGCATAGAGGAGTTGAAGATTGCGAAATCTTGGATGGGCAATTCCCTGAGCCGCCAGGAGTCGGCGGCGGCGTATTGTTCGAGGTAGAGACGGCGGGAGCGTTCGGGGTTTATATTAGGGCGGGAGGCGTGCAGAGTACGGCAATGGTGGATCGAGATGTCGCCGGCTTTGAGTTCGATGGGCACTACGAGGCTGGGGTCGAAATCTGGATCACTGACGGCGCCGACGAAGACATCGTCCTGGTGATGGCTGTAGATGGGGCCACGGTGCGAGCCGGGCACGACGAGCAGGCAGCCGTTATCCTCGTCCATGTCATCCAATGGCACGCCGACAACGAGAATATCGTCGTTGGTGCGCGGGGTAAAGGCGTAGTCCTGGTGCCATTCGACCGCACTGCCGAAACCCGCACTTTTCATATTGAGCTTGCTGCCGAAATGGCGGATACCCGGGCCGATGAGTTGTTCGAGTATGTCGAGCACGTTGTCGTCGCGGAAGGTCTTATCAAAGGTCGGATGATGCCGTTCGGGGTTTTTGAGCCGGCGTAGCCGCGGCTCCTCGGCGCTGTGCTCTGGTTCGAGATCAAAGAGGTCGGTGTGTTCGGTGGTTTTTCGCGATTTTTCGAGGAATTCGTCGGATACCTGGCGCAGTGCGGCGATTTGTTCCTGGGGGATAATGTCATTAACTGTGATATAGCCGTCTCGGTGGTAGGCATCGACTTGCTCTTGGTTCAGCATGGGGGCTCTCGTTGGTTGAAGTTTGACAGTTTGTGCAATAGGCCATATGTAATATATGAATTCGCTAGGACGAATGCCTGTTAGTTTATCTTCCGTTACGACGAAAGAGCCTTCTTGTTATATTTTCTCGCCGTTGTATTTCCGCCCGCCGCCATCTTGATGCGCGGCAGGATTTTCCAAGCCTGGTTCAGCGCGGCTTTGTGGGCAATAGCTCTCGTATCAATTTTGGTCGACCTGGGCATTTACGCCGGGCCACTGTGTATAGGGCACGGTCTCTTTGTGGTCTACTATTATAAAGAGGATCACCGCTAGAAGCAGGAGCCCGGCGGGCAAGCATCGTAGGCTGCGCGTTCATGTGCGCCGGAATGGACCAGTCTCTCCGCTGTGTTGGGCATACTGGCAAAAGTGTTTCGGTAACGAGGTCTCCGAGTACATTGCCAGTATTGCGATAGAATTCTGCGCGCTGCTGCCGGCGGGCTCCCTAGGTTCAATCAATCGCTTAAGATGCTGCGGGGCCTTCGAGTCGATTCCGCTATGTGCCCCGAATAACTCTATCCCTTCCTTATAGACTGATCTGGTGGAGTCGATCTCACTTTCCTGCCGATCGGCTTCGCCGATCGCGATCAAGTCCGGTAGCGGATTTTTTCCAGGCATTAAAACTCCACGAGAAATGTACAATTGCATCGTGACGCAACCCCAGGCGATTGAGGATTACGGATAGGCCGATATAGAGCTCGGGGATCGGGTCCGAGTCGGCAAGACGCTTGGCGGCGGTCAAGGATTTTCGGTAAAATCGGTTGGATTTTACGGGAGTATCAGCGTAAGATTGAGCATCCCTGCGAAACCCATATGGTGTCTTCTATTGTGGTTGCCTGCAAGAAATAAAAAATCGAACGTATTGCTTAGCTTGTATTGGTCTAGGGGTATTGTACTCCTTGATGCCTCGTCAAGCGGCTCGTAGGATCAGCAAGAGAGTAGCCGAGGCTGGTTGGTGAACCGGATTATGTGGTCAAAGAACAGGAGTTGGGTTATGCAAAATAACCGCGCCGGCTGGGCGCAAATAGATATCACGCCGCCCTTGGGGCTGCCGATGGGCGGTCGCGGATCACGGTTTACCCCGGGTGCCGCCGTATTGGATCCACTTTTGGCGCAGGCGTTGGTGCTCGAAGACGAGACTGGGCGGCGGATGTTGTGGGTCTCGATGGATATGATCGGCATGTCGTATCATGCGACGGCCGAGTTTCGCTACGAGTTGATGGCGGCGACGGGCATTCCCTTTGATGCCATCGTGATAAACGCTTCGCACACGCACAGTGGCCCGATGACTGGGTTTGAGGGCTATGCGACGTTGCAGCCGAAACCCGAACAAATGCAAGTTTATGAAACGGGTCTGATCGCCAAGACGGTACGTATGGCGCACGAGGCGATCGCGCGGTTGGCACCGGCGAAGGTGAGCGTACATCGCGGGCTATCGGACATCGGCATCAATCGCCGGCGGCGCGACCCGGCGGGACAGATGGGCATGGGGCCGGATCCGGCGGGCTTTTACAATAGGGATTTATGGCTACTGGATGTTGTGGCGGGTGATGCGCGTTCGATCATCTTTTCGTATGGGTGCCATCCAGTATTGGTCTACGGTTATGCCTACGACAGTATTTCGGCGGATTGGCCGGGCGTATGCCGCAATCGTTTGCAAGAAGCGCTCGGCCGCAATGTACAGGCACAGTTTATCCAGGGCTTGGCCGGCAATGTGCGCCCGCGTCAGGTGGCGGATCTGGATCAGGGCATTTTCCGCAAACCGACTACGGCCCAAGACCATATGGCGGCAGGAGCGCAATTGGCGGATGATGTGTTGTCGGCATTGGGAACTGGTGGCGAGGCGCTCGACCTTGAGTTGGCGGCGGTGGCCGGTTTTGCTTTGGCGCCACGGGACCTCGACAAGGCGCCGCCGTTGGAACATTGGCAGGAGTTGGCAGCGAGTGGCGATGAACTCAACCGCAATGTCGGGGCGTATTGGGTTGAGCGCATTGTATCTGGTTTGCCGCCAATGCCCGTAGTGCCTTGGAGTATCGGTCTGATGCGCTTGGCGAAGGGGCACCAGATCGCCTGGATGTCGGGGGAGCCGTTGGCTGAATGGTTGCGTCATTTGCGCGAGTGGCTGGATGATGACGGGCTGGTCGCCTGGGGGTATTGCCAAGACGGGAGGTGTTATATGCCGACGGATGAAATTATACCCGAAGGCGGCTATGAGGTCGGGCCGTCGAATACGTATAACAAAAGCGGGCCGACGCCCTTTGCAGTGGGCATCAATAAAGCGGCAAGGGAAGCTTTTCTGAAACTAGCCGAGCAAATAAAGATCTCTTAGGTCTGCTCACGAGTAAAATAACTGACTACGGCAAAGGTCAGCACATTAAAACACAAACCCCAAGCTCCAGTGTCGATCATCGTCTTCATACTGCCGAGCACGTCTTTTAGCGCTTCGCCGGCGAGCATGGGGAAGAAGGGGCTGAGGAAAAAGATGGTCGTCACGCCGACGCACAAGCCTGCGATCGCGCCCTGTCGCGTGCCCCGGCGCAGATAGAGCATGTCGACGGTCAGTGGCAATAATTGCGTGGAGAAGGCGATGGCCAACAGACCGAGCACGACGATCATGCCGAGCGGATTGCTCTCGGAGCGGCGGGCTAATATCACTAAAAAGAGTGCCAAGCATGTGACGGCGGTGATGATCAAACGGCCGACCCAGTTTTTTTCGCGCTGCGAGGCTTGTGGGCGGATAAACTGGTCGTAGATATCGTGGGTGAGCAGCGCGCTAAGCGCGTGCAGATTCGAGTCAGCGGTGCTCATGGCCGCGGCCATAATGGCGACCAGGATCAATGCGGCCAATACGGCACCTAAAGACCCGAGCAATTCGGGCAGGTGGTTTTTCAAGACCACGACTAAAATCTGGTCGAATTCTCCGGCGGTCTGCCCGACGCTTGGGTGTGGCAGGATTTTCCCCGCGGTGTCGATGAGATAGGCGCCGGTGCCATCGGTCAGCGGATAGAGCACCTGGCCGCCGAGGCCGACCAACATAACTCCGAAAAAGAAGCAGAGCGTCAATACGGCGGCGAAGATCAGCGCACTGCGGCGCAATACCTCGCTCGAACGGGCGGCGTAGAAACGCATCCACTGTGCGGGTTGGATCATCGAGCCCAATGAGGCGAAGAGCGAGGCGGTAAAAAGGATCTCCGGGGTCCAGCGGCCGGAGGTGCCCGGCGCCGATAGCGAGCGAGTCGGTAGTTTGGCTACCTCGGCAAAAAAGTTCACCGGGCCACCTAAGACCCAGACGGCGGTGATGCCGGCCAATAACATGCCGCCGACCAGCAAGCCTCCTTGCACAACGTCGGTCCAGGCGACCGAGCGCATGCCGCCGGTCATGATATAGAGCATCGTCACCAACGCCAAAAGACCGGCGCCGATTTCAAAGGCGTCGGTGCCTGGAAAGAGTTGTTGCGATAGGATGCCGCCGGCTTGGATCTGCATTACGACATAGGGTACGGCGTAGAGCAAGCCGACGAAGGCGACCAATAATCGCAGGCCGACGCGGCTTTGGTAGTGGGCGGAGATCATGTCGGCGGGGGTGATATAGCCGTGTTGGCGACCGATTTTGCGGATGCGATCGCCAAGCAGGTAGATGGCGACGCCGGCGACGGGCACGTTGAGGCTGAATAGGGCGAAGACTACGCCGTCGCGGTAGACCATGCCGGGCGCGCCGAGCAGGGCGAAGGAGCTGAAGAAGGTGGCCATGATGGTCAGGGCCGAGACGACCCAACCCTGCGAACGGCCGGCCAGATAATAATCCTCTTCACTCTCGCCCTGGCGTCGGCGATACCCCTGGATGCCGAAGAACAGCAGCAGCAGCAGATAGAGGCCGAGCACGATATAGGGCGTTGAACCAAGTCCGGTAGTCTCAGGCATCTTCGCCTCCCCGCCATAGGTATTTATAAGCGTAGAGAATCACGGCGAATTGCACCACATACCAGAATAGCCCCCAGACGTATATGACCGGCAGGCCGAACGCGAGGAAGTCGGCGTCGGGGTCGAGCGGGTCGGGGTTGATTAGGTGCAGGCCAGGCCCTGCGCCCATAAAGGTTGCGAGCAGAAAAAGGAAAATGAGCAGGTTACGGGTGTTGTTCATAATGGCTCTATTGTTTTGGGCAGCGGCTGTCCGGCCAATTGCATGAGTTGCGCTACAAAGCGGTAGGTGATGCCCCAGAGTAGGGGTCTGTTCGGCCCCAACAAGTCGATCGCGGGCACGCGGCGCGGAAAACCGCGATTGGCGAAAGTGTGATTAAGCTGTCGGGTCGGATCGGTCAGGTCGCTGAAGGATTGCCAAAAAGCGGCGGCGACTTCATGATTCAGTTGCAATGAGTGTGTCTTTTCGATTTGGTAAACAAAGGCCGCGACTTCGATGCCCAAGGTCTGGGTAATGAGATCATCCAGTCGGCCCAGGTAATGGTCCGGTTGCAGATCGAGGCCAATTTCTTCGCGTGTCTCTCGTTCGGCGGCTTCGCGCAGATCGGCGTCACTCGTTTCAACTCGACCGCCGGGAAAGGCGATATCTCCGGACCAAGGGTCGCTCTTTACGTGGGCACGCTCGATAAAGAGCACCTGCGGGCTTTCGCCTTCCTGCAAGATCGCGGCGACGGCGCTGCCTGGGGTGTCGCCGATGACCGGAGTGCGCGTGGCGAGTGCGCGATGGATGTGGTTGAGGGGGTTCACTGGGTGAAAAGGCCGAAGGCATTGCGGAGGGTTGAGCCGTCGGCTGGGTAGAGTTTGGTATAACTGCAGCGACTACAGGTCACCGTGCTGAACTTGCGATTTTGCATGTCGAATATTTTGCCGATATCGGATCTGCGGTGGTGGCATTGGGTAGATTCGAAGTTCGAGATGTCCACGGGATGCCTCCTATCGGGCGGGTCACCGGCATTGTTTTTTTGCTGCGCAGGTGGCTGAGCACGTTGTGCGCATACAGTGTACGGTATGCTCTAAAGAGCGGCAAGAGAGTTTTGCACACTACTGTACTGAGGTAGAATTAGAATGACGACACGATGAAATTGGGCACCTTTCATTTGATGATCCGCCCCGATGGGGCGACCAGTCGACCGCAGGTCGGCAATGGCTTGTGGGTGACCTTCCTATCCGATCTGGATGGATCTAACCTGCAGTTCCAACGCCCGATGGGCGCGGCGGCGGGCAGCAAGTTGTCCGAGGTATAATAATATGGCGCGCGAACCTGATACCGTCGCCAAGACGAGCGCGCCGGTTACCGTCGAGTCGTTGGTGTTCGAGTAAATGCACATTAGCCATTATTTCGTAGGAGTCGGGTGGTGTGGGTGTGGGTTGTACAAGCGGTGTCGGCCATGCGCGCAAGGTTTTTGCCGGGATAGGGCGCTCAGTGGCGACCAGCAGCAGGAATACGGCGGCCGCGCCCAATAGTGTCTGGTAGACCGGGACGCGAATCTGTGCCAGTCGCAGCAGGGGACGGCCGATGGCGAGTCGGCGGTGAAGTGGGGTCTGCACCGCGGGGCCCGGGGCGCTGGTTGCCGATCTTGCGGCAGAGTTTTTTGTTGCTCAGCTCTTCGAGCTTGGGGCGAAAGAGCCGCCTGGCTTTAGGGGGCGGCCTCGTTTAAACCCAGGGCGTTGCGCAGGATCTCGCGGGCGATAACCATTTTCTCTTCCTCGCCGTAGCGACTGAGATAGGCCTCGATCAGTCGCAAACCCTCCTCGCTTTGGTTTAGCGCTTGCAGGCTGGCGGCTAGGCCGTAGTGGCCGTCGGGGTGTTGCGGGTCGAGACGGATGGCTTCGCGGTAGAGGCCGGAAGCCCGTTCTGGGTCGCGATAGCGCTCGTGGACCAGATCGGCGACGGTCACTAGGTTTTCGTAATTCGCTCCTGGATCGTTGCCGATTTCTTTGATCAGCATACGACCGGCTTTTTCCATATGGATCGCGGCCAGCTTCGGTTGTTCGAGTCGCTCGAATCGTTGCGCGGTCAGATAGATCGTATGCCAGCGGAGTGGCAGACGATCTTCCCCCCATTCGGTGAGCCGCAGCAGGTCCACCCCGTTTTTTTTGCCCTCGTAGTATCCGGCTAATTGCGCGAAAATGGCGCGGTAATTGCCAAGCAGACGGGTGGTGTTTTCATCTTTGTAGACCGTTGAATCGAGCAGCGCGCGAACTTGGAAGGTGTTATAGAGCAAATCCTCAATGCGCTGTTCTTCGACCGGCGGGTTCTTTTCGCGTCTGAGCGTGACGACCATGCCGGCCGTGGCAAGATGGGCGTCGACGCCGGTGCGATTACTCACCGGCACGGTAAGGGCGAAGTGGATGGGTTTTTCCCAGTTGTTCCACTCGGCGATTTTCAACACCATCTCGTCCTGTACGCGCAGGACATTGTGGCCGGAATAATCGTGCACTTCGAATTCCATTCCAGCGACCGAAACCATCTTTGGCTCGGGCCAATAGCGCCGATAGATATCGGTGTCTTCACTGTCGGTAAGCACTGAATCGATAAAGGTGTCGTCGTAGCGGATGTCTATTTTTGGCTCGCGATCACGCAGTTGTTTGATATACCAGTTGGTGTTCAATAAACTGAGGTTAACCACGCGGACGTCCTTGCGGATGTCCTCGACCTCCTGCAGAAACCACAGCGGGAAAGTGTCGTTGTCGCCATTGGTATAGAGGATGGAGTTTTCTTCGCAGCTTTGCAGTAGATTGTAGGCGTAATCGTAGGCGATATAGTTGCCGGTGCGGTCTTCGATATGGTAGAGCTTGGCGAAAGTGCCAGCCGGTAGGAGTAGCCCAAAGAGCGCGAGCCCGACCACTAGCCAAGAGCTGAGCTGCGCGAGTTTTTCTCGTATTGCTTCGATGATAGCAACCCAGCCGAGGCCGATCCACAACGAAAAAGCCAGATACATCCCGCCGAAGACATAGTGGCGCTCCCTCGGCTGGGGGTCCG
>JABHFS010000077.1 GCA_018672475.1 Gemmatimonadota bacterium | reverse complement strand
TGGGGCACGGAGAAGCTGCGGGTTTCTGTCGACCGCACGAATGTGAATCCGCCGGCCGGGCCGCAGTGGGATCATAAGGGCACGATCCACTGGGATATGGACTCGACGGAGCGGCCGGTGCCGTTGAAGGTTCAGGGCGTGCTTTGTCTGAGCGATACGCAGGCGGACCAGGGTGGGTTTCAATGCGTGCCGGGTTTTCATCGCCGGTTAGAAGAATGGGCGTTGACGCAGCCGGCGGACCGCCCGCCGTCAAGACCGGATACAACGGATATGGATATCGTTGACGTGCCGGCGTCGGCCGGGGATCTGATTATCTGGCACAGTGCCTTGCCGCACGGCAATAGCCGCAATCGAACGGATCAGCCGCGCTTGTGCCAATATATCACAATGAGCCCGGCACCGGTGGAATATCAGGTTGTGGCATTGCCCTTAGTGCGTACGCATCGCACGGTGGTCGCCGATGCCTTGGGCGTGCCCGAAGGCTTGGTGGAATTATGGCTGCGGCGGCAACGCGATGCCGATATGGTGCGGGTGGAAGCCGATCGAGTGGCGTTCTATGATTTGATTCCGAGCCTGATTCGCGTTGAGAAAGATGGCCGCGTGCAGTATCTCAATCCGGCTTGGGGGCGGATACTCGACGGAAAAATGCTGGAAGCCGAGCGGGCACACGCCGAACGCCTCGATTTGCCTTTTACAGGGCTAGCGGCAGGCAGCGCCGAACGGATACGTGAAGCGATGGGGCAGGTGCCGTCGCCGCGTTTTGAGCCGCGTCTGACCGCCGAGCAGTTGCAGCATTTGCCGGGTTTGTTTGCGGCCGGACCACAAGCGCGGGGTTTTGTGGGGCAGTTGTGGGATGAGCATAGTACGGCAAAACTGTTGCAGCGGGAATTTGCCTTAGAACTAGATACAAAAGAGGCGGAGCTTACGCCGCTTGGGCGCAGGCTGGCCGGGGTTGATGCGTGGTAAAAGGGGCTGGCGGTGGCCTCTATCGCGGTCGTATAGCTAGGGTGCGGTACCCGTCGTCGGAAGCGCGAATTCCGGATCGCTACAGCTGCATCCCCCAATAGGCTGCGCCCAAGAGTGCGGTCTTGTCGTTGAGCACGACTTGCACCGGGATATCTTCTAACGGCTCGCCCATGCGCCCCTTGCTGATAAAGCCCTCCATAAAACGCCCGTCGCGCAATTTTCCGAGGATCTTCGGCGCAATACCGCCGCCGACGAAGACCCCACCTGAAGACATTAGTTTGAGCGCCAGGTTACCCGCTTCGCAGCCGTAGAGATAGGTATAGAGATCGAGGGCTTCTACAGCCAGTTCGCAGTGTTGCTCGAGGCCGGCGCGGGAGATGGTGTCGGAACGGTCGCCTTGCTCTAATTCTTTTTTTAGTGCAGCGGACTCGCGTTCGGGCTGGCGGTTGCGCAGAAAGTCGTAGATCGAGGCCAAGCCCGGGCCGGCGACGACCCTTTCCCAACTGACATGGCCGTGGCGTTGGTTGAGGTAGCGCCAGAGATCGATTTCGAGTTCGGAAGTGGGGGCGAAGCTCGCGTGACCGCCTTCCGAGGCGATCGACTGGTAGCGGTCGCCCGTCCAGCATAGGCCTCCTTCGCCCAGGCCGGTGCCGGCGGCGACGACAGCGATATTGCCCTCTTTGTCTTCGCTGCCTTTGTTGAGAGGGTAGAGGTCATCCGTCGTGAGGGCTAGCGTGCCGTAGGAGGTCGCCTGCAGATCGTTGAGCAGGTGGACTTCAACGCCGCCTAGGGCCGTTGATATTTCGTCAGGATCGATAAACCAGGGCAGGTTGACCGCGCGTACCGGCAGTTGGCGCACCGGGCCGGGTACGCCTATAACCACGTGTGCAGCGTGGGTGTCGGTCTCGGCCGTGAAAGCGGCGAGCAAGGCGCCGGCGCTCGCGTAGAGGATGGTCTCGTAGCGACGTTCGGCTACGGGTGAAAAATCCTGAGCGTTTGGGTCGAAAGCGGCGAGATAGGTCTTGGTGCCGCCGATGTCCCCTGCGACGATCAAAGCGCGGCCCATGTTCGCCAATCTTCGCCGAGCAGGGCGTCGGCTTCGTTGGGCCCGCACGAGCCGGCTGGGTAGGAAGGTACTGAGCCGGACGAGGTCGTTTTCCAGGCTTCGAGCACTGGCATCAAAAGTTGCCAGGATTTTTCGATCCAATCACTGTCGGAGTAGAGCGTTGCGTCGCCGAGCAGGCAGTCGAGGATCAGCGTCTCGTAGGCTTCGGGCGTGCGGCCGCCGAACGATTCGGCGTAGCTGAAGTCCATATTGACGGTATCGAGGCGGACGTCGGGGCCGGGCACCTTGCCGTTAAAGGAGAGCGAGATGCCCTCTTCGGGTTGGATGCGGATGGTGAGCGTGCTGGGCGGCATCTCGTCGGTCTGGCCGAAGATCAGGTGTGGCGGTTGGCTGAATTGTATCGTGATGGTGCTGGTGCGTTTTTCCATGCGTTTGCCGGTGCGCACGTAGAAGGGCACTCCCTGCCAGCGCCAGTTGTCGATGGTGAACTCCAACGCGGCATATGTTTCGGTGCGCGAGTCGGCGGGCACTTCGTTTTCCTCGAGGTAGCCGGGTAGTTCTTCGCCGTTGGCGGTGCCTGGTCCGTACTGGCCGCGAACCGCGTAGCCGTCGACCTGGCCTATGAGGATGGGGCGGATGGCCTTGAGGACTTTGAGCTTTTCGAGACGGACGCTTTCGGCATCGAAGGAAGAAGGCGGTTCCATCGCGATGACGCAGAGCACTTGTAATAGGTGGTTTTGTATCATATCGCGCAGCGCGCCCGACTGGTCGTAGTAGCCGGCGCGGTGCTCGACGCCGACGCTCTCGGCGGCGGTAATCTGCACGTGGTCGACATAGCGTCGGTTCCACAGTGGCTCGAAGATGGAGTTGCCCAGGCGGAAGACTAGGATATTCTGCACCGTCTCCTTGCCGAGATAGTGATCGATGCGGTAGATCTGCTCTTCGGCGAAGACATCATGTAGCGCCTCGTTGAGGTCATGGGCCGAGTCAAAGTCGTGGCCGAAAGGCTTTTCGACGATGACGCGGCACCAGCCCTGGCCGTCTCGGTGTTGGCGGTTGAGACCGGCTTTGCCCATTTGCTCGACGATACCGAGATAGATTTGCGGGGGGACTGAGCAATAGAAACAGCGGTTGCCGCCGGTGCCGTGCTCGCGGTCGAGGGTCTCGAGCTGGGCCTTGAGCGCGACGTAGGTTGCCGGGTTGGCCGGGTCGCCGGAGACGTAGTGGAGTTTGGCGAGAAAAGCTTCGAGCACCGATTCGTCGAGCTCGCCAACGAATTCGGCCAAGCCTTCGCGCATCTGTTGGCGAAAATAGTCGTCATCCCATTCGCGGCGAGCGACACCGACCAGGGCAAAGGCCTCGGGCAGGCGGCCCTGTTTCTGTAAGTGCCAGATGGCCGGTAGCAGCTTGCGCCGGGTCAGATCGCCCGAGGCCCCAAAGATCACCAGGACGCAAGAATCGGGGACGCGTTGCGCGGCCGTTGAGTTTTGCTTCATAAGGGTTCGTGGATCTTTACGGGAAATAAATGCTATGGGGTGTAGTCGCGTGCGAATGGGCTACAATATAGAGTTGGGGGCAAGGAAAAAAAAGAGCCACAGCGCATGCGCCATGGCCCCCCACACCGCCTCGTGTGAGAACTTCACCAAGTTAATTGCATGGTCATAAATTGTCAAACGCATAATGTGCTTATTTTGGCGAGCCTACACAATATATGGGTAGGGCGTGGCCGTTGTCGCCGTCGATCGCGATGGCTATATTCATCTGGCTTGATTCGTCGTTGGAGGTTTATATCACTATATATAGTGTGTGGAGAAATAAATGGCCCAGTATCTGGTGACTGGTGGGGCGGGATTTATTGGATCGCATCTTTGTCGGCGTCTGCTTGCGGATGGACATGCGGTGCGCGTTATCGACGATTTGAGTTCGGGCCAACGCGATAACTTGGCCGATATAATCGATGAGGTTGAATTGGTCGTCGGCGACCTGCGCGATGAGGCCTTGCTCGACAAGGTACTGCGAGGAGTCGACTACGCGTTGCACCACGCGGCGGTCGCCTCGGTGCAGACTTCGGTCGAGCGGCCTCTATTTGAACAGGAGGTCAATGCCGTCGGCACTTTGCGTTTTTTCGAAGCCGCACGGCGCGCGGGAGTCGGCCGCGTGGTCTTCGCCGCTTCGGCCGCCGCCTACGGAAACAATCCTACCGTGCCCAAGCGCGAGCAGATGATCCCCGAGCCGGAATCGCCCTATGCGATTTCTAAGGTGATGGGCGAATACTATGCGCGAGTCTACAGTCAGCTATACGGTTTGCAAGTGGTGTGTTTGCGGTATTTCAATGTCTTTGGTCCCCGCCAAGACCCGTCTTCGCCCTATTCGGGCGTTATTTCGATCTTTGCCGAACGGATGCTCAAAGGCGAAGCGCCGGTCATTTTCGGCGACGGGGGGCAATCGCGTGACTTCGTCTATGTCGATAATATAGTAGAGGCCAATATGCGCGCTTGTGCTACGCCTGAAGCGGCTGGGCGGGGATACAATATCGGTTGCGAGCGCAGTGTCTCGATCCTGGAATTGGTTACCGCGCTCAACGAGATACTAGGCACCGCGCTCGATCCCGTTTTCAATCCGGCCCGCCAGGGCGACGTGCGTGTGTCCTTGGCCGATATCGCGCAGGCCCGTACGCAATTGGGTTATGAGCCGATCGTGCATTTTGCCGAGGGCTTGCAACAGACGGTTGCATGGATGAAATCGCGATAGGGCTTAGAGGCAGCGTTCCACAAGTCCATCCGTCGGCCAGGCTAAGCGCGTATTCTCGCGTTTCTTCGCACGGTCTTTTCCCTTATGCTTTTGTGCGCCGATATTCATATCGGTGACATAGGCGAGGGCTGATGCTTATTCCCGCTTGCCGCTCGCGTTTTTTTGCTCCATACTTGAGATACATGACAAGATCGCAGTAGGTGCGATCTTCTTCTCGACCTATTTTTTGCGAGTATTCCTCCGTAGTCCCAAGAGGCCCGATTGCCGTGCCAACCATAGTCGATGGTAAAAAGCGCATCCCCTTTATGCGTGGGATGCTGGTCCATTATCTGATTGAGCGTGGCTTTAATTACGAGATCGCGCTCGACGTGGCGGACTCAGTGCGTCGGTCCTTGGGTAAAACCGACGATGTACGCAAGAAGGACATGATACAAATTGTCGACAAGGAACTGCAGAAAAAAACACCACAACAGGAAGTTGGCGATCTAGTCTTCTGGGAACGCCAATCCACTACCATCTCAGTCGAACGCAAGAACGGGTCGCGGCCTTTTTCCAAGGAATTGCTCTCTCATTCGATTCAGGCCTCGGGCCTGCCTCCGGATCAGAGTTACGAGATTGCTCGCTTGATCGAGTCGCAGTTGATGGACCAGCGCCACCAGCGTATTACGCACTGGGAATTGGAAGAGCTTACCGCCAAGCTGATCGAAAAATCCTTCGACGAATCCTTTGCCGAGCGCTACCGTTTGTGGCGGGCCTGGAGCGATGTCGACAAGCCGCTTATCGTGTTGATCGGGGGAGCGAGCGGCGTCGGCAAGACCTCTTTGGCGATTTCTTTGGCCAACCTACTCGATATTCCCCGGGCGGTGGCGACCGATGATTTGCGCCAGGTTATGCGGCTGACGCTCACGCGGGAGCTTGCGCCGGCGCTGCACGCGTCGTCCTATACCGCTTGGAAGAGCATTTCGTCGACTATGGGCGAAGACGCGGTTATCAGTGGGTTCCGCGAGCAGGCGCGCGTGGTGTGCGTCGGGGTCAAGGCGATCATTAGCCGCTGTATCGAAGAAAATAGCAGCGTCATTATCGACGGCGTGCATCTGATCAGTGATCTGCTTGAACTGGAGACTTATGCCGGAGATGCTTTTATCACCCCCGTCTGTCTTGGATTACCGGACCGCGAGGCTTTCGAGGGGCGTTTTGCGCAACGCGCGAGTGAGGCGCCGGCGCGCCCGGTGCACCATTATCTGGAGCATTTAGACGAGATTCTCAAGATCCAGGACTACCTCATCAAGACCAGTACTGCGCCCGGCATTCCGGTAATCACTACGAGCACGGTCGAAAGCCTGACCAGCAAAGTGTCGATGGTTGTCAGCGAGCAATTGCAGGAGCAGGAGGAAATCAAGAAGGCCTTGAATGCGGCCCGTAAGGGGCGCAAGAAGCAGTGAAATTGGCGGTTTTTTTATTGCTTCGCCTATATATTGAGCGTATATTTTCACCTTCTGTTGTCAAATGCAAGCAGTGAAATCAAGCTGGGATAAATGCTAGGTAAAAAAGACAATGGGGCGATCGCCGGTGGAGGTCAAACACTCAATACGATCATTGGCCGCGGCACCCTCTTTGAAGGTACGATGAAAGTGGAGAATAGCGTCAGGGTAGACGGCGTGTTCAAGGGCGAGTTGAAGTGCTCCGGCGCGTTGACGATCAGCCAGTCGGGTGAGGCCTACGCGCATTTGGAGGGTAAGGATATTTATATAAATGGCATCGTGCGGGGTACAGTGCACGCCGAGAAGGTTCGCCTGGATTCGCAAGCGCGTTTTATCGGCGAGATCCACGCCAATGCGCTCTCGGTTTCCGAAGGAGCTATTTTTCACGGGTCTTGTTCGATGGATATTGAAGAGAATGAAGACGTGCAAAAATTGCGGCCGAAAGACGCCAAGGGCAAAGAAATTAAAAAAAGCGTCCCCGAGCCGAAGGTCCAGGTCGTGGAGAACTAATAAATTCCCATTCTATTTCTCGACGAGGAAAAACCATCCACCTTTTATCGTGGGTGGTTTTTTATATTAAGAGCATAAGAAATTGTTAATTAACGACTTGTGGTAAATATAACCCATTGGTATGGGCTTTGCTAAATAAAGAGTACTGCTCCTTTTCACTTAGCATGGACGAGGCCCTATGCCAGCAACGCTTAATCACAACGTCAATCTCCAACATATTAACCGCAATATGCAGATCCACTTCAGCAATACAAGCACTCAGATTGAAAAGGCCTCGTCGGGTATGCGGATCAATCGCTCCAGCGATGATCCGGCCGGTCTGGCGTTGGCCAATGGTATCCACTCCGATATTTACGCGATGGCCGAGGGCAGTCGCAATATTCAGCAGAGCATCCAGATGTTGCAGGTCGCCGAAGGGGCGCTCAGCCAAATAACCGAGATGGTCCAACGGATGAAGAGTTTGGCGACGCAATCGGCCTCATCGACCTACAGCGACACCAATCGGCCCGGCGCCAACGCGGAATTCCAGGCGCTTAAGAATGAAATCGACCGCATCGCCGAGTTTACCACCTATAATGGCATGCATTTGCTCGATTCGGCGGACGAATACACGATCCAGGCTGGGGCGTCCGAAGCCAGCAACGACGTTTCGCGCATCGCCATCGGCGATATGAGGGCGATGGGCCCCGAGCTCAGTTTGGATTCGGTGACGGTGGATACGCTCGAAAACTCCCAAGACGCCATTGACCGGTTGGAAACGGCGCTATTAAGTATCACGTCGAAGCGGAACCACATTGGCGCCTTCCAGAATCGCTTGGGGTTGAGCGTCGAGACCACTGCAAATATCACCGCGAGCATGCTCGCCACCGAAAGCGATGTGCGCTCCGCGGATATTGCGCAGACCTTGTCGAGTTTGACTAGCTCGCAGATCATGATGCAGACGGCGGGTAGTCTGGCGTCGGAAGCCGACATTGATATCGACCGCATTCTTTCCCTCTTGCAGCAGTAGTTTTTCTACATATAAAGCAGATAGAAGCGAAAATCAGGATAGATGCGCACAGCCGGTGTGGGTAAGTGTATCCAGTTGAGTTGCTGCTTGAAGTATTTCGCTAAGCGACTGCGGCCGGGGAGTCGGCGCGCGTCGTAGTCCAGGCCGAGCAAAACCTCGGGTTGTGCATCCGGGCGGTCGGGGTAGCGTTTGAACCGTCCCCTGCTTTTGACATTGCTGCCGTGCAGCCCTTTGACCCCATATCCCAAAGCTAAACCCAGATCGTCGGGCCAGTGCGCAGCGGCGCGGTCGGGCAGCAGTTGTTCGACTGCGACGGTCATCCAGGTGGTCATACCCTCGTAGTCATCGATGACGTGGTCTATATGAGGTCGGTCGGCGAGTGCTCGGTCTTTGTGGTCTACATAGAGGTTGGAGGGGAAATAACTGAATTTGAAACCGATGGCGCGGGTGCGCGGGAAGAGGGCGTGCAGGAGCGGTAGACTGGCCCCGGCGGTATTGGCGACGAAGTCGGGGATGCTGAACCCCCATTGGTCGAAATAAGCATCGCGCATCTCGATCTCGAGTAGAGCGGCCCAACTGGTAAGTGTGCCCATGAACGCGGCCGAGCGGGTGCCGAAGCCGGCCCAGGCATAGGCTTCATTGAGGGTTTGTGACATGACGAGACCGCTCATAAAGTGACCGGCCTTGTCGAAATTCACATAGGTCTGCCCGCCCCAGTCGTTGAGCCAGCGGATATTGTCGGTCTTTTGCCCTTGGTACCACGTTCGGTCGACGTAGCGGAAGCCGACGTAGCGGAAGGTCGCGGCGGTGCCGCCGATAAGGGCCAGACGATCGAGGTGAATGCGCGTAGGCGTTTGTTCGCCGATCGCCGGCGTGCAAAAACCGAGTAGTACGATCGTTAGCGTCGCCAGTACCGATCGGTGGGACCGGGGTGGAGGGGGATGTATTGCGGTATGGGTTGGGTATCGATCAGTCATTGAGTGACAAACATAGAGGTAATAGCTTTATTTAATATACATTCCCCTTAGATACAGACAAATCCCTTAGGTGTGCGAAACCGGGGTTTGACTTGTTGCGAAATACTTATCCTGCCGATGGCCGAACAAGAGGAACCTCAGTCCGCGACCAATGCCGAAGGTCACGCTTCGCAAGGGGATACCGTGTCCCCTGTGCCCAGGCGCCGTCGTCGCCGCCGTCAGGCCCCGGTAGAAGAAATCATCACCCCCACCGACGCCTGGTCCGAATCTAAGCCGTCGGTGTCCCTTCAGAGTCGTTGGCGACGCTGGCGCGGCGAGGTGTTGTCAAACCTGGGCATCTCGCCGATCTTTCGCGCTTATGTCTTCTTGGGCAGCATCGTCGCGATTCTGGCGTTTCTACTTTACAACGAATCGCTGATCGACGAATTGCGCGAGCATGAAAAGAGTCGGGTGGATCTCTATGCACACCTGATCTCCTTTGTGCCGCTGGCGTCCGAGGAGCAGGCAGCGACAATTTTTACTGAGGTGATCAACAACCCCAAGGTCGATTTCCCCAGGATCATCACCAACCACCGTGGCGAAATCATCCAGGCTTCCGGTATTCGACCGGCGGACTCTGGCAACGCTACCGGTGCGGTGACCGGCTTCTTTGCGGGATTGGCTTTCTGGCAGGAGCGCGATACGGCACTGATCGACACCGGTGCGGTGTCTACGGCCGAGTTGTATCGGTTAATCGGCGAAATGGATTCCCAGAATCCGCCGATCTCGTTCTATCTGTCGCAGGAGGCAGCGGGTTTACTCTACGCGGATGGCGATCGCGCGGTTATCACTGATACCCAGGGAGAAATCGTCAAGTGGAGGGGCGAAGGATTACCCAGCAGCGAGGATACGACGGCTGCTGCGCTGATCCAAGTGCAACTGGTTTTACAGGGAATGGATACTGGCGATCCATTGTCTTTCAGTGTGCCTGTCGTCGGCTATAGCCACCTGTACTGGGACGGGGCCGATGCTGTTATCGTAGATGACAAGGGGGCCATCGCGGCTTGGCGCGGGCATAGGTTGCCGGGGGATGATGATGCGGCCTCGCGCGCTTTGGTCCGGGCCTTTGTCGCAAAAAAATCCGCGGTGCGCGAACCGTTGACTTTCCGCATACCCGCCGAGCAGTATATCCACTACGGCAACACCGACTTGGTCGACCGCATTTCCCTGGCCTCCTTCGTGCAGGTCGGCGTATTGTTGCTCTTTATCCTCGTCGGGTATATCGGCTATCGCAATATCAAACGCAGTGAGCAACGCTCCATATGGGTGGGGATGGCAAAGGAGACGGCACACCAGTTGGGGACCCCGCTCTCGTCGCTTTCGGGGTGGTTGGAGCTAATTCGCCACGAGGTTGAGGCGGTGCCCAGTGCCGACCGCGATGCGCGTCTGACGGATATCGACCAGATGGTCGGCGAGATGCAAGAGGATATGCGGCATCTCGACCAGATCGCCTCGCGCTTCAGCCAGATCGGCTCGGTGCCCGAACTCAAGGAGGAAGACGTGGCGGCGGTGTTGGAGGAGATCATCGAATATTTCAGGAATCGGGGTCCGCAATTCGGCCGCCACGAGATCACGGTTGAGTGTCGTGACGAGTTGCCGCCTATACCGATCAATGCCGAGTTGATCAGTTGGGCGTTCGAGAATCTCTTCAAAAACGCCCTAGACGCCATGGACCGGCAGACGGGCAGTATGCGTATTCGTCTCGGTTTTATGCCGGAGGGTCGGGCGGTGCAGATCACCTTCCAGGACGACGGGCGGGGTATCGAACCAGAGAATGTCAAACGCGTCTTCGATCCGGGGTTTAGCACCAAGAAACGCGGGTGGGGGTTGGGTTTGGCTTTCGTCAAGCGCATCGTTGAGGAATATCACAAGGGTAAAATTAGCGTGGTGCAGAGCGCGCCGGGCGCAGGCACGACATTCGAAGTTATCCTACCGCTGGGCAAGGGCGCGAAGTGAGGAACGGGATCGGGGTTGGGCCGTTTTATATAGGTTATGCTTTATAGTTTGCGATTATCAGCCGAAAGGTGGGAATGAAAGACGATAAACGGAAGATACTGTGGGCCGATGACGAGATCGACCTGTTGCGTGCGCACCATCGTTTCCTTGATGAGAAGGGCTATGTGGTGACGCCGGTGAGCAATGGCAAGGACGCGATCGCGCTGATCGCCCAGGAGCCTTTCGATATTGTCCTGCTCGACGAGATGATGCCGGGGCTGGACGGGCTCTCGACCCTGGAGCAGATCAAGATGATCGACCCGAATGTGCCGGTGGTCATGATCACCAAAAACGAAGAAGAACACCTGATGAACGAGGCGATCGGCCGGCGCATAGATGACTACCTGACTAAGCCGGTCAATCCCAGCCAGATCTTTATGGCCTGCAAGAAGATTCTCGACTCGCGCCAGATTCTTCAGAGCCAGGCCGGGCAGAATTATGTATCGAAGGCCAATGAGATTCGCGAGCAGCTCTCAGGCGAGGTTACCTGGCAGACCTGGATCAATGTGCACCGCCGGCTCTGTGAATGGGATATCGAGATAGCGCGTCTGCGCGACGCGGGCTTGAGCCAGATGATCGAGGACCAGCGGCGCGAGTGCAACCACGAGTTCGGCCGCTTTATCAGCCGGGACTACGCGACGTGGATCGCGGAGGAGAACGACTCGCCACCCTTGTCGGTCGACGTGGTGCCCGAGTTCGTGGTGCCCTATCTCGAACAGGGTCGCCAGGTCTTTTTTATTGTCGTCGACTGCTTGCGTCTTGACCACTGGATGGTGATGGAACCGCAATTGGCCGAGTATTTCAATATCAAGCGCTCGTATCATTATTCGGTTCTGCCCACGGCCACGCCCTTTTCGCGCAACGCGATTTTTAGCGGGCTATTCCCCAACGAGATCGCCCGCAAATACGGCGATATCTGGCATAACGCTGACGAAAATGAGCACAGTCTCAACCGCAACGAGCATCAGTATATCGACGATCAGGTCGCCGATATGGGTGTTGAATTAAAACCTGGGTCGCACTACGTCAAGGTGCTCGATACCGGCGAGGCCCAGGGGCTGACCCGCAAAGTGCCGTCGCTAAAGAAGTGGCCGCTGGTATCGGTGGTCTACAACTTTCTCGATATGCTGGTGCACGGTAGGGCCCAGTCGGATCTGCTCAAAGAGATAGCGCCAAACGAGGTAGCCTTCCGCGCGCTGGTGCAGACCTGGTTTGGCAATTCGTCGCTTTTCGAGACGCTCAAGGCGATATCCCGCACCGACGCTGTCGTGGTGTTGACGACCGACCATGGCTCAGTGCGCGGCACGCGGGCCTCAGTCGTGCACGGCGATCGCGATACTTCGTCCAACTTGCGCTACAAATACGGCCGCAACCTGCGCAGCGAGGACAAGAATGCATTGATGATCAAGGACCCGGAAGCCTATGGCTTGCCCTCAGGGGGGTTGGGTTCCAACTTCGTCATTGCCAAAGAAGATTTTTATTTTGTTTATCCCACCAACTTCAACGAGTATCAGCGCCAGTACAAGGACAGCTTTCAGCACGGCGGTATCTCGCTGGAAGAAATGGTCCTGCCGGTGGCGATCATGGAGCCGAAGTAGGACGAAGTGGAAAGGACGCTGACAACGCATTCAGCCGCCGAGACCCAGGCATTAGGCGCCGAGTTGGGCTTGAGTCTGGCCCCGGGTGAACTGGTCGCCTTTTACGGCGATTTGGGCAGTGGCAAGACCTGTATGATCCAAGGCCTCTGCGAGGCGTTGGAAGTCGCCGACTATGTCACCAGCCCGACTTTTATGTTGATTAACGAGTATACCGGCCGACTCAGGGGACAGGATCTGTCTATTTACCACTTCGACTTGTACCGGTTACAGGGACCGGATGAGCTTGAGGACCTCGGGGCGGAAGAATACTTTTACGGCCGGGGGGTATGTCTGGTCGAATGGGCAGAGCGCGCTGGCGGTTTTTTGCCTGAGGGGTGCCGCGAAGTATGGATGGAATATGTCGGCGACGATGAACGGCGAATTATTTTGCGCGGTGGAGAGGTATCGAAGTGAGCATGAAACCGCCGTTCGTCCGCGGTCGGCTCTGTGCGATTTTGTTGTAAAAAAACCGCGGTAAAGGGGTCTACTATTACAAGGGAGGGATTTTGCAGAGGCTGAGATGGGTTGCGACGGCATTGGCGGTTTGTATCGCCGTCGGGCCG
>JABHFS010000076.1 GCA_018672475.1 Gemmatimonadota bacterium | reverse complement strand
GGGCAGCGTAACATAGGTATCTCGATCTATGCCTTCGAGGCATTGCTCACGCTGGGCATCGGTGAGGGAATGTTCTGTATAAGCCTCAGTTATCACGTACGACCTTTCCTCACGCAGTAGAATTAATTGATGTGTAGTTAAATCTGGATTGGAACGAAGGTCAATAGTTATATGATATATCGTCTTCAATGTCTCTAATTCTTGCGACCAAGGCGAGTGTCGAATATTATAACGAACATCGCAAAGATTTCCGTACGGTCGAAAATACGGCAAAATGGTATCCGATCGAGAAATTAAATGAATGCACCCCTCTTAATGGCAGGTGCCGCTGATGAAGATTGACCTTCGTTCGGATTTTACCGCCCGGCCCACAAAAGCGATGGTAGAGGCCATGGTCCGAGCCGCCGAGATGCCGAGCGGGTTCGGGCTGCGCGAGGATCCCACCGTCGTCCGTCTGGAAGCGCTTGCCGCCGAGATACTGGGCAAAGAGGACGCGCTCTTCGTGCCAACCTGTATGATGGCAAATCAAATTGCCATCCACGTTTGCTGCCGCCCCGGCGATGTCTTCCTGACCGAGGCTGAGGCGCACGTAGTGACTTCTGAGTCCGCGGCCGCTTCGGTGCTCAGCGGAGCCATGCCGCGCTGCGTGGCGGCAGTCAATGGTGCCTTCGATCTGGATGACCTCGCCGCCGCGCTCAAATCAGGCGCGGCGCTGGTGTTGCAGGAGAACACGCACGTCCGTTCTGGAGGCCGTGTCGTTGCCTTTGAACACATGCAAGCTATCGCCGAAATGGCACGCGCCCAGGGAGTACCCGTACACCTGGATGGTGCAAGAATATTCAATGCCGCGACCGCGCTCGGCCGGCCAGCATCGGATCTCGCACAGCTCGCGGAGACCGTTTCCTTTAACCTGAACAAAGGGCTTTGTGCACCGCTGGGTGCAATCCTCGCCGGCACAAGCGACTTTGTCAATGACGCGCTACGCGTGCGGCAAATGTTTGGTGGCGGCTGGCGGCCAGCCGGCATTCCAGCCGCGGCCGGCATCGTTGCGCTGCAGAGTATGGTTGGGCGGCTGGCTGACGATCACAGGCGAGCAAAGCGGCTGGCGGAAAAACTCGCCACGGTCGATGGAATTATCGTCGATCCGGCGTCAACTATGAGCAATATTGTGCTGGTGCGGCCGACGGCTATGGATCCTGAGACCTTATCTGCCGCACTGGAGAAGCTGGGCGTTCTTGTGTTGCCTTTTGGGCCGTCTGTTCGTCTTGTGACCCACCGAGAAATTGACGACAACGCAGTCGAAGAAACACTGCACGCCTTTCGCTCAGCTCGCAACGGAGACGATTAGTGCAAATTGGCGTGACCCCAGAGAGTTGACCCACCTTTGTTGTAAGTATTTCTTAATACGTACTGGAGAGCTACTCATAAAAGGCAAAAAAACACTCACACCCTAACTGAGCCAATTGTTAGGTCCCGCACACCGCCTTATTAAACGAACACCGTCTGGCCAAAACCTTCACTCTTGAAGAGCAAACTGGACAACTTTAATCCCTTTTAGGCTAAACAGTTGCAACTAGGCTTGGTACAATTTATTAACCATATAATGCTAATCTCTATACGCGGGTAAATAAACATGATGCTTACAGTTATCTCTCCAGCCAAAAAACTGGACTATGCCAGCCCAGTCGCGGCTAGCACTCATACTCAACCAAACCTTTTAGATCACTCCCAAGAACTGCTTGAAGGGCTAAAGAAACTTTCGCCACAGGATGTCTGTGCGTTAATGGGCCTCAGCGATACGTTGGGAGCGCTAAACTACGAGCGTTTTCAGGAATGGCATACCCCCTTTAACAGCGACAATGCCCGACCAGCAGTACTGGCCTTTAAGGGCGATGTCTATCAAGGCTTGGATGCGGAAAGCATGAGTGATGGCGATCTCAATTGGGCGCAAGACCATTTGCGAATTTTATCGGGGCTCTACGGTGTGCTTCGCCCTCTGGATTTAATGCAGCCTTATCGCCTAGAGATGGGTACCAAGTTTGCCAATAGTCGCGGTGCTGACTTGTATAATTTTTGGGATGGCATTATTAGCGGTGAGTTAAATGCATTACTGACAACCCCCAATGACGTTCTGCTCAATCTTGCCTCTAACGAATATTTTAAAGCCGCCCAAGAGAAAACCATCAATAGCCGCATAGTGACGCCGGTATTTATGGACGACAAAGGTGGTAAATACAAAATCATTAGCTTCTTCGCCAAAAAGGCGCGCGGATTAATGGCTGCCTTTATTATTAGTAACAAAATCACTGAGGTAGAAGACATCAAAGGATTTGTTAGCGACGGCTACAGCTTCAACGCCGCCAATAGCGAGGGCGACAAATGGGTCTTCACCCGAGGCTAACCGCCATCGTCCTCTCTTGTCAGCATATTCCTAACGCCATGACCAGCCCTTTCTCTCCAGACCTGCGAGTATAACCGCGGTACGCCTCTCAATCGATTCCAATGGCGACAACAATAGGATGGTGTCGGCCCATCCGACTAGGGGGTTGTGAGATGGAAGGCGAGGTGGTCGGTATTGATAGCAGGATCAGTGCACCACTTAAGGTGCATTCTTACTGGTATATAACACCTGCATAACAAACATCGGAAGGACTCCTTATGCCTCATCTTGGCGAGCAAACAAATCAGGAAACAACCTCATCGCCAACAAACAGCAGCACGCTTGGCTTTGTCAATGCTCCCTATTCTCCCGATGAACTTGCGCAACTGCTCCGCGACTTCCGCACCAATGGCTATTGCATCTTGCCGGATGTCTTCACAATACCAACCGTTGCACCTTTCAGACGTCGCGTACTAGCCGCAGCAACGGCTGCAAGCCCAACCCAGCAAAATGCCGGGTCTGTCCGCTTGCAGCTGCCAAGCTCTGCGCCTGAACTTATCGAGCCAATCCGGGCCCCACGCATACGGAGCATGCTAGCCGCCGCCCTGACCCCCGAAATTAGCCCCTCCCGGCCAACGGACGTCTACCCAAAACCGCAGGCAACAGCAGTAGAGCGCACCGCAGATCTGCACCACCATCCAGCCGGCAGCAATTTTCACCGGCCATTCGTGCAGGTATTTGAGACCTCTTTCGTCATTAACGACAGCCATGCCGCTGAAAACTGGCATCGGGACCGCTACAATGAGGGAGAAGAGCGTGGCGAACTCAGTGGATTCGCTGCCAGTGGTGCCGGAGATGACATCTATCATCACCCTGCCTCTGTGCACCTAGCAATGTATTTTCAGGATATGGAGGAAGCGCTTGCACCAACGCAGATTGTGCCTGGTTCGCACCGGGATATGTCGCTGTATCCCACTACTGTAGTCGCTGCAAAAGGGCACCAGCAAGCAAGCCAATGTCCCATCAAATCCTTTGTGATACGGGCCCAAGATTGTGTTGTTTGGGATCAGCGTTGTTGGCACCGACGCGCTCCGTTTTCGCCTCGTTTTGCCGGTGACATGAGATTGTTGGCGATTTATGGATTCAACACCATACAACAATACCCACACTGGCCTGCAACTGAAATGGAAATGCCTCTTGCACTGGCACACGCCTGGGCAAACGCTGAATCGCCTGAAGATGCTGCATATTGGGGCGGCAAATGGACAGCCCGTAGCATCCTGGCGGCACTAGTACAATTGCCGCCAGGGAAACTAGAACGCATTAAAGCCGAGTTGGCACAGTTAACAACCCCAGACTAAACCACTGTATTGCAGCCATACAGGACAATGCTGTTATGGTGGTAGAAGCAACAAAGCTTCCGATGCATCAGGCAACAAGAAATTAGAGCGCGAGAAATGACCGGATAAACTTATTAGGCCAGGAGTAGGCGGACTTCAAGGGGCGAGGAGAGACTGCGAGCGATGTGGCATCGAGTACATCGAGTGCCCAGTAATTAGCCGCCACGTCCGAAGATACACCACAATAAGATCCGCCGGATCGATTTTGGTTTCCCGGATGTGTGGTCTCGATCTGTGCTAGTTACTTCGTCATCCCTAAAATGCGGCTCACAATCCATGATCCGATACCCTCGACAGTATGCGCCTTGGCCGTCGCCGCAGTTGGCAACTATAACCTCATTTTAGGGCTGCCAAAAACTCCAGCCGTCTCGTTTGTACCAGCGCGCATTGCATGCGCTACACGAACAAAGCGGTCGAATCGCTAGCCGTGGTTCGGGCCGTATATTAAATGTTGCGCCGTGTACCCACAGGTGTTGGAAAAAGAGTATATCCCCCCGCTTGGGCAGCAATTCGACGGGCTCGCCCAGATCCAAGTCTGGTACTTCTTTATTTAAATCGAATAAGTACTCGTACTGCAGGAGGTCGGACTGCGCTTTGCCGCGCACTTTGTGCTGTGAGCCAGGCCACCCGATCGTGCCGCCACCACGGCATTCTATATCGCTCAGATAGATGATAAAAGCAATCTGGTAGGGACCGGGAAAGGTCCTGTGCCTGTTTTCTTTGGGGATGCCGTCTATATGGGGTGATGGCTGGGTCCAGGCAGTCGATGCGGTCAATAGATTCTGCGTCTGGACGCCATTGGGGCGATGTAGGTCGATCTGATCGACTAAGAGACCGGTCATATCGATGAAGGCATCACTGAAACAGGACAATAGTACTTCGTCTTGGCGGGCGTAATGTTCGACCAGTTCCCGCTGGGCATTGTAAAGATCTGGGGGGGCGATGGCAGCGCTGTTTGCATCCATTCCTGGCAGCTGCAGTAACAACTCGCTAGCGCTGCGACTCGTCGCTTCATCGATCAAACCGGAAAGCAATAGAAAGCCATCGTTAGCGTATTGAAGACGAATATGCTCGATAGGTGCGTCGGCGGGGGTGGCCGTCAAGGCCGGTAAATTCATCGTCATAGTGCGTTTACACAACTTCTTTTGAGTGGGTCATTTGTTTCGCCGCTGAAGCCAACCTTCAGTGTTCGAGGTTTTTCGGCTGCAAGAATTTCTTTAGCGGTCCGATATTCGAGACTTTATCCGGGTCGACATTGCGTATCCAGAAGGCAATCAGCGCCAATTAGCGCTCCAACCAGCGGTATGCACATCGCTGGAAATGCGCCAGTCGCGCAATACATCGAGGAGCTCCCGTTTTTTGTCTGCGTGTGCTACGACGTCCCATAGATTAATAACCTCATCGGGATCGTTTTGTAGATCGAAAAGTTGACCCTGTGGACAATCGACGAAGTGCACGAGCTTCCAATCCTCGCTGCGCACCATGGTCATGAATTCAGTCTCCTGCAGGATGGCATCGCGACCATGCTCGGCAAAGACATGTGCTCGCGATTCCCAGGGTTGGCTTTGTAGGGCTGGTAGTAGGGAGCGAGCTTCCATCGACAGATTGGGTGTGATATCGGCTAGCTCTAAGAGTGCGGGGCCGATATCCATTTGCTGACACAATCCTTTAACGCGACGGTCGCCGGCAAAACGCTGAGGCGACGACACGATCAACGGAATACGGGTAATCGTGTCGTACATCGACCATTTCTGACTGTGGCCATGATCGGTGAGACAGTCGCCGTGATCAGAGGTAAACACTATGACGGAGTTCTCAAGGTACCCTTTATCCTCCAAAGCCTGTAGAATCTCACCAATCTTGGTATCGATCATCTCAACATTGGCCATGTAGTAAGCGCGTTGGCGATGACGCTGTTCATCAGATGGCTCTAACATGTGCACTACACTATCGTGGTCGACTTCAACATTGTGCTGACGCATGGCTTTGTACGGCGCAGGCTGTCCATCTAGTTCCGCTTCGGTGACCGGCAGCAGCGGCAGGTCGCGCTGTAGGTATTTCTCAGCCATCTCCGGAGTGGGATCGTAGGGCGGATGGGGGCCGGGGAAACCAATCTCTAGGAACAAAGGTCGTTCTTCATCTTTGGGCTTGGTCCGGATCCAGTGCGTGGCCATGTCGCCGACAAAATTGTCCGGGTGGGTGTCGGCTGGCAAATCCCAGGTGAAGGCACCAAGGGACTCGTTGTAGTCAGGGCGTTGTCGGTAAAACTCGCGCTGCTGTTTGACCAGTCCGCGAGCCCACAGAGCCTTGTCCCATTCGTCAAAATAATAGCGCTCTTCCATGTAGCGGTCTTTGTTCTCAACCACGTAACGCTCTTCAAAACCCAAAGGGGTGTGATATGGGTAGCTGTGCATCTTGCCGACGTTGATCGTCCGATACCCCCCCTCGCGCAACTCTTCGATCCACGAATGGTTCCAAGCATCGGCATTTTTGAGGATACCGGTTGTATGCGGGTAGTAGCCGGTAAACAAGCTGGCGCGTGAGGGTGCACAGGAGGGCGCCGTTATGTAGCAATCGGTAAAAGTGACGCCCTCGCCGACGAGGCGGTCGATGTTGGGCGTGTCGATATGGTCATAGCCGAGAGCGCGAATCGTGTCAAAGCGTTGTTGGTCTGTGATGATGAAGATAATATGGGGGCGTTCGGTGGTCTTATTCATATGGCATCAGTGATCTTGTGTTAAAGAATACAGTGGATACATGTAATCGAATTGAGGGTCTGATGAGCGAATGGCGATCGGTGGTGCATGGAAATTATAAAAGACCTTTTCGTAGTACTGGTCAAGCGAGTATGGACCAATGGGCTCGTTTTAGATTCTAAGGGGCAGGGGGCGAGGGGGCGTAAGCGACGGCGGCTCGGTATGGAGCTCGACGCCTTGTAGATAAGGCCTTATCGGATGCGGGAGCGGTCAGCCGACCACAGCACTAAGCAGTCGAAAGGGCACCCTCTGCGTGTAATGCAGCACCGCATAGGATTTAACTCGCTCAACTGACTCGCATCATCGAACGGAGCCAGCCACCGGGAGCGCAATCCCAGCGATCGGATGGCTTGACAAGATTGCCGCCAAAACGAAGGTCGTGATAGATGGTTTCAGGCATGCCCTTTTCGGTCGCGTTTCCCTTTGTCATGCCGCCACCTACTCGTAGCTCGGTCTCCGTGTGTTGAGAAAAAAGTTCTTCTTTGAGTGCCACCGCTCGTCGGATGATCTCGTAGCGGTCATCCGATGACGCGATGAGGCCGGCGAAGCATTGACGCGTGTTCCACTCGTCTGCCGTTTGATAGTTCGGCGGGCAGGTGACGGTGATCTCGGCGCCCCTCTTTGTGACGAATGCCTGACCTGGAATCTCGGCAGATCGCCAGACGGTGACCAGTTGATCCTCAAGGTCAAGATAGTGCTTCGGATTCTGGTCGTGGAGGTTTGCGCTGAAGCCCAACGCCTCCGCAAAAAACGGTGTGTAATAGGGGAATATCTTCTGCCAATCTGCGGCGTATTTCTCGACAAAGGGGAACGTGTGCGCTGAACGTGTGACCTTGCTGAGCGGGAGCTTGTAGGCATTGATGTCGATGTCTGTGGTGGCACAGATCGCCAGTTGGTCGCTGCCGTCACCAGTTGCCCACAAGGTCTTGAATAGGTCGGCGATCTTGTAGGCGTAGTTGCCGTTTCCCTGATCGAAACGGATCCGAGCGAAGATTTCGGGGATCGAGAACCCGGCATCGACAAACGGAATCAAGTCGATACAAGTGGGGATCGCAAAGGGGAAGACAGCAGCGATCACGGCGTCTGATTCGAATGCCTCGCGGGGGGTCGAGACGCAGGCCGCCTTGGGTGCCAACCACTGATGGTGGTAGCCCGAACGACCGTCCGGCAGGCGCTGGGACGCGATCAGGGAAAGCTCATGACTGTCCGCCAAAGATACGTATACATCCGATGGCAAAAGAGCTGCGTCGAGCATGTCGATCTTGATCGCTTCCGCCGCGGACTCTGGGTCGGCGATGTAAACGATCTGCACCGGTTTGCCTACGGCCCGACCGAGGGACGAAACGAGCAGACTGTAGTTTGCGTCGTCCAGGGGACCGCTGTCGAAAGGCATCAGGCCAACCGTATAGGCGTCGGGATGTGCTGCGGGGACAGCTTGTTTGTCCGGGAAGGTCACTCTATCCGTCAGGAAGATCTGGCATTCGTCGACAAACGCCTGTGTGTCATTGGCAACGGTGTTCGCCGTCCGGAAGAGCCGGGACATGAACGGCATAGGCATGGAGCGCTTATCTGTGTAGTGGCGGTAGGCGAGTATATCTTCGAGACTCATGCCGCTCCAACCGCGTGCCTGGTGCCGGGTTGGCATGGCGTGGGCGGGGCTGTACATCGCTGATATCTCGAAGTCGAACTGAGCTCGTGCCGTGTGTTCCATCGCCGCCGCGAGCCGGTAGTCGAAACGGTCGTAAAGGTTCTCGCCCTGGTTTGCCGCAATCCGGGCCATGGTCGAAAAAAAGTGAATGCCGCCGGTGACGTGACCCAAGTCGCGCCCATCCTCCTGACACTCCCCGTTCGGGAGAAAGTAGTGTGCGATGCTGCCGTATCCTTTGCTGAAGAGGTAGTAATTGAGGGAGCGGTTGAACAGGAATTCGTCATCGAGATAGATCGCCAGCGCGAGGAGTGCATTGTTGGTCGCGCAATCGTGGTTGCCGTTGATCGAGATCCTAAGGTTGAGGACATGGGGCAGCAAGACGACTTCGCAGAATCCCCGGAATCTGGCCTGACCCTCCTCGCTCCATCGGTCGGTGCAGTGCTTGAGAACGTCCGCCGCATCGACGAGGTGTGGGATCATCAGCCCACACTGGAGGTTGAATCCTGCACCTCGGACCGCTTTCAACGTTGCGCTCCAGGAATCGATGATCTCCACAGCCTTGTCGGCGTATTCAACTTTTTTGGTCAGCAGATACAGCCAGCATAGATGGCTGGCACAACGGAAGTCGCCAAGGCTTGCATCGACACCGATGTGGTTGGGTGTGCTCCGAAAGATTCTTTGCACCGGATCCGGCGCCTGTGTCAGGGATTCCGCTGCCCAGGATTCGAGCCGCTCGAGGCTGCGTATCCACGGCGTTTCTCCCTCGGACAGGTGTTCGCGAACAGCCTGGGCGCTCGCACGGGTTGAAAAGATGCCGGGGTGGATGAAGTGACGATGCGCTTCGGTGTATTCTTCCTTGTAGCAGAGGCCCTCGGCGAGCGGATACGCATAGATCTTGGCTGGCATATTCGGGTTGTGCCTTTCTATGATATATTGCCTGAACTAGCCCCCGAAGATACTGCGTGTGCTTGGATGGCAACAGGGGATGGTTGAGCCTGGCAACGGGAGTGACATAATGAGGCAGAGGGTACGATCAATATTGGGAACCCCACGAGGCGAAGAGTCGGCCGTCGTCGAACTGGATGGATTGGTTACCCTTTCGAGATCTACCTATTTTGGCCCCAAAGAGGGCGCCGGTAACCGGCATCGATACCAGCGCCGCTCTGCATCGATCATGCGCGCACCTAGTATCACCACCCGCTGCATACGTTGTTCGCCGTTAAGAAATATCTCGGCCTCAATGGTGCAAATCAGATAAGTAGGCGATGCGCATGAGACAAGCCGTGTCAGCGCAGCAGGACCATCCGTCGCGTTGCGGTCTGAACAGAACCATCGCCAGCGGTGTAGCGAAGTAGGATCGCGTAGACACCAGAGGCCACCTCGGCACCGACGCGATCACGGCCATCCCAGCGCCAAGTGAAACGACCTGCCGTCGTCAGGCGCTGGCTCCATGAACGCACCCGACGACCGAGCACATCGTAGAGATCGGCTTGTACCCGGCCCGGAACCGGTATCTGATAGGTCAGCTGGATACGGGCGTTAAAGGGATTGGGATAGAGCGGGTCAACCTGAAACGCGACGGAGCCAATGTCCTGAAGATCGACCAGGGTCGGCACTCGGCGGCCGTTGAGGCGCTCGATCAGTTGCCAGGGTGCTGACTCGCTGCCCTCATCGCCGAGTGCCCACATGCCGAATCCGCGCCAATTGTTGTCCAGCGCCATGGTGTACTTCAGCTCCAAGCTGGCCATATCGTCGAACCACACCTGTATCCATTGCTCTCCATCCTGGAAGCGATACCACGCCGTCTGCGACTGCTCATCCCAGCGCCGACCCCAGATGTTGGCCTGGGGCACCGCATCGCTGAGACGAGGATAATTCACAAAGGCTTCAACACTGGCGCCGGGCGCTCCGTTTAGTGTTTGCCATTGACACCCGTAGTAGGGTACGCCGAGGATCAGCTTTTCTGGGTGATGCCGTGTAACCTGGCCGTAATCGCGGTCATCGCTTAGCATCGTCGCGATAGTGCGACCAGGGCCGGTCAGCGGCGCTGTTGGGCCTGCATTCTCGCTCCAACTGCCGGAGAAGGCATAGCCCATCACGAAGAGATAGTCGCAACTGGCAGCGATCTCGGCAAAGTCCCAGCGGTTGTTCCAATCAATGGCGGGACTGGCGAAGCTCACTTCGCTGCCCGGAATCTCTGCGTGGATATAGTCGGTCAGCGTCCGCAGAAAATCGCCGATCTCGCCAGGCCAGCCATTCTGGCCAGATCCCTCGAAATCGATAATAACTCCATCGGCCCGACCGATCCTGATCTTATCGCGAATTTGACGCATAAAGCGAGATCGATACACTTCATTTTCGAGCAAGATACGGACATCCTCATCACCGAATAGCGTCGCCGTCAAGATCACCCGTACGCCGTGTCGGTGCGCCCGGTCGACCAGCGCAGTCCACGGCCATCCGTGATCATCCCCCAGCGATCCATCGCGATTCACTTCAACGGAGAAGGGCGCGATATGGGTCAATAGATCGAAATCTATCGAGTCGTAGTAGTCGGCATCAATCCAGTAGGGCAGAAAGCCAAAAGCTACGCGTGCGGCCCGGCCCGCACGCGCCGCACGAGCCCCCTGCAGCGAGAGCGGCTTTGGCAGGTCAGCCGAACCAATCAGCGCCGGTTGGGTGGGCTGGTCACGATGGCGCAACCAGGCTTCGTGATGCATGCTAGTCGGCGCAGCATCGGCCCCAGCATAGCTCAAGGCGGCAATATGCACCACAAATGATACCAGAGCGGTAAGACCAGTAATCCCAGCAGCGCGCCGCGACCATTGCTTGATCTGAATACGGAATGGCGGGATGCTCACCATCCGATGAGTCCAACGCATATTGAGATCATCTGCCATCATCGCGGCAACATAAGTTGATACAGTCGTTGCGTAAAGCCAGGGAGATAAGAATCGCCAAGCACAATGCCTCCAAGCCTAGAGCGGTCCATCTAAAAACATCAATCGCGGCCACAATAACGACATACCTATTTTTTTCGTCTATCGGCAATTTATGTATCCATATTCGGCAAAAAATCAGCATTAAACCGACTCGTTGTTCAAAACAAATGTCTAGTTAACCCACAACAGAATCGAACAGCTCTGATCTTTCGGCCCGCTCTTGCGCCGAACCCTTGGCGAAGTAGAAATCGTTCATTGAACCCAGGCCCCCCACATTTCGTTGTAGTGATCACTCGCTTGAGCATACTCTTGCTGCACCCGTTCTGGCGACTCTATGCTAACGACAAGAGATACAATAGCCGCTTCCAACGCTGAATCGAAGTCGCCCCATCCATCTACTAGCAACAGTGCGCAGAGTGTCCGCAGATACTCGACCTGTTTTCGACGTTCCGATTCAGGAAAAAAAATCACCTGAGAATAGTCTTTTTTTGAGACCAATAGCGGTCAATAGGATGTGAAACAAATGCGCCATGTAAACAAAATCCTTATCGTATCAGTCTATTGCCGCCAACTAAGCGACCCGATGCGCCGAACTGCAGGTATAAATAAGCAAAATTAATATTGCGAATTAGGCTATTCGCGTTGGACTTTTTTCTTATCTCTACAATAACCAAATCATTGATGTTGCCAACTCGCACAAAAAAAGAGTAAGAGATAAGGCGATTGAATAGAACCACAACGATCTTCAAAAATGAATAATAGTGTGCCGGGGTTCTTAACAAAATTATTCATCTCACTTTTGTTTTACATCTGGGATTATTTGACGAGTTAAACGATGAGTTGGAAATGCAAATAGTTTCAACACGCAACCGCTTTAATAAAACAAAGGCAATGGCGAGCTTGATCTATAAGTAATACTTTGCTGGGGTCTGAGTCACAGTTTTCACGTCGGTGCGCATTATCCAGAGGGTGTACCGAATAGTGATCAGTCGCAACAGCAGGGCTACTAAAAAAATAGAGCCATCGCCTAAGCGCTAAAGTTGAAAAAAACATGAAGGACCACCGGGCGGGTATTGACCTATAACGAGCGAACGGACTAAACTTCCTGGCGCCTGCTCAAGACTAAATAAGCGGGGCGCTAAAACCTGGCAACCCATCAAGGATCCCATGCTAAAAGTCAATCTAACAGAGATCAAAGAAGAGGACTTCGCGTCACCCAAAAAAACATTCGGCCTGAAAAGAAGGAATATTTCATCCGCACTAGCCGAACAAGACACAGAAAACAATGCAGCACCCGTCGATATCGAACACTGCGTATTGGCTCCCGGTAAAAAGAATTTTCCCTATCACTGCCATGCCACCGAGTGGGAAATCTATTATGCGTTGAAAGGCGCAGCCCGCATGCGCACCGAAGCCGGCCTCAAAGACTTCAACGCCGGCGAAACGGCCATGTGCCCGCCCGGCGACGCGCACCAGATTATAAACGAGAGTGCCGCAGACTTTGAATACCTGGTCATCACCAATAACGCACCCTTCGACACCTATTACTATCCCGACAGTGACAAGGTCTTTGTATCTTCGCTATTAGGAGCGAATAAACACGTCGGCAAGGAAGCGCGCTGGACCCGCTTTAAAGCAGGCACTGTCACAGATTACTGGGACGGCGAAGAATGAGCGAGAGACCCGTCCGGCGCTGGGACGCCAACTGGCCTGCAGCCGCCGCCTTCCTAGCTCCAAACTTCATCGGCTTTTTGTGTTTCACGCTCTTTCCGGTGCTGCTGTCCTTCGCCATGGCCTTCCACTATTGGACACTCAGACCGCACGAGAAAGCGTCCTTCGTCGGCCTGCGCAACTTCACCGACGTATTAGGCGTACGCGCATTAGAGGAACCGCACTACGGCGTGCTGGCGCTCTATATGCTCTGCGTAGCCGCATTGATAGCGGGCTTGATCGGCGCGCTGCTTTCCAACGTACACCAATGGCGAGGCACACGCACCGGCGGCGCACTCATCTGTCTGACCGGTGCGGCAATGGTGTTCGGCGCTTTGGGCGGCAGTGCCGAGCACCATACGGGCGTCTTTGCCTTCTGGTTTAACCAAGGGACGCAAGGCATCTTCTTCGGCGGCATTCTCGCGCTTATCTGCGGCGTGGCCATCGTCGGCCGCGAAGACGCCGAATGGGATTTCGGCATAGGCTTGGGGCCAGGGCTGCTGATCGCGCTGGCCGTATTCGGTTTTTGGAGCTTGGGCGGGCCGATGTGGGCCGCCTACGAGCCGCGCGACGCGCGTTTTTGGTATTACTTCTACAATACGCTCTTTCTGATGATGGGGCTGCCATTGGCCGTCACCGGCGCACTAGGGTTGGCACTCTTACTCAACCACGACCTGCCACTGGGCCCGTGGCGCCAACGCGCACCGGGCGCGCTAGTCTGTGCTGGGCTGGCGCTACTCTGCATCGTCCTGGGCTTCGGCCTCGGCTGGGAAAACATCGGGCTTTTTGCTGGCTTGATTTGGCTTTTCGCCGCACTTGGTTTCCTCTTCAATATCGTCACCTTCCGCACCATCTTCTACCTGCCGCAATTCACCTCCGGCGTCGCCGTCTATATCTTGTGGAAATCGCTCTATCGGCCCGAGACCGGCCCGGTAAATATGGGCCTGGAGGCCGGTTTTAACGCGATCGGTTTAGCGCTTGTGCCCCCCTCGTGGCTGGCCGAGATCGCCTGGGCCAAACCAGCGATCCTGGTGATGGGCATGTGGATCTTTATCGGTGGACAGAATATGCTGCTCTACCTGGCCGCGCTTTCCAATGTGCCACAGGAATTACTCGACGCCTCCCTGGTCGACGGGGCCAGCCGCTGGCAACGCTTCCGCCACGTGACCTGGCCGCAGCTCGCACCGACCACCTTCTTTATCACCGTCGTCTCCGTCATCGGCGGCCTACAGGGCGGCTTCGAACAGGCGCGCGTGATGACGCAGGGCGGGCCGGCCGGTTCGACGACGGCACTGAGCTATTATATCTATAACAAGATGTTCCAAGATCTCGACATGGGCTATGCCGCGGCGATCTCCTGGGTGCTCTTCGCATTTATCTTCGTCGCCACCGCGCTCAACTGGCGTTTTGGCCGCGACCAGGAGGTGGATTAATGAAACTTCCCTTTGACAACACTTCGACGCGCATTCGCTTCGTCGCGCTGGGTCTATTGGGTTTTATGCTCGCCATGCCCTTTATCTGGATGGTCGGCGCCTCGTTCAAGTCACGCGCCGAAATCGAGGCCGGCGGCATACACATCGTGCCCGAAGAGGCGCACGCAGAAAACTACCCCGTGCTCTTCGGTGAGCAGCCTGAACCGGTGACAGGCGAAAAACTAGAACTGAAATTTGGGCGCTGGTTTTTCAACAGCATCTTTATCGCCTTCGCCAACACCCTGATCCAGGTGCTGACCTCGGCCTTGGCCGCCTTCGCCTTCGCTCGGCTCGAATGGCGCGGCCGCGATAGCGTGTTTCTGCTCTATCTAGCGACGATGATGATCCCAGGCCTTACACTGATGATCCCCAATTTCCAGGTGATGGTCTGGTTGGGTTTCCTCAATACCTACCACGGGCTGATCATCCCGGCTTCATTTAGCGCCTTCGGCACCTTCCTACTCCGGCAGTTTATGCTCGGCATCCCCAAAGCGATGGACGAAGCCGCGTATATCGACGGTGCGAGTAAATGGCAAACTTTCACCGACGTGATTCTGCCACTGGCCCGCCCCGGCCTGATCGCCCTAGCCCTGATCACCTTCATTTTTCAGTACCAGCAGTTTTTCTGGCCGCTGATCATGCTCAATGACCAGCAGTTTTTCCCGCTGCCGGTCGGCCTGCTCGAACTCGACAGCACCTACGGCCAACAGACCGAGCTGATTATGGCAGCGGCGACGATTACCGTGACGCCGCTGGTCGTCCTCTTCGTGATCTTCCAAAAATTCTTGGTGCGCGGCATCCAACTCGGCGGAGTGAAAGGTTAAGCTCTATGAAATACGTATTATTGGCTTTGATCGGTCTCTTCGTCGCGATGTACGCCTATGCCGTCAGCACGATAGAAGTATTGGGCGACCCCGACCGCACAACAGTGGTCTGGGCCACCGACCCCAACCCGGCGCGCACCAAACAGGTCGGCATCTTCGAAGAGCTAAACCCCGATCTCGAAGGACTGGTCGACAAAAGCGATGCCACCAAGCTCATCGTGCGCTGCGCCACCGGCACCGGGCCGGACGTGGTCGATATTTACGACGTATTCTCGTTGGCGACCTTCGCCGAAGCGGGCATCCTGATGGATCTGACCCCCTTTGCCGACTCGCTCGGCTTTGGCCTCGACGACACCTACGCACCGCTGCGCGAAGGCTTGAGCTACGAAGGCAAACAATATCGCTTCCCCTGCAATGTGCACGCCAACGCGATCATCTATAATACAAAGATACTCGACGACCACGGCGCACCCCTGCCGCAACCCGACTGGACTTGGGAAGACTTTATCGAAAGCGCGTTGGCTGTGCGCAACAACCCCTCTAAAAGCGGCGAAGAGCACATCCCGTTCGCCAACTGGAATAGCGAGTGGGTCTTTCGCGATTTGTTGATCGGCCACGGCGGCGACTTTTTCACCGCCGACGGTTTACACTCACGCCTTGCTGAAGAGGTATCGGTGCAGGCGATAGAACTGTTCCGCGATATGGCGCTGAAACACGATATCATGCCGACCTCAGCCGAGGCCAAATCACTCTCATCGCAAGGCGGCTGGGGCTCGGGCGGCATCGCCTGGTTTTTCAACCAGCAGGCCGCCTATATCCACATCGGCCGTTGGGCCATCGTACAGGTACCGGTCTACCTCAAACGCAACCCCGACCTGGTCGAAAATCTCGCCGCCGTGGCCTTGCCACGCGTGCCCGGACACCCCTCGCGCGGCATCGTCGGCACGAGGGCCGCCGGCATCAACGCCAAAACAAAAAACCCGGAAGCCGCCAAACGCTTTTTGCAATATTTAGCCAGCCGCGATTACGGCGCGCTGATCGCCGCCGACGGCGATGCGCTGCCGCCCAACCCGGAATTGGCACGCACGGGCGAGGACTTGGTCAACGAGCATATAACCGACCCCGCCTTCCACCAGCCCTTTATCGACGCTGTCGACAATGGCGTAACAATAAAGATGAGCCCGTTTATCGAGGCGCAATTGGTACAAAGATGGGCTTTAGAAGCCGTCGAACAGGTAGAAAACGGTGCCGACCCGCGCACCGCGATCACCCGCGTCGCCGACGAGATCGACGACCGCATCCGCCAAAACCTGCGCCGCCGGTCCGCCTTGCAGGCCAAATACGAGCAGGTCACCGGCAAAGCTTATAATGACGACTGGTGGAAAGAAAAAGTCGCCGCGCACTGAGGATTACCCTTATAACAACGCAACGACTAAAACTCCCTAGGTCTCAATCGGGAGATAAGAGGTCTATCCGCAAACCACCCGAGTCTCTAAGAGCCAAGTTGCAAGGTGCGACGCAGGACATTTTTCGGGGGTGGAAGTAGGGCAAAAGGGCCTAAATTGACAGTGCCGGGGGAGTGGTCGCGACGGCGACCCGAGGGGCCACGAACCGGGGGACTAAAAAACCCCGGAGACGCACCCCGCCTAATAGTTATCCTACATCATAACAGACACAAAAATACCGGCGGCCATTACACTCGGGCTCGCCGGTATTTCTACGCGCTTTCTATTGCGCCGTAAGCCCCCCGTCCACCGGCACTACCGCCCCCGTCATAAACGACGACGTCGGCTGGCTGAGAAAATACACCACCTCGGCGATCTCTTCCGGCGCAGCAACCCGGCCGATCGGCAGCGTCTTGGCCTCCGCCGCCCACGCCGCGTCCTTATCGCCGGAAAAATGCTTGTCGGCGATCCACTGAAAAACTTGATCAGTAAGCGGTGTCTTAACCGTCGCCGGGCACACTGCGTTCACGCGAATGCCGTATTCGACCAAGGCCATCGACAGGCTCTTGGCCATTTGCGCCACTGCACCCTTCGTCGCCCCATAGACGATCGACCCTTCTTTGCCGATCAACGCCTGATCTGAAGCCATCAATACGATCGTGCCCCCGTTGCCCGCGTCGCGCATCAACGCAGCCGCCTCCGCCACCGTGTATAATGCCCCCTTGAGGTTGATATCGATTATCGCGTCGATATCCTCGTCCTCCATTTCAAAAATACCGGCGAGCTTTTGTATACCGGCATTGACGAAGAGCGCGGTCGGGGCGCCCAATTGCTCAGCGGCCGCCGCAATCGACTGGCGCACTGCGCTGCGCTGGCGCACATCGGTCTCGAAATAAGTGATGGACCCGCTATGTCCTTCGTGCGCAAGGTCTGCGACAGCCTGGGCGTTAATATCGAAAACCGCGACGTCAAAACCATTAGCGGCAAATTTGCGCACCGAAGCTGCACCGATGCCGGTTGCGCCTCCAGTGATAAAGACTGATGCCATTATTCAATTGCCTCCTTGTATACATTGGTTATCGCAAAATTTAAAAAGTACGCTAATTCTATAATCTTGCCCCTCCTGCTCCCCCAGCCTATCTTGAGCGCTATCATGCGATAATAATATTTGCCGGCATGGCATTTTAGCCGTGTTAAAAATTCAAGGAGCACACCATGCGCATCGATTCTCATGTGCACATCTGGACGCTTGGCGCACCGCCCTTTCCCCACAACGACGAGATGTCCACCACCCGGCCGGAGTATCCGGGCCTGGTAGAAGACCTGATCCGCTTTATGGACCTCAATAATATTGATCGCACCGTCCTGATTCAATGCATGTACCACGGCTATGACAATAGTTATATGTGTGACGCCCTGAGGCGGTTTCCCGGTCGCCTGCACGGCGTTGCGCTGATTGATCCATTGCAACCGGGTGCCGCTGATACATTGCTGCGCCTTCATCAGGAGCACGGCGTACAGGGGATGCGACTCTACCCGATCATCGACAAGGACGCTTCGTGGCTGTCGAGCGAGGGGCAAAATGCCCTCTGGGAGACCGCACGCAAGCTCGGGGTAGCCTTTACCTGGTTCGGGAAATGTCATCAGATCCCGTTACTCGAACCGATGTTGGCGCGCTTCCCCGAAGTCAATGTGATCGTCGACCACCTCGGCGAACCCGATCTGTGCAAGGGCTTAGACGGCGATTTCAGCTTATTGCTGGCTGCTGCCAAACACGCCAATCTCTATGTTAAAGCGACGCGTATCGACGGGATTTCTAAAACACCTTGGCCATACTTGGATGTGCACCCCTACGTAAAAGCCGTCTACGAGGCATTCGGCCCCGAACGCATGTTGGGCTGTACGGGCTTCCCGGAAAACCCGCAGCGCGGAGAAGCGGTCGGTTTTCGCGTAATCGAAGAAGAAATGGATTTTCTTTCCGCAGAGGACCAAGCGTGGTTGCTCGGCAAAACAGCGGATGCGCTCTACGGATAGGGACAGACTGCAATGTCATTCACCCCAGTCCGCTATGCCCTGTAAGCGGCATCCCGTTTTTATCAAAGAGATGCCTGCGATCCGGACCGCAATCCGGATCATCTAACCAAGGCGTGTGCTCGTGCCAGTGCAATAACCGTTTCTTGAGTTCGGCTTCGATATCCGGCGCGCGACCGGTTCCGACGATATTATCGAACTCATAAGGGTCATTTTCAAGGTCGTAAAAACAGAAGTCGGCATCGACGAGTCTATGGCTATCGGCGTCGAGACACATACCGTAAAGGTGCGATGGGGTGCGGATGCCGATTTCGGTCAGCCCTTTCCCACTGCTGCTGCCAGACGTCTCGATAAAGGACCAGTTACGGTCGAGCCCGGTGCATTCGCCCGCGAGGATCGGCAACAGGGATTGGCCTTGCAGATGCCCCGGCAGGTCGAGGCCACAGGCGTCGAGTATGGTCGGCATGATATCAATCGTCGAGGCGACCTGGTCGCGATTTACAGCCGGCGCCCAATGCCCCGGAAGACGACAGAGCATCGGCACGCGAATCGATTCTTGCAATAACACGCCCTTGTTCCATCGCCGGTGGCTGCCGAGCGTGTCACCGTGATCGGAAGTGAAAATAACGATCGTATCGTCCGCCAGCCCATTGGCTTCCAACGACTGCAGCATCCGACCGAGCATATCGTCTACCCAGGCAACTGCACCATAATAGAGCGCGGTCAACGCCCGAACATCGAAATCGATCGGCAGTTTGAGCGTATGCGGTTCAAAATAATGATAATACACATAATCCCAGAGATAGATCTTAAACCAATCGTCCGATGCCGGCAGCCGGCCGTCCGGCGCGACATTGGCCCTTAAGGGGATCTCCTCCGGCGCGTACATATTGAGATATTTTTCGGGCATATCGCCAAGCGGCATATGCGGGGGCATCATGCTGTAATAAAGGAAAAAAGGATCGCGTGACGCGGCATCTTCTGCAGAGCGGTCTGCAAAAAAATCTTCCACTTTTTCGATCTCGCGTTCAACGCTGAAGCCTTCTACATCGACGGGTGGCGCGCCGTCGATCATAAATTGCTGCTTACTATGCCGATGGTTGGTAAGCGGCAACACGCTGTGGTCGAAACCTATCGATTCTGGACAAGGCCTGATATGCCATTTGCCGATGACGGTAGACTCGTAACCGGCCGCACGTAAAACCTCCGGCAAGGTCGTGCCCTGCAGATGCGCACCGCGTGCACGCTCGGGGAACTCGGGTTCGATCGTCGACCAGCGCTCGCCATCGGTGGGCACAAAATCGTTGGCGAGGTGGCCATTGCAGGTGCGGCTGTGTTGGCCAGACATCAGCGCCGAACGCACGGCCATGCAGACAGGATTACTGCTGACCGCGGTCTCGAAGCGCACGCTTTCTGCGGCGAGGTGGTCGATATTGGGAGTGCGGATGATATCGTTGCCGTAGCAGCCGACTTCGAAAGCACGCAACTGGTCACAGAGACAGACGATGACATTGCGCTTTCCATCGCTCGGTGCCGCGCGATCTTTAATTCGTTTCACGATAAATAGACCCAGTTGATATAAAGTAATCTGGGGATGCAGGCGACACGATGGTGACGCGCGAAAAAGCCAATGAGCGGTTAGTCACAGGTATGGCTTATATACGAATAAAAGGGTTCAATTGCCTAACCAGGCAATGCCGTCGATCTCGACGAGGATCTGTTTGTACATATCGCCGGCCCCGACAAGCCGCCGCGTCGGCATAGGCGCACCATCAAAAAATTCCATATAAGCACTGTTGAAGCCGTCGCGATCCTCCATCTCCAATAAAAAAACATTGACCCGCACCAACTGCGCCATCGTCGCCCCCTGCCCTTGCAACGTCCGCCGTATCGCATCCATAGTAAAACGCGTTTGCTCACCAATATCGGCACCGATGACATTGAGGTCGTCATCGACGGGTCCAAAACCAGACAGATACAACGTATCTCCGGCGCGCCGCGTCATGCTGTAAAACGGTTCGGTCGCAACAACGGGTTCATCGCTCATCACAGCTCCTTTAAATGGTATATGGCTAGCCGAATCCACTTAATATATCCATCGTGGTTCTAAGAAATAGTACAAACTACATAAGTTTCTGAGGTCTGGTGGCGGGGTGCGACACAGGGTGTATTGGGGGGGCGGTGGTGGGGTAGGTGCCGGTGAGTCAGCGCGCAGGCAATAGCGAGGAGCAACGGCCCGGGGTCTAAAAATACCCGGAGACCCACCCCGCAACCGGCCCCCCCACACAAAACAGTTCATTCTACAGCCCCACCCGCCCACTCCTCCGCCAACATCGCGTAAAGATACTGGTCGTGCCACACCTCGTCGAAATAGACGATACCCCGAAAGAAAGCCTCCTGCCGCATACCCAACCGCTTCATCATCGCCCTCGACCTCACATTCTGCGCATCGCAGTGGGCCGTCACTCGGTGCAAGCCGAGCGTGTCGAACGCGAAGCCCAGCATCGCCCAACTCGCCTCGCTGGCCAAACCCTGCCCCTGATAGCTATGGTGTAGAAACCAACCTACGTCGCCTTGGCGATGGGCTTGGCTCGCCACCTTGACACATACGGTGCCGATCATCTTCCCGGTTGATTCCATTTCGACCGCCAGGTGCAGATAGTGGTCCTCCGAGCCAAGCGTCAAGTCACGAGCGGTCGCAATAAAATCGCGCGCCTGGTCTCCAGTATAAGCACGCCGACTCAAATAACGAGTATGCTCAGAATCGGACTCGTATTCGAGGAAATCCCGCAGGTCATCGTCCCGCATCCGGCGAATGATCAATCGCTCCGTTTCGATTGGCTCCACGACAAACTCCCGGTTCTAAATGCAGATAAAAAAGGGCAAGCGACGATTTATTAAGAGCTTTTTTGCTCACCCGGTCAAATCGCACTGCATTTTTCACTCTTTCTCAGCATGACAGTTAGCAACACCTGCACCATTATATAATCGTGCCCCGATGCGAGATATCATACCGGACTGCCTATAGACGACATGCAGTCCGGCTCAATGTCGGCATCATGTGCACCGTTGGGCCGAGGCCGATCGTCGACCGGCTCGAAAAAAACGGTTCGGACCACCCAGATATCGAACTTGCCTATGTTCCCGAGTGCGAGTAGCAATATTTTATTGTATCATTGCTCGACGAGACCAAAGGCGACCTCTGGCCTCGCGCGATAGTATAGTTGATATAGGCCTTCCCAAATAGAGCCGTCGCAGCAAAAAAAGCAGGAGGCATTAATCGGTAGAAAACCACATCGCCCCATAATACCGTGGCGCAAAAAGAACGACGACATTATTTATGTATCTCATACGACCATACCGTCAGGAAAAATAATGAAAGAGATCGGATTCATCGGCCTGGGCAATATGGGCATCAGCATGGCCAAAAATCTCATCGAAAACGGTTTCAACCTCACCGGATTCGACCTCAATCCAAAGCAACTAGACACGCTCAAAGAGTTGGGCGGCACACCGGTCGCCACCTGCAAGGAAGTTGGCGAAAAGGCCGACGCCGTTTTCATCATGGTGCTCAGCGGCGCGCAGATCAAACAAGCGCTCTTCGGCGACTCGGGCTTGCTCGCAAGCCTTAAACCCGGCTCCACGATCATCGTCTCGGCCACCGTGCACCCGTCAGAGATACGCGAACTCGAACAGCCCATCCTCGACCGGGGCATCCACTTGGTCGATACTCCGGTCAGCGGTGGCAAGCCCGGCGCAGAAGGCGGTACGCTCACCCTAATGACGGCGGCGCCACAACAGGTATTCGACGACATCAAACCCGTGCTGCAGGCCGTCGGTAAAAACATCTTTCACGTCGGTGAGGAAGTTGGCCTGGGCCAGACCGTCAAAGCGTCTTTACAGGCCCTCATCGGCTCGACCTTCACCGCCATATTCGAATCGTTGGTGCTCGGCGTCAAATCGGGCGCGAAGGCCGAGACCCTCTTTGAAGTTTTCCGCTCCAGCGGGGTAGGCAGCCCCCTTTTCGAAAACGCCGCTTCGCTCATCATGGAACGAAAATTCAAAGACACCGGCAGCCATATCGGCACCATGTACAAAGACCTTGGCATCACGATGAATATGGCCAAGGAAAATGGCGTATCGATGTTCACCACCAGCGCCGCCTTCGAACTATTTCAGGCGGGCATCTCGCTTTTCCCGGACGAAGACAATTGGTCCATCGTCAAATTGCTCGAGCAAATCGCCGGTACAACCGTAGAGAAATCCGCCGAGGAGGCATAATAAAATGAAATTAGGCGTCATCACCGACGGCATCAGCCGAGATTTCGAGCACGCATTAAAGCGCATGGCCGAGTTTGGACTTCAGCATGCCGAGCTGCAATTCGTTTGGGACAAAGAGGTCGGAGATCACAGCAACGAGCAGATTCAACAGATAAAAACGCTCGCGGAACAATACAACATTACCATCTCCTGTATCTCACGCCATAATTTCGCCGGCTTGTCGGTTATGGACGTCGAACCGGCAGATGAAATATTCCAAACACATTTGCACGGGCTTAAATGCTGTATCGATATGGCCAAAACGCTCGACACGAAGCTCGTGCGCATTATGAGCGGCCGCAAAGAAATGATCCTCTTCGGGCACAATGGCGCGGAAGTTTGGAATGTCAGCAATGGCGCCTGGGACCGCTTTCTAAAACTTATGGAGCCCATCGTGCAAGTCGCCGAGGACAACGACGTCACGCTCGTCGTCGAGACGGGGAACAATTCGATGATCACCTCGGGTTTTCTCGGCAAAAAACTCATCGACGACTTGGGCAGCAAACGCCTTAAGATCCTTTGGGACATTCCCAACACCCTCTACTGCGCCGATATACCCTATCCGAATGCCTACGAACACATCAAAGACCACATCGGGCATATCCACATCAAGGACGCCAAGGTCAATATCCCGCACGCGACCTTGGGCATTTGCCCGCTGGGCGAAGGCGACGCGGCACCCTACCTCGCAGACATCGCCACGGCGCTAAAACGAGACAACTACCAGGGCATTATCTCCTACGAGAGCGTCTATCGCCCCGACGGCGGCACATTCGAAGACGGGTTCAGGACTTGTATACCCGCATTCAAAAGGATCTTCGGCGATGACGCATAACTCGGCGGGCAGAACAACATGCGCTTGATCAAGCACCTTCCCGACCCCTTTCTAATGCAAGACGGGCGCCGCGTCATCTCCGTAGAAGATTGGCAAAAACGGCGCGAAGAAATCAAAGACATGATGCTTAATATTCAATACGGCACCATGCCGGGTCCACCGGAAAAAGTATCCGTCACCATCATAGAATCACAGACACAGGTCAACGGCGAAACCTGCGAGAAGTTGCGTTTCGACTTCACAGCAAAAGAGAACCGTCCCGATCTCGCCTTTGGCATGGATGTGACCGTCTGGCGCCCCTCCACGGATAGCATCGCCCAACGCAAAAAAATCGTCAAAGGTTTTGCGCAAGACGGCATCCCCGTGCTTATCTATGTCGGCAACAGGCAATTTGAGCAACTGCTCGCCAAAGGGTATATGGTTATTTGTTATGAAAACAACCAGCTCGAACCGATGGAAATGGGCCATGCCATCGTCGGCCCCGCCCGCACGGCCTATCAGCAACTCGCGCCCGATCGCTATTCTTGGGGTTCGATTTCCACATGGGCATGGGGCGGTTTGCGCCTTGTCGATTACGTGCAGACCTTATCCGGCGTCAACCCACGGCAGATCATGATCTCCGGACATTCTCGCAATGGCAAGACTGCGTTGCTCGCCGGCGCACTGGACGAGCGCATCGCCCTGGTCAACCCGGCGGGCTCCGGTTGCGCCGGAGCCGGCTCCTACCTCGCGCTCGGCGAAAAATGCGAGGACCTTACCGCGCTTACCAGCCGCGAGCGATGGTGGGCCTGGGCACATGCTGATTTCGAGCAATGGGCGGGGCGCGAAGAAGAGCTGCCCTTTGACCAGCACTTCCTCATGGGGCTCGTCGCACCGCGCCCCCTATTGCGCACAGAAGGCACCACGGACGAATGGGCGAACCCCGCAGGGACCTGTATCTCGTTTTTGGCTACGGAACCGATCTACGACTTCCTCGGCGTGCCCAAACGCAATGGCCTCTTTTTCCACCAGGGCGGACACGACCATACCGAAGAAGATATTGCCGCGCTTGCAAGTTTTGCCGACGACTATTTTTTCGGCGTCCCGTTAGAGGGTAGCTTCAGTAGGCTGCCACAAGATCAAGCAGAGCTACCCACAGCTTTCGACTGGGCGAAACCATCATAAGGCGATGACCTGGGACAAATGCGTAGCGAGCGCCGATCGCTATTTTAATTCTCGTTCAAGCACCGCGAGAACCTTTCGCACGAATTGAAATGAACGAAAGGAATACACTATGCCTGCAACAACCGCACCCGAAAGCATCGTCGCCAATTTCATCGAACCCGCCGATCCGAACCGCGATTATGTGCATTGGCGCAACTTCCTGCGCCAGTGGTGGGTGCTCGGGCCTTTCTCCTTCGCCGAGCGGGCCTACGCCGTCGCCGAGCCCGCCCGCGCGCTCGATGATCATTTTATCACCGACGAAGCCCTACTCGTCCCCCACGAGGACGAGGAAATAACCGGCTGTATCTGGCGCCGGTATTCGGCCGTTAGCGTGATGAACAAATGGTGGGAATTGACACCAGAGCGGATCTTGCTACGCCACCACCACCAACTGCGGCTGAGAAGCAAGGAGCCGCAACCCGAACCGCCCGGCGGCGTGCACGTGACGATGGACTTGTTCACCATCGAGGACCAGCTAATGCCGTGTTGGGGTTCGCCCGAGCGCGGCATCCCCGGCGAACCGCACTGCCCCCGCTGCGAGACCCATATCCCCGCCAAACCGGACCGCTGCCCCGAGTGCGGCCAGCGGGTCGGCTATTACACCTCTTATAGCTCATGGGAATTCCCGCGCCGTGCCTGGGATCAGCCGAGCTTTCCCTTCGACCATTCGGTCAGCTACCTGGCGGCCCAGGTACGAGTCGAGGAAGCAAGGGATTATCTGCTGCGGTGGAGCTCTAACACGCCTTGCCGGATCTGGGCCAACGGCGAAGAGGCGGCGCGTTTCGACGGCCCGTTTCTATCGTGCAGCGCCAACCAGAATCGCAAGTGGGATCTCTTTACTGATCCGATTCGCCTGCAAAGCGGGTGGAATACCATCGTCGCCAAAACCGTTCTGTCGACCTTCGCCGACGGCGAACACCATTTTTGCGCCCGGCTAGAAAAAACCGACCGATCGCGAATTTTCGTGCACAGTACGCGCGGCGAAAAGGTCGCCGCCGAACGACGGCTCAAAGTCAGCGTCAGCGACCCGATCTATATCGGCGTGACCGATTCCACGCCCTCGGTATTTCATTGCACCGACGGCACGTTACTCGCCGGCGAATTCCTCAGCCGGGACCAGGGCGCAAGCTGGCAGCCCGCGGGGCCGAAGCACCTAGGCGCCCTGGGCGCTCATGTGACCGGATTAAATTTTCCCGATGGCCCCGACCTGTTGTTCTGCGCCATCGGAGAGCCGACTGAAAAAGGCCAAGCTACGGCCCCGGCCTACCGCTCCAACGACGGATGGCGCACCGTCGAAGAGATCCACCCCACGTTTCACTTAGGCCCACACGTGCCCTCAATGGGCGAGGATGGGGTGGTCCGCGTCAACACACTAAACCATCAGACCGTCGTGATGCCCGACGGCAGCGCGATCGGCATGTGTTATGGCTATTGCGAGCACGATATCGTCCATACCGATATTCGCTACAAAGACTGGGACAAATATCCGCACGACTTCAACCTCTACAAATATTCCAGTTGGTGCTTGGGTTCCGAGGACGGCGGCATGACCTGGCACTATCGGGGTTGCGTGCCGCCCTTGCCGGAGATGGGTGATGAAGGCTGGGCCGAACCCGGGCTAGCGCTGCTACCCAATGGCGACTTGTTGACAATCCTGCGCAATGGCGAGGGCAATGCGCCGCTCTACTTCGCGCGCTCCGCCGACGGGGGCCGCACCTGGAGCGATCCGGTGCGCAGCCGGCTGCACGGCCAGTATCCGGGGCTATTGGCGATGTCTAATGGGATGCTTGTCGCCACCTATGGCCGGCCAGACAACCGGATCGCGGTCTGCCTCGACGGCTATGGGGAGGGCTGGCCCTACGAAATCACCGTCTCGACCGCACCCGGATGGCAAGGCGTCACAGCGGTGGAAATTGCAGCTGACGAAATACTCGTGGTCTTCGAGGACCAATTGTGGGAACCTACGCGCGACGATAAAAAAGTGGTCCGGCACTTGCTCGCCCACAAGGTCCGGCTCGAACTATTAGCCGCCGAAGCCGAGTAGAAGCCGTCCCCGACGGTCGCACAGCAACATTACCGGTACTTTTTCCGACGATTTTGCTTAGCCCTTAAAAAACGCCGGACGATTTGACACCTACGCTTCCACCGACCACATCGTATTGCGCGCCTTGTAACTCAGCAACTCCGAATAGTGGTGCACCTGGCAGGCCTGTTGCCCTTCACCGACAGTCGTCGGCACTTCGAGCACAAAATCGGCAAAATGCGGCGCGTTAAACGCCACAAAGGCCAGGGATATTCCGTCGACATAACGGTCGTGCCTGACACTCAAGTCGGGAAAGACGATCGGCCCGGTGTCCACTTGGTAGCTGTGGTCCTCGCGCCGCGAATTTATTGTTTTCGCCGGGCATTCGATAATCGCACGCAACTGAGTCTCATCGTTCCAAATCTCCGTCTGCGAGACGATGGGTAGCAAAGCATAGTTCGCGTTGACGATCGCCTCGTTATCCCGCAATTCGTCCGTCTTTACACCTTCAGTCAGGTAGTATCTCGGCCCCCCGAACGGAAAATCCATTGAAGGCAGGCATTCTTTGTATTGCGGGTTGAGATAAGCCTTGCGCCTAAAGGCCACACTATGCTCGGGGCCAAAGATCGGCATAAAATCGTAGTTGTCCTCCTGGAAGAGGCCGTTGGGCGCAAAAGTGCGCTCCCCCTTGCAGGAGCCCACCTGGATATAATCCTCGTGCTGTCCGGTCCGCTCATCGATGATGCGAGTGCGCGATTCGACCCAAAACCGCACTTCGTTTCTGGCGGCAGTACTAAGTATAAACGAACGACTGTAGTCGAGTGGTATCATAGTCACCTTGTCCTTCGGGTTGTGACGATAACCGCATGGATATTGAATATTTTAATCTTTCACAGAATTCAGAGGGCCAACACCTGCCATTTCTTCTACCCCTGCGACAACAACCCGAATTGGCCAGCGACTAGGCTGAACCGGCCGGTGGAGATTTTAGCGTTGGACGGGTCATGGGCTTATCTTTCCAGGTACGTTATTCTTTCGCACAATTTCAAACTAAAATACCTATTGTGTCTCCCTTCCCCAAGGGAGACGGCCAGAGGGACATTTATGGCGCCCAATATCGTGCTTTTTTTGACCGATCAATTGCGACGCGACGCACTGGGGTGCTATGGCAATAAAACCTGCCAGACGCCGCATTTAGATCAACTCGCCAATGAAGGCATCCGTTTCGACCAGGCCTATACTACAAGCCCGGTCTGCTCACCTGCTCGCGCTTCGTTGCTGACGGGGCTATATCCGCACAAGCACGGCGTGATGATCAATACGCATATCGCACCCGCCTGGAACAGGGGGCTATCGACCGACGTAGCGACCTTTAGCCGCCTGTTAAAAGAGACGGGTTACGCCCTGGACTATGCGGGCAAATGGCACGTGCACCAAGATCTGGGGCCGGAGGAATTCGGCTTTGACCGGCACATTATCGGGAATGCACAGACCGAAATGGAACCCGGCTCAGCATTGACGGTCGATTTTCCCGGCAATTCTTTTCCCGTCGCAGGCACAAGTGCCTTGCCAAAAGAAGAGCATAAAACGTGGAAAGTGGCCGATGACGGCATTGCGATGCTACGCGAGCGGGCCGGCGGTGATCAACCCTTCTTTTTACGCGTCGACGCGACCGCGCCGCATTTCGCCAATATAGTACCCGAGCCTTATGCCTCGATGTACGACCCGCAAACGATTGAACCGTGGCCAAATTTTGCCGAATCGTTTACCGGCAAACCCGCCGCGCATTTGCGCAAACACCAAGAATGGCATCTCGAAGACAAGGACTGGTCCTGGTGGCAGCAGGTGATCGCCAAATATTATGGCGATGTGTCGCTAATCGATACTTGCGTAGGGCGGGTGCTCGACGCGATTGGCGAGTGCGGCATCGAAGATAATACGATCTTTATTTTCAGCGCGGATCACGGCGACTCGTTGGGCAGCCACAAGCACTTTGAAAAGTCTGGTACGATGTATGATGAGGTCTTTCGCATTCCGTTATTGGTAAAAATGCCGGGGAGCGAGCACAGGGCCATCCCGCAATTTGTTCGCTTGCTGGATTTAATGCCCACCCTCGTCGAATGCGGCGGCGGCGCATTACCTACAGGGCTCGATGGCAAGAGCTTGCTGCCATTTTTAGAAGGCAATAGCCCGGAAGACTGGCCCGATAGTGTATATTGCGAAAGCCATGGCGAGGTCTGGGGCTATAGCTCGCAGCGGATGGTGCGTACCGAACGATGGAAATATGTGTATTCACCGAACGATATGGACGAGCTATACGATCTCGAAGCCGACCCCGCGGAGTTGCGGAATCTCATCGATGACGCCTCGTCCGCCGATACGCTCAAACAGATGAAAGCGCGCCTGATCGGATGGAATGACGCGACGGACGATATGTTTCAATGGGATTGGGTCCGCTGGAACTTCCCCGAGCCGATATTGCCCTACAATTAAGGGAATCCAGCGAATAAAGAGCATCGATCTCGATTAAGACCCCACCTCAGAGGCACCTAGATAAAGCGCATATACCCTAGGTAAAGCCTCATCGGTCTTTTGTATACTCACCTGCACTCGCACCGATTGCCCTCCTAACTCCGCCAGCGATTTCCCCGTCCAGTGTACCAAACAATCGAGCCCGTCCGGTCCGACTACTTGCCCGCCGGCAAAACCCGCCAGCAACTGAAAGCGCTCGTCCAGCAAATCGACCGACAACCCCGACACGCCATCGGCATTGATACGGATCACTCCATCCTGCGGCACCACCACAGGCGCCGAGCAGATGGTGCCTTCCTCCACCCCCGGATTCAGCCCGAGCCCACCCCAACGGTCGCGCGGCAGTGTCGCCAGCGCCACTTCGGCGTGGTAGTGCATAGCCACATCCTCAGCTTTTTGCCCGACATTGCGCCAGCGGCCGTGATAGATGCGCGTTTCGTCGCCGACATTCAAGATGCCATTACCTTGGCAGAGCACGGTGTTATAAGCGCAGCCCGACGTCGGCGTTACCGGTGAGTCATCATGATGAATAAAAACCTCCCCGGGCGTCGCGCCCGGTTCGCGGAAACGAATGCCGTCATTGGACACTAACAAGCCTAAGTCGCAGCTGATCTTGCCGAAGTTCTCCCCGAAAGCCTGGCTGTGCCAGATTCCGTAGACTCCCACACAGACATTACCAAAACTAGCCGCACCCACGCCAAGATGGACCTGATCATAAGCATTATGCGCGTCGCGCTGTTCCGGATCGGCCGGCTCCGGCAGGGCAAAAGCCCACTGCCACAAGTCCGGCCAATTATCGAAATCATAGGAGGCATGTGCTGTACCGGTGCGCCCCCCCGCCGCACCCCCTTCGGTGTAGGCAGCGCTCCATTGCGTACCGGGAAATACCTGCGAGTGCACGATATACTGGCCCTCGTGTTTAATAAACGAACAGTGTTCGACAAACTGCCCGACAAAAGGCAACGCCGTAACTGTCCACTGCAAACCATCAGCCGATACCGCGCAAGCCATACTGGGCGAAGTGCCGTATTGCTCAATGACCGGATCGGCCTGGTCGGGAAAAAATTCGTAGATCATTTTATAACGCCGCGCCGGATCGGGATCGTCGTCGTCGCGAATGACCGCCGCGCCGCTGACAATCGTGTGCGGCAGCTCGAACGCATTATTGTCTCGGTTGCCTTTAAACAAAAGCTGATTGAGCGCGGGTTTGTTCCAAGTGAAGCCATCATCGCTCTCCGCATAACACAGCGGACCCCCCAGGAACTCGTATCCTTCTTTGGCATCGAGCAGCCAGTCTTGCGGTTTGGCGATTTGCTGTTTTTTGCGCGGCGACCAATCGGGGTTCGTGCCGCGATGACATGCGTAATACCACATGCGAAACTTGCCTTCTTCGTAGAGCACCGTGCCGTAAAAATGCGCCGCGAGATTGTCCGGCGCGTCGCTGTCGGTTGGGCTCGGCAGCAACACCGGCTCCTGCCGCACCGTGGGTTTGCTCAGATAGAGGCAAGTATTTTTGCGCAAAGGCAGAGATACGTCGTCGATGGCCAGTAGTATCTGTTGCATGTATATCCTTTTATTTCTTTGTTGTTCTTTATAGGAAGATATGCCATTTAGCAGCCGCTTATATTAGCATCAGTTCATTTTCATCACAAGTCTTGTAAGGATAACAATGAACGGGTGCGTTATATGTCGTCACCTCGGCGATAAATTGCGCACCCCAATTACTTAGCTGTTTTACGGTAACCCCCAAGGCGAATATATTCAGGGCGTCGCGCAAACATTCACAACGCTCACATAACTCGCCTTGCCGCAAAGGAGTCCCCCATGATCCAGCACATCGTCCTACTCAAACTCAAGCCCGACACAACCGCGACACAGAAAACCGCGTTACTCGAAGGCCTCGTCGCCCTTAAACACGAGAATAAGATCCTCGGTATCGAGTCGGTTACCGGTGGCGACAACAACAGCCCCGAGGGCAAGACGAACGGCTTCGATTGGGGATTCTCTATGACCTTTACCGACGCCGCCGCCCGCGACGCCTATCTGCCGCACCCCGATCACAAAGCTGTTGGCCGAGATTTGTTGCGGCCGATTGTGGAAGAGGTACTCGTCTTCGACTACGAAATATGAGATTGTGCATGGCCGAATTTCATATACGGCCCGCACAAATAAAGATCCTGGCCAGACACACCCGTTAGACCCCTTTCTCCAGATTGCTGGCGGTTGCGATAGTGGCTAATTTCCGGGGTGTGGCCTATTCTTTGCAACCTACGCAAGTCGCAATCACGCAGTCGAGTTATTCTGTATTTTCGCCATTTCCAACCTCACGCAGCAATAATACAAAGGGTACAAATCAGTGATCTCAGTTAAAGGTAAATGGGCGCTCATCACCGGTGCGAGCCGAGGTATCGGTTATCTCACCGCACAGTTTATGGCCGAACAAGGATGCAATCTGGTCTTGCACAGCCGTGCCCTTGCTCATTCTGAGAAAATACTGGAAGAGGTAAAGGCACTCGGCGTTGCGGCCTATTGCGTCCAGGCCGAACTCGCCAACCACGACGAAGTGGTGGCCATGCTCGATGAGATCGAATCCAAGAGTACCGCCGTCGATATCGTCTTCAACAACGCCGCGGTGCAGATCGCCTATCGCTCGGATTGGTGGCAGACACCGGTCGAAGATTTCGATATAAGTTTTCGCATCAATCTCAACGCAGTCGCCACGATTTGTTATCGCCTGATGCCGCCGATGATCGAACGCGGTTTTGGCCGGGTGATTAATACGACTAGCGGGATAAAGAACGAGCCGGAACAGGCCGGATACTCGGCGAGCAAAGCGGCCCTAGATAAATTCACCACCGATTTGGCAACCAAACTCGATGGCACGGGCGTATTGATCAACTTGACCGACCCGGGCTGGTGCCGCACCGACTTGGGCGGGCCCAAAGCCCCAAACGCCCCCGAAAGCAGCATTCCCGGCGTGGCGGTCGGTGCCTTTGTCGACGACGGCAAGAACGGCCGTTTTCTCAACGCAGCGAACTTTGCCAATATGTCGCTGGAAGACGCCGTCAAAAAAGCGGCGACTCTATAAAAATAATTCAGGAGGATATAACCTCTCTGATTACCGGTTTCTACCGCAACGATACTTTTGAAAGATACAGAGACATTGAGATACTTTTTTTTGATCCCATTTGTCATAGCCTGCGCCAACGACACCTCTGGCCCGACTAGCGCGAACGCCAATACCGAAGCGGAGCCGAACACTGGTGCCGACGCGCCCACTTGCACCGACAGCCTGCAAAACCAGAATGAAACCGGTGTCGATTGCGGCGGTCCGTGCAATCCCTGCAGCGTACTCGCCACCGGCCAATTCACCCACCCAGGTGCCCTCGACTCGCAGCAGGAGCTCGACTTCGTCAAGGCGCAGATCGAGGCCGGGGCCGAACCCTGGAAGAGTGAGTACGACCGACTCGTGAATTCGACCCCCGCGAGATGGCGGCCGCACGGGTTGAGCGAGATCGATTCGCAAGGCGCGGACGCCAACACCTCTAGGGACGACGCCAACGCGGCCTATGCGCAAGCGCTGCTCTGGTACTACTCCGGCGACGAGACCTATGCCAAACGATCCATTGCGATCCTAAATGCCTGGGCGGACTTGCAAGGCTTCACCGCCGGCTCCGACCAAGACAAGCTGCAGGCCGGGTGGATCGGCGCGATTTTCGCGCCAGCGGCAGAGATCATGCGCGCATATCCAGGCTGGGCTGCCGAGGATGTCGAAAAGCTACAGGCCATGTTCAGGCGGGCCTTCTATCCGCAGTTGGACCGGGCCAGTTCCTGGAACGGCAATGTCGATTTGACACAGATCGACGCCATGATGGCCATCGCGGTTTTCAACGAAGATATCGAGCTATTCAACGCGGGTATCGAGCGGTGGCAAAAGAGAACGCACTCCTATTTCTATCTTGAGTCAGACGGTGAAGTCCCAGCGATCAGTGGAGACGGCAACAACGTGCAATCCTTCTGGAGCAAGCCGACCGCCTGGGTCGACGGCCTGACCCAGGAGACCTGCCGCGACAATGGGCACCATGCGCAATTCGCCATCGGCTCGGCGATACACGCCGCCGAAGTCGCATGGCATCAGGGTGTCGATCTGTATACGGGGGAAAGCGAGCGCTACACGGCGACGCTGGAACTTATGGCCACCCAGTTGCTCACCGGTGATATGCAAGGCACTTGCGCTGATAATACGGCGTCAAAGAGTCTGTTCGACACCTGGGAGGTCGCATATAACCATTATCACAACCGCATGGGGATCGACCTGCCGCAAACCAGGGCCTTGATCGAAACGAAAATCAGGCCCAACGCTCCCAGGGCCGTCTGGAATTTAGCCTACGAGACGCTGACGCATGCAGGGTTTTGAGCGCGGCGAAACTCTGGCGCTTATTGGCCCTTCCATTCCGGTTTGCGCTTCTCAGCGAACGCTTCCGGACCAGCGATAAAATCTTCCGAGGCGTAGAGCTTCTCGGCCATCGGAAAGCTCTGTCCCACCGCTTCCCACAGCGGCAGTTCCAACCCACGCAACGCCGCCTCTTTGCTCGCGCGCAACGACAGCGGCGCACATTCCATAATCTGCGCCACCCAGCGCTCAGTAGCCGCGCGCAATTCTTCGCCCGAGGTGACTTCATTGACCAACCCCACGCGATGCGCCTCTTCCGCGCCGATAAACTGCCCGGTCAACACCATGCCCATCGCCACGCTATAGGGCACACGGCGCACCAGTCGATGGATGCCAGCGCCATCGGCCATCAGCCCCCGACGCACTTCAGGCAAACCAAATTGCGCATTGTCCGCGGCCAAAACAATATCGCAGCCCAATACCAGTTCGAGACCACCGCCTACGGCATAGCCGTGGACCGCCGCCAATAAGGGCTTCCAGCAATCCCGGCCACGCTGAAAACCCAATGCCTCATTGGTAACCACTTCGTCGCGATTGTGCTCGCGCACTTTCTCGCCCTGCTCGGCTCGCCACTTCAAGTCAGAGCCGGCGCTAAAAGCACGTTCACCACTGCCAGTGAGCACCGCCATCCAGATATCATCATCGTCGCGCACTCTCGTCCACGCTTCACGCAATTCGTCCGCCATCGGTGGGTGCATGGCGTTGAGCACCTCGGGGCGGTTAAGCGTAATCCAAGCGACGTGGTCCTGCTGTGCAAAAAGTATGTATTCGTATTCAGCCATATGTATTCTTATTCCCTTGGAGCCCCACCCAGGCCCTTGCTTTTATTTTGCAATTATAAACTATCGGTTTTTTAAAATCGGCTTAATTGTTTTTCCATCGTGCATATCAGCCACAGCTTGGTTAATATCCTCTAAGCCGTAAAACGAGACCAGTCGATCAAATGGGAAGCGGCCCCCAATAAATAAATCGATAAGACGGGGAATGAACACGTCGGGCACACTATCACCTTGTACTACCCCCCGCAGGGTGCGGCCAAAAAAAAGATGGCGCATGGGGATCTGAACTTCGGCGTCTGCCGAGCCCCCCCCGACATGGGCACATACCCCCAGAACCTTTAAGCACTCAACCGCCTGCCGCAGCACATCTGGGTTTCCCGTCGTGTCCAGCGAATAGTTGACACCGCCCGGACAGATATCTTGCACGACCTTTATTATGTCACTCGTCTCCGCGCCATTAATGGCATGTGTTGCGCCGAGTTCACGAGCCAAATCGAGCCGCTGCTGGTTGATGTCCACCGCGATAATCGTGGTGCTGCCAGCGACTACCGCCGCCATCAGCGCGCTCAAGCCAACGGAGCCCGTGCCGAATATGAGGATCGAGGAACCCGCCTCGACATCAAGCGAATTGAGCACTGCGCCCGCGCCCGTCTGTACGCCGCACCCCAATGGCCCCAATAATTCGAGCGCTACATCCCGTCTTACCTTGACGACATTGCGTTCGGTGGCGATCGCGTAATCGGCAAAGGACGACTGACCGAAATAATAACCGTGAATCACCTCGCCATCTTGACTCAGCGGCGAGGAGCCATCTGGCCTTTGACCACCAAATGTCAGGGCCACAACATCATCGCAATAAGCCGCCTGCGCATTCTGGCAATTCGGGCAAACCCCGCAAGAATTATACGTCAGAACGACATGATCCCCCGGTTGCACCTTGCTTACAGCCGATCCGACCTCTTCCACGACCCCTGAGCCTTCGTGCCCCAGAACAATCGGATGCGGTACGGGTCGGTGACCGTGCTGTACCTTTACATCCGTATGGCATACCCCCACGCCCACGATCCTGACAAGTACCTCATTGGCCCTGGGTGATTCCAATTCGACAGACTCAAGGCTAAACGCAGCGGCCTCTTGCCGAAGAAGCGCGGCTTTAACTTGCATGGCTCCCTTGTATCGGCACCCTTTGCATCGCCGGAAGGGACATACCGTCCGCATCGGTGATATTGCAATAGGGGTGACGATCGTGGCCATAACTCACGGCCAACGTTTTGAGTAGGTCCATCGTCTGCCCGGTTTCCAACAGAACGCGATTAGCGCGCAACGTAATCTTGTAGAGCGAGGGAAAGACCTTGCCTTGGGCGTCAATCATCGTGAAGCCGGTCGGCAAACCCTGGCTTTGCAATTTGCCTTTGACATTGCCGTATTCGAGTTCGACTACGGTCGTCTTAGGATCACCAGGCTTGGGGGATTTAACCGCGCAGGAAACGCCTTTGAGATAGATGCCGCCCTTTTCCTTGCGATCCTTAAATACCAGACGCGACGCGAGCCGGGCAAGTCGTTTGCCGAGCATCTGTTGGCCGACGCCGCTGATATGGATACCATCGTCAATACTCAAATCAACGGTGGGCGCGACATCAAGCTTTTCAATCAACTTGGGCAATAGGCGCTGCTGCTCCTGTACGCTATTCCAGTATTTCCCATCGGGTGCGGCATGGCAACCGATCTGCACGACGAGCCAAGGCAATTGCTCAATGCCCATATCATCCCGTGTGGCCTGCACTAGGTTTTTCATATTTTGTGTATACATTTTAGCGGCTTCTTTGTTGACGTCGGACTCTCCCTGGTACCAGAGCACGCCCGCCACCTTCTGCCCGAGCTTTTCATAGCGCCGCATCATAGCGCCATAGAGCGAAGCCCCACCCTGATCGCGCAGTTCAGGCGACCATTGCGCCATCGACGTGCCGCCGTGCGCACACGCGATAATGCCCTGAGGAACACGAGTGCGCCGCCGCATTTCGAGTGCGAAAGCATGCGCCGGTGAAACGCCTTTCAGCGTAGCCTTCCTCTGTTTTTCAAGCATCGCGCGACTGGGGCGCTTCGGGCCGTCGCCGTATCCATTGTGAAAAACATCAACGGCTTCGGCGAGAAAGTGCACCGGTTCGACGGCGATATCCCACTCGTCACGGGTATAAAACGCGCGCACTTGCGGATGCGGCTTCGGCGCGTCGACGAGATTGCCGACTCCTTGCATATTGGACTGTCCAGCCGCGATCCAGACGTCACCGACAAAAACATCGACGACGATCAGCGCATCCATTGTTTTTCTTTTGTCTCTTACGCGTAGTTCGACTTGATATGGACCACCGCACGGTAGGCCACCCATCGCGAGCATAAAGCGTTTTTTCTCGACAGTTCCGGCACGAGTCCATGTGAATTGACCCACAGCCTTACCGTCTTTGAGAACGCGGTATTCAAGCGCGCCATTCTTTGCCGTACCAGTGATCAAGACATGCCCCTTGTTTTGCGCGTTGCGTTGCAAGACTTGGCCGGGCAGTAAACCGTGCGTGATATTCATCGGTAACCTTTCTTAGTCTACCTTAAGATAAATGACGCTGATTCCGTAGACGATGAGGCGCGGGATTTCAAAGCGGACGCGACCATCGGCCACTTCATGATGCAACGCAAGCGGCTCCCTCATCTCCGGATAACGCCACTCGATGCGGTCTACCTCTGCCGCATCCGGAAGTAATAGATCCGCCCGGATGGGCCCCATTGGCATGGGGGTTTCGATAGCCGGGGCCTCGTCCTGACGGTAGTTGATCCAGTGCACCGGGATCGCCGCCGTATCCTCTGCTCGCCAGGCGCGCACACGCACCCACCAAGGCGCATCCGTCTGCAACCAGTAGCCTCCGCACAATCCCTCTAAAGTAGCAATAAGCGCTTGCCCCTCCGGCGCGTCGGGCAGATGGGCATAGACTGGCATCTCCGGGTCCCCCTCCAGCGTTCGAATCACCTTTATCTCCGGCTGCCAGTCTGTGCTCTGCCAGCGATAGACCCTGTCTGCCGACTTGGTAAAGAGCGGATTCGGCTCCTGCCTACCACCGTCCGCGTCCAGCGTCCCCGTAGCACCAGCGACGACGAGGCCGCCGCCAGAGTCCACGTGTCGTTGCACGGCGGCGATCTCCTCATTAGAGAGGCGACGGATATCGGGCAGAATCAGCGACGAAAATTCGCTGGCGCGTTCCGTTAACTGGTCGTCAAAGAGAAGGTCGTAGAAGACGTGTGCATCTTCCAGCCACTCGGCGATTCTTTTCAATGCATCGAGATAGTCCGTCTCGCCCTCGCGCTCAGCGCGGCGCGGGTAGACCAGGCCGAACTGTGCTATCGGGCTTGCCGGGTGCAGCAGTTCCTCGTGCTCGGCGACGAAACGCTGGTAGCGGATGATCGGCCCGAAATAGTCCTCGGGAGCAATCCTTGTCGCATCCTCTTGCTCGGGGCGCGGGGGGCCGGCGTGAAAACAGGGGGAAGCACCGCCGTGCGCAGCCGCTTCTGCGGCCCAGACCCGCCAGCGACGGTAATCGTATTTGTTGATAACAAAAGGGCGGCCACCGCCAGCAGCATGCATATGTCGCGCGTTGATCCCCATATCCGCGATATAACCCTGATCAATGGAGCTACCCCATCGGTAGGGCCCCTGGCTGTACCAGATATAATCTTCGTCGCGGGCCCAGAGGTCGGCAGGCAGAGCGGCGCGCTCGTCATTGACCCGCATCCCGTATTTATGATACCACTGCGCGGCCAACAGCCCCGGACGCAGAGAACGTCCGTAGTCGATGAAGACCTCGTCGAAGGCGCTCTTGCGGCGCCGGGCGGCGGCCTGTTCGAGCACCACCAGATAGCGGCGCTTCAATTCCTCGGGGGCGTTAGGCACCGGCTCGCGGACGTCGACCGCGCCGTCGAAATCACCATCGAACAGGCTGTGCAATTCTGCGTTGCCGAAAATCGACGTCATATGCGCGCGGATGGTGTCGGCACAATAACCGCAGCCACAGAAACCTTCGTAGTTGTGCGTCGTGTTAAAGCCGTCGAGCCCCAGGTCGATGCCTTTGCGCACCATGGCCTTGAGAATCTGCAACCAATGCGGGTTGGATATACAGCCGCGATAACTGAAATACGGTCGGCCCTCGATAGCTCTGCGCGCTGGTTCCCCCGATGCCTCAAGCGCAATCGCAGCAGACACCGAGTCCACTGGCCGATCGCCGAGTATCTCCGGTGTCCACATCTGATCCCAAATGCCACCGAACAGCCCCAGCCCTATTTCATGCTCGCCATAGTGTAGGGTCGAAGACAACTGACCAACGACGCGGGCACCGGCCGCCTGCACTTGGGGAATAACCTCCGCGGCAAGCTGGAGGTTTTCCTCAATGCCCACGACCGGCATCCCCGCCCACGACCGATCGACCGTCTCATCACCGGCCAGGCCGTAGAAGTCGGGGCCGAAGTTGCCCATCTGCACGACTTGCACTTTGCCCCGACGCACGTGCTCGACGACCTGGTCGGCCGTCGGCAATGTCCAGTATTCGATGAGTCGATTAAACCAGAAATCGGTATGCATTCGCGATCATCCTATTTGTGCTAAAACGGAAGCTCGGTACCGTAAATCACCGGATTCATATCGTGATCTGTGAGGTCAGCGGTATATACGCTCTCCTCACCTTTCTTCGGCCAGGATTTTTCCGTTCGCATATGAATGGCAAAACTCCGACGAGGACGGCCGGATGTATTGGGATGACTTCCGTGAAAGGTCAGCTTGTGATGAAACGCGACCTGTCCAGCATTGAGCAGCACCGGTATCGCGGCAAAATCGCTGTCATCCGGTATCTGTACCGTATCCTGAAAAGAGCCGTGCGTTGTATCGAAGAAATTGCCCTGGTTCAAAAAGCCCCATTTGTGCGAACCGCTAATATAGACCATCGGCCCACAATCTTCCTGCACATCCGTCAGAGGCACCCAAGCTGTGAAAAGTTCACTATCCTCTTCCCAGGGTCCCCAGTAATTGCGATCCTGATGCCAACCCACTTTCGACTCGTCCGCGCCTAAGCCGGGTTTGACCAACAACTGCACAGCCCATATTTGCACCGCTTGCGCACCGGTAATCGCGGCAGCCCACTTCCCAAGATTCGAATTTGACACAAACTCACGGATAGTAAGATCTGCGCGATGGGAAGAATCGACTTTTACGATTCCCCCCCGTGTCGCTTCTGCAGAATCAAAAGGACTGCGTGGGGCGACACCGGTTTCGTAGTGGCCAGAGATTACAAGATCCTGGTGCTTTACCGCACGGGCGATAGACTCTTCGTCATAGATAATCGGGGAGAAGCAAAAACCCTGTTCCTCATAGTGCAATTTTGCTTCTTGATACATATCTCTCCCCCCTGAATCGCAGCGATTCTGGACCGCACCGAGCCCCTTGGTCCATACAGAAGGAACATTCTATTATCTCTGCCAAAACAAACCGACAGTTCGACCGATATCCTGCAATAAAAAACTATGGCCGTCGGTTATAATACCAGCTCGTCCGGTGGCTCCCAATCGCTGGTGCGCGGATCCCAACGCGTGCCGCATTTGTCGCTGATCACCCCCCATTCACCTGGGCTCAGATTGCCCTGATGGTGGTAGTTGAAGCGCTTCAAACCCGCTGCTTCGGCTGAATCGAGCAGCATTTTCAAGTCTCGCGCGCTCATCGGATCGCCGTCGTGCGGAAAACGCCCCGTATCCAGCCAGGGCACGATGCGCTCAGGATCGTCGACGGCAGCGATAGCCCGCTTCGTTTCCTGCGTGACCACCTGCTCGAAAAACTCCGGGCTCAGCGCACTCTCAAAGTCGAGCATATCATCATCGACCCCAGGCAAAATGATACCGAACATCGCCTGCACAACTTCGAGCGTATCGGCAACCGTGAGACTAGGGTTCCACTCGATCAAGGTCTGCGAATAGCGATACACCGTGCCGATGAAACCATCGAAGCCACGGTGGAAGAAGTAGTGCTTGGGCAATAAAAAATCCATAAACTCGGCGAGATCGACGAAGTCGTAGCCACACAAAGGTGCAAAAGCCGCCGATCGCGGGCCGCAGCCCATGCGCACCGGGCGGTCCAGATTTGCGGCGACGCCTTCGCGCATCTGGCGAAAGTTGCGCGTCAGACTTTCCGTGCGGAACGACAACCACGACATCAGATCGGCATCGGCACCGAGCATGTGATAGGCACCCATCAGACCGCCGCGTGCGTTGGAGCGGATGCGTTTCGGGTCCAGATTGTGAAACAACGCCAATAAGCGATCTTTGGCGGCGACCATCGCGGCATAGTCGTAACCGAGGTCTTTAGCCATCGGCGCCACCGATTCTGGCAAGTCGTTGAAGAAATAGGAGCGGTGGTTCATATGGTGCGGTGCCATCTCATAGCCCCATTCGGGACCGTCCATCACCACACCGTCGGCCATCGGATAATGCTCGAGCGTGTCGACCATGCGGGCGACGCGCGACGCCGTCGTCTGTGGATCGTGTAAATGGTGGCCGGGGCCACCTGGGCCGGAACCGCCGTCGGCATACATGATATAGACTTGCATGCCGCGGTCTTTTGTGGCGTTCATGGTCTTTTCGAGCAGAGCCCGTTTTTCCGGCAACTTGTGTTCTGGCGAAGCTGGCGCTTCGACGCCGAGGCGCTTGTAAACCGCCGGATTGGGATCATAGGTCGGCGCCACCAGCCCGTCAGAAGGCAGCGACTGCGCATTTTGTGACAACTTCGCTTGGCCGAAGACTAGCGGCCCAAAGACAACGCCGTCAACGCCGCCCGCATGCCACGCGTCAAGGATCCGTTCGTGATCGTACATCACGCCTTCAAGATCTCGCTGTATATCCATCCAAAGTTTCATGCGATTACTCCCTTATCTAAACATTGAAACGAAAGTGCATCACGTCTCCGTCTACGACCGTGTACTCCTTACCTTCAATCCGCAATTTACCGGCGGCTTTTACCGCGACCTCACTACCCAACGAAACGAAGTCATCGAATTTAATGACCTCGGCTTTGATAAACCCCCGCTGGAAATCCGTGTGGATGACCCCTGCAGCTTCGGGCGCACTAGAGCCGCGCTTGACGGTCCAGGCCCTGGTTTCTTTGGGACCGGCCGTAAGATAAGTGATCAGGTCGAGCAGCTTATACCCTTCGCGGATGACCTTGTCCAAACCCGACTCACTCAAGCCCAGAGATTCGAGATATTCTCGCTGTTCCTCTTCTTCGAGCTGTGAGATCTCGGCTTCGATCGCCGCGCTCATACAGATGACCGGAGCCCCGGCCACCGCCTCTTTGAGCTTTTGCACGTGCGGGTTGGCATCTGGATTGACGGCGTCCGCCTCGGAAATATTCGCCAGATACATGACCGGCTTGTCTGTCAGCAGGTGCATATCGCTGATGCGCAAACGCTGGTCGTCAGCTAGTTCCATCGATCGCACGGGCTTGCCCTCGTTGAGATGCGCGAGGAGCGGCTCTAAAATCTCCATATCCGCACGCGCGTCCTTATCGCCGGACCGCGCCATCTTGCTCGTGCGGTTCATGCGTTTTTCGACGCTGGCCAGATCCGCCAGACCGAGTTCGGTATCAATAACTTCGCTATCTCGCAAAGGGTCCACCGACCCGTCGACATGCACGATATTGTCGTCATCAAAACAGCGCACGACATGGGCAATGGCATTGCATTCGCGGATATTACCGAGAAACTGATTGCCCAAACCTTCACCTTCTGACGCGCCTTTGACTAAGCCGGCGATATCGACAAACTCAAGACTGGTAGGGATGATCTTTTCCGAGGTGAATATCTTGGCCAGTTGGTCCAGCCGCCCGTCCGGTACCGCTACGACACCGACATTAGGTTCGATGGTACAGAAAGGAAAATTGGCACTCTCGGCTCCGGCCGCGGAAAGCGCGTTGAACAGCGTAGATTTTCCCACATTCGGCAGGCCGACTATTCCGATATTGATCGCCACTTAATCGTTCTCCTTTGCTTGACATTCTCCCGATCGGCCAGGCCGTCCGGCAATCGCAATGGCCGGCAACTCGCACGTAGTTCAGGTGAAAGTATAAGTTTCTTCATAAGACGTTAGAATGTAAGGTACGGGAGGGTAGAACGCAGGGCCGTTAGCAACACGGTGATTAACTTTCCAACCTCGCCTTAGCAGCGGCGATACCCGCAGCATAACCGCTCGACCAAGCCCACTGAAAATTAAAACCGCCCAAACGCCCCGTGACATTAACGACTTCCCCGCAACAATACAACCCCGGCAGGAGCTTGCTCTCCAGTGTCCGGCGGTCAAATTCGCCGAGCGGCACCCCCCCGGAGGTGACCTCCGCCTTGGTATATCCTTCAGTGCCGGCGAGCCCAAGATCAACTTGCGTCAGCGCCAGATACAAGCGCGCCCGGTCGCGGTCATCCAACTGCTTGACCTTGTAGTTGGAGTCGATTCTGGCCGCATGCAGCAGCGCCTCGACCAACGAGCGCGGCAGACGCGTCGCCAACACGGTGCCGAGAATACGCTCGCGCTGTTCGAATAACCCCCGTATCTGATGCTCGAAGGCCTCTCTTGTCGGCGGGCGTGGCGCCAAGAGCGGTGTTAGCGCCGCACCGGGCTGTTTATCGCGATCGCGATATGGGAGCCAAGGCCCATCGTCAACGACAAGACTCCAGAAGTCGGCGTAGAGCACCACATCTTCACCGGCCAATTGAGCGCGACCACAAGCCCCACTCACATCGAAAGGCGCAGGCCCGGTGGCGCCTTTGTGGGTAACGAGCAAACCACCGGCGGCGCGGGCCAATGAGCGGAAACGGGTACCGGCCAATTGTTCGGGCTTCATCCCGCGCGGTGCCAGCGTCAGCACAGCCGGCACCGTCAAACCCGAGAGGCCGGCCAATGGCCCATCGCGGCGCAATAGCAGGGGCGTGAGCGCCGGCAACGGAGCGATGATCCTATGACCGAGTCGTTCTAATTCTTGCAACCCGAAACCGCGCGAGCCCGTCTTCGGCAAACTCTTGCCGCCCGTGGCTATAACTACGCATTGAGGTTGCCATTGCGAACCATCCCCCAAGCGAACCAGCCAGCGTTCACCCGCCAAAACCGGCGGATCCAATCGAGTGACCTCGGCGGGAGCGATGAGCGGAATCCCCGCCGCCTCAACCGCACCCAATAGCGTGCCGAGCACGTCCGCCGCGCTATCGCTCTGCGGAAAGACTTTACCCATAGGCTCGGTGTAGGTGGGGCAACCGCGCGCGCGAAAGAAAGTGCGCACCGCCGCAGCGGGAAAACCGCGCAACAGGCCCTTCACCGCCCTCGGCGCATCGCTTTCGTAATCTTTTTCATCGACCTGGACGTTCGTCAGATTACAGCGCCCCCCGCCCGATACCAGGATTTTGAGCCCAAGACGCGCCTCGTTGTTGAGCAGTACTACATCGGGAGCATGGCCCGTTGGCAACCCCTCTCCGGCGTCCGGGTCGAGTGCGCCGCGCGCGGCCAATGCCGCGAACAGTCCTGCGGCCCCGGCGCCGACGACCAGCACGTCGCAGCGTCGTTCGCGCCGATCTTCGACGGCGATGCTCATCTATAGCTCCAAATTTCGTATTCTTCTGTCATTCTCTATTGAATATTTCTTATGTAGAAAGTGTTCATTAACCATCTGCTAATCAGTCGGTAGGGCAGCGGAGCTAACCGCTTGGCCAAACCTGAGGCAGATTATGTTGATAGGAATTTGAAAAATATTGCTTAGAATTCCACTGGTAAAATACACACTGGATTCGGCACACTAGCGATGTGCCCCGTTGGTTCCAGATCTCCCGATTCGCCATTTATGCGGAAACTAACCACCGTGTCTGAGTCCTGGTTGCCAACTATTAAGAACGCACCCGTCGGGTCAATGGCAAAATCGCGCGGCGTCTTGCCCTGCGTGTCTGTATGGCCAAGAGCCGTAAGCAGGCCGTCGACAAATGAGAACCGGGCGATGCTATCATCGCCTCGATTGGAAGCGTAGACGAAACGCCCGTCAGCGGTGATTGCAATTTCGGCACATGAAGGCCCAACAGCACTGTCAGGCGGTAAGGTCGAGATCGTTTGTAGTGGATTGAGCAAGCCATCACGATGGGCGCATACCGTGATCGTCGCATCCATCTCCCCTAGGACGAAGGCGTACCGTTCCGTCGGGTCAAAGATGAAGTGGCGCGGGCCCGCACCGGTATGCAATTTAACGAAAGCCGGATCGCTAGCCGTCAGATTACCCGTATTGGGATCGAATTTGTATATGCGCACTTGATCCAGGCCAAGGTCCGGCACAAATAGTCGATTATTATCGGCGTTCAACGCCACGGCATGGGCGTGCGGGCCGAGTTGGCGTTCGTGGCTGCTACCCGAGCCGGTATGCTGAATCACAGTGGAGGCTTCGCCGAGCGATCCATCTTCCTGGATTGGATAGACGGCGACGCTGCCGGTCTCGTAATTTGCGCTCAAGACGCATTTGCCCGTCGCGTCGACGATGATATGACAGGGCAAACCGCCGTGTGCTGGTTGGCTGTTGAGCGGCTGAAGTTCGTCGCCGACAATGGCAAAGGCATGTACCCGTGGATCGTCGTCAACTTCCGTTTCCTGCTCGGCGTAGATAAACCGTTTTTGCCGATCGATCGCGAGATACGAGGGATTGCGAGGGCCAGTAGCTGTGCTGAGATGGGTAAGTTCACCCGAATCGGTGTCGAGCCTGTAGACATAAATGCCCTCGGCTTTGCCGTCGACAAAAGGCAGTTTTTCGGTGTAGGTTCCAATATATACGGTTTGCGATGGCATGGACGGCTCCCATGGTCGTTCAGAGTGAATGTGCAAGAGTTGCTCAGACAACGTATACCGCGATCTGTTGCTACTCGTCTGCTTTGCAAGCACCGAAAAATACACAAGACCAATAGATTAGCCAATAAAAGGAATATGCTATGCATAAAACGATCGAGAATGTAAAAAGAGCCATGCTCTCGATGCAGCGCGCCTCGTGGGAACAGGGGGTCGCCGCACAAGCACTATTGGAACTAGGCGATCGCGAACTCGTCGTTTTGATGGCCAAAGAATCCGTCCTGCGCCAAGATGTAGACGGACGGCTCAGCGTGCTCTATACAGATCAGGGCGTGACCGACCCGGCGGCGGCCGGGGAAGCCGTGTTTACCGCAGCCGAGTGGACCGGCGATCAGCAATTAATAGACGCATCGCAAAAAATGCTGGACTATCTATTGCACAAAGCGCCCAAAACCGAAGACGGTACACTATCCCACGTCGTGCAAGGCAAGCAGCTATGGATTGATTCGATGTATATGGTGCCGCCCTTTCTCGCCGTAGCGGGCCACCCCGCGCTCGCCGTAACACAGATCAAAGGCATGCACAGACGGCTCTGGGATGCGGACAAGCAGCTTTATAGCCATATGTGGGACGAGGACAAACAGGAATTTATCCGCAAAGCCGCCTGGGGCGTGGGCAATGGTTGGGCCGCGGCTGGTATGGTCAGAGTGATCGCGGCCTTGCCCTGTGAGATGCAACGAGAGCGAGACCAATTGATCGAGATAGTGCAATCACTCGTTAAATCCATACTGCGCTTCCAACGGGACGATGGCCTGTTTCACAATGTGATCGACGATCCGAGCAGCTTCATTGAAACCAACCTGGCACAAATGCTGGCCTATGCGATTTATCGTGGCATAGCTGCAGGATGGCTCGATACGGACTATGTATCCGCTGCGGACAAGATGAGACAGACCGCACAACAAAAGGTCGATGATCTGGGTTTTGTACAGGACGTCTGCGGAGCGCCGCATTTCAACTCGCCGGGCACCGCCACCGAAGGCCAAGCTTTCTTCTTGCTAATGGAAGCGGCCCATCGAGACTTGCGAGCGAATTGATGTCGTAGATCACAAAAGATAGGTTGTTCAGACCGGTTTGCGATTGTGGAAGGAGTTAAAACGGTGTTGCAGGAAATCAACGGCCAGGCATCTCAATAAACGACTATAGACGATTGCCCAACGTAGCGAGTGCCCCGACTCAATCCCCCAACAAACGCCGACGGTGAGCCTCGGCCAGCGCGATATACTTCTGCGCCCATTTGCAGTGCGTATCATAAGTATCCTCGGGCAAAACCCGATTCAGACGCGCAGGCACACCGACCACCAGACTAAAAGCGTCGATCGTTTCATTCTCGCGCACGACAGCCCCCGCGCCGACGATGCTGCCACGCCCGATATGCGCCCCAGAAAGCACGATCGCGCCGATGCCGATCAGACAGCCCTCTTCAACGGTGCAGGCGTGTAAATTAACACCATGCCCTACCGTGACGTCATCGCCAACGATACAGGGCAGGTCATTGGTAACGTGCAAAATACAGCCGTCCTGTATATTGCTGCGCGCGCCAATCACAATATGATTGATATCGCCGCGGGCCACTGCATTATACCAGATGGAGGATTCTTCGCCACAGCGCACATCGCCCAACACCTGAGCGCCAGGAGCAACAAAGGTCGAGGTGGGGATATGCGGGTCGGCGGCAAAAAGACGATCGGGTAGATCCGTTGGGTTCATGATATTTCTTTAGCATAGTTGTGTCGCGGTGAAGGGCCTATGACCACAAGTCGAGCCCGAGCAGCTTGCGCCCAATATCCGTCAGCTCTGCCGGTCCGTAATTTTTAGCTTCCCACCCGCGCGGATCTCCAGGCCAGGCGGCGCGGCCCAATGCCCTGCGCTCGCGCCACAACGTTATGCGCTCCTTACGACGCGCCTCGTCCATCGGCTCGGGCACCGGGTAGAAGTTCATATACTGCGCAAGGCGCGGTTTGTCGGACGTATTGCGGCCATTGCCGTGCGGCAACGCGCGATGCCATATCAGCAACGACCCGGCCTTAGCCGGCACCTGCACAAAACGCTCGGGATCGATCTCCGGCACCCAGGGCTCTTTCTCGTCGATCAGCGACTTATGCGCCCCCGGCCAACAAACGAAAGAGCCCTGATCATCGGCGGTATCGGTGAGATACAACACCCCCTGCGTGCCGAACGTCACCGGCAACTTCGACGTATCCGCATCCCAATGATACATACCCTTGTGGTCCCACTCGGGATAATCGTCGTGCCGGGGCGGTTTCATATTGACCCGATCCGGATGCACCCAAATGCGCTCAGTCCCATACACCTCGCTATAGATCTGATGAATCGGCGGGTGCTGATAGACATTCCACATCGCCTGGTGCTGATACATCTCGACCATGCCGGCACCGGGTTTATGCGGCGGGCGATACCACTCATCTGGTTTCTCCGGGTCCATTTCCAGAAAAGAAAAAATGGCATCAACTACCGCATCACAAAGATCAACCGGTATCGCATCTTCAATAATCATATAGCCGCACTCGTCAAAATGCTCGCGGTGCGCTTCTGTCAATATGCCCATCCCAGTCTCCCCGTGTTCGTCTATATTCGCAAAAATAGAGCCGTCACCAGCGTAAATCGACCCTATTTGCAATGATCAATACGCAAATAGGGTCGACTATAAATACTACGGCCTTAGAAGCCTTCCGACACCCCACCCCTTGCACATCTCTCAATTACCCCACCCCACTTACCCAGATGTTCGCCTGGCGGCGCGGTCATCCCCGCAGCCCACCTCCACACCCCACACGCATCCTAAAAATGCTTCCTATCCAATATCATCCGGCACATAATGACCATTCGCGCGTTGCCAAGCCGCCGCTTCCGTATAACGACGCTCCGGCAAAGGATAACAATCATCCAAGTGCCCGCCCTCAGACAGGTAGTGTCGGGCAGCCGGCTCCCACCAGTGCTTGTTGCAATTTTCGAGCACCTCTTCGATCTTGTCCGCCGGAAAAAAACACACGCCGTCGTCATCGGCGCGAATCCAGTCACCGGGCATCACGGTATTGCCGGCGATCGAGATGCGCCCATTTACCGCCAAAGGCGCGATATCGTGCTGCGCGTCGTAATCGGTCGTAGTCTTCGAGTCCTGGGTCCAGATCGGAAAATCCTGCGTCGCGGCTTCGGCGTAGTCGCGGATCACGCCGTGCACGACGAGACCGGCGGCCTTGCGGTTTTCTTGCAATGCTAGCAACATATTGCCGCCCAATACACCGCTGCGCGTATTGCCATCGGCTTGCACGACGAGCACATACCCTTCTTGCGTAATATTCACCGCAATCCGGTGATTTTGGTCACCGATCTTCGCGTATTCGCCCGTGGGCATCAGGTCGGGGCGTTGCGGTGCGTATTGCAGGGTGACCGCCGGTCCCAACACATCGTGGCCCTTGCCGCGGAATAGCGGGCCGACGCCACTGAAAAACGTGCTCGGCGTGCCGACGATATTTCTTGCAACGACAGAGACCGTGGCGGCGGAATATTTAATCAATTCCGGGACCAGGCTCATATCCGGCTTCGGGAATTCCCAGACGTCTTCGTGGGCCATGCGAAATATGGGGGGAATGGCTTTCTTGCTCATTTATTCCAGCTTTCTTTTTAAGTAAATTAAAGACGCCGCTAACTCTATTCTTATTTGTGAATATGGTCAAGCCGCCGCCCCCTATGATATAATGCGCTTACATTGCGGCGTGCGGACAATGCTTTCACCCGCACAGGTCATCAAAACGTGCCGGTGTTGGTCCGTCATGATTAGCAAGACATTAGGACGGTCTGTCGGCCTAGATATTTTCCTTGCGAAAGTCCAGTGTATATTCGGCGCTATACCGTTGCTTGATCGGCATATGATTCCCCTATAAGTTCGTCTTGCAAGAAATCAATCGTCGCATACTCCCGCACGAAAATACCTGATATACTCAAGTTCGATGGTTAACAAATCCAAATAGGGAATAGCATGCAAAATATACGCGTCGCCTGTGTCAGTATGAATGGTTTTTTTAGGTGAGCCTGATAAAGCCTTAAGCAATATTGCAGCCTTCAGCCGCCAAGCCACGGCACAGGGCATTGAGCTGATTCTGTTCCCGGAACGGGTCGTGCATGGGCACAATACGCCCAACACGCCCGAAATCCGAACGACATGCGCGCAGACACCTGCACAAGCTGCTGACCCGCTACACCATCCGGGCGTGGGAGAATTACTCTTTTATCCTAGTTACAGACCAAGTGGGCAAAGCCGGAGTCGTCGACAGCTTGCCGGTCGACCACATGAACCAACCCTATCATCCCGGCGGCGCGATGATCACCGCACCGGATGCCGAAATCCTTGCTCATACGCAAATCGACAAGATTCAGGACGAGATGATCGTGCAGGACCTACATGCGGCGGATATCGACAAGATGAGAAGCCACGAAAATTACCAATTGAAAACACGGCAAAAGCAACTTTTTACAGACCTGTTATAAAGTTTTAGCCCCATTCTCGTATGCCAAAACTCGGCACCCACAGCTCCAGGTGTACATTGGCTACGTGCTTACCAGCGAGGCATCGTTCCGTTCCTGCCGGGCCGCACGCACGCCTTTGTTTAATGCTGAATGAAATGATCAAAGGGTTCATCCTGCCCAGTGGGAAGTTTGAGATGCGGCGGGACCTCTTCATCGCGGCGAATAACGCTATTATCCTGGATGAAGGCCAAGATTTCCTGTGAGAGCACGTCATCGCCCAATGTCGTATAGTGGCAGTGGTCATGTAAGAGGCGCTGCGGCTGTTCTATTTTACGTAATATAGAGAGCAGGTCCAGAACCGGGATGTCCAGGCTTCGGGCTATCGCCGCAACCTTCCGTTGCGGGTAATCCTCGGTAAACTCGGCATAGATTTGCAAATCGACGGGAAAAATGAGGATTAGGGGCTGAAAATCGTGTTGCTCGGCGAGGTCCCGGAAGCGATGGAAGAGCGGGGCCATATAGTCCCAGTGTTGATCGCTAAAGCTGCCTCCCCAATCGTGCAGTTGTTCCAGCACTTCGTGGTAGAAGGCCGAGCGGTCTTGCAAGGGATTTCCTTCGCGGGGCTGCACGCGTTGTGCGATCTCATCGGCGAAGGCTTGCATTTCCCCGTCTCTAAAGCGCCTGATATCCATTTCGACGCTGAAGATATTGAAGCTCTTGCTCAATAACCACGCCAGGTAACTGCGGTCTAACCAACCTGGGAGCCGTCCGACCTGAAATCCATAGGACTCGCGAAGGTCGTTGAGATAGAATGCGAGCACCACAATATCGGGCTGAGTGCTAAGCCCCGTCTCCTCTAAGATCGCTAGTTCGTCGCTCATGCTAATGCCCCCCTTCGACGCATTGATCGTTTCGAGGGGAAGGGGGGTTCCCCAAGAACGCGTTTCGACCTGGCGCACCCAGGTCTCAGCTTCCTGGGCGTAATCTTCGAAGGTAATGGAATCACCCAAAAACAACACCCTGGTAAGCGTCTTCTCTTGCAATTCCCGATTGCGATAACCCAATGAGTTGGTCTCGATGTCGATATCGCGTTTCGTCAGGCGTTCATTGAGGATTTTGACCCGCATATTCGCACGCAACCTCGTACCGGCGGGGGTGAAGATCGTCAAGTTGTCCGGTGCTATCTTGACCAGTGTCTCGCCGGTATTGGTATCGACGGAGACGAGTCGAGGTGGGACGGTCAGCACCAGGCGCGCGACCCCCTCCGCCATCAATAGCGCGATTGTGATTGCAGCGAAAAGGAGTAACAGGTTCTTCATCGTAAAAGCACCGGCAGGCCAAAGTGTGAGTCAAATGGATTACTGAGCAATACAAAATGCAAGAGATTGTGGATCTTTCCAAGGCGTCAAGTCAAATTACGTCGAATAGGCCCCACTCGGATCAAGGCTAAATGTTGCCGTCCGCATCCGACCGCTCTATCTTGAATTCCATGACACATATGGCTTAAAAACCATTATGCCGACAACGACATCACAGGAAACCCACCATGTCTAAACCCAATCTGCTCTTTATCATGGACGACCAACACCGCCACGACTATCTCGGCTCGGCCGGCGCTTACTTTCTGCAAACCCCCAACCTCGACCGCCTCGCCGCGCGCGGCGTGCGCTTCTCGCAATGCACTACCAACGCCCCGGTCTGCGCCCCCGCGCGTATCGGCCTGGCCTCCGGCATGCAACCAGGCCGCCTAGGCTGCTTGGGCAACGCCGGCATATTACCGCCCGATACCACCACCTACTACCAGCGCCTTCGCGACGCGGGTTATCGCGTCGGTTGCGTCGGCAAACTCGACCTGCGCAAGACCGATGGCTACAACGGTCGCTACGGCGACCGGCCCTGCACCTATAGCTGGGGCTTCACGCACCCAGAAGAATGCGAGGGCAAGATGCACGCCGGCTTTTCCGCCACACCAGTCGGCCCGTATACGCACTATCTCGCGGAGAAGGGGCAGTTGCAACGCTTTCACGAGGATTATATGCGGCGCAGCGCTGACAGCTGGGTCGCCGACTGCCGCGACTCACCGCTGGCCAGCGAAGACTTCGAAGACAGCTATATCGGCCGCCGCGCCGCCGAGTGGATCGAAAACGCGCCCGACGACTTTCCCTGGCACTACTTCGTGAGCTTCGTCGGGCCGCATGATCCTTATGACCCGCCCGCCGAATATGGCGAGCGTTACCGCGACGCATCAGTCCCGCCCGCCGTCTTCGACGCACTCGAAGGCAAACCCGAGTGGGTCAAACGACGCGTTGAGGACTTACCCCCCGAAAAGGTGGCAGAAACTCGCCGCCAATATTGCGCCGCCACCGAATTGATCGACGACCAGGTCGGCCTGATTTTGTCCGCGCTCGAAAAACGCGGCCAGCTCGACAACACTTATATCGTCTTCGCCTCCGACCACGGCGAATTGCTCGGCGACCACGGGCTCTATACCAAGAGCGCCGCCTACGAGGCCAGCCTGCGGGTGCCGCTGATCATCGCCGGCCCCGACATCAAAGGCGGCCGAGTCTCCGACGCACTCTGTGAACTGATTGACCTCAACGCCACCTTGTGCGAATTCGCCGGACTCGGACCGCAAGCGGGCATAGACGCACGCTCACTCGCACCCGTGCTCAAAGAAGAAACCGACACCCACCGCGAAGAAACCGTCGCCGCCCTGCAAAACTTCCGCTGCATCCGCACTGCGACACATAAATATATTAAAAACTACAACGACGTCGACGAACTCTACGACCTGTCACAAGACCCTGACGAATTACACAATATTGCCGATACATCACCCGAACTTATCGCCAATTTATCGCGCCGTTTGCGCCAACGCCTGGGTTAGAAGCTTGCCCTACGGATTACTCGCCGACCTACTGGTGCTATTCCATGCCGCCTTTATCCTCTTTGCCGTGGCCGGTGGCCTGCTCAGCCTGCGCTGGCCCCGCGCCGCACTCGTACACCTGCCCGCCGTAACATGGTCGGCCGTCGTCGAACTGGCCGGTTGGTATTGCCCGCTAACGCCGTGGGAAAACGAGCTGCGTTGGCACGCCGGCGCGGCAGGTTACGAAGGCGATTTCATCGGACATTACCTGTTGCCGCTGATCTATCCTTCGGGCCTAACGCGCACCGTGCAAATTTCGATGGGCTTGGGCGTGCTCGCTCTTAATTTGCTGGCCTACGGCTATGTCTGGAGAAGGCGACGAAGAATATGATCGCATTCGGTTTGTTATGCCTATTGGCCTTAAGCGGCTGCGGTGAGGACGAAGCAGGCGACATGCTCGACGACTATCTTTCCCGCGTCAATAATGCTACCGGCACCCCCGTCGTCGAAGAAGGCGCCTTTGCCTCCGCGCTAAAATCCTACCCCCGCCACCGCGATCTTCTATTGCAACAAGAAGACCTGCGCATCGGCCTGCTCGACCTGGTCTCGTTGAAAAAGTGTGGGCTGGCCGAATTGGTCGCCGCGCGCAATAGCGGTCTTGGCAAAGTCTTGGCCGCAAGCCAGCGATTGCTCTACGAACATCGTTTTTTGGCGCTGGCACGAACTTGTCAAGATACCCTGGAAACCGACGAGAACGCAGACGATAAATTAACTGCGCTACTCGCAGAAGCCATCAACGCCAAAGAACGGGATATCGCCCGTGCCTTTTGGAACGCCACGTTCGCCGGCCCCGAATTCGCCGAGCAATTTTCGCTGGCAAGCAAACCACTGCCGATTGCCGGTAGTGAAGGCCCAGCGATCGAGGAAGCCCTGCGTTATTTCATCGACCTGCAGCCGCACCTGGGCGATAGTGCCTTCACTATCGACAGCGAGACGCTCGAAGGCCATTATTACACCTTGCAAAAACGCCGTTACGGCGGCCAACTTATGCATTCGGTGGAATACCTGACCCACTATCTCAACGCGGCGGCGGCCGCCGTCGAAAAACGCCTAGCGAAAAAGACCGTCTGTTTTAACGGCCGCCCGACACCAGCCGCCCGTACCATGCACACTATATTTAGGAAATTTTACGCCGGCCGTATCCAGCCCTACCTGAGCCGCGTCCATCGTCAGGGTCGTAGCTACTTGGCCTTAATGAACCGCTTGGCGCAGCAAGACGAGGCGCCCGAGGCCTTTCTCGTCTATCGCACGACGCAATTGCGGCTGAAGAATCCGCAAGGCCCCTGGGCACTCTTCGAACAAGCGATCCAACACCACGCGCAAACGTGGCAGCGCCTCTTCGAGCAATGTGGTCTCAGCGCTGCTGGGCCATCGCCCGCGCGATAGCCGCTACCTGCGGATGCTGCGGACCGAGTGCGCGTGCGCGAGCGAAGGCCGCCCGCGCTTGGGCGAGTTGCCCGTTGCGGCCATAAGCTATCGTGAGTTTGAGCAAGGTATCGACTCCGGGGGCCAAAACCGCCGCGCGCTCCAAGACCGCAATGCATTCTTGCAAACGACCCAATTCCAACAAAACCACGCCCAGATTGAAGAGAATAATCACATCGTCGGGTTCGAGCTCGGCCGCTTTGATATAGTATTCTGCCGATCGATTATAGTCCTTGTGATCAGCGAACATCAACCCCAGATGGAAATACGGATCAGCCGAGCTAAGGATCATCTTGGCCGCGCGCAGCCAGGCCTTTTCAGCGCCCTCACTGTCGCCCAACGCCGCCAACGACTGACCGGTGCCTATAAACATCTGATATAAATATTTGACCGTGAAGTATTCGTTGAGTGGATAAGGAGTATCGACAAATGCCTTATAGGCGGCCACCGCTTCGCCCCAACGCTCCTCCTTTACGGCCTTGTTACCTGCCAGAAGCAAACTATAGGCGCTGAAGAACGACCGGGCGGTGGCCGTTTTCTCCTGGCCATACCACGGCAAGCGACCGATGTGGATATCCGGACCAGAGCGCTCGATCAGAGCGAAATCGCCGATGGGCACAAAATGCCAATCCACCTGATCAAAGGCCGCATCTGTTGCCCCCCCAGTATTGAACCCGACCAACCATTCAACCTGGCCTTCTACCTGGGCCCAATCCAGCGAATCCAGGTGGGTCATCTGCGCCAAAGGATGGCGATAAAGACAAACTAAGAATTCCCCGTTCGGCTCCCCCTGACCCACCCCTTGCAGGTAGTTGTCCAAGGTCCAATCTACGGATAAGCTCGGCAATTCCGGCCCCTCCGCCAGCAGCCGAAACGAATCCTCCATTTGCTCGATCCCGTAACTGTTGATGAAGGGCTGCATGCGAACCATGATCTGATCGGACCGGAGCATCGGGATTCGTCCACCCCTATTAGGTACCTGCAGATAGCGTTGCCCCTGTGGCACGCGCGCCTCCAACCACTCCTGCGCCTGCGCCCGCGTGTCCTCGCCACCGAGCAAAGACCGCTGCCGCGCAGTAGAATAGAGCGGTTCGGCCAATACCAAGAACAAATAAACAGCCAACAAGCCGCGACGGGATGTAAACACGACCCCGGAACGGGCCAACAATATCGCCAGCAACGGGGCCAGTGGTTGCGCATAGCGCATAAAAACCGAGCTGGCCAATAATAATAATAATACAAAGACCACCGCCCCTACCACCACGACCCATTCCTCCCGCCGCCGACCAACCGTTGGCCACAGCAACGAAACAGCCAATACCGGCAAACCCGCCCAACCTAAGCCATAGCGAAAATTGTGGCGCAACCAGTACCACCAGGCTGGGTCATCGCCGGCATGGCTCGTGCTCAGCAAATGTTCTCCGGCCATCGCCGCAAATGATTCCCGGAACGCAGACCAATCGAGTAAGACATAGGGACTAGCCACGACAAAGCTCAACCCGGCGGCGATCACCGGTGCCGCAAGCACCACAAGCGAAGACCGCGTCGCAATCTCGCGCCAGGGACGGCTGAGCAAACAGGCTACCAGCACCGGCACCAACGCCAACCCTGCCGGATATTTGCTGGCCGCCGCCAACCCGGCGCAAACGCCGGCCAACACTATGTCGCTCCGTCGCCGCTCTTGCACGATCTTGACGCCATAGAGCACTGCTAAGGCCGTAAACAAACCAGCCGCCACATCGGTTATCGCCAGATGGGCAAAGCGCGCATGCAGTGGCATAACCGCTAACACCACACCCGCCAGATAGCCCCCTGTCCTGCCGTAGAGCCGTCGACCGACCGCCATGCACACCGCAACCGTCGCCGCCGACACCAGCGTATTGGCCGTACGGGCTATGGCGAGCAGATCGATGGGATCGACAAAATAGCGGTAGGCGACAAAGTATTCTAGTGATTGCGTGCTAAAGAACAGGAAATACACATAATACAGCGCCGAAGCTATATAGAGCGTGAATGTCGGATAATTAAAAAAATGTGGATTGAAGTCGCCGCTCCAAAAACCCAGGGGGTAAAGCACCAAGGCGCGCTCGTCAACATGGGACCATTCCGGCGAGGGAAAAGGCCAGCGCAACGCCAAGGCGAGCAGGAGGATCGCCCAACCCAAACCGTCTTTTAGCGGTGATCTATAGCGTATATTATGCAATGATTATTAATTATAAATAGGGTTACCCGAGGTGAAACTTCCGACATTGTATTCACCCGAATACACCGCATTAATTTCCCACAAATATATGGACGCATTAAAGGTACATCCAGTCAACTTTTTCTTGCTCAATTGTCGCCATAACTCCCTTGCGATATATTCTTCGCCGGACCCACTCATCGCCCAAGGGCGATGCTCCAGACAGCGAAAGGAAAACTATGTCCTATAAATTCGTCTTCCTCCCCCCTTCGGGCGAGCGCACCCGCTACCTGGCCGAGGCTATGACAACAGCCGTCCCCGATCTCGAAATCGTCCACTGCGAAAACCGCGAAGAAGCCCTGAGTGCCTTGAGCGACGCCCGGGCCTGCTTCGGCACCTTGGACTCCGAACTCTTGGCGGCCGCCTCCCAACTCGAATGGCTTGCCGCACCGGCGGCCGGACCGGCCAAAGGTTTTTATTTTCCCGAGTTGATCGCCAGCAATATCGTTGCGACCAACTTCCGCGGCATTTTCAACGACCATATTTCCGCGCACATCATGGCCTTCGTATTGGCATTTTCGCGCGGCATGCACATGTATTTCCGCGACCAATTCGAGGGCCATTGGCGTCCGGGTGGCGAATCGAGCCCGGCGACCTACCTGCCCGAGTCGACCGCATTGATCATCGGCGTCGGCGGCATCGGCGCCGAGACGGCCCGCCAGTGCAAAAACTGGGGTATGAAAACCGTCGGCATTGACCCCCGGATCAAGGAGACCCCCACCGGCGTCGACGAGTTACACCACCCCGACGCGCTCGATAAGATCCTGCCACAAGCCGACTTCGTCATCCTCACCGCACCGCAGACGCCCAATACCGAAGGCCTCTTCACCTGCGCTAAATTCGAGCAAATGCAGGACAGCGCCTATTTCATCAATATCGGCCGTGGATCAAACGTCAGCTTGGCCGACCTAGACCAGGCCCTGCGCGAAGGCCAGATCGCCGGCGCAGCGCTCGACGTCTTCGAAACCGAGCCGCTGCCCGAGGGCCATCCGCTGTGGACGGCACCCAACTTCCTGATGACCCCGCATATCGCGGCGGCCGGCCCCTATCTCGAAGACCGCCGACGCGAACTACTCGTCGAAAACTGCCAACGCCTGGCTAAAGGCGAGGCATTGCTCAATGTCGTCGACAAGGAGAATTGGTTCTAGATCGATTTAGGCTTAAAAAGCATTCGCAATATAAAAGCGCAGCGGCAAGGAAAGATATCTTGCCGCTGCGCTTTTATGGTATAAGCAAAATATATAGACTATCGCGTATCGAGCCCGGCAAAAGTCGGATCAATAAAATAGCGGAAGTCGCTTCGAATCGTCTCTTAGTTTATATCCACTCCGCCGGGGACAAAGAACGCGGTCATCTCGCCGAGCCCCGAGCATGTGAAAGGCAGAAAACACAAGGTCGCGGATACGGCCCTCGTCAAATGACTCTGCAAAAGCTGCAATAGCCGGTACTCTACGGCAAGCGCATCCGCCCGCGGCCCTGTTCTTTCATAGCGGATGGACACCATCCGCCGACGTTGGCCGTCCGGCTCGGTGACCTCCCGTTATGCGAAACCACCCAAAAAGGGGAAGCCGTCTCCGACTTCCCCCATCATGCGATAACACCAAACACTCAGCGCAACCACTCATCCCGGTGCGCTGCGACAAAAGCGTCGTCGTTGAGGTGCGGATAAGCGGCGTAGACCCGATCTATCTCCGCGGCCTGTCCGGGCGATAAACACTCCGCCTCGTTCAAACACCAGATTCCCTGCAACAACCCCTGTCGCCGCAAGATCTCGTGAATCCCCGCGATACAGCCCTCAAAACCATTGGCTGCGTCAAAAAGGGCGGCATTGGCATCGGTCACTTCGATCGCCCGCTGCAACATCTCCCGCGGAATCTCGCCGGCCGCCGCGTTGATCTGCCGACATTCCTCAAGTAATTCCACCGCCGGCTTCGTCCACGCCGCCCAATGCCCCAACAACCCGCCCACAAAACGCAGTTCCACCGTTTCTCCGCCGCGCGAAAATACATGCGGCGTCAATAAATCGAGCACGATATTGTCGTCGTTGCCAGTATAAAGCGCGATCTCGCCAGCGCGTCCCGAGCGAGCCACCGCGCGCAAGACATCAATCGTCTGATAGCGGTTGAAAGGCGCGATCTTGATCGCCACCACATTCTCGATCTCGACGAAACGTCGCCAAAAGGCATAGCCCAATACCCGCCCGCCGACCGCCGGTTGCAGATAAAACCCCACCACCGGCATCACCTCAGCCACTTGCCTGCAATGCTCGATCAACGCGTTGTCATCGACCTCTTTGAGCGCAGCCAAACTCAGCAACACCGCGTGATACCCCAACTCCTTCGCCAACGCGGCTTCAGCCACCGCCTGCACCGTTGGCCCTACGGCCCCGGCAATACGCACGCAGTCGGGCTGTGCCTCGTTTTGCATGATCTCCGAGGCCAATTCCAACACCGGCCGGAACAAGCCCACACTCTCGTCGCGGATCTCGAATTGCGTGGTGTGCACACCGACGGCCAACCCGCCCGCGCCGGCCGCCAAATAATAACGGCTCAACGCGCACTGCCGGCGTTCGTCGAGCTTGCGGTTTTTGTCGAGGGCGAGCGGGTGCGCCGGAATAACCAACCCCCGCGTTAACGCGCCACGCCAGTCGCTCAAGACGACGTTTCCGGTAGGCTACCGGCGATCAGCAAAAAGGCTTCGGCTTTGACCTCTTCGTCGATCTTCCACTCTTTGACCTCGCCGCCGAACTTCTTGATCACCTTTTCGCTCAACCGGTGAAAGGGCGGGCGCCCCGGATCGGCGATAATGACCTGCCCGACACCCACCTTCATCGCCTTCTTGATCAGCTTGTAGACCGGTTCGACCATTTCGTCCCAAAAGCAGATGTCGGCGCCAATAATCAGACTTGTGCCTTTGAGGTCTTTCTTTTTAACCTTCTCGAACTTGCAGCGCCAGGTCTCCATTTCGACCTCGTTGACCTCGGCGTGCAGCTCCAGGTAGGGAAATACAGCCGAATCCGCATCCATCCCCCGCACCTCGGCACCGTAATTTTTGGCACAATACATCCCGGCCAAGCCCCAACCGCAGCCGATTTCTAATACCCGCGACTCCGACGGCAAACCCTGTTGCGACAAAAAATCCATCACGCACCAACTCGAGTTCCAAAACTTGTTGCCGTGGATGAAAGGCGTGAAGTTCTTCTTGAGCTCGCGCACCCTCGAATCGCTTGCCTTGAGTACCGTGATACCGTACGCCTGGCGCGTAGTTTCTTTTTCCTTTTTCTTTTTCTTAGCCATATCGCTCTGCTGTATAGAGGTAATATTCACGATTAAAACCCTGCTAAATTAAGGAATCCCCCCATGGACGCAAACAAGGACACGGTGCGCATCGGCATCTACGGCACCGGCCGATTCGCCAACCAGACCCACCTGCCGAACCTAAGCCGATTGCCGCACGTCGAACTCGTCGCCGCCAGTGACCCCAACCCGGCGGCCCTCGCCGATGCGGCCGCCGCCTACTCGATCCCGTTGACCTACCAAGACCCCCACCAAATGCTGGCAGAAGCGGAACTCGACGCGCTCTACTCGATCGTCCCGGCTTTCGCCCGCACCGATGTCGAGGCCGCCGCCGCCGCGAGCGGCATCCACCTCTTCAGCGAAAAGCCGCAGTCGACGCGGATGGAGGTCGCCCGGCGCATCGCCGACGCCGTCGACGAGGGCGGCGTGCTGTCGACCGTGTGCTTCCGCGAACGCTACCGCCCACTCTTCCAGGAAGCCCGACGTCTGCTCGCCGACAAGACCGTCACCCATGTCCGCTTTCAGAATATCGGCGGCTTGGCACCTCTCCAAGCGGACGTAGCCGACCCGCAAAACTGGCATTACCAGATGGACAAGGCCGGCGGCCACGCTTTCGACTGGGGAGTACACGCGGTGGACTACACGCGTTATATGACCGGTCTTAACTTCGTCAAGGCACAAGCCTTCTACCATCACCCGCCGGCCTACAACAAACCACTTTCGTGCTCTTTCAACTTCCTATTGGAAAACGGGGCGCCGATGAGCTCGACCTTCCTCGCCACAACGCCGACTGCACCTGGGGACGAACCGCGCTTCACCATATTTTATGAGGGAGGGTATCTGGCGCTGTGGATGTACGAGCGCATCGAAGTCAACGGGGAGATCGTCTACGAACCCGAAGAATTCGACCCGTGGTTCGCTCAGGATCAAGCCTTCACCGAGGCCGTGCGCACCGGTGACAGCACACTAATCCTCAACGACTATTCCGATGGTCTCTATTCGTTGGGCCCGGTATTGGCTGGATGGGAATCGGCGCGCAGGGCGGGTGAACTAATCGACGTGGCGGAATTCATGCGGCGCTGAACAAGGTCAACGATTGAGACCGCCATTCGCTTAATCGGCGTCCGTCGCCAGTGATTTGTCGCCGGAAAGCTCTATGAGCAAGGGCTCGAGTTTAGCTAGCTCTTTGCTGAGTGTGCCAAAAGAGGTGCTGGCTTCGCCGATATTGTTGGTGCGGCCCATGACTTCCAGATCTAGGGCCAAAGCCCCGGCCGTGAAAAAACCCAGGGTGCCCAAAGGGCCTTTGAGAATATGGGCCGTGCGGGCTATTCCCTCATTGTCGTTTTGCTCGATAGCTGTCTTTACCCCATCCAGGTAGCCCGGCAGGTCTTGCTGGAAAACTACCACCAACTCGCTTAGCAGGGCCTCGTCGCCGCCGCAGCGATCGAGTACAGCCGCTCGGTCGAAGGTGGGCGAGGGAGGTACTGGCGCGACGGTGGGTTGATCCCGTGCGGATGGAGATTGCGCGGCCGCGAGGGCTCGGTCGAGCGCTTGCGATTTGATGGGTTTGGAGACGTAATCGTCCATCCCAGCTGCGATACAGTCTTCGCGGTCACCCTCCATCGCGTGCACTGTCAGGCCGATCACGTGCACGCGCCGCCCGCTACCCTCTTCCCGTTGCCGCAAGATGCGAGTGGTTTCGAGGCCGTCTTTGACCGGCATCTGCACATCCATAAGCACCGCGTCGAAGAGGTTGCCCTCCATCAGGTCCAAGGCCTCTTGGCCATTGTTGGCGAGGATGACGCTATGGCCCCATTTTTTCAGTAGGCCGGTGGCGAGCTTTTGGTTGAATGCATTGTCCTCAGCAATCAGGATGTGCAGGCTCTTGCCGATCGTGCTGCCTTCAGCCGCCAACAAGTCTTCGGGCGATTTGGCCGGTATGGCAGAGTGGCTCTGATGCAGAAACTGGGCGGTGAAGGCGAAGGTGCTGCCCGAACCTTCCACGCTTTTGACCCAGATTTCGCCGCCCATTAGCGCAGCGAGCTCGGCACTGATCGACAGACCCAATCCCGTTCCGCCGTAGCGGCGGGTGATCGAGGCGTCGACTTGGGTAAAGGAGTCGAAGATCTGCTCGAGTTTCCCGGTGGCAATACCGATGCCGGTATCGCGAATTTCAAATCGCAGGGTCGTCCGGTCCTTACCCTGGTCGTGGCAGTGAACGCCGACGGTTATTTCGCCCTTTTCGGTGAACTTGACGGCGTTGGAGAGCAGGTTGACCAACAGTTGCCTGAGTCGCAACGGATCGCCTACCAGCGCATTGACAACGTCCTCGTCGATATGAGAGATCAGCTCGAGGTTTTTCTCCCGCGCGCGAAAGGCCAGGGTTTTGACACAGCCCTCAACGGTGTCGCACAGGTCGAAGGCTGTGTTGTCGAGGCTGAGTTCTCCGGCTTCTATTTTGGAGAGGTCGAGGATATCGTCAATCAAATGCAGCAGCGAGTAGGCCGAGGTTTTGACGATCTCGAGGTATTCGCTTTGTTCGTCGTCGAGGCCCGTGTCGAGAGTGAGTTCGGTCATGCCGATGACAGCGTTCATCGGGGTGCGGATCTCGTGGCTCATATTGGCCAGGAAGGCACTCTTAGCACGACTGGCACTCTCGGCCGCGTCGCGGGCCTGGATCAATTCCTCCTCTTTGCGCTTGCGATCTATCGACATCGCTACCGAGTTACTGATAACTTCCAGCGCGCTCAGCGTCTCGAGTTCGAGCGGCGCCCTGCCGAACATCGCGATCACCCCTTGCAGCCGCCCATCGACGATCAGTGGGCAGCCGGCAAATGAGACCATCCCCTCGCGCTTGGCCCATTCGGGATCGCTGAGACGCGGGTCCTCCAACACATTATTGCTGGTGTGCGGTTTACGCTCCGAGGCGATTAAGCCGATTTTATATTCGCCGATCGGAACCCGGGCATGGCCGCCGTCAAGATGAGTGTAGAGTCCGGCGCTAGCCTGTAACACCAGTTCGTCACACTCCTCGTCGACGGTCCAGATGCGCGAAAAAGCGGCGTCGAGCTGTCGAACGATCGCCTCAGTGACGGCTTGCAGCATCTCGCGTAGACTTTCGCCCGTAGTCAGCGCGATACCGATTTCCGCGTTGAGCAGTGCCAACCGGTTTTGGCGCCTTTTATCGGTGATATCGCGGCCGTAGAGGTTAGTATAACCGGCTTCGGCGATCGGGGCGCAGATCAAGGACATGATCCGTTCGCCGCAGATGACCTCAAACTCGGTGTTGGTATTGTGCGAGTAGACGTCGATAAAGGCCCGCGCCCAAGACTCGGGCAATACATGCCCCACTTCGCCGTTCCAGACATCGAGCACGATTTGACCGGGTAGATTGGAATAGAGCACCATGCCGTCGCAGCCAACCCGAAGGATGGGGCTCGGGTTCTCGTCGGGAAACTTGGCCAAATTGCGGATCTGCTCTTCGCTGCGCCGCCGCTCGGTTATATCGTGCAAATAAGCGGTGAAAATCGGCTGCTTGTCGTACACCAGCGCCGTCAGCCCCATTTCTACGGGGAATTCGCGACCGTCAGCCCGCCTCATCTCAAGTTCGACGCGCCGATCGAGCAAATCCCATGCGCCCATCTCCAGATAGCGCTTCAACTCCTCCGCAAACCCTGCGCCGCGGGCGACGGACATAATCTTGTCGCTGAGCACTTCGCCGACGACCTCCCCGCGGTCGTAGCCGAAGGTCTCTTCGGCGGCCCTGTTAAATTCGAGTATCTTGCCCTCGTGGTCCATAACGATAATACAGTCTATCGCCGTTTCCATAATTGCTCCTTTTAGTGCATCTCGGCCGCGCACCCCCCGTTCAGATTCTTCTAGTGCGTCTATACCTTCATTTACAGTCTGACCCGATCTGCCCATTCCCAGCAAAAAAGGCTCACCCCGAACTCAACCCCCGGATCACCCGTTCAGAAGCTGTGCATCCATTGCTAACGTACTACCGCCGTTCAAACCAACTCATCCATATTAAGAACACCTCAAACACCGCCATCGGCAAGTTACTGCCTTGGATCTTCCGTGGTTTTCCACCCTGCGGAAAACCGCCCGCACCCGGGACGATCGTCACCGCCTTCCTGCAAAACGTAGCCTAAAAAAAGGGCTATGCCGTATAATGTAAAGCGTTTAATCGGTAAGATTCTTAACGGCGACGTTGATGCTGTTTTTGGCCCGTGCTAAGCCAGATTCCAAGCAGGTAAAACCGGCTTGCAGCAGGAAGACCAAACTCGATGCAACCACAACCCACAACATATCAGCCATCGATCGAACAATGCGCTCGGCCTCCTATGAGGTCTGGCACAAGCATCCGCTTATAGCGAACTTCTTAAAAGCCATAAAGAGTAGAATAAATTATGGGGAGTTCCACACCACTTTGCACAAGGTTATACAAGCATATGAGTGCTAAACCCGGTGGCCTGGCGGCGCGCATCACCCGCAGGTGGCGAGCCGATGGCGGTTATCGGGAGTTCCTCGCGATCGCCCTCCCTCTCATCCTCAGCACCGCCAGTTGGAGCATCCAACACTTTGTCGACCGGATATTCCTCTCCTGGCATTCAACCGCGGCGCTGGCCGCGGCGCTGCCGGCGGGCGTGGCCAATTTCACCTTCATCAGTCTCTTCATGGGCACCGCCCAGTACGTCAACACCTTCGTCGCCCAGTATAGCGGCGCCGATCGGCTCGAACGAGTGGGACCGGCGGTCTGGCAGGGGGTATACCTGGCCCTACTGAGCGGTCTGTTAGCCTTGATCCCCGCCTTTTTTTCCGGCGCGCTCTTCGAATTTGTCGGCCATGCCCCAGCCATCCGCGCGGAGGAAATCGAGTATTTCCGCATTCTTTGTTACGGCACCGGCCCACAAGTCGCCGCCACCGCCTTCTCGTGTTTTTTCAGCGGCCGTGGCGAGACCTGGATCGTGCTCGCCGTCAATATCGCGGCTATCGGTGTCAATGTCGTGCTAGATTACGGACTGATCTTTGGGCATTGGGGCTTGCCCGCGCTCGGCATCAGCGGGGCCGCTTGGGCCACCAATATTGGCCTTAGCATCTCGGCGCTGGCCTTTGCCATGCTCTTCCTCCGTCGTCAATACCGCGATATCTACGCCACCCTGAGTGGCTGGAAACCCGATCGCGAACTCATTGCCCGCCTATTTCGCTTCGGGGGTCCCAATGGCATCAGCTTTATGCTCGACATTATGGCCTTCACCTTATTTATACTTATCGTTGGGCGTCTGGGTCCGATCCCGTTGACCGCGACTAACCTCGCCTTCAATATCAACAGCCTGGCCTTTATGCCGCTTATCGGTTGCGGCATCGCCGTATCGACTATGGTTGGCCAATGTCTGGGCCGCGACGATCCGCAAGCCGCCGAATACTGCACCTGGACCGGCTTCCACATAGCCCTTGTCTATATGGGCGCGATGAGCATCAGCTATCTCGCAATCCCCGAACTGTTCCTCGCACCTTTCGGCTTCCGCGCCCACGACGCCGATTTTGTCGCCGCCCACGAGATCGCGGTAAACTTGCTGCGCGTCGTCGCCGTCTACTGCATCTTCGACGCCGGTTATATGATCTTCACCGCGGCGCTGAAAGGGGCCGGCGACACTCGTTTCGTCATGTGGCTTTCGATCCCGTTGGCCTGGGCCATCATGGTCGTGCCGTCCTTTATCGTGCTCACCTATTTCGACGGAGGCCTCTATTTGCTCTGGGGCTTTGTCTGTATCTATATCTGCGTCATGAGCATCGTATTCTACCTTCGCTTCCGCACCGGGCGCTGGAAGTCGATGCGCGTCATCGAAAACACGGCGACCGATACCGACTAAGCGCCGCATTGCCCGCAACGGCGCACTGCGGCACATTATAGCAGAGGCATATACTCAAGGAAAGGGCCATCGCATGACCGAACAGTACTGGGGTATCGACCTGGGGGGGACCAAGATCGAAGGCGTGGTCCTCGGCGCAACCGACGCACCCAACCCCCTGTGCCGCATCCGTGTCCCCACCGAGGCGCAAAAGGGCTACGAGCATATCGTCAAACGCATCGTCGGACTCGTCCAGGCCATGCGCGCGGAAACCGCCACCGAACCGACGCGCGTCGGCATCGGCACGCCCGGCGTACTTGACCCGCAGAACAGCACCATGAAAAACAGCAATACCACCTGCCTGATCGACCGGCCATTGCAGCATGATCTCGAGACCGCGCTGGGGATACCAGTCGAACTCGCCAACGACGCCAACTGCTTCGCCCTCGCCGAGGCGCGTCTGGGTGCGGGACGCGGTGCAAAAACGGCCTTCGGCGTCATCCTCGGGACCGGAGTCGGCGGCGGCGTGGTCGTCGGCCAGAAAGCCCTCTACGGCTGCCAGGGCATCGCGGGCGAATGGGGTCATAATCTACTCGACCCGGAAGGCCCCGAATGTTATTGCGGGCGGCGGGGCTGCGTCGAGACGATCCTCTCCGGCCCCTTCCTCGAACGCTTCTACGCCGAACGCGCCAAACAACACCGTCCACTTGCCGAAATAGCCGAGCGCCACAGCCACGGCCAAGACCCTGACGCCGACGCAACCATGGAACGCCTAACCACCTATTTTGGCCGTGCGATAGCCAATGTCATCAATATCCTCGATCCCGACGTCGTGGTCCTTGGCGGTGGCGTCAGCAATATCGACCTGCTCTACAACGAGGGCGTGCGCGAAACCGCGCGCCACGTTTTCAACAATCGCCTCGAAACGCGCATCGTCAAAAACGACCTCGGTGATTCGGCCGGCGTCTTCGGGGCCGCCATGCTGGTGGCATAAAAAAAGGTCGACTGCGCTGGAGTCGGCCGGCGCTATTTAGCAGCGGCAATACCCAGATAACCGACCAGTTTACCCAAGCCATTGCCGAGTGCAGCGAGTACCGCGTGCGCCCCTTCGATCTGTTGGGAGGTGATGTCCTGAAACTGCAAAGTACTCATTACCGTAGTCAATTCCATACTCACATCATCGAGCACGGCTTCGACGTCTTCGCCCTTACCCGCCGCGTCACGAGCCTTCTGCAACTAGTCCTCGACTCGGTCGAGGGCTTCGGAAAGATCGGTTAGCGCTATTTCGCCCGCGCCTCTTTCCAGGCCTGATATTCGGCTAATGTCGATTCGTCGGGTGGATATGTGCCGACAATACTCGCACCGGCGCGAATCTTCTCCATGATAAAACGCTCCTTCTCCTCCATCTCCTCCGCTTCGACGGCAACTTCCTCCGCCAAGTGCACGGGGATCACCACCACGCCTTCTTCGTCGCCGACGATCAGGTCGCCGGGATAAATCGCCACGCCGCCGCAGGCGACGGGCACCTGTATCTCACTTGGGTAGTGGATGGTCTTATTCGTATGCGCATTCATCGCCGCCGCATAAGCCGGCAACCCCGACGCGGCAATGGTCGGCGAATCGCGGTAGGCACCGTCGGTGACAATGCCCATACAGCCGCGCATCTGGATGCGCGCCGCCAAAATCGACCCCATGGTCCCGGCACGCGCGTCACCGCGCGCGTCAATAACCAGTATCTCGCCCTCGGTTATGCGCTCGATGCCGATGCGCTGCACGTCCTTCAAGTTGTCCAGCGGCACTTCATCAAGGTCTTCGCGCGCGGGGATATAGCGCAGGGTAAAGGCCCGTCCGACCATCTTCATATCGGCTTTGAGGGGGACGACCTGGTGCATGAACGTGTTGTGCAACCCCTTGTTGCGCAGCACCGAGGTCAAGGTCGCAGTGCTGGCCGCTTTTAATTTTTCGCTCAGTTCAGCAAATTCCATCTGCTTGCTCCTTTCAGCGTATCCGCCCGCGCGCGTCGACCGGCCAAATGGCCTCGACCTCGCCCGCGCGGACAGCGACGATTTCATCGTGTTCGTTAAAACAGGGGCAGGGATGCACCGGCAAAACTTGCACCCGCTCGCCCATTCCGGGTTTTCGTTTACAGGCCGACAAGTCCACGTGCCCATGTTCTTCGGAGGCCCCCTCGATACGGGCATCCGGGTATTCGACGATATAGCCCATGCTCGTCGAACCGTCTTCCTCCCGATAAGTCGCCCCGCTCAACGATTTGCTGCCACCATCGAGGATCGCGCGATCTTCACTCGGACGGCTAACCACCGTCATCAGTACCCGTCCAGCACATTGCTCGACGCTGTGGGTACCACCCTTGAGATGCCCAACACCACCCACCGGATATTCCCCGGCCCGGTATTCGGTCAGTTCGGGGATCTGGTGCGCATTGAACGCACCGGGTGTGCTGCCGCCGCTGACGACCGGGTAAGGCAAGCCCCGTTTATCGAAAAGTTCCAGCGTCTCCTGGATCAACGGCCGCTGGTCCAGTGTCGCCGGCATTGTCATAATCCCGCGAAGCTCGATGCCCGGCGCCTGGTCGATTTTTGCCGCAAGATCAACGGCCGCCGCCGGCGGCCCGATCCCCGTGCGCCCGCAGTCGAGCTCGACAATGACCCCCAGCGCCACTCCTGCAGCCGCCGCGGCGCCCGCCAGCCCCTGCACCGTATATTGCGAATCTGCCGCCACCGTCAACCGCGTCCTTCGCGCCAATGCCACCAGCCGCTCCAGCTTCTGGCGGCCAATGATATTGAACGGAATAAGAATATCCCGGTCTACCCCACCGGCGACCATCACCTCGGCCTCACTTATTTTCTGGCAGGTGATGCCCATCGCCCCGCGGCGCATTTGCATATGGGCTATGGCCAGACACTTGTGAGTCTTGATATGCGGCCGCAACCCGATTCCGTGCTCATCGAAATATTTTTGGTAACGGTCCAGGTTATTCTCTAACCCATCGAGGTCAACGATCAGGGCGGGTGTGTCGAGATCTTCTACGCGCATTGCATATATCCTTTCCCAGAGAGCAGAAAGGATAGGTGTCCCGCTGGCGACCTGTCAAGTTGCCGCGATGCCGCAAGCTCCTTACCCTATACCCCCCATGCCCATCGAATTACAAGCCGCCACACCCGTCGCCCTAGTCTTCGCCGTGCTCGCCGACTGCGAACAAACCCTGGCTACGAGCAAAGAACAGCTCGCGCAATACTTTGGCCCATTGCGCGCCGCGAGCGAGGTCTACGCCTTCGACTACACTTCCTACTACCAAGGAGAAATGGGGGCCAACTTGCAAAAACAGTTGGTCTGTTGCACCGAACGAATAGATCCCTCGAAACTAGCCGCAATCAAAACCCAGACGATCGAACTAGAACGGCAGATGGCGAGAGCAACAGAAGATACACTGCAACGCCGAGCCAATATCGACCCCGGCCTACTCTCGATTGAGTCCCTAGTCCTAGCCACCAGCAAATACTCAGGCCATCGCATCTGTATCGCCCCGCAACTCTACGCCGAACTTACCCTGCTCTACCAGAAGGGCCGCTATCAACCCTTGGCCTGGACCTATCTCGATTATCAGAGCGAAACGCTCCAGGACTTCCTACTCGAAAGCCGCACTTGGTTAATGGCCAGCCGTTGAGAAACGAGCTTCTATTTTCCAAAGAGAGAGGTCCCTCGCCAGGTATTTTTAAGGGCAGAAAATAGCATAGCAAGCGGAGGGGCTGGCGCACTATATTTATTAGGGGGCGGGGAGTAGCTTCGGGCCTGGCGGGGCAAGGGGGGAGTCGTCGCGACGGCGACCCGAGGGGCGACGGCCCAAGAGACGTTGAACATACCCAGCGCGGCCAGTCCCGCAGCCCCACCCTACGGCCGACAAGAGTTAAAACGCCATAAAAAAAACCGGCCGAGCTTCCGCCCCGCCGGTTTCCCATTTATAAAACAACGCCGCGGTCAACCGCGGTCATCGAGCCTTACAAAAGGCCGATGTTCCTGCCCTACATAAATGTGATTGGGGCGAATCAGCCGGTTGCCGTCGTGTTGTTCGATAATATGCGCCCCCCAACCCACCACCCGGCTGGCAACAAAAATCGGCGTATAGAGCGGTATCGGAATCCCCATCATGTAATAGGTGTAGGCACAGGGGAAATCGACATTGGGGAAGATCCCCTTTTCCCGCAACATCGTCTCTTCGACTACGTCGGCCAGATCCGGCCACTTGGCTTCACCAACCGCCTCGGCGATCTGCCGCCCGACCTTCTTCATCGACGGCACCCGCGAATCGCCATTCTTATATTCGCGATGGCCGAAGCCCATGATCTTCTTCTTTTCTCGCAGCGCGTCCAGCACCCACTGCTCAGCGGTCTCGCGGTCGCCCACTTCCAAGAGCATCTCCATCGCCGCCTCGTTGGCGCCGCCGTGCAACGGCCCCCCCAAAGCCCCGATCGCCGCCGTTACCGCCGCATAGAGGTCCGCGAGCGTCGAGGCCACGACCCGCCCGGTAAAGGCCGAGGCGTTATAGCCGTGCTCGGCGTAAAGAATTAGCGACACGTTCATCGCCTCGACTTCATAGGCCGGAGGCCGTTCGCCGCGCAGCATATAGAGCAAATTGGCCGCCTGGTCCAGTTCGGCGTCGGGAGCGACGGGTTCCAGCCCTTCGGCAAAGCGATGACCAGTGGCGATGGCAGTGGGAATCTTGGCCATCAGGCGCACGGTCTTGCGCACATTGGCCTCGTGACTGTTGTCGCGGGTCTCGACATCAAAGAAGGCGAGCGCCGAAACCGCGGTCCGCACCAGATCCATCGGGTGTGCATCCGCCGGGGCGGTACGCAAGAGGTCGACCACCGGGCCGGGCAACGCGCGCTCGGCGCGCAACTCTCGGTTGAAAGCCGCCAACTCTGCCGCTGTCGGTAAAGCGCCATAGAGCAATAGATAGGCGACCTCTTCATAGCAGGCATTCTCGGTCAGTTCTACTAAATCGTAACCGCGTAAGATCAAACGATTGATCTCCACGTCAATACGCGAGAGAGCCGATTCGCCGGCAATCACACCTTCTAAACCCGGACTATAAGCTTGATCGGTCATTCTGTATCTTTCTCGGGAAAGCGCGCGGCGAGATCCGCGTCCAATTGCGTATAGGCCTCGTAGTCGAGCAGTTCGTAAAGTTCCTGCCGCGTCTGCATGCGCGACAACGCGCCTTCGAGCGTGCCCTTCTCTTTCAGCTCGCGGAAAAGCCCTTCGACCGCCTTCATCATCGCCCGGAAGGCGCTCATCGGAAAAATAACCATACTATAGCCCATCCCAGCGAATTCATCCACGGTCAGGTGCGGCGATTTGCCGAACTCGGTCATATTGGCTAACAACGGGCCTTTGACCTGCTCGGCATAACGGGCGAATTCATCGGGGCTTTGCATCGCTTCAGCGAAAATCGCATCGGCACCAGCGGCCAAATAGCGCTGACCCCGTTCGACACTCCGCTCAAAACTCTCAACCGCGCGAGCGTCACAGCGGGCAATGATCATGAAATCGGGATCCTGCCGCGCCTCACAGGCAGCGGCAATTTTGCGTTCCATCTCCTCGGTGGTGATCAACGACTTGCCGTCGAGATGTCCGCAGCGTTTGGGCATGACCTGATCCTCCAGGTGCAACCCGGCCAAGCCCTCGCGCTCATAGGCACGCACCGTACGCATTACTTGCCAGGTCTCGCCAAAGCCCGTATCGGCATCGCAAATACACGGTATTTTGACGGCGTTGGCGATATAACCAGCCGCGCGGGCCATCTCGTCCATGCCCAACAGCCCGACATCCGGATAACCGGCGGTGCCATTGACCAAACCTGCACCCGATATGTAGACGGCTTCAAAGCCCGTGCGTTCAGCCATCATTGCCACCGGCGCATTGAAAGCCCCAGGCATCGCTACGGTCTTCTCAGCGATCAACCGCCGCAGAACGCCGGCTTTGGATTCGGTTCGAGCTTCGTTCTTCAGTAGCATTTCAAGGTCGTCCGAAAAGCCGCGATAGGTGAGAACGGCTCGATTCGTTGTGGACAGGGTCATTGGAGACGGTGCAAAATGCCAGCGAGCCTCTATGCCCTTGGGAGGCTAGGCGCCTTATAGGGCCATATCCTCTGTGATATCACATAGCGCATGCCGCAAGCCGCAAGCCGCGCTGTCGTAGACATTGCAGCCGTGTGACGGCCGGCACGCGACCATTTTTTATAAGCTCTTAGTCGATGTCGATCGTGGACTCGCGCTCGGGCCCTACCGATATCAGCGAAACCGGCGCCCGACTCAGTTCGGAAACCCGCTTGACATAGGCCTGCGCCTGAGGCGGCAAGTCGTCGAAACGGCGCGCCTCGGTGGTCGGGGCGAGCCAGCCTTCCATTTCTTCGTAAATCGGCTCGCACTGCTCAAGCACCTGTGGGTCGGAAGGGAATTCCTCCAAGACCTGTTCGCCGTACCGATAACCGATACCGAGTTTGAGACTTTCCAGCTCGTCGAGAATGTCGAGCCGGGTCAAGGCGATGCTGGTCAGGCCATTGATCCTGGAAGAGGCCCTGAGGATCGCCGCATCGAACCAACCGCAGCGCCGGGCTCGACCGGTCGTCGCGCCGAACTCGTGTCCCAGGCTGCGCAGTCGCTCACCTTCCTCCCCGAGCAGTTCCGTCGGGAAAGGGCCATTGCCCACGCGCGTCGTATAGGCCTTGGTCACCCCAATCACCTCGTCGATGCGCGTCGGGCCGATGCCAGTGCCGGTACAGGCGCCGCCCGCTGTGGTGTTCGACGACGTGACATAGGGATAGGTGCCGTGGTCGATATCGAGTAAAGTGCCCTGGGCGCCTTCGAACAATACCTGCTTGCCCTGGTCAATCGCCTGGTTGAGGTATACCGAGGCATCAGTGACATAGGGCGCTAGGCGCTCGCCGTAGCCGACATAGGCGTCGAGGATCGGACCGACGTCGAGCGGGTCCTGACCGTAGACCTTGGTGAGGATTTCATTCTTGGCGTTGATACTGGCCCTGAGTTTGTCGCGCAGACGAGCCGGATCCAAAAGGTCCATAACCCGCACCCCATGGGTACGCTCGACCTTGTCGCGATAGGCCGGGCCGATACCCCGTCCTGTCGTGCCGATCTTAACCCCGTCCTTGCTCTCCTCGCTCGCTTTTTCCAATGCTTTGTGATAGGGCATAACCATGTGGGCGATATGGCTGACGAAAAAACGCCCCGCGACCGAAAAACCCTTGCCTTCCAGGTCGTCGATCTCGGCGAGCATCGCTTCAGGGTCAATAACCACTCCATTGCCCACCACGCAAGCTTTGTCTTCGTGCATAATACCCGAGGGGATCATGTGGAAGACAAATTCGGTATCTCCCACAATTACCGTGTGACCGGCATTGGCCCCCCCCTGATAACGCACCACCACATCGGCTTTGAGCGTGAGATAGTCGACAACCTTCGCCTTGCCCTCGTCGCCCCACTGCGCACCTATTACTATTTTTGTCGGCATAATATTATTCCTAAAGACTGACTTGTTTGGCCCAGGAGATATATTCCCGGGAAAGGATATCATCAATGACCTCGGTGGAGATCGAATCGTCGATATTGAGAATCGTCAACGCCTGTCCACCCAGTTCGCGCCGGCCGCACGACATCTGTGCAATGTTGACGCTATGACTGCCTATCGCCGTGCCGATCTGACCGATAATACCCGGCACATCATCGTTGAGATAGAAGAGCATATGCCCAGCGGGATCGGCATCAAAACTGTATTCATCAAGGCGGACCAGGCGCGGCTCGCTCCTACCGAATAGTGTCCCCGACAGCAGGCGTTCGCCCTTGTCGGTGTGGTAGACCACAGTAATCAGGCTAGCGTAGTCCTCATGTTCACTGCTGCGCAATTCATCAACGCGCACACCACGCTCCTGAGCAAAAAGCGGCGCATTGACAAAATTGACCGCCGCATTGGAAACCGTCTCCATAATGCCCTTGAGCACCGCGGAGGTCAACGGCGAGGTGGGATATGCGGTGACGTCGCCCCGATACTCGACGGTAATGCGCTTAAGCTGTCCCTCGCCGAGTTGAGCCTGCAAGCGCCCAAGACGCTCGGCCAACACCAGGTAAGGCTGCATTTTCTCGTAGATCTCCGGCTCGACCGAAGGTGCGTTGATCGCATTGCGGATGACCCGGCCCATCAACACATCGCCGACCTGCTCGGCAACCTGCAGCGCGACACTGGCCTGTGCTTCCTTAGTCGAGGCCCCAAGATGCGGGGTACTGATCACACGATCGTGAACCACCAAGTCCATAAGCGCCGGCGGCTCTTCCTCAAAGACATCGAGGGCCGCTCCAGCAACCTTGCCCGACTGCAAACCGCGCAGGAGTGCCGCCTCGTCGATGATCCCGCCGCGGGCGCAGTTTATAAGGTAAACCCCGTCCTTACACTTTGCGATCTCCTCGTCGGAGACGAAGTGGCGGGTTTGCTCGGTAAGATGGATATGAACAGTGATAAAATCGGCGGCGGCGTAGATCTCGTCGAGCGGCGTCAACTGCGCACCACAAGACAACGCCACCTCCTCGCCAATATAGGGGTCGTAGCCGAGGACCTTCATGCGAAAGGCTCCGGCGCGCATCGCCACCTCCCGCCCGACCTGGCCCAAACCGAGCACGGCGATGGTTTTTCCAGCCAGCTCGATCCCCGTAAACTTGCCCCGTTCCCACAAGCCGCCTTTGAGCGAGGCCGTCGCCTGCGGAATATGCCGCGCCAACGAAGCCATCATCGCGAAAGTGTGTTCGGCTGTAGATACCGAATTGCCTCCCGGAGTGTTCATGACGATGACCCCACGACGCGTAGACGCCTCCACGTCGATATTGTCGACCCCCGCTCCGGCACGGCCAACAACCTTTAAGTTTTTCGCCGCCGCGAAGACCTCGGCCGTCACCTTAGTCGCACTGCGCACCACTAAACCGTCATACTCGCCGATACAACCTATGAGTTCGTCTGCAGATAGTCCGGTTTGTACATCAACGACCACCCCCTCGTTGGCTTCGAGGGTCTCGACGCAACGAGGGTCCATCTTGTCACTGATCAGTACTTTCAAAACATCCCCTGTAACTTGGTTCAATACTATTAGGACCTACAGTTCAGACCGCCTTGCCCGCGAGAGCGTCGTCGATCCACCCCCAAATATCGTCTTTGCCGCGACCGTCGACGGCCGAGAAAGAGACAAAAGAAATACCAGCGAGCGATTTTTGCGAATCGAGCCGGTCGAACTGTGTTTTTAGTTTGTCGCGCGACAACTTGTCGGCCTTGGTGAAGACCAGCAAGAACGGCTTTTGCGCCTCCTGCAGCCATTCGATCATCTGCAGGTCCAGCTCGGTCGGGCCGTGCCGGGCGTCGATCAACTGCAGCACCGCCCGCAGCTCCTGGCGGTCAGAGATATATCTTCCAACGATTTTGCCCAGTGTCGAGCGCAAACCTACACCGCCACTGACAAAACCATAACCGGGCAAGTCGACCAAATAGAACTGCTCGTTGGCCAAGTAGTAGTTCAGCTGCTGGGTCTTACCCGGCGTAGAACTAGTACGAGCCAACTTCTTGCGCTGCACGAGCCGGTTTATCAGCGAGGACTTGCCGACATTAGAACGGCCAGCAAAGGCAATCTCGGGCAGGCCGGCGGCTGGCAAATCTCCTTTGCCAACAGCACCAATCGTAAATTCGATAGAGGAAACACGCATCGCTGGGGTATAGGAATTAGGCGCTTTTGCGCCGCATCCCTCCATCATCCCGGTCGTACTGGTCGATCCCGTTCGCGATCATCTCAGCTGTGATCTTTAGGCGCGTGGTATCCTCTTGCGATGGGATCTCGTACATGATGTCCATCATCGCCTGTTCGAGGACCGAACGCAGCCCACGCGCGCCGGTTCCCTTCGCCACCGTCAGGGAAACGACCTTGCGCAACGCCTCTTCGGTAAACTCCGCCTCGACCCCGTCCATCGCGAAAAGCCGTACCGACTGCTTGATAATCGCATCGCGCGGCTCGGTGAGAATCTGCAACAAATCGTCCTCGCTCAGATAGTCCATAGTGGTGATTACCGGTACACGGCCGACGAATTCAGGGATCATACCGTGGGCGAGCAAATCCTCGGGCTGGACGAGCGGCAACACTTCCGAGGTATCCGGATCGACCTCGCCGCTGCCCTCGGCGCCAAAACCCAGAGTGCGCTTGCCTACTCGCTGGCTGATCACCTTGTCCAAACCTTCGAAGGCTCCACCGCAAATAAAAAGGATGTTGCGGGTGTTCATCTGGATCATCGGCTGCTCGGGGTGCTTGCGCCCCCCCTTCGGCGGGATATTGGCCGTGGTCCCCTCGATAATTTTGAGCAACGCCTGCTGCACGCCCTCACCCGATACGTCGCGACCGACTGTCGGCGTGGCGCTCTTACGAGCGACTTTGTCGACCTCATCCAAATAGATAATGCCCTTTTCGGCGCGAGCCACATCGTAATCGGCCGCCTGCAGCAAACCGACCAGGATATTCTCCACGTCCTCACCGACATAACCGGCCTCAGTGAGAATCGTCGCATCGGCGATTGAGAATGGTACCTGTACACTTTTGGCCAAAGTTTTGGCTAATTCGGTCTTGCCCGTACCGGTGGGGCCGATGAGCATCACATTGCTCTTCTCCAACTCCACACCGTCCAAATCGATAGTGGTACGAATGCGCTTATAGTGGTTATATACGGCTACCGAGAGAATTTTCTTGGCGCGCTCTTGGGCAATCACGTATTCGTCGAGGAACGCCTTGATTTCAGTCGGCTTCGGCATCTCCCCGTCCTCCCAAGGCAGGGTCTGTTGCTTCTCCTCGGCCAATACCTCGTTGCACAGCTTGACACACTCGTTGCAGATATGGACCTGGGGCCCGGTGATGATTTTCTCAACCTGGCTGTGGCTGCGCCCACAGAACGAACACCGCGGATCGCTTTTGGAGGGCTTTCTGCGCAAAATGGACTCCTGGGAAAGGGAGGGTTTTACCCGGAAACCGCGGCCGCCGCCTCAACACCCGACGGGGCAATGATCTCGTCGATGATACCGTATTCGACAGCGGTTTCGGCCGACAGAAAAAAGTCGCGTTCGGTGTCGCGTTCGATCCGCTCCAACGGCTGCTCGGTACACTCGACCAGCACCTGGTTGATCTGCTGGCGCATCTGAATTATCTCGCGCGCATGAATCTCCATGTCGGAGGCCTGGCCGCCGATTCCACCCATAGGCTGGTGCAGTAGCACGCGTGCGTTTGGCAGGGCCTGGCGCTTGCCTTTTGCCCCACCCGCCAAGAGCACCGCTCCCATACTCGAAGCCTGGCCAATACAGATAGTGGACACATCTGAGGCCACGTATTGCATCGTATCGTAAATCGCCATACCCGCAGTAACCAACCCGCCTGGCGTATTCAAATAGAGCGCAATGTCTTTCTTTGGGTCTTCGGAAGCCAGAAAGAGCAACTGGGCAATAATCAGGTTGGCGATCTGGTCGTTGATCGGGGTGCCGACAAAAATGATGCGGTCCTTGAGCAAGCGCGAATAAATATCATAGGAGCGTTCGCCCCGGCCCGTCTGTTCAATGACCATCGGAATCAGCGACATTGGCTACACCTTTTCCTCTTTTATTTTAGCTTTTTCACCCAGCAAATCGAAGACCTTCTTCTCTTCCAGCTCGCGCCGCAAATCATCGACCCGCCCCGAACGCTGCATCTCTTCTAGCTTGATACCACCCTGCTCAGCACGCTCCGCGGCGAAGGTCTCGAACTCCTCGTCGGTGACTTCGACCTTGGCCTGCTTGCGCACGCCTTCGATAAGCAGAAAACTCTTGAGCCGGCGCACGGCCTGCTCGCGCTCTTCATCGGTGTGCTCGCTATCGTGGTCATGGTCGTGGTCATGGTCGTGGTCATGGTCATGGTCGTGGTCATGGTCATGAGCCTGTCCTTGGGCCTGTCCTTGAGCCTGTCCCTGAGCCTGTCCCTGGGCCTGTTGTTCGCGTTTCATCGATTTGAGATAGTTCTCGACCATACTCTCAGGCAACTCGAACTCGTTTTTCTCGATCAACTGCCCCACCAGATCGCTGCGCAGCCGCTGCTCAGCCATATAGCTCCAGCGTTCCTGAATCTGATTGCTGATATGCTCGCGCACCTCGGCCATCGTCTGAAACTGCTCGCCGACATCCTTGGCAAACTCATCGTCCAGCTCAGGCAGGGACCGCTCGCGCACCTCGCGCGCAGTGACGTCGAAATGCTCGGTTTTGCCGGCGAGTTCCTCGTTGGGAAGATCCTCGCGGTAGGCGAAACTTACCTTGCGCTCTTCACCAGCGCTCATACCGACCAGGCCCTCTTCGAACTCCGGACTGGGCGCATTCTCGTCACCGATAAGAAAATAGCGCTCCTCGAACCTTTCGCCGATTACGGGCACGCCGCCTTCGTCGAGCCGTTGCAAGTCGGCGATAAGTACATCGCCCTTTTCCAGTGGCCGTTCAACGGCTTGTTCGGTCGCCTGACGACGGCGCAATTCCTCCAGCTGCTCGGTGATTTCCTCATCGGCCACTTCATGCACCATGCGGGTCGCATCGAGTTTTTCGTAGTGCTCGACCTCTATCTCGGGCCAAATGTCCAACGTCGCAGTGAAGGTCAAATCACCGCCTGGCTCGTGGTCGAGCTTGGCGATTTGCGGCGGAGCGGCCGGTACTAGGCCAGCTTCGCGGGTGGCCTCTTCCAGCAACGCCGGCAATAGGTCACCGATCACCTCGCCGCGGATCGACTCGCCAAAACGCGACTTGACGACCTTGAGCGGCACCTTGCCCTTACGGAATCCGGGAATCTCTAACTGGCGCTGGTATTTGCGCAGCGCCTTATCAAGCTCTTTCTCGACGCGCGACGCCTCAACTTCGACCTCGATCTCGCGTCCCCATTGGCCCTTCTCTGTAACATTGGTCTTCACTGAACACTACCCTGCAACGGTAAAGGGCGCACTCTCCGCAACGCTAATCGAATTTGCGGACAGTGCACTCGTTTATCTCTCTTATGGTGCGAAAGGGGGGACTCGAACCCCCAAGCCCTTTCGGGCACTAGATCCTAAATCTAGCGCGTATACCAATTCCGCCACTTTCGCGCTCTGTCCAATACAGCAACCTATAATATTATAGTATTTCGACTAAGGGTCAAGGGACCTGCCAACTGTCCATGCGCCCTTCGATGTGGGAGCGCAGATCAGCGATCGGCACCCGCTCCTGTTCCATCGTATCGCGTTCGCGCACGGTAACCGTCTGGTCCTCCAGCGTATCCGAGTCCACCGTCAGACAGAAGGGCGTACCGACTTCATCCATCCGCCGATAGCGCCGACCGATCGCGCCGCCTTCGTCGTAGGTTACCCGCATATAGGGCCGCAGGTCCTCTGTAATCTTATGGGCGATATCCGGCATGCCGTCGCGCTTGACCAGCGGCAGCACCGCCGCCTTGATCGGCGCGATCCGCGGGTGAAAGCGCATCACCACCCGCTTATCACCCTTAACCTCTTCCTCGTGATAGGCCTCGACCAGGCAGGCCATACTGGTGCGCGTGGCACCGATCGAAGTCTCGATCACATAGGGCACGAACTTCTCGCGGCTCTCCTCGTCAAAATATTTGAGCTGCTTGCCGGAGAATTTTTCGTGCTGCGACAAGTCGTAGTCACTGCGATTGTGGATACCTTCAATCTCGCCCGGACCGTAGGGGAATTCGTACTGGACATCAAAGGCGGCACTGGCGTAATGGGCCAACTCGTCGCCCTGGTGCTCGTGCCAGCTCAACTTGCGCTCGGGCAGGCCGATGCGCTGATACCAGTTCCAGCGCTGCTCGCGCCAGTACTCGAACCACTTATCCTGGGTGCCCGGCGCGACGAAATACTGCATCTCCATCTGCTCGAATTCCCGCACGCGGAAGAGAAAATTCTTGGTGTTGATCTCGTTGCGAAAGGCCTTGCCGATCTGGGCGATCCCAAAAGGCAGTTTCTGGCGCATCGCCTGTTGCACGTTGAGATAGTTGACAAAAATCCCCTGCGCCGTCTCCGGCCGCAGATAGACCCGCGCGCTCTCGTCTTCGAGTGGACCAACGAAGGTCTTGAACATCAGGTTGAACTGCCGCGCGTCGCTCAACGCGTTGCCCTTGGGGCTTTTGACATCGTGCTCGCGCAGCAAGACGTTCATTTCATCTGTGCCCAAACCCGTAACGTCGATGCCGTTTTCCTCGAGCAGTTGATCCAAGCGAAAACGCTCGTTGGTCTTTTGGTCCTCGACCATCGGATCGGTAAAACCATCCACGTGCCCTGAAGCCTCCCACACACGCGGATGCATCAGAATACTCGCGTCGATACCTTCGATGTCCTCGCGGTAGGTCATCGAGGTCCACCACGCGTCTTTGATATTGCGTAAAAGCTCAACGCCGAGCGGCCCGTAATCCCAACAGCCGCTGAGACCGCCGTAGATCTCCGAACTTTGAAAGATGAAGCCTTTGCGTTTACACAGGGATACTAACTTTTCCATTAGATCGTCGGACATCAAATTCTCCTTTAAGACAACCATGCGGCCGCGTCCTTAGCTTGCAACGCCGGCGCAGCGAAGAGTCAAATAGTTGCTGCGGGCTCGATTCTACTGAGAGAGTCGAGGAATTCTAGCGATCTGAGCCGGCTGCGCTCCCCCCCGTGGTATTCGAGGAAACCGCGCAGGGCCGCGCGTATTTCGCCGCGCCGGGGCGGGGCTTGTGGGAGCGCATCTTTGCTATAGGTCTTAAGACCCTGTAGGCCGGCGAGAAAATTGAGACTTTGCCCGGCTATACGCACTCCGTTCCCCTGTCCGCAGGCGGCGCAAATACCGCCGCCCAATGCTGCGCTAAACCACAGCCAGAGACCGATTAATTCGTTGCGACAGGAAATACAGTGGCGCAACTCGGGGCGATAGCCCAGAGCCTCCGCAACTCGCAACTGATAATACCAAAACAACGGCTCGACTTGGTTCTGATCCACCTCGGCCAGCCCGTGCAGGACACCGGCCAGGCATTGATAGAGCCGGATATTCGGCTCGCCCTCGATCGTCAAGCGGTCGACCAACTCACAGGCGGCGCAGCCGAAGGAGAGCCGCTCGAGGCTCTGCGCGAGATCCGGCGGCGGCACGAGCAAGGTACATTCGGTTAGAGTCTGCAGGTCGCGGGTCTCTTTTACATAACAGACGGCCTGAACCTCGGTCATCAGATCGAGCGCGGCGCCGAACTTACTTTTCGGCTTGCGGGCGCCCTTCGCCGTGACCTTGAGCTTACCGTACTCTTGGGTATAGAACGTCACCAAGCGACTGGTCTCGCCCATGCGCATAGTGCGCAGCACAAGAGCCCGCGTTTTAACAATGGTGCGCGGCATTCGGTCAATCCCCCTCTTCCGGGGCCAACGGGATCACGACTTCACCCGGCTTGATCAGCCCCAACTCCTCACGGGCTATTTTTTCGATATACTCCATATCGCCGTCCAGTTGCCGCAGTATTTTCCGCAAACTGTCGTTTTGCGCTTCGAGCCGGCCAACCTCGGCTTCGAGGACCACCAACTCCTTCTCTTCTTTCCACACTTCAAAGAGCAACCCGTCACCGGCGGCGATATAGATCACCAATCCCACGAAGGCCACTAGAAATAGCAACCGCCAGCGCGCACTCGACACCAGAGGAGCAATTTTGCCCTTTGTCGTTTTAGCCATAGGCCCCTAAAACAAGGCCAGATCGTCCCGGTGGATGACTTCCAACGCCGGACGGCCCAGCACTTTTTCCACCTCAGGTGAACTCATCCCGAAAATGCGGCGCAACTCCGATGCCGCATAGCGGCTCAGCCCACGTCCCAATTCCTCTCCCCGCTCGGTGACCACGCGCACCACGTCTCCTGCGGCAAACTCGCCCTCGCAGGAGACGACACCGGCCGGCAGTAGGCTTTTGTCTCGCTCGGTGATGGCCCGTTCGGCACCGCGATCGACCACCGTACTCCCACGACACTCGCCAGCGAAACCGATCCAGCGCCGCCGACTGTTAAGCTTGCGATCGCGCGGCAAAAAAAGCGTGCCCAGCTCCTGCCCGGCGAGAATGTCGCGCAAGCGGTGCTTACGGCCGTGGGCGATCAATGCAATCTCACCGCAGGCCATCAGCAAACGAGCCGCCCGCAACTTAGTCGCCATGCCACCACTGCCCTTGTGGCCAAGCGAATGACCGATCATCCCTTGTAAATCAACGCCGTCCTCGCGTACTTCGCGCACCAATTCGCCCTCCGGGCCATTGGGGCCGAAGGCCTCATAAAGCCCCTCAACATCGGAAAAGACGACCAACATATCCGCCCGAATCAAATTGGCCACATAGGCGGCCAGCATATCGTTCTCGCCGAGTTTGCGGCGGAGCTCAGCAACGGCCACGCTATCGTTTTCGTTGATAAGGGGCACTGCCCCGTAGGCAAAGAGACTGCGAAATGTGTTTTCGAGGTTCACATAGCGACGCCGGTCGCCCAATATATCCTCGGCCGTCAACAGCACCTGGCCGACGGGTACGCCTTGTTGGCGGAACTTTGCCTTATAGCTGTCCATCAGCAAGACCTGGCCAATCGCCGCCAAAGCTTGCAGTTCGGCGATGCCCTCGGGACGCCTGTCCAACCCCATCTGCCCCATGCCCGCGGCGACCGCCCCAGAGGTGATGATCGCCACCTCCAAACCACCGGCGCGCAGCTCCACCACATCCTCGACCAACCGCTTGATCACCGCACCGCTGAGCTTGTGGTTGCGGGTGGTCAGGACATTGCTACCGATCTTGACGACCAACCGCCGCACCCGCCCCATCATCGCCCGCCGAGGCGTCGCGGCCGTCTCGGCGCCGATCACTGGCGCACCACTACGCCGCGTTCGCGCAGGAAATCCTTGACTTCGGGTATTGAATACTGCTGAAAATGAAAGATCGACGCCGCCAGCGCCGCGCTGGCCTCCCCTTCGGTCAGCACCTCGTAGATATGGTCCAGATTACCGGCCCCGCCCGAAGCGACGATCGGTACCCTGACGCGACGAGCGACCTCCTGATTAAGCGCCAAATCATAGCCCTCGCGGGTCCCGTCTGCATCAATGCTATTGAGTACTAGTTCGCCCGCTCCCCGATCGACCAACTCCTCTACCCATTCCAGGGCATCGATACCCGTGGCCTTGCGCCCGCCATTGATATAAATCTCCCAGGCTGGAACCTCGCCCTCGACCTCCGGACGCCTCAATACATCAACCGCCCCGACGATGCACTGCGAGCCAAAACTCTCCGCGCTTTGGTTGATGATCTCGGGCGTATGCACATGGGCCGAGTTGATCGAGACCTTGTCGGCCCCGGTCTTGAGGATATGGCGCACGTCCTCGAAAGTGCGAATGCCGCCGCCCACCGTCAGCGGAATAAAGACTTTTTCAGAAACCTCGCGCACCAGGTCCATGACGATCGCGCGCCCGTCGGCCGAGGCGGTGATGTCATAAAAAACGAGTTCGTCGGCCCCTTCGGCGTCATAGCGCGCGGCTAACTCGACGGGGTCGCCGGCATCGCGGTCTGCCGAAAAACGCACTCCACGCACATTGCGACCATTTTTTACGTCTAGGCAGGGAATAATCCGTTTAGCAAGCATCGGCGGTTCAATTCAGACGGGCAAAGTTGTCGAGCAGGCGTAAACCGTGCGCCTGACTCTTCTCGGGATGAAACTGCACACCGAATACGCGGCCGTCACCGGCGATGGAGGTATAATCCAAGCCGTAGTCGGTGGTCGCAACACAGTCGCTTTCATTCACTGTTTCCACATAAAAGGAGTGCACGAAATAGAAAAAACTCCCCTCGGGAACACCGGCCAAAAGCGGCACATCTCGTTTGATCGCAACCTGGTTCCAGCCGATTTGCGGCACCCGCTCGGTAACCGGGAAACGCACGCATTTGCCCGGCAGGATCCCTAGACCGCTGTGCTGGCCCATCTCTTCGCTCTCGCTAAACATCAATTGCAGCCCTACGCAAATTCCCAAAAAGGGCTTCTCTGCCGCAATGCCCTCTACAATGGCCTGGTCCCAACCGGCCGCACGCAAATTGCGCATCGCATCGCCAAAAGCCGCATCCCCAGGCAATACCAAGTGCGTCGCCCCGCTCAAACGCTCGGGCTCTTCGACTATCTCGGCTGCAAAACCGAGGAATTCAAAGGCCTTCTGCACGCTGCGTAGATTGCCCATCCCGTAATCGATAATCCCGATCATGACTGTCCCAATTCGGCGGAGCGTTCGGCGGCGGCCTGTACGGCGCTTATCAACGCGTCGCGCAAACCCTTCTCCTCTAATTTGTGCAGACCCGCGGCGGTCGTCCCTCCTGGCGAAGTGACCTGGTCCTTGAGCACGGCCGGATGCTCTCCACTTTCGAGCACCATACGGCCAGCGCCAATCAGCGTCTGCGCCGCTAATTTCAGCGCAATATCTCGCGGCAGCCCGGTGCGCACACCGCCGTCGGTCATAGCCTCAATAACCATATAAGCCCAAGCCGGACCGCTGCCGGAAAGCCCTGTAACCGCATCCATCTGCCCTTCGGAAACTTCTACCGTCGTGCCCACTATCTCAAAAAGAGAACGCACCAGTGCCATCTGTTGCGCACCAGCCGAGCGACCGGCACACAAGGCACAAGCCGCCTCCTTGAGACGCACTAGAGTCTGCGGCATAACCCGTACTACAGGCACATTTTCAGGCAATAGTTCCTCGATGCGAGCAGTAGGCACGCCCGCCATCACCGAAACAACCGTCTGTTTAGGGCTAAAGTGCATAGCCAATTCTTGCAGCACTGGAGCCGCAACTTGAGGTTTTAGCCCCAAAATTACCAAATCCTGCTGTTTGACTGCATCTATAGCATTAGTGCTGGTCTGCACACCCAATGCCCTTAGGGACTCCAACGCCTCAGATCTGACATCGACAGCGGTTATCTGCTCTGGCGAGAGTTCGCCAAGCAAACCCTCAATCAGTGCCTTGCCCATATTGCCAGCCCCGACAAAACCCAATTTGCTCTTTTTGACCATCGATTCTCAGCCTATTGGAGACAGTGCAAAGCACTGATTGAAATCCAACGACAACAAAGCCATAAGTCCTGATAAAATAGACTACTTATTAAAGCATGTCAAATTGCCTAAAGCCTTTTTAGAGACCTCATTTTTAGGCATTTTCTTCTGTAAAACACGCCTTATTTGCACTTGACTAATTTGTCGCCAAAGTGCTATCTTTGGGCCAATTGTGCTCTTATAGTGTTTATAGGGCTCCACTCATTTGAAAACAATCAACAACCGCCCCTAAGCCTTCATAAGAGGACAGGGGAGAAACCGGAAAGGTCTAATCCTTAGACTACTCCGCTTTTAGGTTTTCTTACTCACCCCATAAAGGAGTCATTCAGATGGCTAAGAAGAAAGCCGCCAAGAAGCCCGCGGCAAAGAAAAAAGCCGCCGCAAAGAAGCCGCCTGCTGAGAAAAAAGCCGCCGCAAAGAAGCCTGTCGCAAAGAAAAAAGCCGCCGCTGAAAAACCACCCGCAGAGAAAAAAGCCGCCGCAAAGAAGCCTGTCGCAAAGAAAAAAGCCGCCGCTGAAAAACCGCCTGTAAAAAAGAAGATTAAGCGTAAGCCGAACCCTTCTTTATCGGCGTTTATGAGGCCGCTACAGCCCAATGCTATCTTAGGTGCCGTCGTCGGCAACAAACCGCTCCCGCGGACCCAGGTTACCAAGAAGATCTGGGATTATATCAAGAAGAATAACCTGCAGGACACGCAAAACAAGCGCATGATCAACGCGGACGACAAGCTCAAAGCCATCTTTGATGGCCAGAAGCAGGTCAGCATGTTCGCACTGCCGAAATTGGTCAATAAGCACATGAAGTAGACTAACCGAATCGGACTTTTAGTCCAGCGCCATTGGAGAGGGATTCCCTGTGGGGAGTCCCTCTCTTTTGTAAATACCCCCTTTGCCCATGATCTCCGATACAGCACTATTTTTTATTGCCACAGGCACTGTTATTATCGTGTCCTGTATATGCTCATTACTGGAAGCCGCACTCTACTCGCTACCCATTAGCCAAATTGAGATGCTAGCTGCCCAGGGCCGCGCTTCGGGCAAGATCCTGAAACGCCTGCACACGGACATTCAGCGTCCTATTTCAGCTATTCTCACCCTAAACACGCTAGCCAATACCGGCGGTGCAGCCGTCGCTGGAGCCGCTTTTGTCGGTGTATTTGGGCCAGAGCGGGAAATCTACTTCACCGCCGCCATCTCGTTGGGCGTGTTGATTTTTTCCGAGATCATACCCAAGACAGCTGGCGTGGTTCATGCCCGCTCCCTCGCTCGGGTTATCGCACGCCCCATCCAATGGTTGGTCTGGATTTTCGCGCCTTTTATCTGGCTTAACCAATTTATTACCCGCCTTATCATGCTAGGTGCACCCGCGGTGCCCGAGGTGACATCGGAAGAAATCGAAATCACCGCGCAGATGAGCCGACGCTCCGGCGCGATCTCCCCCGATCAGGAGCGCGTCATCCAGAATATCCTCAAGCTCGACGAACTCCGCGCACGGGATATCATGACGCCGCGCACAGTCGTCCATTGCCTCGATCGCAACCTGAGCCTGGCCGAAGCTCGCCAGCAATCGGGCAGTTGGGTGCACAGCCGGGTCCCCCTCTACGAGGAAGAACGAGAAAATATCGTTGGTATGGTACTGCGACGCGACGCGTTCAACACCCTCGCCGATGGCCACGACCAAGTCAAGCTTTCAGAGGTCGGCCGCCCCGTGCACTCCGTGCCCGAATCGGCGCGGGCGAGCCAACTGCTCGAAGAGTTTATCCAGCGGCGCGAACACCTCTTCTCCGTCGTCGACGAATACGGCGGTTTCGCCGGTATCGTCACACTTGAGGACGTGATTGAGGAAATCGTCGGACAGGAGATCGTCGGCGAATTCGACCCGGTCGTCGATATGCAGGAACAAGCCCGACAGGAACGCCAAGACTTGACCGACCAAGGTGCCGAATAGGATTTCCTGTTCATCAACGACTTTTTTCCCTAAGTTCTATGGCGTTGCTTAAACCCCTCAAAAGGAGCACCCTGTACGATGAAAGCCCTCGTCGCGCTCGCGGACGGCACCGTCTTCGAAGGTCGGGCTCTGGGCAGTGGTGGTGAGTGCCTGGGCGAAATGGTCTTCAATACCAGTATGACCGGCTACCAGGAAATCCTCACCGACCCCTCCTACGCCGGCCAGATCGTCACCATGACCTATCCTCTTATCGGCAATTACGGCGTTACGCCGGAAGACGACGAGTCTTCCAAACCGCATGTCCGCGGATTTCTGATGAAGGAATGCTGTCGCCTGCCGAGCAACTGGCGCTCGACCCAAAGTCTGCCCGCCTATCTGGAAGAACACAATATCCTGGGTATTGAGGGCATCGATACCCGCGAATTGACCCGCAGAGTACGCATCGAGGGCGTCATGGCCGCCGCTATCTCCACCGAAGACCTCGACCCGGACAGCATGGTCGCGAAGGCCCGAGCCTGGTCCGGACTTGAAGGCGTCGATATGGCCGCCGAAGTAAGTTGCACTGAACCCTATGTCGATAGCCCCGACGATCCGCGTTTCCACGTCGTCGCCCTGGACTACGGTATCAAACGCAATATTGTCCGCTGTCTGGTTGATGCCGGTTGCAAGGTGACCGTTGTTCCAGCCCGAACCACAGCCGATGAGGTCATGGCTTTAAAACCCGACGGCGTCTTCCTCTCCAACGGCCCCGGAGATCCTCGGCCGCTAGATTACGCGATCGAGACTTGCAAAGGACTCATCGGCAAAAAACCGATCTTCGGCATCTGCCTCGGACACGAGATCCTCGGCCTAGCCCTTGGCGCCGAGATCTACCATCTGAAATTCGGCCACCGAGGCGCCAACCAGCCCATCAAAGAATACGCCACCGACCGCATTCTCATCACCTCCGAGAACCACGGCTGGGGCATCGCCGCCGACTCGCTGCCGGATTGCTTGGAAATCACCCGCCGCAATCTCAATGACGACTGCGTCGAGGGCCTGCACCACAAGGAGCTGCCAATCTTCTCGATCCAGTGCCACCCCGAAGCTTCCCCCGGTCCGCACGACAGCTACCACCTCTTCGGCTACTTCACCGAACTGATGGAAAAACACGCTTCATAAAACGGACCGGCTACGGCCGATTCAGCTCAAAAACAACAAAAGCCGCTATCACTTAATTCGTCTAAGTAATAGTGGCTTTTTTTGTATAAAGCTCGACGGCAGAGGGGAGTTGCGATTGACAGCACCAACCCCTTCTGCCGTCTCAATTTTCAATACGGCAGCTTCTGGCCTTTAATTATCTGCTGACGATATTGGTTCTATATACTTGACCACTACCACCATTCCTCCTTCTTTCTCTCGACATTTCTCACAGTAGGCTTCATTCGCCGAGGTCCGTTCGGGGGGATTCCCTGCAGCGGCTTGCGGTCCCGATTTTACAGGATTGCAAAATCGGAAAAGACCGCCCCTCGGAGCGAGAATGAGCAAGGGGAATACCCCCGAACGGACCGTCAGCCGCCGCAGCAAGACTACCCACAGGAGCCCACCATGCCCACAGTCCAACACGACGTCCTCAACGACCTCTGCTACCGCATCTTCGCCGCCACTGGCATCCCGGACGCCGACGCCCGAACCGTCGCCGACCACGTCGTCGAAAGCCACCTCAACGGCCACGACTCGCACGGCACCTGGCTCGTAGCCAATTACGCCCGCGCCATGAAGAAAAACTACGTGCCGTGGGAAGAAACCGAAGTCGAACGCGACACCCCGGCACTTAGGATCGTTAACGGCAAGGGCGCCAACGGCATCGTCGCCTGCAACCGCGCCATCGACATCGCCGTCGAGAAGGCCAAAAAGTCGACCTTTGGTTTCGTCGGGCTCAACAGTGTCAGCCATATCTGCCGTCTCGGCGATTATCCGCCACGCATCGCCGAACAGGGCATGATCGGCATGGTCTGGCTCAATGGCGGCGGACTCTTCCTCGCGCCTTTCGGCTCGGCCGACCGCCGTCTGCGCCCCGAACCGATCGCCTTCTCCGCGCCGCGCCGGGACGGTCCGCCCTTCATGCTCGACATGACGATGACCGTAGTCGCCGGCGGCAAGATCGTGCAAAAAAACATCCGCGACGAACCACTACCCGAAGGCTGGGTCATCGACCAGAACGGACAGCCCGTCACTGACGCGGGTCGCTACATGGACGACCCCGAAGGCACCGGTGTGCTGCCCCTCGGCGGTACGCAATTCGGCCATAAGGGCTACGGTCTGGCGATGATGGTGGAAATGCTGGTCGGCCCGCTCTCACACGCCGGTTGCACCAAGGACGGCGGCAAGGGTGGCAATGGCGTGATGGTCCTGGCGATCAATATCGAAGACTTTATCGGCTTGGCCGACTACGAGCGCGAAGTCGAAGAAATGGCGCAATGGGTTTGCTCGGCCCGCCCGCTACCCGATGTTAAAAAGATCTACGCGCCAGGAGAAATAGAACAGGAAATCAAAGCCCGCCTGCTCGTCGACGGCATCGATCTGCCGCAACCCACATGGGATGAAATTGGCGAAGTGGCGACGGAATTAGGTGTGGAAGTGCCGCAGATCTGAGCGGCTATTCGCATTCGTAGATTTCGAAAGCGGTACGACCGTCCGGCACCTTGACGCTATGCACGAGCCGATACGGCGTGCGTTCGGCCATTTGCCGAGCCTCGCCGGCCAACGCCAGCAGCAGCGCGTCACCGCATTGCTGTGCACGGGCATCGATTTGCCACATCGGTAAAATATGGTAGCGCCCGAACGCGAAGTCGTTATAACGCCAATTCCCCTGCTGAACACGCAATGGTTGGCGTTGATATTTCTCAGGAGGATAGGCTGAATAAAACAAGGCGAATATATGGGATAAAAAGATGCGATTGCTGATGTAGACTTGCCGGTGGGACCCGGCCTCCGCGTAGTGCATTACCTCCCGCATCCCATAAGTCCAACGCACGGCCGCGTAGCCGGGGTAATCGACGAAGTAGCGCTGACCACAGACCACTGCGCTGCCAGCCACCATCCCGGTGCACACCAGCCCCAACAACCAACGGTTTCGCCCGCGCGCAAAAAGCACCGCCTGATACAAACCGCACGCCGACACCAATGCAAATAGCGGCACGCCGACAATCGAACGAATGGCATGTGACGGGTCGGTGAGCGCTGCCGGGATCGGATAGAGCGCCAGCCAAAGCCCTAATAGCGCGTCTTCTTTGCGTTTGCGGCGAACGAGAAAGAAGATCCCCATTGGCAAGGTCGCCAACTCGAAAAAATACAGTTGTCCCACATTCAGCAGGCTGTGGCGGATCTCCGGGTCGCCGTTGAAAAATAAATAATCCGGCCCAAGATACGACAGATAATTCACCAACCAATCGAAGGGCGCGAACTCCAGCAGATAACTCGCCCGGGCCATGCCCGCTGGGCTGATCCAATGCAGAGCCGCCGGTAGGAAACAGGCGACCAGAATGCCCAACGGCCACAGCGCATATCTGCCCGCCGCACGCAATTCCCTAAAATAAAGCAGAGCTGCACCAGCAATAAAAAGCGGCGCAAAAACTCGAGCCGACGCATAGGTATAGAAGCACAACCCAAAGCACAACACGCTCCACAGGAGCTTGCGCCCTCCTTCTTTACGCCAACGCAAAAACAACCACAAACCCAGACAGAAGAACAAAGGCAACAACTGCGAGCGCTCGGCATAACGACTCACCTGTATATGCCAAGGGCTAATCGCCAATAGCAAGGCCGCCACTAACCCGACCCAGCGGTTGACGACCGCTCCCCCCAACTTATATAGCACAAAAACGGTGACGATACCCGCCAAGGCTGCGGGTAGACGCACGGCGAACTCATCGAGTCCAAAAAGCCAGATCGAAGGTACCGTCAACCACATATAGCTGGTCGAGATCAAGTCACCGAAATTATCGGCGAAGAGCGGGAAGGCATTGCCGAAACGGTCCCTGCCCGTCAACAAGAAGGAGTAGCCGTTATAACCGTAGGAGGCTTCGTCTGGGCTGAAACCGTTGGGAATATTGGCGAGACGGTAAAGGCGGGCTAAAGCCGCCAGCACCAGCGTCGCGGCCAGCGCTATGACATGCGTGCTCACTCGTGCAAAGGCCCGCGGTGCCCGTCCCTGATCGCCTGCGCCAACCGCATGGTATGCACCGCGTCAGCGAGCGTCGACCAAGGCTCTTCGTCGGCCAAAATGCAATCGACAAAATGGCGGGTCTCGTCGAAATCGGCACCGCCGACAGGTTCTAAATCCAAGGGCGCGGCCAATAACTCCCCGCGCGCACCTTCCGCCTGATAAGGCTCGACCACCGGCGGCGAACCCGTCAACTCCAGATAACCCGAAAAATCGTCGGCGTGAACCTCCGCCCGCTGGACACGGCCACCGACGCCGTAATGGCTCATGAGCACCCCGCAAGCGCCAGTGTCAAAACGCACCAACGCGCTGTGGCGGTGCGCCCCCTCGCGCGCGCCATCGTGAACCTGGGCGTGCACCTCGATCGGCATCGCCGCACGCGCGCCGCTTCCGGCCAACCAACGCAAAAGGTCGACATGGTGGATGGCGTCGCAAATAATCGGATCGGGCGCGACCCCGTGCCAGGCCGATGTCCCCATTGGCGGAGAAAGCGGCTTGTTATAGGTCGCGGCGCAATGCACCGCGCCGCCGCGCGCCTCGACCATCCGCCGCAGCGCCAGCACCTCTGGAAAATAGCGGCGATTGAAAGAGACGATAGCCTTGCCCGCACTCTTCGCCGCCGCCGCCGCCATTGCCCGGGTCTCGTCGGCGTGCATACCGGGGGCTTTTTCCACCGAGGTGTGCACACCCCGTTCTAGACAATCGATAACAATGGCCTTGAGATGGCCAGGCATCGTCGCAACAACGACCAAATCCGGTTTGCACGCATCTAGCATCCGCCGATAATCGGCAAAACCCTCGACCCGCCACTCGGCTTGCGCCTGTTCGCGACGGGTGGCGTCAATTTCGGCAACACCCACCAAGTGCAGACGCGGCTCCTTGTCGATCATGCGCAGATGCAATTGCGCATGGCCACCACAACCAACGACGGCCGCTTTGAGTGAACTCATATCGCTTATCCTACATTGAAACGCCCAGCAGGCCGCGGGTAAACTGAAAATCGGTATTGTGTTGTGCGACGGCTACCGGCTGATAGCGACGCGAAGCAACCTCGACTAAGAGATCAAGTAATTCGTTAGCCCATGCATCGGCGGGCCCCACGAGCGCGAAGTCGAGGTCTTCCGCATAGCGCACTTGCACCGCCGACTCGGCCGACACCTGCAACACTGGCACTAATGGATGGCCTTGCACCGGATGATCACCGGTATGGGCCAAGATCATCTCGACACCTGTCGCGCCGAGCCCCGTCACGATCTCAGTCCAGTGCTCGGTCGGCGTCTCCAGCACATAACAACCCGGCGCCGACACCGCCTGCCCATGCGCCAACGTCGCGGCAGGCGTCTGACCGGCGAATACCGCATCTTTATAGGTCGCGCTGCCGAGCAATGCCCCGCCCTCGGGCACCACTACCGTCGCCCCGGCGCCCACCAACCAGCGCGTCAAGCGCGCCAATACAGCTGCCGCATCGTTCGACAACGGTCCCGCAGCCAACAACCCCACCCGCAGCGCCTGCAAACCGGCCGATTCGGGTAAGGCCGGCTCAATCGCCGCCAACCGATGCTCGAACCAATCGACGACCTTCTCACCGGCTTTGTCGATACCGCCGTCCAATTGCACGCTGGCCCAGCCGAAATCATCAGCCTGCAAGCCGCGCTCGGCCAGTTCGTTACGCATATAGTCATTGTGGGTCTTCTCGCAGCCGTGTTCCAGCAACACCGCGCAACGCACCAGCGGGTGCGTCAGGTAACTGAGCATCGACCGTGCATAGAGCGCCTCGGCTTCGGCACCGGCCACACCACACCCCTCGGTATGCACCAATGCGACAAAGCGCGAGATCCCCTTTTCGCGGCCGAACCCCTCGGCGTTGAGCCGGGCGGCGATCATCTGCGCGATCTGGCCGGAGCACAGACTCGTCGGCAGCACCAACCCAACCTGGTCGCTGACGAGCCCGCGACCACCGCGCAACCCCGCGAACTCGACCGCCGGCGCCTCTTCGCCCTCCACCTGCAACCGTTCGCCGGTAGGCACCGGCGCCGCGCGCAATTCCTCCAGCCGGCTCCCGTCTTGCTGGGGCCAGTTGCGCCAGATCTGCACCTGTGCATGACCAGCCTGCTCGCCCTTAGAACGCTGCCCTCCGGCCACATTCAGCGTCAGGTCGAATAGTTCGGCACCCAATTCATCCATCGGCGTGCCGTCCTGATAGGCTCCGGCATTGACATCCATATCCGCGGCCAGAAGCTCGAAACGCGGCGTGGTAGTGACAATCTTGATCGTCGGCACGAAGGGAAAATTGGTGATCGAGCCATTGCCGGTAACAAAGTAGATCGCGTTGCAGCCGGAGGCGACTTGGCCAGCGATACTTTCGAGATCATTGCCAGGACTGTCCATAAAGTAGTAGCCGCCGGCCCTCATGCGCTCACCGTATTCGATGCAATAATCCAGACGCACATCGGGGTGGCGCTTCATCGCCGCGCCGATCGACTTGAGCACGATATTGTAGAGGCCGCGAAACTTGTTACCGCCGGAAGGATTGCCCTCGCACGACTCGCCGTGCCATGCGACGCGCTCCTTGAAGCGCTCCACCATGGCGAGAAAACGATGCGCCGTCTCGGCATCGCGCACATTCTGCAGCACATAGGGCTCAGCCCCAATCAATTCGTCGGTCTCGGCCAGATTCGCACCACCGCCCCCGCGAATGATCTCGCGCGCAACCCAGGAGGCCAGCGGATTGCCCGAAATACCAGAAAAAGCGTCCGAACCGCCGCATTGCAAGGCCAGGCGCAAATGTTCCAGCGGCTGCGCACTGCGTTCGACGCCGACCTCGGCCAACCAACGCCGGATCTGCCGCTCGCCCTCCAGCAATCGCCCGGCGAACCCACCGTCGATGCTCATAAATAGATGCGGCACGCTCCCCAGGGGATAGTCGTTGCGCGCCATATAATCTTGCAAGATCTGGTTGTTGACCGCCTCCGAACCATAGTCGACGGCCAAAACAGCCGCAACATTGGGGTGAACGACAAAACCGGCCAAGGTCCGCAACAGATGTTCCTCGTTATTGGGCTTTTCCCAACCGCCTCCCTCTGTATGGGCTATCGCGACCACACCGTCGACGCCCGGCGTGTCCGCGTCGGCGAAACGCGCCGCCAACTCGCGAGCGAAACCCGTCGTGCGAGAACTGGTGCCCAGCACGACGATATAATTCCGCGTCCCCACCCCGCGGCCCCTAGCGCGCAAATATCCAGAGAACGTCCGTGCCTCGTCAGTACCTGTAACCTGGTCGATCGGCGTGAAACTTCCTTCGTCAAATCGATAGGGCTCGATATGGTCAGCGAAGTTCGGCTCCGCAGGCAAATCAAAGTCGATCGCCCGCCCACCCAGCGCGTCGAGCATGCCTTGATTACACGCGTAAGCGCCGGGAGCGATCAGCGCGGTAGCCCGCCCGAAGGGCAGTTCCCAGGAGAGTAACTCGTCGCCCGGCGCAATCGGCGCAACGGCAAAACGGTGCCCCTCCATCACGGTGTGGCTAAGATAAAAACTCGCTGCCCCGTGGTTGATCCCGGTCCCGGCTTCGAGCCGCTGCGTGGCGATGGCGACATTGTCACCGGGCAGCGGCAAGCGGGCCACTTCATCAAATGCGTAGGTCTGGCTCATACCCGTTCCCATTTCGGATGTAAGACCACCGCAAAAAAATCACCAGAAGTCGAGTTGCGACGACCGGCGGTTTCTTTCGATAGCCTCTAGAAAAGTTCGAAGTTTTGCACATCGACGCGACGCGCCTGGTGCATCAGCACCGCGTTTAACAATTCAATGGCCAAGCGCGACTCCAAAGTCACACCCGCACGCACGCCAAGACAAGGATCGTGGCGTCCCTTCTGCAACTGGAACTCGATTTCTTCGAGATCTTTGCGCACCGAATCCTGGGGCTGGGGAATCGACGATGTTGGTTTGATGCTCACACGACAGACCAGCGGCATGCCCGTACTCATTCCTCCGAGCAACCCGCCGTGGCTATTCTGCTGATAGCCGTCTTTGCGGATTGTATCATTATTCTCGCTGCCCTTCCGAGCAGCTACCGCGCTACCGGCACCTATCTCGCAAGCCTGGACCGCGTGCATACCACCAAGGCTGCCCATCAAACGTAGCTTCAAACTCTGATAGATCGGGTCGCCGACCAGAGCCGGCACATTGACCGCCACGATCTCGACTGCCGAACCCAATGAATCCTTCTCCTTGCGCGTCTTGGCGATTAACTCAGCCGCCCGCCCTGCAAAATCCCCGTCGACCGTATGCAACTCTCGTTGCTCCAACTCAGCTTCGAGCGCAGCACAGACCTCGGGCGACAACGGCTTCCCTTCAGCAAGCAGTTCCTCGATCCGATCCGCCAGCGAAACATCCGCTTGCAAAGCGCCGACCTGGCAGATCGAAGAAAAAATCGCCGTGCCAAAATACTCGGCTAAAAAGAGACGCGCAATCGAACCGCCGATCACATCGGAAACAGTAGAGCGAAAACTGGAACGCCCACCGCCGCGCACGTCGACAAAACCTTTGGATTTGTAGTGTTTGACCAGATCCGTATGACCGGGCCGGACGTGGCCTTGGGCACCGGCGAACTGTTTGTAATCGCCAGAGCGCTTAGCCGCCGAGAGCACAATCGCGGCAATCGGTTCACCCGTGGTGAAACCGGCTTCATAGGTCGAGGTTTCCGTCCCCCCTTCGCCTGGTTGCACGCTCAATGCCGGTCCGGCCAGGAGTTGGTCGTGATCTTCCGCATAGAGCCCCGAGAGCAACGCGACCTGGTCGGTTTCGCGACGGGGCGTGCCCAGTTTATTGCCGCCGGGGCGCCGACGATCGAGATAGTGCTGCACCTGCGCACGTTCCACCCAGAGCCCCGGAGGGCAACCTAGGACCGTCGTCGTAATCGCCGGTCCGTGTGATTCTCCCGCCCCCGCAACACCAAAGAGCGGACCACCCAGCACTTCCATGCTTAATCCTTTGTAAGAGTATGGAGTTAGGAAATCTAAAGCTTTGCCATGGCATCGGCAATCAACGAACTCAACGCAGACTTATCCGACACCTATACATAGATCAATTGCACAGCACCCACGCGTTAAAATCGTAACTATTTGATTATAAATAACCTACGCCCTAAATGACTCAGATAGATAGATCGCGTATATCATCGCGTCAGTTTTTACTTGGTGATAAAAGACGAGTTTTTTACTATTTCTATGTCTGAGTGTGATATTTATCACATTGCATTATTTGATGGTTTCCTATTTTTTTCCGCGACGCATTAAAGCGAAATCCAAGAACGGACTGCGATGTTAGAAGGGAGAGTACGTCCAGCGCCTTTTACCCCCAATTAGTCAAGATCGGATCTCATCTAGTAAGGAGCCTACGATGTTGAAGAAGATGCTATTATTAACCAGTGCCCTCATCGTGACCGCCACATCGGCGATGGCCATGTCCCACGAGAGCGGCGAAGGTCACGAACATATGGGCCCGCCGCCAGGCCTGATGATCCCCCTGCCGCCCGACACCGAGATGCCCGCGCCCGAAGACGGTCCCCAAGCCCTGGTCGAAACCGCGTTTTATGAGCTTGATGGGGACGAAGATGGTCAATTAAGCAAAGACGAAATCAAAACCGCCTATGACGCCGCCATGGAAATGATGGATGAACCTATGGGCGGTTGTGGCGGCGAAGGTCGCGAAGGTCGCGAAGGTGAAGGCCCTCCCATGGGTCCACCTCCCTTTCCGCATTTGCTCATCCCGGCTGATTTCGAGCCAACCCCACCAGAAGACGGGCCCGGCGCTATGATGGGAGCCGCCTTTAGCGCTCTTGATAGCAACGGTGATGGCAAATTGAGCAAGGACGAGATCAAAGACGCCTTTGACGCCGCTATGGACCACCACGGCCATATGGGCGGTTGCGGAGGCGAGATGGGCATGGACCCCGAATGGGAACAAGCCGATTGCAATGGCACCACAGGCAACCTCGTGATCCGCGAATTGAGCATCGATGACGCGGTGGCCATCAGCCTGCCCGAAGGTCGCGAAGCCGGTTGTTTTACGCTTGAAGTAGACGGAGCCGACATCGATGATCTCGATTTCGAGATCCAGATTGTCGAAGAAACGGATCCACCTTCGGACCCGGCCCCGACGATGTGGCATTCGGACGATGGCAAAGAGGCCTATGAAGACTTGGTTCTCGAAGAGGGTATTTACCACGTCGAAATCATCGACGCCGACGGGGAAGGCCTAACTTTCACCGTCACCTTTATCGACTACCCGGCCGAATAAGCCGCTGATCACAGCGCATCACCGAACGATATGGCAAAGAGCAGCGCCGACCACCCAAGGTCGGTGCTGCTCTCTGTTGTCCCATAAGATTTTGGCAGCGGAACACGCCTGCGCTATACTTATACAGCTATTCGTCTGCACTAAGCGATGTGAAGTAATTAAAATAAGGCCCTGATGATAGTACTATTGGTCGAAGACGCGCAAGGTATGCGCAAACTCGTCGCCACCATGCTCCTAGGCATGGGTTTTACGAATGTGATCGAGGCCAAAGACGGGGCCGAAGGCTGGAAGCGGTTGACACAACATGACGTCGACGTCGTGCTCACCGACTGGAATATGCCCATTATGGACGGCATCGAGTTGGTGGAGAAGATTCGCCGAGCCCCCGACTTCCAAGACCTTCCCATCCTGCTCTTCACCGCGCGCACCACTAAAGAAGACGTATTGCATGCCCTCAAGGCCGGCATCGACACCTATATCACCAAACCCTTCACCCAGCAACAGCTCCACACCAAGATTCAAACGGTATTGCTCAAACGCTCGCGCCAGCAGGTCAATGATATTCTTCGCTACCAGGACGAGGTCGACCGCGAAGACGACTTCCCAATAATCATCTTCGGCGAGTCGAACACCACCGCCGACCAGCTCAGCCAATCCCAAAACAAGATCGTCATCAACTTCCTCGCCAATACCACCGCCGCCGTGCGCAATGTCGACGAACGCACGCCCGATTACCATATCGGTTACATGCTGTCCGACAGCACTGGGCTGGTCTGCCAGCAGATGAACATACTCAAAGACCGCACCAAGATGCTGGTCATCTCCTCCCAGCTCAAAGGCGGCGGCATCACGCTCGCGCGGTTGGCCAGTATCAACAACCACGGCTCCATCGGCATCTTCGTCGTCTGCGACCAGATCAACGAGCTAACAGCCAAGGAACGCTTCGGCCTCGACCGGCTCGACGTCACGGTCTTCGAACGCCGCCTGCTACAGACCGAGGACTTCGAACAGATGGTCTCCGAAAAAATCGTCGCCGTGCTCGCCGGTGATGTCCCAGTGGAGCTGCCGTCGCCCAAAGAGATTCGCAAGCGCATCGAAAACGATATCCGCAATATGGTGGACCTTCCGGTCCTGCCCCAGGTATACAACCAGATCGTCGCCCTTGACAAGGATCCCGAAAGCGAGATGCAGGACTGGGTCTCCGCGGTCGAAACCGATCCGCTCAGCGCGGCCCAGGTCATCCGCCGCTCGCGCTCACCGATGTACGGTTTCCAGGGCGAAATCAACGAAGTCGGCAAAGCGGTAGTGCTGCTCGGCAAGAACACGGTCAAGGAGATGGTCGTCGCCGGCGCGTTAAAACGCTCCTTCGAAGGCATCCAGGAACAGGGTTTCAGCGTCGAGGCCTACTGGCTGCACAGCGTCGGCGTCGCCATTACCTCGCGTATTCTGGCCTTCCCGCTCGACCAAAAGGCTTGGACGCCCCAGCACCGCAAAGAATTTGAGGAGCATCAACTCAGCGCCGGGGCACAAGAGGCCCTCAAAGAGCTCTGTCTCTGGGAAAAACTCAAATTCCCGCCCACCAGCGATCCCTTTATCGGCGGCATGATGCACGATATCGGCAAGGTCGCCCTGATCCAGAGTTATCCCGGGCTCTACCCGATTATCATAGACAAGCTCAAACGCGAAAACTGGAATATATCGATGCGAGCGGTCGAGCATATTGTGGCCGGCGGTGCCCACCACAATATGGTCGGGCAGATCCTCTCGGAGAGCTGGAAGCTCGGCGATATGCTCACCAAGGTCATTGAAAACCACCATACGCCCCCAGCCGATGACCCGTTCTGCCAACTTATAACCCTCGCCGACTTTGCCGGCGGCTATATCTACCCCTACCCCAAAGACTCCGAATATCCCATGGCCAAAATACTGCGGGAGGAGGGCATGCAAGCCGACGCCGAACCACCCGAAGCAATGGCGACCACCAGCCCAGCGGCGGACAGGGGTGAAGAGGGCGAACAATCAAACGACGCGGAGCCCGGTTCGGCATCCGGTCTGACGCCAGGAGCGGCGGTATACAATTTCCTACCGCCCCACCTTCTGCAGCGACTCGACATCGATATCAATAAGTTGATCACGGCGGCGCGCCATATAAAACCCACCGTAGAACGACTCACTGAGGAGATTCGCAAAAGCGCCTAGGCATTATGGACGAGTACAAATGCAAACACCCCCGGCGGCCCTTCGCGGCCACCGTCTAGATTCAGGTCGGCGCGGATGCCATTTCCGGCGCGATGCGGGATATCAGCACAACCGAGCTCTATATCGAAAGCTTAATCATGCCGCCACTTGACACCCCCTACCAAGTCCACATAGTGCTGGCCAACGGCGAGGTGACCCATACCATCAAAGACGAGGGCAAAATGACCCCCCTATCCAAGACGCCTAACGCCAGGGCCTGAGGATCGAATTCGTCGATCTCGACCCGGAATCACTAGCCTATCTGTGGCGCGTTATTCGCTACAATTCTCCGGCGAAGCATTAGAACAGACGTCATGCAAACCTATTTTCTCGACGACCAGACCTTCGCCCAGTTCAGGGCTTATATCTACGACCTGACCGGTATCGATTATACCGAGAGCAAGCGCTATCTGCTCGATACCCGGGTCAAGCGTCGAGCCCGCGAAACGAATATGGACGACGGGGCAAGCTATCTGAACTTTCTCAAAACCAGTGCCGACAACCAGTCAGAAATCGACCTGTTGATCGACCTGGTCTCTACCCACGAGACTAGTTTCTTCCGCCACCCCAACCAGATCACGATTTTCGAGAAGATCATCGACGAGATCATCGACGAGCGGCGCATGGCCGGGAACAAGCGGATCAACATCTGGTCGGCGGCCTGCTCCACCGGCGAAGAGCCCTATACCTTAGCGATGGTCGTGCGTGAAAAACTGGGCAGGGAGACCGGTTGGGAGATCTCCATAGAGGGCACCGATATCAGCTCCGGGGCGATAGCGCAAGCCCGGCGCGGACGCTTCTCCGAGCGCAACGTGCGCAGCACGCCGGAACCCTACTTATCCAAGTATTTCCGCCAGGACAAAGACCCGGGCTTCTACACGCTCACCCCCGATATGGCCAATTCGGTCAAGTTCGAAGCCATCAGTCTAATCGACGATGCCAAAACCGATGCCCGCCGGGACTTCGACATCGTCTTCTGCCGCAACGTCCTGATTTATTTTGACGATGTGGCGAAGAAGAAAGTCCTCGAAATGCTATGGAAAAACCTGGTGCCGGGTGGCCATCTGGTACTAGGGACCTCGGATTCACTACACGGGCTGACCGACTCCTTCCAACGCACGCAACACTCGGTGTTCAACTTCTTCCTACGCCCTCCGAACTCCACCGCGCCGAACACAACGGCTGCGGCTACACAGGCCACGGCCTCAACCGCACGCGCCGTTGAGGCGGCGCCTTCTTTGCCCTCGCCGCCCGCCCGTGACAACAGCCAATCCCTACGGCTAAAAACCCTGATCCAGCGCCTAGACCGGGGCATCCGCGACCTGACCCAGGACCTCAATAATTCCTTGGGGAAAACCATCAACGCGGTCAGCACAGTAAGCAGTACCCTAGAGACACTGGGGCAAAGCGAGCATCTCGACCCCAAGACCCGCGCCGAGTTGCGGGGAGCCGACAGGCAATTGATGCGGATCCTGCTCTTTCTGCAGGTCAGCGACCGCGCCCAACAAAAGACAGAGGCCCTGCGCGCAATGTTGCAAGAGCTCTCCGACAATCTGCTCGGAGCGGAGAAAGAGGCGCTCGACCTGCAGGTCAACATCACGAGTTTCGACAAGAATCTGCTGCCGCAGGACGACGACGAATCGGACGACGGGGACGACGACGGCACGATGTCGCAGGACGACATCGACGCACTCTTCAATTAGCCCTTATTCGCCGAAGCGCCGCAGGATCGCTGTGGCTACCCCCGCCAACGGGCAAACCTCATTGGCCAACTCCACCGAGATCTGCCTCGTCGTGCGCGATGATTTGCCCGCCGTACCCCTTTCAATACCGCCATCGGTCTGCCGCAAAACACGGAGAATTTCCGCTACTATGCGTTTTGCCTTTCATGAGCATTTCTCCATTTCGTTTAAGAAATACTCACGCCCAACCTGGGCCAACTATCGAAGGTCAGCCGAAGCCTCGCGCATTTGCACCGGCGAAGCCGCCAACCCATCGGTCTTTAACACCTCGCCGCTCGCCCGGTCTACCTGGCCGAACTGCAATACCCCAGTCGGGCACGACTGCACACAGGCGCTACAGCGCACGCATTCGGGATCGGCCATCGGCAAACCTTTGTTGGCAAAATTCATGACGTCGATGCCTTGGTGGCACACCGAAGTGCACACATTGCAGGAGATGCATTTTTTCTTGTCGGCAAGGATGCGAAAGCGGCTAAAACGCGCATAAATGTGCATTAATGCCGCCAATGGGCAGGCGAAGCGGCACCACGCTCGACCGCTAAACCAGAAATAAGCCCCATAGCCGACCACCCCCGCCAACATCAAATCGACGACCCAGCGATAGTTGAGCTGAATGCCAAAAGCCTGCCAACCGTAGAGCATGCCCTCATAGAGCCCGCGCATCCACTGTCCGAAACCCGTATCCGGCCAGACCCAACCCGCTACCCGCCCGAGCAGCATCACCACGCATAGCAAGAGTATCACCTGGCCTAGAACATTCACTTTATTCCACCCGGTGCCGTGCGGCATCTTGTGCCGCTGCGTATCGCCGAGCGTCTCGGCCAACGCGCCGCACGAGCAGATCCAACCGCAATAGGCCCCCTTGCCCCAGAAATAGACGATCACCGGCACGACGACAAAAGTCTGCACCACACTAATGCCCAACCACCACCACATCGGCTCCTCGCTGAACACGTTCCAGACGAAGAGCGGCCAGGCCAATACCAACCCGAAAGCCCGCCAATACTCGCGCCCGTGGTCATAGCTGACTTGTGGAAAAAGTGCGTCGGCAACACCCCTGGCCCAACCCGCATCGAAAAAGCCATTGTGCCCCAAATAGGGCAGGACGATATAGGGCAATAGAAAAAGCGGCACGATCTGCACCGCAGTCAAAGAAATCGTCTGCCATTTGACATAAGGAGTCTTGCGACGCGCGACCCGCTTATAACCGAAGACGATGATCAGCACCGTATAGACCAAGCTGTACCAAAAGCCCGGTTTGCCCAAATTGAAGGTCAAGACACCCAATAATGTCGAGAGATCCCCCGCCTGCGCCGAGATACCCTGTATAAGATCTGGGACATTGAAGGGAAAGAGTTTTTCGCCCTTGAAAAAGTTGCTCAGCTCACCGCCGGCTTTCCAGTTGTATACGAAAAAGCAGAAGGCCATAAAAAGGCCAAAGCCCCACCACTGTTTGCGTTCCATCTCGCCATTGATCGCCATTTCGGAACGGCGGAAAAAATCGAGCGGCGCCTCGCGGCCGATCATCGAGAACACGGCGTCGTTGGGCAAAGTCCGCTCCGTGCCTTCGGCATCCTTCAGTACCACTTGATCTTCCGCGATATCCAGCACCTGGCTGGCCATCAACATGCTGATCGACCCCGCCTTGCGTTCCCCCTCCATAAAATGACCGCTACTGGTCGTCACCCGCTCCGAGGACGGCGTATCGACCGCCACGTCGGCCATCGGGTCGGCCGTCAACATTTCGAGCTTCTCGACATTCTCCGGTTTCGGCCGGGAAAAATCGGGCTTGCGATAAGAAACCGTCACCCGCCCGCCGCACTGGGCGATAGCTATGGCCGCCTCCAACGCACTATCGCCGCCGCCGACCACCAACACGTCCTTGTCGTCGAAATCGACCGGGTCGTGCAACCGGTTAAAGACTTTGCCCGCATCCTCACCCGGCACCCCCAGCTTGCGAAAATTGCCCGAGCGCCCAATGCCGATGACCACCCGCCGAGCTTTTACATTCTCCCGGTCTGGTATGTGCAATTCAAAGTGGTCACCGCGCTTTTCGACCCGTTCAACGCGTGCCAGCGTCGGTTCGATACCCTGCGCCAGCGTCTGCTCGTACAACTCGGCGACCAAGGGCTCCTTGATTTGCGCAACAAAACGCATATCACCGGCCGGCACCATTTCAGTCGGATAGGTGTAGATCGGTTTTCCCTTGGGAAAATTGACCACGGTCGCAAATGGCTCCGTCGCCTCGAATTGCACAAAGGACAAGCCCGCCTTGCGCGCCTCCAACGCCGCCGACATTCCCGAGACTCCGGCCCCGACAATCGCCAGATCCATGACCTCTGCCGAACCTTTATCGGGTTGGAACGCCTCGTCCGTCAGGATATGTTGCACCGCCCGCGCCCCGGTATCGGCTGAAAACTTCAATAGCGGAATGCCCGTCAGATCGCCGACAATATACAAACCGGAGATATTGCTCTGGCCGTGCTCGTCGACCCGCGGCAGTTTCTCCACGACTCCCGCCGGCCAGCGGGTATGCAACCAGTGAACATACTTTCCGAGCATATTGCCCATTCCACCCTCCAATGATCAGAATTACCAACCGACAAACACCGCCTGCGCGACAGACCGGCAGCGGCTACAGACACAAAGCACGACAACAAAGATCAAGAAATTATAACAAAAGCGACAACAACCAATAAAAAGCGCCCGACTCGAAAGCCAGCGCCCATTGACAACGTTCTGTACACTCAATAGGCGATCAACGCACCACCGACATCGTCCGCGTCTGACTGAATCCTGCCGCCGGCATCTCCAACCGGTAAGCATAGGTCCCGCTCGCCACCTGGCGGCCAGCGTCGTCGCGACCGTCCCAGCGCTGCAGATACAACCCACTCGACTGCTGGCCCTCGACCAATGACCGCACTCGCTGCCCGGTCGCATTGTATACGTTCAACTGCACCTGCCCGTCGACCGGCAACTCATATTGTATCTGCGTCTCCGGATTGAACGGATTGGGGAAATTCTGCTGCAAAGCGAAGCCTTTGGGCGTGGCGTCAAACATCTGCTCGACGGCCGTTATCTGCGGGATATCGTCCTCCTCAATGATGCCCTCACCCGGCACCCAGACTTCGGTATCGGGCCAGTAGGACGACCAGGCGAACCACATCGCGTTATAAGCCGGCACCTGTTCGAGCTTGCGCCCCTCTAATGGCCCGGCGACCGCCTCGCCAAGTATATTCCAGCGCGACCGGGTCTCGATATCCATAAACTCCACCGGCAACAGCCCTTCCGGCTCGACGACGTAAAAGCTCAGCAACTGGCCGTCGATCTCACTGAAATAGGTCAATGCCGTGCGCGAATCGGCGTCGAATACCGTAACCATCAGGTCGTTGCCGACAAAGTCGTTGATCACCGCCCCGTCCAGCATGGTATTGAAGGGATAAGCTTTGGTCTCGCCATTATGGCACAAGCCCACGACCATGTCCTTGACCTGATGTCGCTGATCCAAGAAACCATTGGTCGTCGAGGGCAGGAAAATTAGATATTCGTGACTTTGCCGGTAGTCGCCCAATGAACTACTGACATAGGGATACCTCATGTATTGCACCATGTTATAGGGGGGCCGGTCGGAGAGATAGCGCTCCCATCCAGTCCCGATCTTTACTACCGTGGTATTGGGGTACATCTGCTTCCACATCGCCCAAGTAGTCTCGACAACCGGCATCAATTCCAACCGATGGCCGACGTGGTCTCCGTTGATCGCGGTAAAGATCATTTGCGGGTATAGCGTACTGCCGTCGCGCCGGTCGTACATCACCAGGTTACTGTTGATCAACAAGCCGGAAACCCCGAACTCAATCTGCGAGCCATCGGTATCCGTGGCGTTGAACACCTGGCCAGTGCCCGTCAGCGGGCACAGCGTAACGGTAAATGACTTATCGCCGACACGATCGTTAATAATCTCGTTCCACCAGCCAATATTGTGCGGATAGGCCCGTGGCTCGCCATTAATGACCAAGCCCATGACCAATTCGTCGTCCTGCACATAGCGGACCTCGCTCGGAGCCACGAAGGTCGGATTGGTCAGCGCCGGAATACCGTCCTTGGGCGGGCCACCCGATCGTATGTGATTGGTGAGAAAACCCGGCTCGTCATAGCGCCCGGCCCCAGCCGGGCCCGCCACTAGCGCCAATGCCAATAAAACGGATAAATAGCCGTACCGCATCGGATACTCCTTTCGGCAAATGCCTTTAAAAATCGAGTGCTACAAGATCCGGTCCTTTCGTCACCCCCCTCACTGCCCACCCCGCCCGTCGCCCAGCGGCGGTGCCAAAACCAGCGTCTGCGGAAATTGCCGCCACCAGTCGGCCCAGGTCGTGTGCATGGAGGGGAATCTTCGCAACCTGTATCCCGGTCATCGGGTCGGCGATGGCCACCCCCTCCTGGTCCATAGACTGTGAGTACTGCGATCGGCCATGACCAAGGGCGCTATTGCGCTTGTACCAACACCAAGTCTGCGAGCAAGAGCACGAGCTAAACCGCATATATCGTCGTAGCCGCAACCGCATCCTTTACATTAGAACGTTGCACCAGGTTATGACAATATGCTGCAACAACCCATCAACGTCAGTGAATTTTTCCCCATGCAACGGATAAAATCACCAGGACTGAGTCGTGAAATTTATATTGCACATCTACAATATAAACAACACCATATAAAGACAATCGATCCTCCATCGCCGACTTGACAAAGCCTCGTGAACTATCTTATGTATGCACTATACATCAATTCCTGGGCACGCGTATTATGACGACCGTCGACGAAAAAATATGGCACCTGCAACACTGCCCCCTCTTCTCCGGAGTCAGCGAAGAGGAACTGAAGGATCTTGAGACCATCACCGTGATGATCAAGCTCCAACCCCAGGAACGCATCCTCTCCGCGCATCAGGAAGAACGGGCGATCTGGCTGATCAAAGAGGGCTTGGTGAGCCTGACCTACGGCGACGCCGACGGCAAGGACGCCACGATCATGTTGCTCCGTTCGGGCGACCTGTTCGGCGCGCTCGGAGAAAGCGGCGAGTTGGAATATGGCGAGAATGTGGTAGCGCTCAAGCCGACCGTGCTCTGCCGTATGACGCAAGAGCAAATGGAAAGCCTGCTGCACAAGCACCCCCAAATGGCCTATCGCGTCACCAAATTATCCTGGCACCGCATCGCCCGGCTGCAACAGCGCCTGGCCGATATCATGACCAAATCCGTTCGCGAACGCCTGGCCACGTTATTGCTCAATCTGGCGACGGAGTACGGCCGCGAGCAAGAAGCGGGGATTCGCTCGCTGGGCCTAACCATCACCCACGATGACCTGGCCCGGTTGGTGGGTTCGAGCCGCGAGATGGTCAGCAAAGTGATGGGTAGCTTCCGCGAACTGGGCTGGATCCGATCTTCCCGCAAGACCATCGAGATCCTCGATATCGCCTCTCTCGAAGAAGTAGCCAACACCGTCGGCATCTAATATCCCCCAAGCTCCGACAAGCGCCGCACAGCGAGTCCCCACTCCCTTCGACGCAAGACCAAAACGGAGCAATCGTGAAGATACTCTTCCTTAGCATCCTACTACTGACCGCCTGTACAGACCTGCCGCCCACGCAAACACCCCGTCTCGACAAGGGGCCCTTCCCGCACGAAGCGCTCGACCGGGTACAACAGCGCTTCGTCAATGTACAGGGCCGCGTCGACTACCGGGGCCTGCTACAAGAGCCGGCCGACCTCGAGCTCTATTACGGCCTGCTCGCGGCCTATAGCCCCGACAGCCACCCGCAGTTCTTCCCCGACCGCCAAAGCCGGCTAGCCTACTGGATCAACGCCTATAACGCCGCAACACTCAAAGCCGTGCTCACCCACTACCCCATCGGCAGCGTCGGAGAAGTCGAAGCGCCGGCGCTATTGTTCTTCGTGCCCGATAAGAGCGGCTTCTTCTACTTCCAGCGCCCGATCTTCGGCGGCGAGCAACAGAGTTTGTACCACCTCGAAAACGACCTGATCCGCCCGCGCTTCGCCGACCCGCGCATCCACTTCGCCCTCAATTGCGCTTCGCGCGGCTGCCCGAAATTGCCACGACGCGCCTTCAGCGCAGAAAACCTCGACGCGGAATTGAACCGCGAGACGCGTATCTTTCTCTCCGAACAACGCAACTTCCGCGTCGACTTCGCAGAGCACGCGATCTATGTCTCGTCACTATTCGACTGGTATCGGGAGGATTATCTGCAATGGCTCGTAGCCGAGGGCGAAACAGAGCCGACGATACTGGACTATATCAGCCGCTATCTGTCTATCGCGAAACGAAACCGACTGGAGCAGTGCGAAGACTGCGCGCTGCGGTTTATTGCCTATGATTGGCAACTAAACGACCAGCACCTCGCTGATTGAGCTGATGCCTCAGGTTGGTGGCGTTGACTTCGCACAGTGAAACCATCTCGCCGTCCACCGGCCACTTGAAGACGCAGGCTTCCAATCGCTGGCGGCCCAGTTCCATCTGTAATTCGCCCGGCTCCATAAAACGGTGTACGACCACCATCAATGGCCGCGCGAAAACCGCGCCCCACTCGCGCGGCTTGCACAGCATCGCCGCAATAAAACGCCGCATGCCCCACAGCCGGTAAACCCTGGCGATCCGCCGTGCGCTTGACCTCGGCCACCGGTAGAAAAATAACCATGCGAAAGCTGCCGACGTGGTCGAGCATCCAGCGCGGATTTTGGCGATCTGGAAACATGAATCCGCCGCTATCGCAGCGACGAATTGCCCGAGGGGACGTGGCGCTTCAAATGGAATCCATACGACGAGTCCGTCAAACGAAGCAACGGACCGGGGAAGGATGCAAACTCGATCTCTATATCCGCCGCATCAGGAAGCGCCCACAGGACGTCGACTTATAACAACAAATTTTAGCAGTAGGGCTTTTGACCAACGGCTCCCTAAGTCTCTTCGTCCCGTCCGTGCATCTCGCGCAAAACCCGCCGCATCACCTTATTCGACGCCGTGCGCGGCAACGCCTCCACTACCACCACCTCGTGGATTTTAAAGAGCGGATTCAGCTCGCCGCGCAATACCTGCTGCATCGTGTCCTGCCAGTCATCGCCACCGCCATCCAATACCGCGTAAACCACCAATAAACTCGGCCCGCCTCCCGGCGGCGGCACCGCAATTGCCGCCGTCTCCACCACGCCATCGATCCCGTTCACCACCCGCTCGATCTCCGCCGAACTGACCTTGATCCCGCCGAGGTTCATCGTGTCATCGGCCCGCCCGTGCACCCGATAACGCCCCGGCGACAGACGCTCGACCTGATCGCCGTGGCGGCGTAATGGCACCCCGTGCAACCCCGGGACACCCTCGTAATACACTTCGTGGTGGTCGCGGTTAAGTACCTGACTCGACATGCCGATCGCCGGTGGTAGTAAAAAAACCTCGCCCCTATCGCACACCTCACCCGCCTCGTCCAAAATCACCAGATCCGTGCCCAGCGTCGCCGAATTGAAGGTCGAAGGAGCCACCGGTTTAACCAACGTACTAAGCAGATAACCGCCTGCCAGTTCCGTGCCGCCGCAGTATTCGAGTATCGGACGATAGCCCGACAACGCCATCAAATAGTGCATATCCTCGGCATTCGAGCACTCGCCCGTAGCGCTAAACGCACAGATCGCGGAAAAATCGATGCCCTCCATGCAACCGGTCCCGCGCCAGGTCCGCACCATACTCGGAATAACGCCGAGCATCGAGACCTCGGCATCGCGGATGAATTCACCGAAACCCCGTTCAGTCGGCGCCCCGTAGTAGAGCGCCATCGTCGCCCGGTTCAAAAAGGCGGCATAGATCAGCCACGGCCCCATCATCCAGCCGAGGTTCGTCGGCCAGGCGACCACGTCGCCCGGATGCACATCCTGGTGGTAATGAGCGTCGGCACCGCATTTAATCGGATGAATATGCGTCCAGGGCAATGCCTTCGGGGCACCCGTAGTGCCCGAAGAAAAAAGGATATTGGTGATCTCATCAGGCGAACGAGCCACCGCCGAAAAACCGTCGCCCTCCCGCAAAAAATCTTCCCAGCGCAAATCACCATCGCGCAAATCGTCCAGCGTACCATCTACCCGCCCGGACAATACGATCGCCCGCGGAGCCTGCGCTTCCACCAAACGGGAGTACAGTGGCAATTCGCGCCCGCCGCGCAAAATAACGTCTTGCGTAAAAACGGCCTGCGCCGAACCGATCTTGAGCCGGGTCGCGATCTCGGCCGCGGCGAAGCTGTCGGCGATCGCCACTACTGCGCAACCTGCTTTGACTATGCCTAGATAGATCGCCACCGCCTCGGCCGTCATCGGCATATCCACCGCAATGCGGTCGCCGGGCACAAAACCGGCCGCCACCAAACCACTGGCGACCCGGTCGCACACCCCCTCCAGCGCCGTATAACTCATGTGCTCTAACGGACCCCCTTCGCGCTGGAAGACAATCGCCGTCTGCTCCCCATCTGCCTGAAAACAACTCTCGGCGATATTCATCTCGGCCCCGGCCAACCATTCGGGTGCCGTCGGCCCCTGTGCCAAGTCGACGAAGCGCTCATACGGTTTTTGCAGACGAATGCCTAGCCGCGCGACGGTCTTGTGCCAAAACACCTCCCACTCATCGACCGACCAGGCAAAGAGCGCGTCATACGAAGGCAAATCCAACTCGCGCTGCAAGGCCGTCGCGTTCGCGCCTTCGATATCCGCCGGCTCGGGGAAAAATACCGGGCCTAATTCTCCGTCGTAGACCACTTCATAAAGCAACTGATGTAGAGCAAAGGGATGATCGGGCCGCAACAAACGCCGGGCGACCTCGCGCCAGCGCGCCTCTGGTGATCCAACCAACACTTCAAAGCGCAACAACAGTTCGGCCGCCGCCACTTCATCCAGCCCGCAAGCCATAAGATCTTCGCGTCGCAACATGGGCTTAATCCGCCACGACCAGATGCACGCTCCGGCTCAACTCGGCCGGCGGCAGGCAACGGGCGTCGTCACAGGCCTGATATTGCACCAATAAGCGCAGATCACCCGCCATGCCCGCCGCCTTTTCCGGCAGCAACAAATCTGCCCAAAGTGTAACCTCGCCCTCGTAGACCGAAAGCGTTTCCGCCAACGCTGGAAAGATATAGTCCTGCCCAGCCGGATAGTGCACCCCGCCAAAACCCAGTGGCAAATCCGCGTTGACCGTCAATGACGTTGGGATCAACGAATCGCCCGAGGGCGGATTAGCGTTGATATGCCAGCCCTCGCGCACCGTCAGATGCACCGTCACCGCAAAGGTCTCGCCCGCTACCAGCGGCGAGGTCGGCAGTTCGACACGTATTCCGACCAATGAATCGACCATTACCGCTTCAGCCACCACCGGCAAGGACACCCGCACTGCGGCCGACCGCAAATAGCGCTCCGCCGCCGCCGCCAAATGCACCGAGGCCGAAGGTTGTGCCCGCATTACACCCCCGAAAGCGTGCAAGATCTGCGCCGCCCGGTTGCGATAGCGCACCTCGCCGGTCAATTCGGCCAAATCCAATAGCGCATGCGCCGCCACCGCATTGCCCGAAGGCAGGGCCGAATCCTGCGCCCCCTTGCTGCGCACAATAAGCTCGCCGCCCGCCTCTGCAAAAAAGAGCCCACCCGCTTCTCGGTCCCAAAACCGCGCCACCATCTCGCCGCTTAACTCCTGCGCAGCCTGTAACCACCGCTGCTCACCCGTCGCCCGATGCAATACCGTCAGCCCGCGCATAAGAAACGCATAGTCATTGAGATAACCTGCATGTTGCGACGTTCCCAACCGATGCACCCGCGACAATCCCCCGTCCTCGCGCCGCAGCCGCTGCAATACGAAGTCCGCCGCCCGTTCAGCCGCCCGGCGATACTCGACCTCACCCAGCACCTCAAAACCCCGCGCGTAGGCTTCAATCATCAACCCGTTCCAGGCCGTCAATACCTTGTCGTCCAATAGGGGATAAATTCGTTTGCTCCGCGCTGCCAGTACCCGTTGCCGCAAAGGCTCAATCCGCCGCCGCAACTGCTGCTGCTCCAACTCCAAATCGACCGCCGCTTCCGCCCAAGACGTCTCTAAAAAAAGCACCTGCCCTTCGCCCTCGGGCATCGGCGCTAAACCATAGACCGCCCAAAACAGCTCCGCTTCCGCCCCCAACACCACCGCCAAATCTTCTTCCGTCCACACATAATATTTGCCCTCCTCTGCTTCCGTCTCGGCATCTAACGCCGAATAGAAGCCCCCATCCGGCGCCGTCATCTCCCGCGCGACGAAGCGAAAAATATCCTGCGCGACAAAACGCCAACGCGCCTCCCCCGTCAACTCATAGGCCCGCAGATAAAGCCGCACCAGATACGCCTGATTGTAGAGCATCTTCTCGAAATGCGGCACCTGCCATTCCGCATCGGTCGAATAACGGTGGAAACCACCGCCCATCTGATCGTATATGCCCCCCCGCGCCATCTGTGCCAGCGTGTGCAAGACGATCTGCGGTGCCGCGCCTTTTTCAAAGCGCTCAACATCGGCCATCAACAATTCCAAGCGCATGCCCGGCGGGAATTTCGGTGCCCCACCGAAACCACCGTTGATCGCATCGTAACGCCCCTGAATCGCCGCCAGAACCCTGGCCACCAGCACTGAATCGGGCGCCATCGCCACCAGATCTCGCCCCGATTCCATCTCGCGTATCGCCGCGGTCAATTCCGCCGCGATCTCCAGTACCTTGCCGCGTTCATCGCGCCAGTGCTGCTGCATTATGCCTAAGACCCGCGGAAATGAAGGCCGCCCGTGCGCATCTTCAGGCGGGAAATACGTACCGGCGAAAAAGGGCTGCAGAGCCGGCGTCAGAAAAACCGAGTTGGGCCAACCGCCGTGTTGAGTGATCAATTGCGTCGCCTTCATGTAGATCCGATCGATATCGGGCCGCTCTTCACGGTCGACCTTGATATTGATAAAATCCTCATTCATCAGCGCCGCGATCTGCGGATCCGAAAAGACCAACCGCTCCATCACATGGCACCAATAACAGGTCGAATAGCCCACCGACAAAAAGATCGGCTTGTCTTCGGCCTTCGCCCTGGCCAAGGCCTCTTCTCCCCAAGGATACCAGTCGACCGGGTTGTGCGCGTGCAACAAGAGATACGGGCTAGTCTCCCCCACCAGCTTATTGCTGTATTTCCACGAGCCGTCCGCGTTCTTCAGGCCGTGGCCCGTTTCCACTGCCGACTCTGCCGCCGCGACCGCCCCCGGATCTTGCTCACCGACGACGCCCTGCCATCCCCATAAGGCGCCAAGGCCGATCACGAGTATGGAGACGGCGCTTAACCAGAAGCGCAACGATATAGCGGGGGAATTTGCCAAAACAACCTCTATCTAAACGGTGGTTTTATTGTGTGAATGACTCGAATAACAGGTGGACAGTTGGCTTTCCGAATAACATCCATCAACTATTCGATCTACAAGAAGGGAATACCCCTACCCGGACCGTCCCACCGACCTGCAACTACCCCACCAACTCCCTCGTCACCTCCACCACATACCCCACATCCTGCAAGCCCACATGCCGGTTCGCCACAAGGCGCGCCCCGTGCGGCGGCCGCGGGTTGCACAAAATCCCCCGTTCCTTCCACTGTGCCACCAAATCTGCCGCCGACCAACCCAACGCCGCAAAATCCACCTTGAGGATATTGGTCGGCCGCGGCGAAAAACTCACTTCCACCCCTTCAATCGCCCCTAGGCCCTCAGCCAGTCCCTTCGCTACCGCATGGTCTTCGGCCAAACGATCGACCATCTGTTCCAACGCCACGATGCCCGCCGCCGCTGCCACTCCAGCTTGCCTCATCGCGCCACCGAGCCGCTTACGCATGCGATAGGCCTCCTCGATAAAGTCGTTGCTGCCACACAATAGCGAGCCCAACGGCGCGCTCAGCCCCTTCGAGACGCAAAACATCACCGAGTCAACGTGCTGCGTGTATTCCTTCGCCTCAACACCCATCGCAACCGCCGCGTTGAATAACCTCGCCCCGTCCATATGCAATTTCAACTCGTGTTCTCGGCACGCCGCCGATACCGCCGATACCTCTTCCACCGACCACGCATGGCCGGCGTAGTTATTGTGCGTATTCTCGATACAGACCACCGTCAGCGGAGCGAAATGCGGGTTGTCACCGCGCACATTCTCATGAATCTGATCGGCGGTAACCACACCGTGCTCGCCCGCCACCGAACGCGCAGCCAAACCGGCAACATTGGCATAGGCGCCCGCCTCCCAATAGTACATATGCGCTTGTTCCTCGAAAAGCGCCTCATCACCCGGAGTGCTATGCGCCAATAACGCGCAGGTATTGCCCATCGTGCCCGAGGGGACATAAAGGGCCGCCTCCATCCCCACCTTCTCAGCCGCCAATTCCTGCAAGCGATTAACCGTTGGATCTTCGCCATAGACATCGTCGCCCAAGGGCGCCTGGGCCATCGCCTCACGCATTTCTTCGGTGGGTAATGTGATCGTATCGCTGCGCAGGTCTACTGTCTTGTCGCTCATCTGCTCACTCCTCGCTTGACGCTAGACGCTTATGGCCGTATGATTTCGCTTCAGAACGGCAAAAACTACGCATCTCCAGGAGTCCCGTCCAATGGCCTTTTCTCCCTTAGGCACCAGTCACCGCAGCACCGTCACCGGCCGTCGCGGCATGATCGCCTCGGCCCATCCCCTGGCCTCTCTGGCCGGCCTGCGCATCCTGATGGAAGGTGGCAACGCCATCGACGCCGCCATCGCTACCGCCGCCGCGCTCAATGTCGTCGAACCCTATATGTCAGGTATCGGCGGCGTCGGTTATCTGCATATCTATAGTGCTCGCGAAAAAGAGCACAAAATCGTCGACTATGTCGGCCTGACGCCCAAAGCCGCCGAGTTGGACCTCTACAAAAGCACAGCCGACCAGGACCGCGGCCCCCTGTCGCCATTAGTGCCCGGCGCCTGCGGGGGCTGGCTCGCCGCCCTCGAACGCTATGGCTCAATGGACGCCGCCCAGGTCTTCGCCCCAGCGATAGAATACGCCGAACAGGGCTACGCGCTGACCGTGATCAACTCGACCTTTTATTCCGGTGCCGTCCCGGATCTTTTGCGCTTCAAAACCGGTGGCGAAACCTACTTGCTCGACGGCCAAGCGCCCAAACCCGGCGAAGTGGTCGTGCAAAAAGACCTCGCCGAGACTTTCCGCCGCGTCGCCGCCGAGGGGCCGGATACCTTTTATAAGGGCACCATTGCCGAGTCGATCGCTGGCTATATGGCCGAGACAGGTGGCCTAATCACCATGCAAGACCTCGCCGATTTCACGCCGACCTTCGTCGACCCGATTTCCGTCGACTACCGCGGACACCAGATCTTCGCCCCGCCACTGCCCTGCCAGGCCATCCAGTATTTAGAAACCCTGGCGATCATGGAGGGTTTCGACGTTGCCGATATGGGCCACAACACCGCCGAGACACTGCACCACTTTATCGAAACGACCAAGCTGGCGATGGCCGACCGCATCGCCTACGCCGCCATCGACAACCCGCCCACTGCCGGCCTGCTCTCGCCCGATTTCGCCGCCGAACGCCGCGCGCTGATCGGCGACAAAGCGCAATTTTCCGCCGGTGAACGCCTCTTCCCCGGCGCACCTACCGGCGAGGTCCCACCCGGCGACCCACGTCAATGGATGCACGAATGCACCACCCACTTCGATGCCATCGACGCCGAGGGCAACGCCGTCGCCTGCACGCAAAGCCTCGGCAGCGGTTTCGGCTCGGCGATGGTCGTGCCGGGCACCGGTGTCGCCCTCAACAACTTCATGCGCTGGTTCGATCTCGAACCTTCCAGCCCCAACGCCATCGGCCCGGCGAAGAAAAACGAAATGTGCGTCTCGCCGGCGCAAGTCTGGGACAAAGGCGGCCTGCGCCTGCTCATCGGCACGCCAGGCAGCTACGGCATCCTGCAAACCACCCCGCAGATGATCATGAACATCCTCGACCACAAGATGAACGTGCAGGCCGGCATCGAAGCGGCCCGCGTCAAAACCGGCGAACCAGGCTACGGGGTATCCGCCGAAACCCGGATCGACGCCGAGGTCTTCGCCGAGTTAGAGCGCCGCGGCCATCAGTTCAACTATCTCGGTGACTATTCGGCAGGCGTCGGCGGCGGTCAGGGCATTATGGTCGATCCCGATACCGGTTCCTTTATGGGGGGAGCCGATCCGCGCCGCGACGGCTACGCCCTCGGTTGGTAAGCATGAGCAACGACATGACCACCCTCACCCGCCAAGAGCAGACCTACACCCTCTACAACGAGGACTGTATAACCGGCATGCGCACCCGACTCGCGCCCGGTTCCGTCGACGCGATCGTCACCTCGCCGCCCTATAATCTCGGCACGTCCTATAAGGGCTACGACGATACGATGGCGCGCGAGGATTACCTACAGTGGATAGATCGTTGGGCCGCCGCCGCCGCCGAAACTTTAAACGAAGACGGCTCGCTCTTTCTCAATATCGGCGGCAAACCCTCCAATCCCTGGGGCCCATTCGAAGTATTGGTCGAATTGCGCAAGCACTTTACCCTGCAAAACGTCATTCACTGGGTCAAATCCATCGCCATCCAAAAGGAGGACGTCGGCCGCTACCCCGGTATCACCGGCAATGTCTCGGTCGGCCATTACAAGCCCATCAACAGCCCACGCTATATCAACGATTGCCACGAGTATATCTTCCATCTGACCAAGAGCGGCAGCATCTCCCTCGACCGCCTCGCGATCGGCGTCGAATACCAGGATAAGTCGAATATCAGCCGTTGGGGCGGCGCCGACCGCCCAGATCGCCGTTGCCGCGGCAATACCTGGTTCGTGCCGTATAAAACCATTAAGAGCCGCGACAAACAGCGCCCGCATCCGGCGACCTTCCCGGTGAAAATCCCCAAGATGTGTCTGCAGTTACACGGCGTCGAGCACACCGGATTGGTACTCGACCCCTTTATGGGCATCGGCAATACCGCCGTCGCCTGCACCGAACTGGGGCTCAGCTGCGTCGGCTTCGAAATCGAAAAAGATTATTGCGCCCAGGCCGCGCAATTCGTCCAAGCCGCCATCGACAACGCCGAATGACCGACCTCTGTTATCTCTCGGCCCTCGAACTGCGCGATCACTTTGTCCGCCGTACACTCTCGCCCGTCGAGGTCACCGCCGTACTGCTCGATCGCATCGCGGGCGTAAACCCCGCGCTCAACGCCTTTGTCACCGTAACCGTCGAAGGGGCCTTGGCCCAGGCGCGCAAAGCCGAAGCGCTCTATGCCGCCGGTAACGCTCCGCCCTTGGCCGGTATCCCTTTTTCGCTCAAAGATCTCACGCCGACCAAAGGCATCCGCACCGCCCGTGGCTCACTGCTCTATGAAAATTGGATCCCAAACTTCGACGTCCCCCTCACCGAGCGCCTCTACAAAGCTGGGGCCGTGCTGCTGGGCAAAACCAATACACCGGAATTTGGCTGGAAGGGCGACTCGGGCAATCGCCTCTTCGGCCCGAGCCACAATCCTTGGCAACACGGCCGTACTTCAGGCGGCTCCAGCGGGGGCGCGGCCGCCGCCGTCGCCGCCGGCCTGGGTCCGCTGTCCCAAGGCACCGACGGCGCCGGCTCGATCCGCATTCCCGCCTGCTTCTGCGGCGTCTACGGCCTGAAGCCTTCGTTCGGCCTAGTCCCGCAATACCCCACCAGTCTCGTCGAGCCCTTCTCGCACTCCGGCCCGATCACCCGCACTGTCGGCGACGCCGCGCTGATGCTCAATGTTATCCGGGGCGCCGACCCGCGCGACAAGCTCTCCTGGCCGGACCAAACCGACTATCTCGTCGCGATGCAAGGGGATATCAAAGGATTGCGCGTGGCCTTCTCGCCCGATTTGGGCTATGCCGCCATCGACCCGGAAGTGCGCGCCATCACCACCAAGGCCGCGCACCGCTTCACCGAATTGGGCTGCGAGGTCGAAGAAATCCACCCCGATTTGCCTGACCCTTGGGACTTAGTCGACAAAATCTGGTCTTCGGCCTTTGCCGGAGCTTATCTCAAAGATTTCGCCAAAGTCCGTGACCAACTCGACCTCGGTCTCGTCGCCGTAATCGAAGCCGGACAGCAAGTCTCCGCTGCCGAGCTTTCGCGGGCCCATCAGACCCGCAACGAATACTATCAGCGTTGGCGCATCTTTATGCAGGACTATGACCTCTTCCTCTCGCCTACCCTGCCCGTCACCGCCTTTATCGCCGGCGACCACCACCCCGGTCCGATCAACGGCCAGCAAAGCACCTATCTCGGCTGGACCGCATTTACCTACCCTTTCAATACCACCGGCCAACCCGCCGCCACCCTGCCCTGCGGTTTCGCCGCCAATGGCCTACCTGTCGGCCTGCAAGTCGTTGGACGCCACCGCGACGACGCAACAGTCTTACGGGCGAGCGCAGCGTTTGAGGCGCTCGCGCCTTGGGCCAATCAACAACCTGATTTGAGCAAAGATTGAGTCCGACTCAACCGGCCGCAGCCAATTGACGCAATAGCACTCCTCGACAAACTGCTCGACGACCTTGCCCACCCGCGCCGTCACCACATCCACCCACTCCGCAACCATAACCACGCCGATATCCCGCGCCCGCCAAACACTCACCATTTGCGCCTGCCGCTTCAGCACCGTCAACCCCCACAGATCCACCTCGACCCAATAGGTGGAAACACCTTCCGCCTACCGACACCGCGTTGATCTCAACAACCAGCATCGACGCCCCCCGCCCGTAGGAGTAACTGCCCTCCACCACAACACCCTGCCGCAAGATCTCCGCTTCGATCCACGCGGCTAGCACACGCCGATCCAGCCCCAAGATCTGGGGATTGGGCGAAGTGAGCAAGGTCAAATAGAGGGTGTCGATATCGCGGATAAATTCGGCGCCAGCACAACTCCGAGGCTCTCCGCGGCAATGCAACGGCAAACTCATCGTCGGATCGGGCTGGGTTTGCCCGGCGGCAAGTTGGACGGAGAAAACTAGGGCGGCAAGCTACAACACCGCCCAACGCACAGATCAGTCCGTGTAGAAAAAACCGTAGAGGATCATCATCTCGTCTTCGCTCAAAAAGCCGAAGTTGAGTTCGCGGTCGGTCCAGTTGTCGTAGGTCGCCTCGACCTTAAAACCCTGCCCCGGCTCGACAACCAACGGCGGGTCTAGCTCGAGAATCGGCGGGTGCTCCCAGTCATAGGCGATATAGACCACTTCGCCGTCGCGGTCGCCGCCCATTAACTCGACACGGAACTCCGTCATATGCTCGTGCGCGTGCGACATCAACTGTATGATGTGCATTCGTTCGGGGAAGCGATACTGCTCAGAGAGCGTCGTCACCTTGCCAGCCGGCAGCGCGATATCGAAGTTGCTCAAACCGAAAATCTTGGCCTCGTGTTGCACCTCGGCGGGATCGGCGTAGTGCAGGTTGAGATAGGCCTCACCCACCGTGGGCTCGTCAGTGCGGTTGATATAGTGCGAGTTGAGGTCGAAGCGCATGCCCTTGGGCAATCGCATCGCCACGCCGGCCGGGAAATTAAAGTCGAAAAAAGGCCATTGGCTGCCGACGATGGGCTGGTGATAAAGCATCGTGCGTACCGTGTCGAAAACATATACGCCCTGCTCGTCACGCAAATCGCGGATCTCATTGGGCGCCGGCATCCGCTCGGCAGGCGTCTCGTCTTGGAAAGAATACAACAGGAAATGATGCGAGCCGGATTGCATCGAAATTTCGAAGCGCTCGACGAAGAGTTCCTCGTCGTTGTCGAGCGCTACCATCGAAAAAAGTTCGCGCTCGAAATTGGGCTGCACGTCAAAGGGACCCAAGTGGAACTGGATCCCGTTCTCCGGCTTGGGCAACGGCTTGAATTCCGGCCGTTCGTAGTAACTCTCGTCCACCAACAACGCCGGATCCGCTACCGCACCGGTCTCCGGCGCCCCCGCTTCGATCCAGGCGCGCAAAAAAGCCAACTCGCCATTGCTCAGCGGCTGCCCGCCCAAGGGCATCAGCGCCCCGTAATAGGGGTGATCACCGAAAAAGTGTTCTTGGTCCGGGGCGTTAACTTTTTCCCAGAGATAGCTTCTGAGCAACCCAGGCAATTGGCCCTGATCGCTCACCCGCATCAACCCCTCGGCTTTTACCACCTCATTAGCCGGAGCCTGCCCGACCAGCTGGCTGTAGGCCACATCCGCAGTCAGCACCAGCGCCGACTGCTCGGCGAATGAGGTCCCCGTCGTATGGCAACCGACGCAGCGTGCCGCAAAAATATCTTCCTGAATAATGCCCCAGGTAGACCGCAACTCGTTCTTGACAAGCACCGGGCGGTCTTCACCGCAACTCGCCAGGAACAAACCCAACGCTAAAAGAAGAAAATCACGCGTCATTGGCAAGCCGCGGTAAATTCCGCCGAGGTCGAAGTATACCCGACGACGTGCTCGAAATTGCGCAACATCACCGTGCGCAACCAACCCCCCTCGGGCAGACGCTCGTCAACGGTGTCGGGATATTCGGAAGAATGCGTGCAATCGCGCAGCATAATCACCCGGTAGTTATGTTCCACCGCGCCGTTTAAGGTCTGGTAAAGGCAAGAGCGCTGGCTAAAACCCACAGCGACGATATTCTTGATATCATAGCAGCGCAGATGATAATCGACATGCGTCTCGTGGAAACCAGACCACTCGCGTTTGGGGAAGTCGGGCTCGTGCGGCAGCGGTGCAATCGAGGGCGAATAATTGGGCACGACCGGCGTGCGCGCAGGCGGTGAGCGATCGGCCTCGCCCTCATTGCCCCAACGCGTACCGTGGATCTCACGCTTGATACTACCGGGCTCGTCAGATAACGAGAAGTCGTTGTGGATATAAACCACCTGCATGCCAACAGCCCGTGCCGCCGCTAGCGCCGGGGCGATGCCCTCTTCGACATAGACATTGCCCTGACCGCAATCGCTATCCACGATCATAAAGACCGTCCGCGCCAACTCGAGTTCCAATTCGGCGTAACAATGACCGTCTTCACTCTGCACAATCTTATCATTCCCCGCCCCACCCCACCAACGCACCGGCACTTTTAGATTCGCCATAATCGCTCAGACACGATAAAAACGCATCTCCTCCTTCTGGTCCCTTTTTTCGCGGTCGGCATCGATCTCAGCCATGATACTCTCACATTCCTCAGTGATCGCGGCGGTTCCTTCGACACTCATATATTGTATTTGGTTCATAACCGTTCTTGGTGTTTAGCTGAGCTCTAATCCCACCGGACAATGGTCCGATCCGAGCACCTCAGGCAAATGATAGGCCGAAGCGATATCTGCACAGGGCGTAGCGAAAAAATAATCGATCCGCCAGCCGACATTGCGCCCGCGCGCACCGCCGATATTGGACCACCAGGTATAGTGATCCTCTTCCCCGGGATGCGCGGCACGAAAAGTATCGATATACCCCGCCGCCGCCAACTCATCCATCCAAGCCCGTTCGACCGGTAAAAAACCCGTAGTCTTGCGATTTTGCTTGGGGCGTTTGAGATCGATCTCGTGGTGGGCAGTGTTGAAATCGCCGCATAGCAGCAAGCGTTCACCCGCCGCCCGTCGAGCTTCGCAATGTGCGAAAAAAGCGGCGCAATACTCCATCTTATAGGGCACCCGCGCATGGTCGCGCTGGCCATTCGGGAAATAGGCATTAACCACGGTGAAGTCTTTAAAGCGCAGCGTCAATGTGCGCCCCTCGCGGTCAAATCGCTCTTCGCCTAACCCCTCAATTACTTCTTCTGGTTTATGACGCGTGTAAATGCACACCCCGCTATACCCCTTCTTCTCGCCGCACACCCAAAAACCCTCATACCCCGGCGGCGCAATCTGCTCGGGCTCCAACTGCTCGGGCCAGGCGCGCGTCTCCTGCATGCAGAGCACATCGGGTTTGGCCGCGTCAAACCAGTCGAGAAAGCCTTTGCGCCAGACTGCGCGAATCCCGTTGACGTTCCAGGAAACGAGCTTCAAGCGCCGGCCTGGTCGAGCAAGCGACTCAGGTTTTCACCGAGGATCAACTGCTTGTGCTCGTCGGGTACGAATGTGCAATGCGTGCGAAAAGCTTCGAGCGCGTGTTGATAGGTCATATTAAAACGCACCACCGGATAGTCCGAGCCCCAGCACAGTCGCTCGGCGCCAAAGTTTTCGTAGAGCTTGCGCACAACATAGTGCGTATCCGAATAGGGATAAGCCCACGACACATGCGAGGCGTAGTGAAAACCCGAGAGCTTGATATAAATATTAGGCACCTCGGCCGAGCGCAGAATTTCGTTGAGATTTTCGTGCGGTGCTTCTTCCCGCGCATTAGCCCCGGCCATATGGTGGCAGAGGAAGGTCACCGACGGAAAGCGCTGCGCCAACTGACGCAACGCCGGCTGCCATTGCGGCGAGATCGCCAAGCTGGCGATCAGCTTCTTTTCGGCTGTCATCTCGAAAAACTTCAGCCCCTCTTCTGAAGCAAACCACTCGGTATCGCTCTTCACATAATGCGTATAGCCTTTGAGCTGGTACTTTTCCGCCGCCGCACTCAAACGTGCGGCCGCACCGGGCGTATGGTATTCGTCCGACCACGAGCAATCGACATCGGCAAATTGCACCAGCCGATCCGGATAAGCCTTAATGCGTTCGGCAACATAGTCGTTATTGTGCGGATTGTGTTCTATGCGGGCGCAGACCAGCACGGCTTTATCGACGCCATTGCGGTCCATCTCCCACAGCAGTTGCTCGACCTTGCCGCGGCTCTCGTGATCGGGCACCGGCGGCTCATAAGGCCAATACTGCCAAGTATGGGTATGCGAGTCTATTATAGTCATGAATACAATATACATAAGAAGAGGTGATCCTCGACAAGTATTATTGCGTACTTTCAACAATTACGCTATAACCATCTAAGCTCTTATCGGCTATTATATTGGGCACAAGCGAGCAAGTATTTGCATGTCCATATTTTGTTATTTTTAATTTACTTATGACAATGGTTCGGTCGCCTTACTATACAATGAGGAGCGAACAAACAATGCCTAACGGAACGTCCCCACAAATCTTAGTCGATGGCTTGCATTTCCCCGAAGGCCCTCGCTGGCGCACCACGGCTCCCGGCGAGGGCAAGCTCTGGTTCGTCGACATCCTGGCCGGCAAAGTGATGGCTGTCGATTTGTCCGGTAGCGTAGAAACAATTGCCGAAGTTAATGTCCCCGTCGGCTTGGGCTTTACAACCGACGGCACGCTATTGGTCACCTCCCCCCCCGAAGGCAAGTTGCTGGCCCTACGCGACGGCGCACAAGAAACCGTCGCCGATGTGCGCGCCGCCACCGGCTATGTCTGCGGCGAAATGGTGGTGGACGATCTTGGCCGCGCCTTTTTCGGCGGTGGCGACCCCAGCATCCTGAGCAATTTCGACGAGAGCATCCCGCCCGGCCCGGGCAATATGCCGAACTTTGGCTTTCTGATGCATGTGGACACCGCCACGGGGCAGACCCAGGTCGTCGCCGACCGCATGACCTTTCCCAATGGTGCGGTCGTCACCCCCGACGGCAAAACGTTGATCGTCGCCGAAACCTTTGGCTTCCGGCTGACAGCCTTTGATATACAAGACGGCGGCACGCTAGCCAACCGCCGCATCTGGGCCGATCTCGGCGTGCCGCCCGACGGGATCTGCCTGGATCAAGAGGGCTGTGTCTGGGTAGCTGCGATCTATTATTTATACGGCGGCGCCGGCGGGTATATTCGCGTCGAAGAAGGCGGCCAAGTGCTCGACCGTATCGATGTCGAAGGCTATAGCCCCTATGCCTGCACGCTCGGCGGCCCAGAAATGAAAACGCTCTTTCTCTGCGAGTCGGCGATCTTGGGCCTGCCGCGCAACCCCGGCGACGGCCGGATTCGCACCATCGAGGTCGAAGTAGCGGGCACGGGTTCGCCGTAATTTTGCATCGCCGTCGATACTAGGCTTTATAAGAATTGTACCTATGCATCCAATGGAAAACGATATGCACCTTCCCCGCTCAACCTCAATGGCACCTGGCGAGATTACGGGCAGACCAGATAGCTAATCATTAAATACATAGCGTTTTAGGTGCTTTTTATAGACGGTGCGATCTCCAACTATAAAACGATAAATGTCGCGATTTCCCGCACCCCTTGCCTAAATGCGCTCACCTTGTTTTCTTGGAATCCATGCTCAAACATACTTTTTGCCATATCCCAGGTTTTGGCGCCGGAACCGAACGAACGCTCTGGCAAGCCGGCTTGCACGGGTGGGAAGATATTCTCAACCAGCCGGACCTACCACTCAGCTCCAAAAAACAAGCGACGCTGCACAGCCATATACGCGAGTCCATCGCGCAATTACAGGCGGGCAACGGCGATTATTTTTATGGACTGCTGCCCTCTGACCAACAGTGGCGGCTCTTTCCCGCCTTCCGCGACCAAGTGGCCTATTTCGATATCGAAACCACCGGCCTCGGCGATCCGTCGGACTATATCACCACCATCGTACTCTACGACGGTCGCCAGGTGCGCTCGTACGTTTCGGGCCAGAACCTCGAGGACTTCGCCCGCGACATCGCCGACTACCGGCTGCTCGTCTCCTACAATGGCAAGACCTTCGACGTCCCCTTCGTGCGCCGCTGTCTCGGCGCGCCCCTCAACCAGCCGCATATCGACCTGCGCTACGTGCTCGGCAGCCTCGGCTATCGCGGCGGCCTCAAAGGCTGCGAGCAACAATTGGGCATTCCGCGGCAAGGCCTAGAGGACATCGACGGCTTCTTCGCCGTATTGCTTTGGCACGATTATCAGCGCGGCAACGCAAAAGCCCTCGACACTTTGTTGGCCTACAACGCGCTCGACGTGATTAATCTCGAGATCCTAATGGTGATGGCCTATAACGCCAAGCTCGCGAAAACGCCCCTCGGCCTAGAGCATCACTTGCCCCTGCCGACCTCGCCGTCACTGCCCTTTACCGCCGACCAGGATACCATCCAACGGCTTAGGTCCCAGCACGGTTGGTCGTCTTACTGATAAAGCATAAAAAAAGCGCGTAGCAACCGATTAATTGCTACGCGCCACTCTTTCAAGCGAATCGAGCGTTTACCACATCGAACGACGATGCTTCTGCTTGCCGCCATAAAACGCATCGTCCTTAAGTTTCTCTAATTCTGCGCGCTGCTCTTTTTTCAGCAGCTTCTCCAACGCCTTGCGGTGCTTCTTCTGCAACTTGCCCACTTCTTCGCGATGCGCTTTGCGCAGTTCCTTGATTTCATCTTGCTGCTCGTCGGTCAAATCCAGTTTTGCAAACGCGTTCTTCACGCCATGACCGCGCCCAGGCCCGCGGTGTCTGCGCATTTTTCCACCGCGGAAACCTTCGCCAAACTCCGCCCGCATCGCCTGCATCTTCTCCATCTGCTCCGCGTTCAGAATCTTGCCCAGCGCCGCGCGGTGTTCTTCGTGCAAGACTCCCATCGCCTCAGGCCCTTCGCTCCTGACCTCTTTGATCTCTTGCCGATGTTCTTTGCGCAAATCCTTGAGCTGTTCCTGCTGCTCTTCCGTCAGATCCAACCTCTGCATCATCCCCCGCATCCCATGCCCTGAACGCATCCGCTCTCCGCGATGCGCCACCGCGGCGCTAACCAACACGCCCAGTGCCAATACGACACCGGCCAATACAATCCATTTCTTTTTCATATTCTCATCTCCGTTCGGTTTCATATGTTAAGAGATAGCCATCTCTTTTCTTTTCCATAGTCGCAGACCTCGCGCAGACAACGGCCCAGCGCCGCAAGCATCGGGTCACGCCCCTCGGTCTCGAAGGTGTGCAAACCGAACACGCGAATCAGCGGCGCGCCGAGGACGAGTGCAATATCGACAGCCGACTTGGCCTCTTCAATCTTAGCCCGCCGGAAATCGTCGTCGCCAGCGAAGGCCACCCCCAGGTAGCCGATCGGTAGACCGAGGTCGAGGCATTGGCGCTTGATGCCGAGCAGGTAGGCGGTATCGGCCGACGCAAAGGCTCGCTGGTAAAAATCCAGGCAGTCGAGCCGCAGGTTGTGACACGTCTGGATGAAGTCTTCAACGCCGATCTCGGCACCTTTGACGCTTCGGCGGCGGAGCATGTAGTTTAGGGTCCACCACCAATAGCGCACACTAGGTTGCGCTGGCGACAGCTATGCTTAGCGAATGAGTGTCATCCGTCCTACTCCGATGAGGATCCCGCCGCTGTGGATTCGGTATGGATAGATTCCGCTGCCGACCGGGCGATTCTGGTCATCGCGTCCATCCCATACTGTTTGGTGAGATCCTGCGACTAGCGTTTCTCCAGCATGCAGGTGGCGCACCCGTCGGCCGAGGACATCGTGGACAGTCAGGTAGAGTGGCAGTGCCTGAGGCAGTTCGAAACCGATGATCGTAGTGGCGTTGAACGGATTGGGCCAATTGCCGCGCAGGCGAAAGACTATCGGTACGGATTTAACTTCTTCGAGCACCGCGGTTCGGACCTGATTAGGCGCTTGCGGGGTTGCTCCCTCGACGGTTTCAAAAGGGCCGGTTAGGTCGGGAATCCGCGCCAAGCTGTGTAGCTCGGGGGATTGCCCATCCTCCCAGTCGACTTGGTCGACCAGCACCCCGTCGCGAGTCCAAATGCCCAACTCTTCGTCACTCCCCAGTGCGAAACCTGGCCAAGCTTTTTTGTCGAGCACTATCTGTAGGTACTCACCAGGTTGGACGACCATATCGTCGGGAAAGGCAACGCGCTTGCTCTCGTCATTTAAATCGTCGGCAATAACGAACTCGGCCAGACGAATTTCTCGCGGCGTATCATTGTACAGTTCGAGCCAGTCCAGTGGGTCGCCTTTGGCGGCTAGTTCGTTTATGATTAGGTCTTTGTCGGTTGCGAGCGCATCGTTATGGCTGTCCCCATCGCGGTCTCTTTCTTTCGCCTCGTCATCTGTTTCGCCACCGTAAAGGGTACCGTACACCCGACCGATTACTTTAGAACCGGCTTCGGTCCCGGCCTCGTTGAATACCACTCGACCTTTACCGATAAAACCATCGAATTTCGGGAAGATATAGGGAGGTGCCAGCGCCAGATGCAGTCCCTCGATGCCCGCGCTGGAGCCACTGGTTACGAGGTCCAGCGGTAGCGTTACAATTAACAAATCCAGGTCTGATTCCGTGGTGAGGCCGAAGAAGATGAGAGTCGCGTTTTGTTGGTCGTCTTTGTCGATGCCAGCGGTCACGCCGGTTTCGACGAAGGGTACACTCGCGCCGCCTAATTCATAGGTATTGTAGGTGGTGAGTCCCTCTTCTATAGGTTTTTCGCTATCGACCGTACCCCACGTCGCCTCGAAGTTAATGTCGAAGGTACCTCGCTCGGGCCAGCAGAAATCAGCCGAGGTCAGTGGCCACGGCCAGCGCGGTGGTTGCGGGTCGAGGTCGGCTAGGATCGCGGCACGGCGTCCGCGGATAAATCTCCGCACGCGCTCGGCATCTCGGGCCGCAGGACCCCGCATTTCTTCCAACGTATGCTCTTGTACTAAGACGGCCATCTGGTCGATCAATTCCAGCAATTTCGTTTCATTCCAGACGGTATCGAGCAATTTCTTCAGACGAGCCACGTAGACAGCACGAGTTGCGTCGTCTCGGTAGAGGCGATGGGCAATGGCTCCATGTGCCGCAACCGAGGGCGGTGATCGGAATTCGTCGAAAGGACTGTCGATGGTGGTGAAGACCTGGTCGGTGCCCCATGGGACGAAGATGAAACGCGAATCGGGCTCGCGATAGAAATAGAAGTTGTTGCGATTTCCGGCATAACCATCCCAATGGCCGACGAGGACCTCGAGAGCCCAGAAGGTGTAGAAGCGGTCTATATCGATGATCTCGGACAGTGCTTCGAGACCTGCCGAGGATGGGTCTTGTAGGGCATTGACCACGGTGTCTATATCAGACCAGTTGCGTCGGTCTTCGTTGGTTTTTTTTTCGAAAGTGCCCCGCCACTGTGGGCGAAAATCGCTTATGGTGCCTTCGTAGAGGTTGCCGGTCGGATCGGTAAAATTGCGCTCGAGAAAACGAGTTTTGATGCTCTCGACTTGAACATAGAGGCCCAGATTCTCGCCATTGACCCGCACGGTGGCAAAGTTGCACCGCGGCGCCGGTAGTCCGGCACTGGCAAAGAGGTGGTAGGAGAGGCAGGTATTGATCATTGATGGATCCTGCTGGGCATTGTTCAGGGTCAGGCGTTTCAAAACCCCCCCGAGGAATTGGTCATCGACGAATTTGTCGAATCGCACTTTTAAAGACGGTTTTTGTGTACTCAACGATCCAAGGAAGCCCTTCTTCCGCACGGCGACCTCGGTATGAGTTTCACCATCCACCGTGACTGTGGCACTGAACCACGAGAAAATATCGTCGGCCGGTGCGCCGAGACAGTCTTCGCCACCAAGAATATCGGCCAGGGTGCGTGATTGGGCGCGCAGGCTATCCCAGCCCGTCGGCGAGATATCGATATCGACTGCCAGTACCCGATCAAGTTTATAGTAAGAATCGCTGGTGTCGGTCTGTGGTGATTGAATGGCCTTTGCTGCGCGCGTATCCGGCGCAGCTACTCGGTAGGGTTTAGCGTGTGCTGGAGGAACAAGGTCTACACAAAGGAGAGATAGCAACACCGTGAGCCATAGGGACAGGCTGATACCTGCGGCTGGCGGTCTATTTTTAACAACCACTGCGCGGTCTGAGATCGGCAGTTCGGGGTACATAGTAGTTTCAACCTCTTATTAGTTCGTTGGTTGTTGAACCGTTCGATGACTGGTCCGACAACTTGGCGTTAGAAGCGATCACATTTGATATATTTAACACACTTTAAGGTTGCAGGTGTTACCGAGAAGGTAACGTCTGATCGGCAGACAGACGCGAAGGTATTATTTGGGTAATGCGACTCTTGCATGTTGGCCTTTAAATCCGGGATCGTTTTCGCCGAATCTTCATTCAGCCCGATTCGAAGCGGCGAGTGGAAGGAGTGGTGGCGATTGTCGACCTCTCGCGCCATGGCTTGTCCCCAAACAGCTTGCCTTTTATTTAGGCCGAAGCTAACGCGAATCATCTACATACGCCGCATTAGACAAACGATCGTTGCCATCCATTTCCATTTTTTGAAAAAACCACTTCACTCCCGTTGTCGATTCCGCCGCCCATCACGCCAAGGCCCCATCAACTCGCCAAGCCGCCGTCGCCGTCGCTCCACGCGACGAAACTGCTCTTCCGACAGAATCGGCCGCAACTCCGCCAACACTGCATCCATATGCGCCTTCAACCCCTCCCGATGCGCTATGTCGATATCCCACAGCTTATCCTGATAGCGCATGAGAATTTCCCGCAGCGCGACCTGTTGCGCCTCGTCCTGCGGCTCGATCATCCGCTCCATCCTGTGGCTAAAATGCCGCGGATGCGGAATGTGCCGCATTCGGTCGCGCACGAACCAACCAAAGAGCAGCGCGCCGAGCAACGCGCCAATCAATAGGGTGCTGCCGAGGATCAACCCGCTTTTTGTTTTTGCTTGCATCGCCCGCCTCACATATCCATGACGTAGGCCGCTTCGACCGTAGCCGGCACCGCGACAAATACCGCTTCTAAAAACGAGGCCTCTTCTCCTACCAGTTCGCGTTCGTTCCAATTACTCAACGCCAGAAAGACCGCCAAGACCAACACCACCGGCGCCAGCGGGCGAAAAAGCCACACCAGTGCGTCGGCCAAGCTCTCCTCGTCGGCCCCTTCGATCCGCCGCGCGACCCGGACGGCGAAGAAAGGCCGGAACGATTCGGCGCGACTCTTGTGCAACAGGCCCTCGACCCCCTGCAAGGACGCCCACTCGGCGCGCAATACGGGATCATCGGCCAATACCCGTTCGAAGGCCTCCCGTTCCTCAATGGACATTTCGTCCGCCAAGGCCCGCATCATCTCAATTCGATCGCTTTCATTCATAATAGGTCCACCTCGTTTTTGAGGATGGTCTCCAGTTGTTTCATCGCGCGCGAAAGCCGGGAGAGCACCGTGCCCTCCGCAATTTTCAACAATGCAGCCGTCTCTTTAGTCGAATAACCGTCGAGCATGCGCAACACCACCACCGCCCTGAAATCAGGTTTGAGCCGGGCCAGCGCCGCGTGCACCGCCTCGCTGCGTCCCTCCGCCGCCTGTTCGTCTCGGCCGTCGACACTAGATTCAGGCGGGGCTTTTTCCTCGTCGTCCCGGCTCCAAAACCGCCAGCGTTGTTTTTGCCGACGCTTGATCGCGTTGAGAGAGAGGTTCATCGCGATACGCGTCAGATACGTACCCAGCGCCGCATCGCCACGAAACTTGGCCAGCGCTCGATAAAAGCGCACAAAAGTCTCCTGGCCCACGTCATCGGCCTCATCGCCCGGTCCCAACATACCCACGACCGTCGCGGCGACCTGGGACTCGTAGCGTTCGACTAGGACGCGAAATGCCGTCTCGTCCCCCTCCCGCGCCCGGTCGATAAGCGCTGTATCTGTCGCCCCTCGTTCCGACATAGCCATTAGACAATGTACAAGCCTTATTTATTCCATAAACAACAAAAAAACCTGTAGACAGATATCGACAGGCCATTCTATCATCAATTGACGCGAAGCATTTGCTTTTACGCGGCATTTATTATTAAACCAAATGAGCACAGGGAATACCCCTCAACAGTCCACCAGTATCCAAAGCCACCCCTTGCACCCATCCCCCACAATCTCTATCCTTCTCCCATGCGTAAAACCATCCCAATCATCCTGCTCCTCGCCCTACTCAGCTGCCGCGCTGACCGTCCTAAAGCCCTCGATTTAGACGGCTACCCCGTCGACCCTTTCACAAGCGATGCCCAGGCTACGGTCTTGCTCTTCGTACAAACCGATTGCCCGATCTCCAACCGCTACGCGCCAACCATCGCCGCGCTGCACGAACGCTTCGCGCCGCAAGGTACCGACTTCTGGCTGGTCTATCCAGATCCCAACGAAACTCCCGACGCCATCCGCCATCACCGCGAAGAATACGGCCTGCCGGGCCAAGTCGCACGCGACACGCAACACGTGCTCGTCCGTCGCGTGGGGGCGAGCACCACCCCGGAAACTGCGGTCCTCGGCCCGCACGGCAATGTCCTGTACCGCGGCCGTATCGACGACCGCTACACCGCCCTCGACAAGGCGCGTCCGCAAGCGAGCAAACAAGATCTCGCCGACGCGCTCACCGCCGCACTTGCCGGCCAAAGCCCGGACCCCAGCGTCACTCGAGCGATCGGCTGTTTTATCTCCGACTTGCAATGAAGAAAATTACCGTCCGCCGATTCCTAGCCCTTATCGCGGCCTGTTTCGGCTGCAGCGCGGACGAGCCCCGAGAGCCGACGACCTTCAATCGCGATATCGCCCCCATAGTTTTCGAGCACTGCGCCGCCTGCCACCGCCCAGAAGGCTCGGCGCCCTTCAGCCTGCTCGACTATGTCGATGTTATCGCCCGCGCCGAGCAAATCGCCTTCGTCACGCAGACCCGCTATATGCCACCGTGGAAACCCAAACGCGGCTACGGCCACTTCGTCGGCGAGCGCGGATTGACCGATGAACAAATCAAGACGATACAACGCTGGATCGACGAAGGCGAGCAAGAAGGCGCGGCGGCCGACCTGCCGCCCCGACCGCAATGGGAAACCGATTGGGAGCTCGGGCCACCCGACCTCGTCGCGTCGATGTCCGTCGCCTATACCCTGCGCGCGGACGGCCCGGATGTCTTCCGCAATTTCGTAATTCCGCTGCCTGTCGACGAAACGCGCTATATCAAGGCGATCGAATTCAAACCTGAAAATGCCCGTATCGTGCACCACGCCACCATGATGGTAGACCGATCCGGCGCGGCCAGGCGCAAAGACGAACTCGACGACGAACCGGGTTTCGAGGGCATGAGCTTCGGCGAAGCCCAGGACGCCGACGGGCACTTTCTCGGTTGGACCCAGGGCAAAACCCCCTATGCCGGCAGCGATAGCCTGGCCTGGCGTCTGGAGCCGGACACCGACTTACTACTGCAACTGCACATGCTGCCCACAGGCAAAGCCGAACCCATCCAATCTCGCGTCGGGCTATTCTTCGCCGACGGCCCACCGAAACGGCGACCGGCCATGCTGCGCCTAGGGCGCAAGGATATCGACATCCCGGCCGGCGCGAGCGATTACCGCATCCGCGACACCTACAAACTGCCCGTCGATGTCGAAGTGCTGACCATCTACCCACACGCCCACTACCTCGGCACGGAGACCAAGGCCTACGCCGAACTGCCCGACGGCCGCGAACAAGGGTTGATCTGGATCGAGGATTGGGATTTCAACTGGCAGGACGATTACCGCTTCCAGCAACCCGTCTTTCTACCCGCCGGCACTACGCTGGTCATGGAATACAGCTACGACAACTCCGCGAAAAACTCCCGCAACCCACACGACCCACCACTGCGGGTGCGCTACGGGTTGCACTCGGCCGACGAGATGGGCGATCTAACCCTCCAGGTTCTGCCTCGACGGGCTGCAGACCTGCCCCAGCTCAAACGGGACTTCTATCGCAAGTGGATGTTACAGGAAATCGACGGCTATAAGATGTTGATCGCTGCCGACCCGGCCGACTGGGACACGCACCATACGCTGGCAATGTTCTATTTGGGTTCGGGCAAGCCAGCGCTGGCATTCACAGAATTCGAATTGGCGCTCGAACACAACCCCGATTATGTCGAGGCGCGGGTCAACTACGGCATCGCGCTGGCACAGGACAAAAAATTGGACCGCGCCGTCACCCACCTCAAAGAAGCCCTGCGGCGTCAACCTGATTTTGTACAAGCCCATTTCAATTTGGGCATTGCATTGCACATGTTAGGGCGAGGCGAAGAAGCGCAACCACACCTCGACGAAGTCATCCGCCAACGGCCGGCGATGGCCGAGGGCATCGAACGGCGATTGCAGCAGTTGCGTCGTTGAGTGTCCTTCAGCTCCCGCCTATCGCCGACGATACCCCCAGGATAAACTGCTGTCCGGCTGGATAATTGCGACCATTGAGCGAGATGCGCAGCGCGGCCTCCACCGCCGTGTGCTCATCGATGGCGTAGAGCAAGACCGGCATCATAAAGGCGATGCGCTTGATCTGCGAACGGTTGACGATCGAGCCGAACTCAATTGACGGATCGCTGCGCAGCAACTCGTATTTACCCATCAGCATCAGCTTGCGCGTGATATTGTAACCCAACTCGGCGTTGAGAAACCACTCGTCACCCGGG
>JABHFS010000075.1 GCA_018672475.1 Gemmatimonadota bacterium | reverse complement strand
TATAACGACCGAGTTTGTCGTGGATGCGGATATGGAGCATGTCGACCGGATCCTGGACAATACAACGCCAGATATTGATGGTCGAACCCTCGGCGTTTTGCCAATGGACCGGGACGAAGTAGATGGGGATGTCGAGTTTGTGGGCGAGGAAGAAGATCTCGACGTCAATGGTGCCGCCGTTGGTGCGCGTGCGCGCGAAGATGGCCCGCGCCGCATCTCGGGTGAAGCATTTGAATCCGCATTGACTGTCGACGACGGCTTTGCGGAAGACGAAGAGGTGGGCGAACATCAAAAAACCCAGGCCGATGATGCGCCGCAGTCGGCTTTCGCCCTCCTGAAAAGTGCGCACGCCCGCGACCATGCCATAACCCTCTTCGCACAGCGGCAGGAATTTATCGATCTCTTCGATCCGGGTCGCGTTGTCGGCGTCCATAAACATCACATAACGGCCCCGCGCTTCAAGGCAGCCCCGGCGCAGGGCCGCGCCCTTGCCTTTGTTGCGTTGCTGTACTAATACCTGTAAGTCGGGCCACTCGGCGGCGAAGGAGTTGGCGATCTCGACGGTGCGGTCGTGGCTGCCGTCGTCGACGATGATGATTTCGGTGGTGAGATCTCGCTCCCGCAGCCAGGCGATGGTGGCGGTGAGCGTCTTTTCGAGCCGATGTTCTTCGTTGTAGGCCGGCATGACAACGGAGAGTTCGGGTCTGGAATTCATGAGATTGGAGTGCAGCGCAGATAAAAGAAGAACAAGCCCCGGCGGAAACGTTCGACCTTTAAGCCGTTCTGTTCGATAAGGGGGAAGAGGGCACGCCAGTTGTCCAGCCACCAGGCGACGATTTCGCGCTCGTCGCGCAATTGCTCACCGAAGTGCCGGGCCGCCGTCGGATAAAGCGGACAGCGGAATTGCAGTAGGCGGAAGATCACGCGCAGGTAAAACGAGTCGAAGTGGTCGATGAGCAATAGCGCCCCGGCCGGCTTGAGCACCCTTCGCGCTTCGCCGAGCAATTCGGCGATATGCTCAAGCGAGCGAAAATGGTGCAGCGCGTGCAGGCAAAGCACTTGGTCGAAGGTCGAATCGGCGAAGGGTAAGCGGCCGCCGTCGCCCATGGTGCGATGGAAAGGTTCGGGGTCGTCGGTTGCCGGCGCGTCGAGGTCGAGGCCGTGCAGGCGGGTAAAACCCGTCTCGGCCAGGGTGGTCAGCGCTTCGCCCGAGCCGCAGGCGATGTCGAGGGTCCGGGGGTCGGTCGTTGGGGTGGTGAGGCCGAGGCGGTGTAGTTTGCGCGCATAGGTGGCTTCGCGGCGCTGTTTGAGCGCGCCGCTGTGATAGGCCTCCTGCCAGGCCGCCGATTCGCCCCGGGCCGTGCTCATTGCTCGAATTCGATCTGGATAGATACGTTGGAGCACTGCCAGCGGAAAAAGGGCGTCTTTTCGATTACGCGGTTGAAGGCGATTAGTGCGCGCAGCAGGGCAGGAGGCACGCCGCCGGGAAAAGGGAAGAGGAAGGGTTTGATCTCGAAGCGGGTCAGGCGGCAGGCCGCGGCGAAGAAGGCGCGGTATTGCCCCGGGGTGTAGGAGCGTTCGCCGGCGGCGCGGTGGCCCGGTGTCAGCTCCATGAGTTTGCGCCCGAGGCTCAGGCCGTTGGATTCGACCAGCAGCAGGCGACCGCGCGACACCCGGACCATTTCTTTGGCCATCAGATAGGGGTCGGAGACGTGGTGCAGTACGTCGAAGGAGATTGCCGCGTCGCAAGAGTTATCGGCGAAGGGGATGCGCTGTGCGTCGGCGGCGCAGGCGGACAGGCCTTGCTGGTCGAGCCAACGCGTGCCTTCGCGGAAGAGCTCGGTGACCCAGTAGCGACCGACGCAGGCTGGGGCGAGGTCGCGGATCTGCAGCGGCACCTCGCCATTGCCTGCACCGACTTCGAGCAGGCGCAAGCCCTCGCTTTCGCCGAAGGTGTCCATAAAAAGTTGCACGTAGCGCGGGATGGCGTATTGCGTGGACAAGTCGCCCAATAATCGGGTGCGCCAGCTTTCTTCGGGGCTGTGGAAATCGGCCCAGTCGACTTGGTCGTCGGATTTGATATGGTGGTCCATGGTTTAGAGCCAGCCCTGGTTTTGAGCCCAGTCGACGGCTTCTTGCATCCCCTTATCTAGAGTGACGGTGGGCAGGTAGCCCAGTTCGTCGCGGGCTTTGTCGATGCTGCACCCCATATCGCGCGTCGCCTCGCCGGCCACGTGCACCAGCAGGTGATAGTATCCCAGCGCGCCGAGGCCCCGGTCGAGGATATTGCACAAGGCGGCGATGCTTTTTGGCAGGTGCCGCGGACGCACTTCGACATTCATTGCTCGGCCCATCGCGTAAAATATGTCCTGCCAAAGATAGGGTTTTTCGTCGGCAAAGAAATAGGTCTGCCCCGCGGCCGCTGGAACGCTGAGCGCCAGGCCGAGTCCCTGGACCAGGTTATCGATATATACCATGCTGACGCTATTGGTGCCGTTGCCTATGAGCGGCGGGCGGCCGCCGCGGGCCATTTTGTAGGCGCGCAGGTGGCGCTCGGCGAAGTGCGGCCCGTAGAAAGTGGTCGGTCGTATGACAACGCCTTCGGTTCGGGTATTGGTCAAGATCTGCCAGAGTGCTTCTTCGCCTTCGCGTTTGCTTTTGCCGTAGTGGCTTTCGGGGTGCGGCGGATCGGATTCGCGCATCGGGGTTTGCGAGTCGAGTGCAAATCCGGCGGCGGCGTTGGTGCTGACAAAGGCGAAGCGGCGCACCCCGGCGGCCACCGCGGCGCGGGCGAGGTGCGCGGTGCCGTCGCGGTTGATCGCGTAGAGGTCGGGGATGCGGCGGGGGTGGAGGATGCCGGCGGCGTGTAAGACTAGGTCGACGCCCTTCATCGCGCCGGTGGCGGTTGCCGGCGCGCGTATGTCGCCAGTGTGTACGGTTTCGACATTGTTGGGCAAGGGACCGGGGTCGACGCCGGGTGCAGTGAGCACGCGCCAGCGATAGGGTGCGAGTTGCTCTTGCCAAGGGGTGGTGGCTGGTTGGCGCAAACATTCGAGTAGGCGGCTGCTCAGCCAGCCGGGATAGCCAGTGATTAGTCCGAGGGGATTTCCTACGATCATTCTCGCCCGACCTCCTGTCGGGCTCCGAGGGCACTGCAAAGCCGCTAGGGAAATCCCCTTGGCCTGACCTGCGGAAGCTTGGGTGGTTTTGCGCTGTAGATATTAATACAGTGCAATCGTCTTTTGCGCTATGGGGAAAAGCTTCGCGTTGATTGGAAAATTGCCTTTTGCACTAACAGAAAAGACCGTGTTCGTCATTGAGCTTTCGTTTTAAAATTTGGTATGGGGTTGCCTTAGGCCTTAAGAGATTGTCTCAAGGCCTGGTAGAAGTGTTGGACCACCGGCAGGGATAAGCTGGTGGGGCGGCCGATCAGGCTGACGGGGCGGGTGAGGGTGGGTTCGGGAAGATGCACGAGTTGGTGGGGGCGGATGCCGAGCGCGTGGGCGACACCCTCGGGTACCAGGCCGTGGCCGAAGCCGTGGCGGGCCATTTGCACGATGCTGGTGAAGGATTGCAGGGTGCGGCTGACTTCGATAGTAAAGCCCCATTGCTTGCTCTGTCGGCGCAGGCGTCGCTGCAAGAGGCCCCAAGTCGCCGATCCGGGCTCGATGGTGAGTACCGATAGGGTCGCACCGGGGGTGAGGGTCAGCGGTTTGAGGCCGGACGGGACAAGAGCCATCGTTTCTTCAAGCAGGATTTCGGCTTGCAGGTCAGGCGTTTCCTCGCTGACGCCGGCGGCCAGAGCCAGCGTGTATTCGCCTGAGCGCACGCGGTCGATGGCGACCGGGCTGCGGTGGGCGTTGACGATGAGCTCAAGTTCGGGGAGGGCTCGATGGACCCCGGCCAGCACGCGTGGCCCCCAAGAGGCGAGGATGGATTCAGAGACGCCGATTTCGAGGCGGCCGCCGGTCTGCAGCTCTTCTTCTTGCAGGGCCTGGCGCAGCGAAGCGACGAGCGGCTCGACGCGGGTGAGCAGGCGGTGGCCGGCAGGGGTCAGGCGGACGCCGCGGCCGTGTGCTTCGGTGAGCGGTCGGCCGACTTCGCATTCAAGGGCGGCGAGGCGTTTGCTGACGGTCGATTGCGTGACGCGCAGATGGGTGGCGGCGCGGGTCATGCTGCCAGTGGTGGCGAGGGCGATCAGGGTTTCGATATGGGTAAACATATATATTCCTTTTTAGAATATAATATAGTCGTATAAATTCTTTTTGGAATCAGTAGATATTGGCTAGAATGGTGCGGATGATTGGCTTGGGGGCATTATCTCCGCCCATTTCCACCTCACATCGTGTGAAATATAGGAGAGCAAAAGCCGCTCAGAGAATGCCTTTAAGCCAGCTTCAGCAATGTTGGTGGTTAGAAGGCAGCGTCTATTCTATACCCCTTGATGAAGGAGTGGGGGGGAGAGAGCAAGGAAAGCGCAGGCCTAGGGGTTGAGCCTGCTGAATTGAATGGCTGGTAGGCTCCAATGGATCTTGACATATAATGAATGATGGTCTTTACTACATTTCGTGAATTTGAACGATAAAACGAGCGTGACGCTCTATCCCCGAGAGGTTTATAATGGCTGAAAACAACGACGAGTTCGGCGCGCGCGCCGAACTGGAATCCAGTGGTGGTAATGGCGCGATTTATCGCATTCAGAAGCTAGAGGAAGACGGTATCGCCGATGTGAGCCGGCTGCCCTTTTCGATCAAGATCTTGCTGGAGGCGGCGCTCAGGCAGTGTGACGGTTTCGAGATTACCCGCGAAGATGTCGAGCGCATCGCGCGGTGGAGCCCGGAGACGGCGGGCAAGGAGGAGATTCCCTTCAAACCGGCCAGGGTCGTGATGCAGGATTTTACCGGGGTGCCGGCGGTGGTCGACTTGGCGGTGATGCGGGACGCGGTGGTTGATCTGGGCGGTGATCCCAAGAAGGTTAATCCGTTGATTCCGGTGGATTTGGTCATCGACCATTCGGTGCAGGTCGACCACTACGGTCTGCGTAAGGCGCTGGAGCTGAACACCGCGCGCGAGTTCGAGCGCAATCGCGAGCGCTACGAATTTTTGCGTTGGGGCCAGGAGTCCTTCGACAATTTTCGCGTCGTGCCGCCGGCCACCGGCATCGTGCACCAGGTCAACCTGGAATATTTGGCGCAAGTGGTGCAGGAACAGGATGGGGCGTTTTTCCCGGATAGCCTGGTCGGCACCGACAGCCATACCACGATGATCAACGGTCTGGGTGTTTTGGGCTGGGGTGTCGGTGGGATCGAGGCCGAGGCGGTGATGTTAGGCCAGCCGATCTATATGCTTTTGCCGCATGTCGTCGGTTTCAAACTGACCGGCGAAATGCCCGTCGGCACGACGGCGACGGATCTGGTGCTGACGGTGGTGGAGATGCTGCGCGCACATGGTGTGGTGGGCAAGTTCGTCGAGTTTTATGGGCCGGGAATGAGCAAGCTGAGTCTGGCCGATCGGGCGACGCTGGCCAATATGGCGCCTGAATACGGTGCGACGATGGGGCTTTTCCCCGTCGACGAGGAGACCTTGGCCTATATGACGCTAACCGGCCGCAAGAAGGCGGTGGTCGAAAGAGTGCGTGCCTATATGGAAGCGCAGGACATGCTCTATAGCGCCGATAGCCCCGATCCAATTTTCAGCGAGCGCTTAGGGTTGGATATGGGTACGGTCGTGCCGAGCTTGGCCGGGCCGACTCGGCCGCAGGACAGGGTAGCGCTCAAGGATATGAAGAGCGAATTCTCTGCCTCGCTGGGCGATCGTTTTAAGGTGCCTGATGACGGTAAGAAGGTCGCGGTCGATTTGGCTGATAAGGGCACCGTCGAACTTTCCAATGGCTCGGTGCTGATCGCCGCGATCACTTCCTGCACGAACACTAGCAACCCTAGCGTGATGTTGGGCGCCGGCATGCTGGCGCGCAACGCGGCCGAAAAGGGGCTGACGGTGCCGGCTTATGTCAAGACTAGCCTAGCGCCGGGCAGCCGGGTCGTTACTCGCTATCTCGATGCGGCCGGGGTTTCCGAAAGCTTGGACGCTTTGGGCTTTCATACGGTGGGTTATGGTTGCACGACCTGCATCGGCAACTCGGGTCCACTGCCGGAAGAGATCGCCTCGGCGGTCGCCGATAACGACCTGGTCGTCTGCAGCGTGCTCAGCGGCAACCGCAACTTCGAGGGGCGGGTACACGCGGTGACTCGGGCCAACTTCCTCGCATCGCCGCCCTTGGTGGTGGCCTACGCGCTGGCGGGGCGCACGACGATCGATTTCGACAGCGAGCCGATCGGGCAGGACCAAGAGGGCAACGATGTTTTTCTCGCCGATATCTGGCCGTCGTTGGACGATATTCGCGCGGAAATCGCCCGCTCGCTGACGCCGAAGATGTTCGAGGAGGAATACGGCAATGTCTTCCGCCAGAACGAAACCTGGAACGCGATTGCAGTGCCCGAGGGCGAGCGTTACGCTTGGGCGCCGGAAAGTACCTATATCCGCAAGCCGACCTTCTTCGACGGTCTGACGAAAGAGGTGCACGCGATCCAGCCGATCAAGGGCGCCCGGGTATTGGCTAAGCTAGCCGACAGTGTGACCACCGACCATATCTCCCCGGCAGGGGCCATCGCGCCGGGCAGCCCGGGGGCCACCTATCTCGAAGAGAACGGGGTCGAGCGCCAGGATTGGAACAGTTATGGTTCGCGCCGCGGTAACCACGAGGCGATGATGCGCGGGACATTCGCTAATATCCGCATTCGCAACGAACTAGTGCCCGGTGTCGAAGGCGGTTATACGCGCCACATGCCTTCGGGAGAGCAGACGACGATTTACGAGGCGGCGATGAAGTATATTGACGAGGGCGTACCTTCGATCATCCTCGGCGGCAAGGAATACGGCTCGGGTTCGAGCCGTGACTGGGCGGCCAAGGGGCCCTTCTTACAGGGCGTCAAGGCGGTGATCGTCGAGAGCTACGAGCGCATCCACCGCTCGAACCTGATCGGCATGGGCATCCTGCCCTTGCAGTTCGCCGCCGGCGAAGACCGTAACTCGCTGGGATTAACCGGCGAGGAGGTCTACGACATCGAGGGGCTCGACGACGACTTGCAGCCGGGGCAGGAGTTGGAGATCGTCGCCAAAGGCGATGATGGCGAGAAGCGCTTCAAGGCGATTTGCCGCATCGACACGCCGGTGGAGATCAACTACTACCGCAATGGCGGGATCTTGCACACGGTCTTGCGGCGCATGGCAGATTAGGGATTATTTACAGTTATATCGAAAGGGCTCCGGTGGTTGCCGGAGCCCTTTCATTTGTTTGTGCTGTTGATCTATATGGAGTGGCGGTACTAACAAGTGGTCTGCAAAAGGTGATTCATGTCGAATGGCAGTAGGCTTATCGGATGCTGGGCACTGGCATTGATCTCGGCGGCGGCATTGCGCCTGTGGGGCTTGTCGCAGCGGATCGCTGCAAGTGGCATGCCGATGAGTTTTACTTGGTGTACGTGCCGCTGAAACTCTTTAGTGGCGAGCTGAACGCGGGGCAGAATTTAACGGCGTTTTATCCAGGTGTTCACTACTACCGTCTCGACCTCAATCTTTGCCTCTGTCCTATGGGCCTCTATCTGTGTCGATGTCGCTGACCTTGAGCGCGTCGGTGAGTTGCGCGCTCCATTGGCCGCTGTCCTGTCGCACTAGGCCGTCGTTGATGGCGGCGGCCGCCTGCAGCGCGAAACGAGTCCGGCACGTCGTCGACGATGAGAATCTCGGCGGCCTGTAGGTCCATAGATCGCTCTCCTCGGGTCAATGACAAAAATGGCTAACGGAACTATTATAGCGAGTAGTTGGTTTTGTCAATTTCAATAGGAATTTATACAATGGACGCGACCGGAAAAACCAGCGATGGGCAATAGCGCCCGAAACTATTGGCGCTGGGCGGCGATATTGGCATTGGCTGCCTTGTTGCGGGTCTGGGGGCCGTTGGGTGACGCGTCGGTGCGGCATCCGGACGAGTTTTTCCTGGTCTATTGGCCGCTCTATTTTTCGACCGGTGATTTTAACCATCAACATACGCTGACCGCTTTTTATCCAGCTTTCCACTACTATTTGCTCGGGGCGCTCTATTTTCTCTATTTCGCGGCCCTGAAAATGGGTGGTCTCGCCTGGTCTTTACACGAGTGGGTCGCCTATCAGCTTTTCTGGGGCGGGGACGCGCTGGTGCGCATTGGCCGTTGGGTGACAGTTTTTTTCGCGCTGGGCACGGTGGTGTGCGCAGGGGCTGTGGCGCGGCGAATTTGGGGCGAGTCGGCTGGCTGGATGGCTGCGCTCTTTACCGCCGTGTGTGCGATCCACGTAAGACAGAGTGGCCTAGTGGCCGTAGATGTACCGATGACCTGTTGGTTCGTCGGGGCGGTGTGGGCTTCGTTGCGGCTTTTGCACGGCGAAGATGTAAAGGCCTATCTGTGGGCGGGGGTGTTAGTGGGGTTGACGGCGGCGGCCAAATATCCGGGGGCGCTGGTTTGTAGCGCGGTCGTCGCGGCGCACTTTAGCGCGGGGCGGGGGTTGTTGGACCGGCGCTTATGGGCGAGCGGGGCGGCGGCGATCGGCGCTTTTTTTATCGTGACGCCGTATACGTTTTTGGACTATGCGGTTTTTGCCGGGCATTTCTCCAGAGAGGTAAGCCATTTACAACAGGGCCACGGGCAGGAATTGGGGCTGGGGTGGTGGTACTATCTGCGCGAGACGTTACCCGCCGGTTTGGGGTGGGCCGGGGTTGTGTTGATGGCTTACGGGGCCTTTGCGGCTTGGCCGAGTCGGGAAGGTCGCGTGTTGTTGGCGACTTTCGCAGGCTACTACTTGGTGATGGGGTCGGGACAGTTGGTTTTTGTGCGCTATGCACTGCCCTTGTTGGTGATAGGTGCGATCCTGGCCGGGGGCGCTGTCGCTCGGGTGGGGCGGCCTTGGCGTTATGCTTTGTTGTTGGTGGGGTTAATTGAACCATTGCACGCGTCGGTGCGCATCGCCGAACTGCAAGTGGCCGGCGATACGCGTAGCGCGGCTAAAAGTTGGGTGGAAACGAGACTGCCTGCGGGTTCGACCTGCTGCAATTTCGGCGGTTGGGCCGGCGATGTGTCGGTGCGGACGATCGAGGGCCTTTGGGGGCGAATTAGCCAATATGAGCGTTTGTGGGGGCGAGAAAAAATGGATGAGGTGCGGTCGTTTATAGTAGAGACTGGACCGCGAAGTCCCTTCTATAGTTATGCGATTCACTACGGCAATCGCCAGCACAATGCTGGCAGTATGGACGTGGTGCGAAAATTCGACTGTCCCTATGTGATTTTGCACTGGCACGCGCTTGTCTACTCCACGATTGATACCGCTTTTGCGCAGAGCCTGGCGGCACGCGGGGAGTTGATCACCCGTTTTTCGCCCGGTAGCGATATGATGTCGGCGCGTTACGATCCGATTGACGCCTATTATCTGCCGATCGGATCGTTCGGTGAGCTGGAGAAGATGGGACCGGAAATTGAAATTTGGCGTATTGGCCCAGATAAACCGTCCTCGTGGGGAACGCTGCCTAGGGCTTTTGCCCAGGCTTATGTGCGTGGTGCGGCGACGCGGTTGGAGGGCGGCGAGATCGCCGAGGCACTGGCGTTGGTGGAGCGAGGGTTGGCGTTGGATGCAGATTGCGCAGACGGCTATCTGGTATCGGCCCGCATTATGGAACAGGCGGGGCGCGATCGGGGCGCCATTGGTTTTTACGAGCGGGTGGTCGCGCTGAAGCCGGAACGATCGGACTATTGGTTGGCGTTGGCGAATGCCTATAGCCAGTTAGGGGATGAGGATAACGCGCAACGCTGTTACCGCCGTGTGCTGGCGTTGGAGCCGGATCATCCGGAGGCCGCCGCGTTGCGGCGGGCGATAAGCGGCGAAGGCTGAAAGACGGTTGATAAGGGCGTGTAGGTGCCCTATACTTTGGCGACGTTGTCAGGTAAAGGAGATTGAGCAATGGGGAATTTTTTGATCAAAGATGTCGTGCGCACGGTTTTGCACGTGCCTTTCCATGAGCGCTGCGCCGATGCGATGGAAGTCTATGGCCCGGGTTGGGCGATTGTCGAGTTGATCGAGGTCGAGACTGAGGGCGGTGTGACGGGGGTCGGCGAGACGATACAGGGCTATACCTGGGGCCATTCGCAGGAGGCGCAATTCGCCGCCGCGCGCGGGAAGAATATTTTTGATTTATTGTGGGACGATTCGCTGGGCGCGGGGTTGCAGATGGCGCTCTTTGACGCGGCGGGCAAGCACCTAGATGTGCCTTGCCACCGACTGATGGGGCCACAGCACCGCGAGGCCTGCCCGGTTTCTTGGTGGGCACAATCGATGGCGCCCGAGGCGTGGGCGGTGGAAGCGCGGGCGGCGGCGGCGCACGGTTTTAATACGATGAAGGTAAAAGCCAGGCCCTGGTACGATATCGCGGCCCAGCTCAAGGCGGTGGATCAGGCAACTCCGGAATATTTCAAGCTCGACGCTGACTTTAATACGATGCTCTTGGGCGTCGACCAGGCCGCGCCGCTTATTTCTAAGCTCGAACGCGACTACGATTGCCTAGCGATCGTCGAGTCGCCAATCCCACAAGACGACGTCGAGGGCAATAAATTATTGCGCCGCAAGATCCAGAGCCCGATAGCAATGCATATGGGGCAGCCGCCGGCGATGACCGCGATCCGCGAGGGGGTTTGCGACGGTTTTGTGATCGGCGGTGGGGTGCAGCAGGTGCTGAGCGACGGCAATCTGGCCGCTCGGGCGCAGATGCCCTTCTGGTTGCAGATGGTTGGCACGGGGCTGACGACGACCTTTGCCGCGCATATCGGTTCGGTGTTGAAGGAAGCGCGTTGGCCGGCCATTCCCTGCGTCAACATCTATTCGCATACGCTGCTGCGAGAATTCGAGGTTAAAGGCGGGCATTTGCAGGTACCGCAGACGCCGGGGCTGGGCGTGGAGTTGGACCGCGAGGCGGTGGAGCGTTTTAGGGTCGAGCCCGATTTCGCCAAACCGCCCGTGCGCCAGATCCACGAGGTGCATTGGCCGGACGGGCGGGTCCTTTGTACGGCAGACGGTGGTTATCGCGGGGATTTTGTCGCGGGCAAGATCACGGGGTT
>JABHFS010000074.1 GCA_018672475.1 Gemmatimonadota bacterium | reverse complement strand
CAGGATCGCCAGCGCGAAGAGATGGGCAATCAGCGCGATGAGTTTGAGGCGGAGGCGGATCGTCGTCGTAGCGAAGAAGGAGAAGACTTCGACGAGGAGGCGTATCAGTTTGAGCGGGGTATGATGGATCGCCGTAGTCAACTCGATGAGAGGCGCATTGCGATTGAAGAAGAGTTTCAGCAGAAGCGCCAACGGCTGGAAAATAGCCCCGGTGGGCAAAACCCAGCGGCCTGGCAGGAGCTTGACGAGGAGCAGCAACAGCGCCACGAGGAGTTAGAGGAGCAATACCAGGCCCTCCACCGCGAAAGCCAGGACTACTGGGACAATCGCCAGCGGGAAGACGAGGATCGCCAGCGGGAAGACGAGGATCGCCAGCGGGAAGACGAGGATCGCCAGCGGGAAGGCGAGGATGGTCAGCGGGAAGGCGAGGATCATCAGCGGGAAGACGAGGATGGTCAGCGCGAAGAGTTTGAGGCAGAGACGGATCGCGGTCGCAGCGAAGAGTTGCCCGGCAGCCTTAACGTGGACGCGGGGGGGAAACTGATGGCGCTGGCGCGCGAGCCCATCGGCCTGCCGGAGGTCTCGGGGGCGGGGCAGAACTACCCCAATCCTTTTAATAGCGCCACGACCATCGCCTACCACGTGATGGAACCTGGGCTGGTGCGGCTGGAGGTTTATGATATCAGGGGGCAAAGAGTGCGGGAATTGACGGGGGGATTTCACGCGAAGGGGAGTTATCGGGCGGTGTGGGACGGGCATGACGCAAACGGGCGCAGCGCGGCAAGCGGGGTGTATTTCTATGCGTTGCGCGTGGGGGGGACGCACGAGGTTAAGAAGATGCTCTATGTGAAATAGCGCGTTTTTTTCGCGCGAATAAGAGCCCTTTTCCCGGGCGTTTTACCTGCCACTCATTGCGCCGGTCGTCGAAGGATTTTCCGATGGCCGGCGCGCATTGGGGCGTGGTCCGCAAAAAATACACTCGTCCTCCGCGGCGGGGTCGGCGGTGCTTACCGATTTTATCAATGACTGCAACGACGGCATCAGTCATCCTGCGCAAATCATCTGCTACCGGCGAAATGTTCATCGCTAATCGATCTGCAGTAACAGCGATTGCCAACAGATCGCTAAGGCTTCATATGGAAGCACTCGATTACCACCGCTGCGTTGCTCTAAACGCTTAGGTCCGTCCAGATCAACTCGATTCGCACACCTTCAGAAACGCAATTGTTGCCCCGGTGCATCGGCAAAAAAAGCGTACCTCGGATAAGGAGTTTTTTTTAGGCATCCTGCCACGTGTATATTTCGTTGTGTTCAAGGTCGCGGTTGAGTCCGGCTATGCGCAGGAGTAAGGCGAAGGTAGGGGCCTGAAGATAGAAATTCGTCGCGACATTAGGGCGAACGAAGTGTGTTTGCACCAAAGTATCAAATGAGTAATTTAGTTCGTTCATGTTAAGATTAAAAAAGCGAGACCAGATGGCAAAGCCAAATAAAGAAGAATCCAGTATCCCCCAACCTAATATCCTTTATGTCATGACCGACCAACACCGCTATGATGCGATACGGGCGTTGGGCAACGAGCATATCTACACCCCGAATCTAGATCGTTTAGCACAACGCGGCGTGGCCTTTACCAACGCCTATTCGACCTGCCCGGTTTGCGTTGCGGCGCGCTATACCATCCGCACCGGTTGCGAGCCGCCGACGACGCGTGTTTTCTCCAATGGAATCGCCCCTCCGGCGCCAGGTCAGGCAGAGTCAATCCCCGAGCGTTGCGGTCCCTATTTGGCCCGGACGATGCAGGACCTCGGGTATCGCACTTTTGGTATCGGCAAGTTTCACGCCAATCCCTGGGAAGAAGATCTCGGTTATGAGACTTATTTGCGTAGTGAGGAGAATTATGGCAATGCAGAAAGGCGCAAGGGGGATGCCTATGCGCAATTTATTGCCGAGCAGTATCCCGCCTATGATTTTATCGAAGGACTGATGGGGGAGCGCACTGAGATGTACTATATGCCCCAGATGAGTGCGATGCCGGCGGAGCAGACGGTGGAAGCTTGGGCCGCCGACAGGGCGGTCGAGCAGATTGCGCGCGCCGGAGAGGAACCCTATTTCGGTTTCGTTTCTTTCATAGGACCCCATCCGCCCTTGGCCCCACCCATTCCATTCAATCGCATGTACGATCCCGATCGCATGCCGAATCCAGTGTGTGGGGATCTAAGCATTGACCATATGGACGAGCAGATTCCCTGGATGAACCACGCGATTTGGGCCGATGATATCAATGACAGTCATGCGCGGGTGCTGAAGGCCCGTTATTATGGCGAAATCACCTATATCGACCAGTGCCTGGGGCGTATTCTTGATGCGGTCGATGCGCGTGATGACGCCGACAACACGCTAATCTGTTTTTTTTCCGATCACGGAGACCACCTGGGCGACCATAGGGCTTGGCAGAAGGAGAGCTTTTTTGAGGTCTCCTGCCACGTGCCTTTTTTGTTGAGTTGGCCCAAGCGTCTACCCAAGGACACAAAAAGTGCAGACTTGGCTTGTTTGACCGATCTATTTGCGATTGCAACCGGTGCTGCTGGGGCGTTGGATGTACGTGAAGGCTGTGATCTTTTAGCTATTGCGGAAGGTGGGGGGGAAGCGCGCGAGTATTTGTTTGGTTATTATGGCCAACCGGGAACGCCGCAGTTTAAGGTCATGGTGCGCCACCGCCAGTGGAAGTATGTCTTTATGGCCAATGGCGGGCGCGAGCAATTATTCGATATCGAGGACGACCCGCAAGAACTCAATCAATTGTTGCTTACCTATCCCAATGAAGCGCGTCATTTGCGCCAAGTGGCCGTTAGAGCGCTGGATAATCCCGCTGGCGAGCTGGGGTTGTTGGCGGGGGATATCAAGGTTTTTCCCTATGCCGAACGGCCATTGCGGCGGATTTACCAATTTGACCGTTCGCGTGGGGTGGAAGGTTTTCCGGAGCGCCCCGAAGATTTACTGGCATAAAAAGGACCGAGGACCTCATCGGGCCTCGGTCCTTTTTTATGTTGTCGTATGTGCGAATTAAAGCGTTGTTTGCCCCGCCTGATTCAGTGCCCTGGCGCTGACGCCGAGCACACCGAGAAATCCTTCCGAATCCTTGTGGTCAAAGTCGCCGATATCCTCCATTGAGGCGGTGTCCTCGCTGTAGAGCGAGTGGGGGATATCGGTGGCGGCGTGAAAGCCAACTTGGCCTTTGTAGAGCGATACAGAAATCGTGCCCGTCGCCAATCCGTTGAGATGTTCAATGAGTTTCCAACTGGCTTGTGTGGCCGTATCGAACCAGTACCCCTGATAGATCTGTTCTGAAATAAACGCCGAGATCGGGCTGAAGATTTTGCGCGCCCGCCGGTCGAGCACTAATTGTAACAGATATTCGTAACATTGACCGAGCAATTCGAGGGCTGGTGCCTCGTAGACCCCGCGTGATTTGATTCCGACAAAGCGGTTTTCTACTGCGTGCAAGCCGATGCCGATCCCGTGCCTGCCGCCGATGGCGTTGCTTTGCTCGATCGCTTGCCGGGGGCTAATCGTTTCGCCATTTATCGAAACGGGATCTCCCTTTTCAAAACGCACAGTGAACACCTCAGCGGTGTCCGGTGCTGATTGCGGGAAGGTGCCCATACCGGGTTCGATCAGGGCGACCGAGGTGGTGAGATCTTCGAGTTGGCCGGCTTCATGAGTCAGCCCGAGTATATTGGCATCGGTGGAGTAGGGCTTGTCGTGCGTCGCGGTAATCGGTAAGCCGTGCCCTTGGCAATAATCGATCATTTCTTTGCGCCCGCCAAAAGACGCGAGGAAGGCCGGGTCGCGCCAGGGGGCATAGACCTCGATTTGTGACGAGAGCATTTGAGCGGCCAATTGAAAACGGACCTGATCGTTGCCCCGCCCAGTAGCGCCATGGCCCATGATGTGAATCCCGCGCTCTTGCATATGCGGCAGCATGCCCGCAACGGTCACATGACGGGCGATACCGGTAGTATTCCAATAGCCGCCCTCATAGCGGGCTTGGGATTGTACGAGTTGCAGGCCGACCCGACAGATCGGATCAATGAGGTCTTCGAGAATCATCTCAGAGGCGCCGCTGGCCAGCATGCGGTCCCGCACATCCTCAATGTTCTTCTCGTCCGGTTGGCCGAGATCTGCAGTATAGGCTACGACTTCGACCCCTTGTTCTACAAGCCAGTGGGTGATCGTGCAACTATCAAGGCCACCGGATACGGCCAGCATGATTTTCTGGTTTTTTAAATCAGCAAGTTCCATTTATAAATTCCTTTCTTATATATTATAATATAAGACAAATATGAAATAATATAAATTTAATAATAAGAATAAATATTACATATCAAATCAAAAAAAACGCGACATTAATGCCGCGCTTAAGTATTGCGCATCCGGCTTCCACCCTGGAAAGGTTGGTAATCGGAGACTGACCCAGAGTTAGGTAGTTCGCAAAGGGGGAGGCCGGATGCGCAAAAAATCTTTAGGCTAAACCATCCTGAAAGCCGTAGAGGACTCGGTGAAGTTGCGCAAAGTCCTTATCAGAAGCATTGGCGGTCTGTCGTTGCTTACGGGCAAAGAGGCGCTGCCAGAGCGTTGGACCTTTTAGATCGATGGGGATTGGCCCGCGCTTTTTCTTCTTTAAAGCGCCAAGGGCAAAATAGGCAATCGCACCCAACACATCGATTACGATGACGATCTGTAGCAGGTTATTTAGGAAGTGATCTAACATGGTGGATACCTCGCTCAAAAGTGTTACCCGTCTTAGCTCTATTATAATATATCGGTGAACCGCAGTATAAAAATGTGATATAGATCACAAAAAATCAAATAAATCGTAGTACATGGTATTAAATGGTGTTCGTATTATCGGCAAGATCGGTCTTTATCTTGACAGTTTTCTTATGCGGGAATATCATAGGGCGTGGGCGAATGCTTGTCCTAATGTTCATTTATTTTCTGTAAGGTCAATAAAATAATATGCTTATAGATGCTCATAATCACCCCAATTGGCACGGCTTTAACGCAGGGAAAATTTTGCGTAATATGGATGAACAGGGGATCGACCAAATGTGGTTGTTTTCCTGGGAGGTGCCTGAAGATGAGTATTCGCCTTCCTATCATGCCGTATTGCCCCCTACTGGGCATGGGATTCCACTAGAAGATGTATTGGCGGTAGGGCGGGAGGCGCCCGATCGATTTGTATTGGGCTATATGCCGCATCCCAAGCGGCCCGATGCCATAGATCGGCTCAAGGCCGCTGTGGAGATCCACGGTGTTCGCGTAGCTTCCGAATTAAAGGTGCGTTTGCCATTCGATGATCCGGATGCGCTGCGTCTGTATGAGGCCTGCGGTCAAATGCGCTTGCCTATAACAATTCACCTCGATTATCCGATCGACCACGGTCGCGGTGATTATCCGCGGCCGAACTGGTGGTATGGCGGCAGTCTCGATGCGTTCGAACGAGCGATCGTCGCTTGTCCGCAAACCGTTTTTATCGGCCATGCCCCTGGGTTTTGGGCGCATATCAGCGGGGATGATCTCTATGACAAAGCGAGTTATCCCGATGGGCCTGTATTGCCTGGAGGGCGTTTGAGCGAGATTATGCGTACCTATCCGAACCTCTATGCCGATCTTTCGGCTGGGTCAGGTTTAAAAGCACTAAAGCGGGATCGAGACGTTGGCCGGAATTTTCTCGTTGAATTTCAGGATAAATTGCTTTTTGGCAGGGACTACTTCGACACCAGTTTGATGGACTTCCTGCTCGAATTAGCTTTGCCGGAAGAGGCTTTTGCAAAGATTACCTATCAAAACGCCGAACGTCTACTTTCTTCTTATTTATCTACGCCGTGAACGCGGCGCAAACAGGAGTTTAGGTTATAACATCTATAGCTGAGCCAATGAGCCTTTGGATGGCGGTCGGGCTGATGGCCGTTTCCTTTGTATTGCTTGCCAAATGCGCAGATTGGTTGGTGGAGGGCGCGATCGAGATCGCGCACTATCTCAACGCTCCGCCCATTTTGATCGGCATTGTAATTGTCGGCATTGGCACTACCGCCCCCGAGCTTGCCGTTTCGGTAACAGCCGCTCTTGAAGGTAGCCCCGAAGTCGCTTTGGGCAACGCGGTTGGGTCGGTGATCTATGACGATGGTATTGCACTGCCTCTGGCTGCTCTTTTTGCGGTGCGGGCAATACCGATCGACCGCGTCGTGCTGCGTTCGGCGGCGCTCTTTCTTATTATCGTCGATCTTGTGGCTTGGTATATGGCCTCGGATGGAACGATGGCGCGGTCTGAGGGCGGGATCTTGGTCGCGTTGTTCGTGTTGTACTTGCTCTATTCGTTTTGGGAACAGAAGCGTCAGCCTCCTCAGGCGGATAGTGAAGAAGAGGGGGATCGGCGCAGTCTCTGGGGCGTAGCGGCGCTTTTTGTCGGCGGGTTGGTAGGTGTCGTTATTAGCAGCGATTGGATCGTCATGGCGACGCCGATAGTTGCCGAGGCGATGGGGTTACCGAAGGTGGTGATCGGCTTGGTTGTCGTGGCTCTGGGGACTTCAATACCTGAAGTCGCGACCTGCATTATCGCCGCCCGCAAAGGCCAGGGGGGCTTGGCGGTGGGCAATATATTGGGAGCGGATATTCTTAATATTTGTTGGATCGCTGGGGCTTCGGCTCTTGCCAATCCGCTCGTTGTCAAGCCAGAAGTCGTTAATTTTATGTTCCCGTGGATGATCGCCATCGTGTTGACCATGCTCGGGCTGATGCGCATGGGCTACGAACTGAGCCGTTGGAAGGGGATCGTGCTGGTGGTTTTGTGCGGCGTTTATTTAGTGAATCTATTTATGACTAACCCCGGGGCGTTGCAAGTCTCGGGACACTGAGAAAGGAACTAATCATGGATTTAGAACTCAAAGACAAGGTCGCCTTAGTCACGGGGGCAAGCCGCGGTATCGGCAAGCGGATCGCCCTGGCGCTCGCCGCGGAGGGGGCCAAGCTTTGCATCTGCGCGCGTAGTGAAGACACACTAAAAGAGGCGGCCGGTGAGATCGAGGGGAAGGGCGGCGAGGTCGAGGCGGTAGCCCAGGATGTGACTACACCCGAGGGAGCCGAGGCCGTGGTGGCGGCGGCGAAGGAACGCTTTGGCGGGGTCGACGTCCTTATAAATAATGTCGGCGGCTCGAAATGGACCCCCTTTGTCGAGATTGACGACCAAGAGTGGAATGATATTCTCAACCTGAGTTTTCTCTCGGCGGTGCGAGTGACGCGCGCGGCCATACCTTCAATGGAAGAGCGAGGTGGGGGCAGCATTATCAATATTTCCTCCATTTTCGGTCGCGAAAGCGGAGGACCTATATCCTATAACGCCTCGAAGGCGGCGATGATCAGCATGGGGGCGAACTTGGCCATTGAGATGGCGAAGAAGAATATCCGCGTCAATACGGTCGCGCCGGGCTCGATTATTTTTCCCGGTGGTAGTTGGGAGCGGCGGATGAAGGAGAACCCGGAAGAAATTCAGGCATTTGTCGACGCGAATATTCCTTTCGGGCGTTTTGGTAAACCCGAGGAAGTGGCTGATCTCGTGGCCTTTTTGGCTTCGGATCGGGCCTCTTGGGTAACGGGCGCCTGTATCAATGTCGACGGGGGACAGTCCAACTCCAACATATGACCCATTATGCGTAAAATAGCGCTGCACGCCCTTTTAGTTGCCTTGTTGGGGGGGGCAGCGTTGGCCGAGTCACACGGACTCCGCATCGACTTTCTCAATGAACGACTAGCAGTGCCCGAATCCGAGCGCTTTTCCGAGTCGGACTATATCGAAAGCGGTGTGGGGTTGCGTTTCGGTATCGATCAGCGGCTCAGCTATTTTCCTGGCCAATATGCCGAAGCGGCATCGGCATTTGAAGCCTCGATCGACGCTTATAGCTTCAAGGCCGAGATCTGGGTGTTCTTGGCGCGCTCCTACTTTTATATGCGCGCGCCGCAAAAAGCTAAGGCCAGCCTGCTTGAGGCTGCGCAAGTAATGCCCGATCTGCGCGAGCATTTTTGGGACCCGTTGCTCAATGGTATGCTCGGTGAAATCAGCAAAAGAGCGGTCTCATTACAGATGCAGGTGGATTTTTATAGCAAGAGCCAGGACGATTTCCTCGCGCTTTTCCGACTCTACAAGTTTTTACAAGATTATCCAGCCTGCATCAGTGTAATCCACGCGGCAGGGGAAAAGGCCGATCGGATGCGGATGCTCGCGGATATGGCTTCGAACGAGGGGCAACGCAGCTACCGCAGCGAGGCCACTAAGTGGGACGATCTCGCTGTGTCGTTGGGCGGTGAACTTGAAGTGTTGGGGGTTACCGTGCCTGCTCGACCGAAAAAAGAACGGGAAACGGTGGATAAACCGGGGGACCAGCCCGATCCGCAATTAGTCGATGACACGCAAGTCCTGCAGGTGAAGGTCGATTACTACCAATCCGAACCCACCGATTATCGCAAACTCTACGATAATTACCAACAACTCGGCATGTCAAAGCTGGCCGCGCGCGTCGTCGGGGCACTCGATCGCGAGATTCAGCGTGTCCGCTTTCTCGCGGATACGGCGACGGACTTCGTTCAGGAGAGCCAATATTTGTCGGAAGTCTCGACGTTGGTGGCGATGCGCGAAGAATTAAAGGCTGAAATAGATGCGTTTGGAGCGGCGCCGTAGATGTGCTGGTTGTTTTTTATCGGCTTTTTTTCAGCCTTGCCTTTGTTTGCCGACGATGATCTAGTGGCGCTCAGGCGGGAATATAACCAAGCGGCTGCAAGTGTCGACACGCTAGTACGCCTCTATGGCGAGGAGCGGCTGAGCGAGTTGGCCGGGCAGGCCGACGACGAGGGAATACTGCCTGCAGGGTCCAAGCTCGTGCTCATTTTTTGGGCGGACGATGAAGCCGAACTCTATCTCAACGACAATCGCATTGGCGATACCCGTTTGACCCCAACACGAATAGAGATACCCGAAATATATCTGCGCGAATCCAATACCTTGCGCGCGCATTGTTGGGATACGGATCGCGTTGAAAGCGGTTTTATGGCCGGGCTCTATTTGCAGGACGCCAACGCCCGTTTGCGCCAAGTCCTGGTAACGGACGAAAAATCATGGTGGGTAAAGGGCGCCTTGGCGGAGGAGCGTTATTATATCAATGCGCACCCAGATATTCCCGGGGCAGAGGTGATTTGGGGGGCGGGGCTCTTTGGAGAAATCGTTCTACAGACCTCTTTTGACGCCGCGCGATTGCGGCAAGTGTCTCAAGGCCAGCCACTGCAGGCTCGTGCGCCGAGTGCCCGGCGGGAGCCGATGGAGACACATCTGGTCGTTAGTCGTTTAGTGCAGTTGCAAGACCAAAGGATGGACTTGGCCCGCCGACTCGAAGCCCGGCGCAGCACTGTGCAGGATGTGCGATATCAGGGTTTTATCAAGGGGCGGCTGGCTTTTACTTTGGGTAAGGCGGGGGCGCTCGCTGAGGCGAGCAGTGTCCCGACCGCAGAAAAACTTCTCGAGTGGGCCGAGGCGCTTCCGGCGGAAGACCGGGATCTAGTCTTCCGCGAACGCAGGGAATTAAAGGGGGTCGGCGATGCGACGGAGGCTAGGGGCAACGTCGGCGGGCAAGAAGAAAAAAATGAAAAAGGCGATCGTCGCGTCGATTATGTCGCACCGGACGAGCGCGGACCGGTATACGGAGAAGGGGATCCCTCGGCGGTTGGCGGCGGCTCTGTGGCTGGAGGAGTATTGTATGTCGGGCGTCGAATTCGTTGGGATTTGTGGCTTAGTTCAGCGGGCTTGTTAGCCTATCTAGGGATGGCTGGTAGACAGTGGTGGAAGCTCTTTAGGGCAAAGGTTTGGTTATCGTGAATTGGTTAGTGATAGTAGTTGGTATCCTTTTTGTATTGGCCGGTGGCATCAGCGGTAGCTATTTGCAATTGCAACGGGCCAGACGCATGCGTCAGCGCGACCGTATCTACGAATTGGATTTGCCGCACTTACAGTATATTGGCGGCGCAATCGGCGCTATCGCCGGTTTGTTAATCGGCGGGCTTGCCGCTTATTATCTGGCGCTCAATCAGCAGGCCAGCGCCTTCGCCTGGGTCGGTCGGCTCTCCTATATCCTGATTGCTTGGGCTGCCGGCGGGCATCTGTTGAGTTTGCTGCATATCGGTCTGCACCTTTATCGCGAAGAGCAGGCCTGGGAAGGGGGTGGCGGGCCAGGGCGCAAAAGTCTTGGAGGGCGTAGAATGCGCCAGTTGGACGAATTGCGGCGCGAACACCGCCGCTATGCCGATCTCAAGAGTCGGGATGAAGAGGTCTTAGACGAGCTAGTCGGCTTTCTCGGCGATCCTCTGACGCACGTGCGGCGGGATCTGACGCGCATACCCCTCTACGGGTATTTGGGCACGGTATGCGGGATCCTATTAATGGCCCAGGAATTGAGCCAGATCGATGAGGCGACCCAGGCATTCAAGGCGCTCGGCGCAATGGCTGAAGGCTTAGTGTTGGCCTTTAAAACCACACTAGTCGGCCTGTTGGCGTATCTGCCGTTGCGCAAGGTGGCGGATTATTTACTACAACGACTCTCGAGTTTGGAGGACGTATGGACTAGGGCGAGGGAGAGCCCGTCGTGAGCCGTTATCTCAGACGTCAGGAAGCGGAACTGGAGGAGCACGATATTAGCAAGGAGCTCTTTTTGGGGATCATGATGTTGATGTTGAGTCTGGGCATTATGATTCTCAATGTGACGCAGCCGGTTTGGCGAGTGCATCGGCAGGATCCGCAACCCGGAGATAGGGTCGTTTTATATACGAGCGAAAGTATGGGGCTTTCTAGGGACGGCCATACCATCGCCAGTCCGTTGAGCGAATGGGAATTCCGTCGGATGGTGGGGCGGATGGTAGCAGAGCCCGAGACGAGCTTACATCTTTTTCTCAAGGGCGGCAGTAGGGAACGACTGGTTAAACACGCGTCTTTTGCTGATTCGCTTTTGTCCACCGATCAATCGGGGCAAAAAGTTCGCTCTGCGGTATATTTGCATACCTGGTAAACTCGGAATAAGTCCAAACAAAAAAGGGGCGGCCAATGGCCGCCCCTTTTTATTTAGGCCTGAAACGGACTAGTCTTTCAATATCGCTAGAACACCTGTGCCGCCGATGAGTTCGTTTACAAAGGTGATCTGCGTGCCGTCGTCGGTCTTGGTAGATTTGTAATCGTTGCCCTTTTTCAATGTGCCATAGCGGTCGACGAATTGATCGATCTTGCCCTCGATTACCTGCCCATTGCCGATGGGGACCAGTTGCACGCCGGGGTCGTCGCTGTGGATCTTCTTGATCAATTTAAATTGCTTGCGGAACCCACCGCCGAAGGGCCGGCTCGACTGTAGATAGCCATTGTCCTTGAGGTATTTTTCGCTAGCAGCGTAGAGGTGTACGGAGTTTTGCGCCGCGGTGAGGGTCTCGGCCTTATCCCGGGTCTGGGCTAAGTTCATTTCCAGATTGCGAATATGGTCGGACTGGCGGCGGATGCTGGTATGGGTGGCCAGCAGTTCGCCGTTTAAGCTGTCCGCTTCGACTCGCAACCGGGCAATAGCCTGGCGATCGATCCGCTTTTCGTTCTTCATTTCGTTGATTATGCGGTTTTGCTCTTCCACCTTTTTCTGGCGTTCGCCTGCGACCTTACTCCAACGGCGCATCTCTTTATTGAGTTTCTGCACGCTCTCGAGCATAGTGTCGTTGACCTGCTGCATGCTGTCGACCTGGGCTCGCATGCCGTCGAGCAGGAGGTGTGAATCGTCGAGCGAGTAAGTGAGCGAATCGATGGTGGTATTGGCCGTGGCCATGTCGTTTTGCAGTTGTAACAAGAACTGCTCTTGCTCTTCATCTGCACAGGAGGTCAGCAACAAGGCCACGGTGCAAAGGCTGAGGCCTTGGGAAAATGTGCGCTTCATGTGTTCTCCTTCAAGGAGATAGGGGTTTATATTTTTTGAACTCTTTAAAGTATAGACTGTCGACCTCGGCCATGGTTTGCGACAAATCATCGTATAGCGCAGCCTGGCTGCGGGCGAGTGCGTCTAATTTTTGCGTCGAGAGGTCTTGGATTTCCCGGCCGGTGCTGACTTTGCTCAGTAACGTGTTCTGCTTGTTCTCCAATGACGAGGCGCGGGTCTGCAAGCGAGTCAACTCGTCTTTCAGGCCCGAGAGGTGCTTTTGCACGCTGGAGGAGGATTGCCTGTGGACCTCGGAGAGATTTTTGTAGCGTTGATCTTCTTTTTGCAAGCGCTCGTCTAATTTTTTGTTGGTTTCCGACTGGTAGCGGACGCGAGCCTTGCGTTCGGTTGCTACCTTGTCTTCTAGCGCGTTGTTCTGGTCGAGTTGCGTCGCAAGCTCATTGCGGGTGCGTTTGTGGTGTTCCTGTTCGTTTTGCAGCCGCGAGCGGATTTCGAACTCCGAGGCAGTGAGATCGGCCTTCTCTTCGAGTTGGCTGACGAGGCGGGTGCTGAGTTCGGAGAGGCGGGTGGAAAATTCGGTCATCTGAGATTGCAATTCGAGCCGATTCTCCTTTTGCCTTTCGTAGTTGGTGAAGAGCACCAGGCCCATAACACAGCCGACGACGAGCGTGGTATAAGCACCCAAGAGCAGGACATGTTTGCGCTCGAACATGTCGACGACTCGGATCAAACCAAGGAAACCGCCCCAAACCAGCAGTATTCCCCCGACAACTGCGGCAATTATAATGTTCACGAAAGGACCTCGGGTAAGTTATATAGACGAAAGGGCAATACCCCAAAATAATATAGGTTGAGCTTGCTACGCAAACGGACCGCTGAACTTGCGGTTGTATAATTTGCGCTTTATTTAAGTGAGAGGAGGAATGTTGATATGAAATGTAAAGTTGCGGCCATCGATGGCAGCGGCCAGGGGGTGTGTATACAGCGGGACTTACCCGAAATTGGACCTGGCGAGGTTTTGGTGCGGGTCAAGGCTTCGCTGATCAGTCCGGGAACCGAATTGGGCCGGGTGCTTGCGATGAGAAAAAACCCGAATACCAACCATGAACCCCGGCCCTTCGGATATGCTAATTCCGGGGTTATTGAACGCGTTGGTGCCGAAGTCGAGCAATTCGCCGTCGGTCAGGGAGTCGCTTGTATGGGGGGTGGGTACGCTTTGCACGCGGATTGGGTCAATATGCCGCAGAATATGTGTGTGGCTATCCCGGAGGGCTTGGATTTTGCAGAGGCTGCAGCGGTGCATCTGGCAGCCACTGGTCTGCACGCGGTCCGTCGCACCGCGCCGGTATTTGGGGAGAATGGGGTGGTGGTTGGACTGGGGTTGGTGGGGCAGTTTGCCGCTCAGTTCGCCCAACTCAGCGGTTGCCATATTCAAGGGGTAGATCATTTTGCCCTGCGACAGAATATAGCCCGGAAAATAGGTATCGAGAGCGTGGTCGATGCAAAAAAAGATGATCCGATCGAGCAAGCGGCTATCTTTTCTGCCGGCTACGGCATGGATTTCGGCATCGTCGCTTTTGGCGGGGAGGCGACGGCGGCTTTCGAGAAAATATATCAGAGCCTGAAACAGGCCCCTGACACGCATCGCATGGGGCGGATCGTCTTGGTCGGCGGCGCTCAGATAACCCATGGATTCGGCGCTTCCTTGGGCAATGTCGATGTCCGCAGTAGTGCGCGCACGGGGCCGGGATATCACGATGAAGCCTATGAGCAAGGGCGAGAATATCCCAAGGTATTTGTCGAATGGCCGACGCAACGCAATTTGGCTGAATGCTTGCGGGCGATGGTCGCGGGTAAATTGCAAGTCAGCCCGCTGTACACCCACGAATTCGTCCTGGATGACATTGCGGCGGCGGTTGATGTGCTCGTGGAGTCGCCGGCTGAAGCGCTGGGGGTGGTTTTAAAACCTTAGTGGAGGGCATTTTTAGGCGCATAATGATTAATATGTATACAGTGGAGGGCAAAAACCAACCAGCCGTTCCTCTATACCATTCGTGAACAAGAATGTGAATTGATGCGCTTGCGGGCGATAGAAGCGCATAGCAAAGCCTCTGTCGCCCGCAAGCACGTTTTGTCTGAATCCGCTTTCTGGCTTGCGCCAGATTCGCGAAAGGCTACTTTCACGCGACTGGAATCGGCCGGAGTAGCGCGGGGGGTAACGTCAGATCGGGTCTCCGCTGACCAGGTCGCGTTTGCCCTCGGGGTAAAAGGTCACCGTCGGCAGGTTTATGTCTTCGCCGGCGATCATCTGGCGCAGTAGTTCGGCGACGCCGTCAACGGCCGGCCCCACCAGGGCTTCACCTTTTTCGCGTGTGCCGAGGGCCGCGGATTCGTTGTCTATTGCCTCGGTCTGGACCCGTTCGGGGTCCAGATATAGCATCGTCGAAGTCTCGAATTCATCGGCGTGGCCCGGCAAGCGGCCGTGTTCCATGTGTTGTTGTACCAAGGCGGGATCATAGACGTCCCAATACGATTGGAAACGCAGGTTGATCCCGAGTTTGTCTTTGTATTCGTCGATGCGGCGCATCATTGGTTTGACATTGCCGCCGTGGCCGTTGAGGATCAGGACATTCTCGATGCCGGCCCGCACCAGCGAGTTGCAGACGTCAAAGACATATTCGCAGAAGATTTCCGGCCGCACGGTCAATGTGCCGATGTGCTGCATCCAGTGCTCGGAGACGCCAATGGCGACCGGGCTAGCGACTACGACCTGCGGCAATAGCTTTTGGGCCGCGTGTTCGGCCATATAACTGACATGCAGCGTATCGTGGATCATGTGCAGATGTTCATTGTGCTGTTCGGTTGCGGCGGTGGGTACGATGGCGGCCTTGATCGTTCCCGCCGCGATGCGTTCGCGAAATTCCTTGCGGGTCAGGTCGCCTACAAAAACGCGTTCGTCGGCCATGATTCGATCTCCCAGTCGGTGAAAGCTAAACTATTACCTGCGCAAATAAGGTCCTTGTTGGCGTTAGCTTAACGGCTGCCTATTAGAGTGTCAAGGGGATGGGGAGTTCGGGCGAATGTTGACTGGAAGGCGAAAACACTATGCGTTTGCGGTGCAGAGGAATAGGGGTTTTACTGCGGGGCCTCTCCATTTGTCGCCAATCTAACGGAGCAATGGTCTGATGCCCGATAGTGGTCGCAGCCAATAGAGGGCGATTAAAGACCGCAGCAGGCCAAGGCCGAATTTTGCTCTTTTGAACGCTGACGAAGACATTGCCAATACTAGTATAACTTATCGCAGGGAGCAGATATCAAAAATCCATTTGCAGATTGGAACCGGAATTTCGCCCTTTTAGCCGTCGCGGTTGCAGGTACGGGCATGTTCTTCGGGGTGCAGATGACGCTATTTAATAATTTCATTGTCGACCGTTTGAATATCGAGCCGCACCAATTGGGGTCGGTCGAAGCCCTGCGCGAAGTGCCAGGTTTTCTCAATGCTTTTTTTCTTGCGTTGATTATTCGCTTTGCCCCTGCAAAAATCGCTGCAATCGCCTTGCTCGTTATGGGGGTGGGGATCGCGGCCTATTCCCAGGTTAGCTCGGTTTTTCTTTTAGCTGCTTTTTCGCTGGTCTGGAGTTTGGGCTTTCACTGTTGGCTACCTTTAGAGCAAAGCATGGGATTGGCGTATAGCCCGAGCGGCAATAAAGGGCGATGGCTAGGCCAATTGCGCAGCATCCACAGCTTGGCCTGGCTGGTGTCGATTGGTCTCTGCATGCTATTGCTGGAATATCTGCACTATGAGGGCATTTTTGTCATAGCCGGTGTGTGTACCGGGATCGGCGGTCTGGCCCTGCTTTTTATCGATCGGTCGAATAATCCGTCCAGTGAAAAGGGATTGGTCTTAAAGCGCCGCTATATGCTCTATTACGCGTTGAATTTCCTACAGGGCCTACGCAAGCAGATGTTCATAACTTTTGCGATTTTTGCCTTGGTCAAAGTACACGGTATGCAGGTAGAGACCACCATGGTCCTAGTGCTGATCAACCAAGTCCTGATCACGTTAACCGCTTCTTGGATGGGCCGCCTTGTCGATCGCTATGGCGAGAGGTGGATGCTCAGTGTGAGTTATGTCGTGCTGGTTTTTGTCTTTCTTGGCTACGCGCTGATTGACCACCGATTAAGCCTTTATGGCCTTTACTGCCTCGATAATCTTATTTTCTTTGGAGGGATCGCACTGACGACCTATGCCCATAAAATAGCGCCACCGGACGAGTTAAAACCAACACTGGCGATGGGAGTGACGATGAACCACGTCGCGGCGGTCGCGGCGCCCTTGATCGGTGGGTATGCTTGGCTGGTCTTTGGCTATGAAGTCATTTTTATAACCGGATCCATCCTGGCTTTTGTGTCGCTTGTTGTTGCCCAGTGGGTCGACCCCGAAAAGCAGGGTCTATCGGGTGGAACTAAAGTAGCCGTATCATAGTTGAAATTAAATCACCAAACGAAAGGATTATCCCAATGAAAATGGCAACCCGTATGCCCCCATTCGCTCGACAAATCGGTTTCGATGGCTTTGCCGCCTGGTTGGCGGAAAATGGTTTTGATGCCATCGATACACCGCAGTTGACCCGCGAGATCGCGAAAACCTGTAAACAGCTCGGATTGGCGCTCGGTACTTCCGACGGAGGAGCGAGTGTGCTTAGCCGTGATGCAGCTAAGCGCCGCAAGGGCATTAGCGAATACAAGAAAAGTTTGACTGCCATCGCCAAAAATGGCGGTCATACGCTTTTTACGGTTCTCGGCCCAGACGACGCTAGTATCCCGAAAGCCGAGACCTTCGAGCTCTTTAAGAAGGTCTATCCGCAAATCCTGGCGCATGCCGAAAAAGTGGGCGTCAATATCGCCATCGAGCCTTACCCCGGTGGCAGGCCTTACTATGCAAATATAGGATGCTCACCCGAAAGCTTAAGGCTGATCTTTGAAGCGTGTCCTTCGCCCAATTTAGGGATTTGCTATGATCCATCACATTATGTTCGTCAGCAGATAGATTATCAACGCGTTCTGCACGAGTTCGGCGACAGGGTGCGACATGTGCATTTGAAGGATACCGAGATCATGCCGGAAAAACTTTATGAGTCTGGCAATCTCGGCGAGGCCTATGCCAATAGCTACGTCTGTGGTGAGGGCTGGTGGCGTTATACGATTCCGGGCGAAGGGGAAGTCGACTGGAACTATGTGATTAGGCGGCTTGAGGATTTCGGCTACGATGGAGTGCTGTCGGTCGAGTTGGAAGATCACTATTTCTGGCAGACCCCGGAATTGCAGCAGGAGGGCCTGTTGCGGTCTAAGGACTATATCGAACAATTTATCAGGCAGCGCTAGTGGGCGTACTCGGTCTGCTCCTGCTGCCCACCCTTGTCGCGGCAGAAATTCAATTTATCGAAGTCTCCGCGCAAATGGGCATCGATTTCGTGCACGAGAATGGGGTGTCCGCAGAAAAGAGGCTGCCGGAAACGAATGGTGCTGGTAGCGCATTTTTTGATTGGGAGAATGATGGGGATCAGGATCTCTATCTCGTCAATAGTGGGCATATGGAAAAAGGCCGGGGACCGTCTTGGAATGGATTGTACCGCAATGACGGCTCTGTTTTTAAACCCGTTGTAGGTGCTGCCGGTGCGCGGGGTGAATCGTACGGTATGGGCGTTGTTGCGGCGGATTACGATTCCGATGGCGATCCGGACCTCTACCTCACCGCCTGGGGCCCGGATCAGCTTTACCGGTCCGATGAAGGTAGTTTTACCGATGCCACGGATGTTTCGGGGCTCGGCCACGAAGGGTGGACGACCAGCGCTGCATTTCTCGATATGGATCTCGATGGCGATCTCGACCTCTTCGTCGCGCAGTATGTACATTTCGAGTTGGGCGAGCAGCCTTGGTGCGGCCGCGACGATATGGACTTGCGGTTCTATTGTGACCCCCGCGTTTTCGAATCGACGGCGGACATTCTCTATCGCAATGAAGGCGATGGGGTTTTTAGCGAAGTGGGTTTGAGCGCGGGGATTGACCAGAAGGGGAATGGCTTGGGGGTCGTCGCTGGCGATTGGGATCTCGACGGCGATCCAGATCTTTATGTCGCCAATGCCCTGTCGCCGAATTTTCACTATGTCAATCAGGGCAACGGCCGCTTCGTAGAGGATGGCTTGTTAATGGGGACGGCACTCAGCGCGGATGGGGCTAATCAGGCCGGTATGGGCGTTGATGCGGGCGATATTGATGCCGATGGCGACCTCGATCTCTTCGTCACTAATTATCAACTAGAAACCAACAGTCTCTATCGCAACGATGGTTCGTATTTCTCCGAGATCAGTTTTAAATCCGGGATCGGTGAGATCAGTTTGAATTATCTGGGTTTTGGCACCGGCTTCTTCGATTTTGACAATGACGGCTGGCTGGATTTATTTGTCGGTAATGGCCATGTGCACGACAATATCGGCGAATACGACGAATTGGTAACGCATGCGCAGCGGGCGCAAATCTTCCGCAATCGCGGCGCAGGTACATTTGCTGAGGTCACTGGGGAATTGGGGCCGGCCTTTGCCGCTAAATATGTAGTGCGCGGATCTTCCTTCGGTGATATTGACCAAGATGGTGACCTAGATATCGCGATGGTCAGCAATGGCCGCCGTTTCGCTCTGATGCGCAATGACGGCGAGCATGGGAATTGGCTTCAGGTCCACCTTGAAGGCAGGCAGAGCAATCGTGATGCGATCGGCGCCTTGGTCTATCTATGGGCTGAAGGACGGAAGCAGATGCGGCAGGTCAAAGCCGGGTCGGGCTTCCTTTCGATGAGTCAGGTCGATCCGCTTTTTGGTGTGGGCGCGGCCAAGGCGATTGAGCGTCTGGAAATTCACTGGCCCTCAGGAGAAGTGCAGGTCTTGCAAGATATTGCGGTCAATCAGCGTATGCACCTTAAAGAAAAAACGCGATAATCGCTGGTTGACAGTCGCCAATGGGCCTTCTATTATACAGCCGTTCGCCATTAAAGAGGAGAGTCGGATATGACAGGTTTTGCCGTAGTGGGATTGGGGATGGGGCGCAACCGCGCAAAGCAAGTGCTTGAAACCGCCGGCGCGGAATTGCGGGTAGTCGTCGACCTTAACGAGGAACTCGCGCGAGAAGTGGGCGAAGAGATGGGCAGTGCGTATAGCACCGATCTCAATGAGGTGTTGGGGCGCGGAGATGTCGACGTCGTAATGGTGATGACCCCGAGTGGGCTGCATGCTAAGATCGGTGTAGAAGCCATTAAGGCGGGTAAGCATGTAATCACCACCAAGCCGATGGATGTCAGCACGAAAGCCTGTGACGAACTGATCGACGCCGCCGACGCGGCCGGCGTCTTGGTCGGTGTCGATTATCAGAGCCGTTATGTCGACAATAACTTCCGTGTCGCCGAGGCGCTGAAACAAGGCCTAATGGGCAAGCCGATCTTGGGCGAAGTGCGCTTTAAGTGGTTTCGCTCGCAAGAATATTTCGAACATGGCAATGGCTGGCGCGGCACTTGGGCGATGGACGGGGGTGGTTCACTGGCCAATCAGGGATCGCATCTGATAGACCTCTTGTTGTGGTTTATGGGCGTGCCCAAGACCGTCTATGGTGAAACCGGTATCATGAACCACGAAATCGAAACGGAGGATATCGGCCAGGCCATTTTGAATTTTACCAGCGGTGCGAAGGGCGGCATACTGGGTACCACGACCTTTCCCGAGAGTCCCTATTTCAGCGCCGAAGTACACGGCAGCGAGGGCGGCGTGCTTGTCGATTCGGTCCTGTCCGGTGAGATACGGGTTTTTGGCGACGGTCTAGAAGAAAAGCTACAGACCATTGAGAATCCACTCGCTAATGTCGTTGAAGACGTGGTCTCTGCTTTAGACCGGGGTACCAAGCTGCGGGTCGATGGGCGCGAAGGTCGTCGCACCGTGGCATTATTGGAGAATATCTACCGGTCGTCCCGGGAGGGAAAGGTCTTGGATTATAGTGACTGAGAAAGCGTGCAGTGCCCTTGTCGGTCTTGACAACCCCCACAGTGCGGGTTGGTTGACGACCTTGCAACATTGCGATGCCGTAGGCCGCTTGCTCGTATGTGCGGATGGGCCGTGCGATGGGGTCGATCAAGTCTATCGCAATGTATCTGAGCTATTAGCCGGCGAATCGTTGGATTTTGCGTTGGTCAGCACCCGCAATGACCTTGCTCCAGATATAGCCGCGCAATTGCTGGAGGCCGGCGTGCCGGTCATCGTCGAAAAACCGGTCGCCCGTACGGCTGCTGAGGTCGCCCGGCTCAATGAGCTGGCTGCCGCTAAGGGGGTGCATTGGGCGACGGCTTTTATGAATCGCTACCACCCGATCGCGAAAAAACTGCACGCCTTGTTAGCAGAAGGCGTCCTTGGCGATATCGTCTCGATCGAGGGAAGGATGGTCACCAGCACGGTCCAGCAGCGCAATCCCGAACATTGGCTTTTTAATAGCGCGCAAGCCGGCGGCGGCATCCTGCATTGGTTGGCGATCCATACCGTTGATTTGATCCGCTATATCACGGGTCTGGAATATCAAAGCGTCTCGGCGCATATGGCGACATTGAGTGGTGCTGATATTGATGTCGAAGATGTGTTGGCCGCTTCGTTCAGTATGGACAACGGGGCGATCGGCAATATCCATGCGGGCTATGTGTTGCCTCGTCGCTATGGCGATATTTATCTGTGTTTCAGGGGGACCGAAGGGGACGCAATATGGAATATGTGGGATTGGGCGGGCAAGGGCGATCGATTGGTTGTGCAGAGTCGGGTTGAGGGTTGGCAGGAAGAAGAACATCGCGCATATAACCTATCGGTCGAAGAGGCGCCGGGCTACGGCGGGGCTTCGGGGGTGAACTTTGTAGCTGACTTTATCGCGGCGAGTCGGCAAGGCGGGTCCTTTATCACTGATGGTAAAGATGCCTTTGAGGCGATGCGTTTTGTTGAAGCGGCTTACGCGGCGGCGGCAGGCCGTCGTCAGGTTGATTTGTTTTGAGGAATTCATAATTGCTGGCGTTTGTATAGATAGTACAATAACTGCAAGTATCGAGTGTTGCGTCCGATGTTGAAGCCCGGTCGCTGATAACCCGTATAAAAAAGGGGAGTAAACGATGAAAATCGTAGATATCGAGCGCATAGTCGTGGATGTGCCCTTTACCAAGCGGCAGCAAAAGATCACCGCTCGCGAAGTGTACAACTGGGCGATCCTCGAATTGTGCCGGGTTGAAACCGATACCGGTCATGTGGGTTGGGGCGAGACGGTTATTCACTATACCTGGGCGCGGGTGTCGGATGAGTCGGTCGCTCGGGTAATAGGGCAAAGCCCAGCAGACCTTATGCACGACGATTCGCTGGGTGCGGGGTTGCAAATGGCGCTCTTTGATGTGGTCGGCAAGGTGATGGAAGTGCCGGTGTATAAACTGCTGGGTAATAAGTGCCGCGACTGGGTGCCTTTGTCGTGGTGGTCGATCGACGCTTCGCCCGAGGATTGGGCTGCGGAGGCGAAGGATGCAGTAAAGGCTGGCTATACTAGCCTTAAGCTAAAACCCCGGCCTTGGTGGGATATCCAAGCGCAAATAGGCGCGATCTGCAAGGTCGTGCCGCCGCATTTTAAATTGGACCTCGATCCGAATGCCACCTGGCAAAACGCCGCCACCGCGATTCCCATAATAAAAAAACTCGAAGCTTATGATAATGTCGCGATGTACGAATCGCCCATTCCACAACACGACGTGCTCGGCAATCGTCAGATTCGCCAGGCGATAAACCGCCCCGTTGCGATGCATTTTGGCTCGCCGCCCTTTATAACGCAAGTGCGCGAGGAAGTGTGTGATGGGTATGTGGTATGTGCGGGCAAGTCGCAGGTTATACGTCAGGGCACGCTTAGCGCCGAGGCGGAGATGCCCTTTTGGCTGCAGTTGGTCGGCAATGGATTGACGACGACTTGGGCGGCACATCTAGGCGCGGTGCTGACGCACGCGACCTGGCCCACTATTTCCTGCGTTAATCTTTACAGCCACCAATTGTTGAAAAAGAAAATTGAGGTTGTTGGCGGTTATCATCAGGTGCCAGAGGGGCCCGGCTTGGGCGTCGAGGTCGACGAAAAGGCGATCGCCAAATATCGGGTCCCTGAAAAGACGATCAAGAAGTTGAATGGCTCGCCCTACGATCGGCCCAAGCCGCGTATTATAAATTCCATCGTCTATCCCGATGGTAGTTGCGTACACATGGCTTCTTCGAGTCAGGGCTATGGTTATTTTACCTCGGGGCACGGTCCAGCCCAAGTAGAGGGTGCCCGGCTTGAGCCTTGGCCGGATGATGGGTCGAAAGAATGGAAAAAACTATTTGCAAAGGCAGAAAAACATCCGGTGCGGGATCGATGGCAGAAACGGTAGATAGTTTATATCCATAAGGGATGGGATATGTGCGCGAGCAAAATTGTAGACGTTAAAGTTTTTGAATTGCACGAACCACCCGCAAGCGAAAAAGGCAGTAAGCCCTTGCGCGACCGGGGATGGTTATGGGCACCAGAGCAAGCCACGCCGATGGATAAATTCGGTGAGGGTGGTCGCGCTTTTCGTCGACCAGGTGGCAACATTTGGGTCAAGGCCATTGCCGACGATGGGACCTTTGGTTTGGGCCGAACGGATTCCGGGCATGTTACGAGTATTCTTATCAAAGAGTGTCTAGCGCCTCTAATTATTGGCCAGGAGGTTGGTGCTATTGACCTGTGCAATGATCGGATGTGGCGAGGTACTCTTTCTTTTGGCAATGAAGGACTGACAGCGAGGGCGGTAGCGGGGGTTGATCTGGCCCTATGGGATTTATGGGGCAAGATGCTCGACCAGCCCGTCTATAGGCTTGCCGGAGGGCCACAGCGGACCGAAATGGAAGTTTATGTCACTGGCAATGATGTTGACTGGCATTGCCAGCTTGGCTTTCAGAAATTCAAATTAGCTCGGCCTTTCGGGCCTGTCGATGGTCAGGCCGGGATCGATGGCACGGTGGAATTAATGGCCAAGTGTCGAGAGTTGATCGGCCCAGATGCTGACTTGATGCTCGATTGTTGGATGACCTTTGATGTAGACTTTGCGGTGCGTTTGTGCGAAGCGTTAAGGCCTTATCGCATGCGTTGGATGGAAGAGATGCTGATGCCGCAAGACTGGGAGGGACACAAGGCCTTGAGGCAACGTTTGCCATGGCAGCCACTAGCTGATGGCGAGCATTGGTCTACCCGGCATGGGGGTATGCGGGCGATCCAGGAGCGACTCGTCGATATAATTCAATCCGACCTTTACTGGGTCGGTGGTTTTACCGAAGCCATGAAGTTGGCTCATTTTGCCGACGCCGCCGGGATTCAGATGTGCTTGCATACCGGGGCTAATGATCCCTATGGGCAACATTGGACGGCGGCTATGCCGAATACACCTTTGATAGAGTTTTTTATGGGTTCACTGCCTGGAGTGCCCTTGGAAGAATGTTATATCGGCACGCCTTCTGAATCGGGGCGGAGTCATTACAAAGTTCCACCGGGTACCAATATGCCCAAAGACGGCCGACTCGGTCTGCCGAATGGGCCGGGTTTTGGTATTGATATTCCAGAAGATTGGTTAAAAGAGATTTAAAAGACTTAACAAACTTGCAGTGTTGCCCTTTAGCTTGGACTGACGGCCATGAAAATCACAAAGATAGAAGAGTTTATCACTGCTGTACCGCATATTCCCTCAATCGAGAAAAGCCGACCGGGCGATTATAAAGAGCGGCCGATCAGTATTATCAAGGTGCATACCGATGAGGGGATTTATGGAGTCGGAGAAGGCGGGCGAGGTGGCTCAAACGCCGAGTTAGAAGCTGAATGGGTTGGGATTGACCCATTGACGGTTAATCTAGGTGATCAGGGGGGCGCAGTTATTATGGCGCTCTACGATATCGTCGGTAAAGCCCTCGGAGTGCCGGCGTGGAAACTCATGGGCTCAAAACACTGGGACAAGGTGCCGGTCGGTTGGTGGTCACCGCCTTTAGAACCGCGCGAATTTGCCGCGATGGCTGAAGAGGGCGCGAAGTTGGGCTATACGACCCACAAGCTCAAGGCGCGGCCTTGGAATATTATCGAAACGGTTAAATTGATAACAAAGGCAGCCGGCCCGGACTTCAGTATTATTGTTGACCCCAATTTTGCGTTTGGCGATTTAGCTACCAGCCTAAAATTAGCCGAAGCCTTGCAGTCTTATAATATTGCAGCTTTTGAAGATCCATTTCAATATCTACCGGGGTGGCATCAGTATCGCGATTTTCGTCGTCATTCTCGTATCAGATTAGCACCACATCTTGGCGATCCTAAAATGGTGATGAGCGCTATTCGAGCTGAAGCGGCGGATTGTTTCAATATTGGTGGCACCCTAGCGCAAGCCCAGATTAGTGCGGGTATCGCTGAAGCGGCCGGTATGCCGGTTTGGCTACAGGTCGTTGGCTTAGGCTTGGGGGTGTCGGGTGCCTATGGTACGCATGTCCACGCGACGATTGCCAATGCGACCATTCCTTCGGACAGTCTGCATTTTACCCGTGAGAATGATTTGATAGGTGGAGCGTTGATGCCTGTTGATGGACATGTTACCGTGCCGGATGCCCCTGGTTTGGGTATTGAGCTTGATATGGCTGCGGTGGCGCAATACCGGGTGGGCTGAATATGAATGGCTGAAGTGTTGACGTTGTAAAATCTGAGGTGTATTTTCTACGGCTGGGATAAACTGATATGAGCCTATAGCTCAGCTGGTAGAGCACCGGACTTTTAATCCGTAGGTCCTGGGTTCGATTCCCAGTGGGCTCACCATTAAAAAACAACCACTTACGTTAATTCGTAGGTGGTTGTTTTGGGTTCTGGAACCAATTACAGCAAGATTACAGCAAGGTTGTCACTTTGTCTTTTGTTCCATTGTTTTGACAAAACGTTCGACTTCAGACGGCCTAAACCGCACACTTCGCTCGCCGAGCTTAATAAATTTCAGCCCAAGGCCAATAAAAGTGTAGATAGTGGGGCGGGAGACTTTGAGCTTTGCTGCGACTTCTTTGACCGTCAATAGCTCGTCCATTCCTACCTGCTCTTCGCCTCAACCTCTAAGACCAGCTGCTCTACGCCGGCGTCGTTGGCCTGAGGCCGCGTTGCTTTCCTGGCCTGATGCTGGGGCCGCTTCGCCGTGCCGGCAGTAGGATTACACGACTGGGTATCGACCCCCATCAGCTTACGCACCTGGGCCAGCGTCTTACAGGCGTTGAGAAACCTACGCTGGGTACGATCCAGAAACTTCTGATAGTATTCGACCTGGTCTAACGAGGCTTGGCCGTCGGCGCGTAGCTGGTTGGTCAGTTGCTCGACGAGGTGGACCTCGATCCAGTTGCAGGCGATGCGTTCGATCAGCAGCCGCTCCAAGGGGGCATCGGTGTCGTTGCCCAGCGTTGAGCGTAGCTCGTTGGCGGCGAGGTTGATGCCGCGTTTGCGGACGGCGTCTTCGGGGGAGAGGTAGCTCTCGATGATCTGGCGGCGGGTGTCGCGGGCCAGGTTGCCGAAGACTTCGATCAGGTAATGGCGAGCATTGGGCACCTCGACCTCGAAGGTCTTCAAGGCTTCGAGGTCGCCTTGTAGCGCTCTGTCGGCCAGGGCCTCGGCTTTGGCTCGCTCCTGCTGCGTAAGCTGGGGGGAAGCCGACACCACGACGTTGGGTGGTTGGATAGGTGTTTGGGCTTCAGCCGATCCCACGGCGTTGGGTGGTTGAATAGGCGATTGAGCTTCAGGCGACCCCACTACGTTGGGTGCGCCGGATGCCGGCTGAAGCTCTGACGACACTCCGGCGGTGGTTGGCTGGGATGTTGGCTGAGCTTCAGCCGACACCACGGCGGATGGTACTACGGGTGGCGGCTGAGCCTCATTGGCCTCGGGGGTTGACGCTACGTTAGCCACGACGTCGCCTGCGCCATTGTCGATGCCATAGGTGAAACCCGCGCTGATAGAGCTCGGTCTCGACGGCGGCCCTGCAGAGGCCGTCCAGGGCCTTGCTGCTGGCTTCAAGCGCGTCGATGTGTTCACTTGTCGCGTTGGCTTGCTGGATGCGCTCAGCTTGGACAGCGCGCCGTGCCTCGTCTTCAGCCGCCGCCAACTGACCTGGTAGGCCAGCACCGATGTACTCGCGTATGGTGCGTCCGTTGACCTTGTGGGTGCGCGTATAGTAGGGCCCTTGCTTGCCTCGGTATTCCCAGCTCATCGTTGTGTCTTCCTCCGCTTATTGCCTCTGTGTACTTGCTTGTTTGCAAGGTCTTCAGCGACGGTCTGTGGTAAGCCGGCTTCGTGCTCGATGATGGCGGCTCGTTCCTCGAAGTATTCGGCCTGGTCGTCATACCACTCGATTTGGTCGGGATCGGCAGGCGGATGGCAAATGCCGCACTTCTTGTTGCCGTAGCGATCTTTCCACCACAGTGATCGTCTGCAGGCCCAGCACCTACCGATCTCGTATTGGGCTATTGTGCCGGCCTTGTAGTGGGCTACGGTGCTGCTATTGTGTAGGACCTTGGTGTTTCTGGTATGAGTCGGTTCAAGATGATCCGCTTCGAAGACGAGGTCCGGATCGTTGGCTGGCCCGTCATCGGTGGCGGCGATAGGTGGCTCCTCTGGCGCGGGCTGAAGTAGGTTATTCGCCTCTTCTTGTTTCGGAAATTCACTGCCAAAACTGCCAAAAGGGTCTTTTGTCAGTTTTGGCAGTGAATTTTCTCTGTCAGTGGTTAGGAAATCCTTAAGTTTTTGGGTCCAGTAGGACATTATTTTAGCCCCTCGGGGATTGGATGATGAGGGGGTTGATGGTGAATAGGTCGGTGGGCCGTCCACCGGTTGCTTGAGAGGTTCTCTTTAGCCAGCCGAGCTCTTCCAATAATCCCACCGCACCATCTACTGTCGTCGGATTGGTCAGCCCGCTCCATTTCTTGCGTTTCAGATCTCGGGAACGAAATGGACTTGAGAGGGCGCCTCCTTTAATGCGGGTTACCAGCACTTGGGCACCAAAAATGGTGGCGTCAGGTCGATACGAATACATTTTCAAGGCGTGAGTTTCCAGGTAGTCGACCCAGGCCGCAGCGCGGTACATAGACTCCGCTTTAACCGCGCCGCCGGCACCATCAACGAGGTGTAGCAGTAGGGCGATGCTGGGGACTAAGGACCGGTATTTGGCAAGGTGAGATTCCATTACAGGTTCGAGGTCCTGCTTGAGCAAGCGATGCTCCAAACTCGCATGCCAATGATCAAACTGTTGCTGTGCCTCTTGAGTAAAGCGTAGAAACGGTAGCTCTTCGATGTCGTCGGGCTGCTCGGCACCGATGCGGTCTGGCGCCAGTCTATCCAAGCGTCGAAAAGCGTCTTCTACGGCTTCGCGGGCTTTATGATCTGGGACGCGGTCTACTTGTTGCCAGGTGGTCGACGTCTCTGGCCATACCAGCATCTGGAAGCGCTGCATTAGCCCATCATCGGCGGCGCCCTGTTTTCGAGCTTCGGCCATGTAGGCGGTCAGTGGCCCGGGCTGTATCGTGCCCATTATCGAAACGCAAACGGCGTCGATGTGTATGGTGCCTCGTTTTATGCGGTCAAAGGTAAAACTGGAATTGCCGCTCCAGCCCTCCATATAAAAGGAGCGGTCTGTTTCGTGTCCTGGTTTGTCGAGATTGCGGAAGAATCCTTGTAACTCGTCTCGAACCAAAAGAAGGCCCCTGGGATTCTGATTAAGCAATTCGCCCAACTTCTCGACGGTGGTATCGTTTGTGCGATAGCGGCGCTCGGTAGGGGGAGTTCCTTCCTGGGCCAAAAAGTCCTGTGCTGTGGCAAACGCATCTTTTTTCTCGTCCTTAACATGGCCCTTAAGAGTTTTGGTCATATTCTCTTGCTCGATTTCAGCCACCATTTTTTCGGCAGCGTAGTCGAGCTGCTGCTGCTCGTATTCTGCGCGGGCTGCCCTTTCGAGGGGGATGAGGGGGCGGAGGGCGTCCATCAGTGCCGGTGATTTGAGCCGGCTGGGCGGGCCAACGATGCCGCCCCATAGGTTGGGTACGACCTGCCACTCATCCAGCCGTTTGGGCCTAATGACGACCTGGCGACCAACAAGGCCAGAAAGCGCGATCAGGGCGCAGACTGCTGGATAATCCGGGGGGCACTGCATGCGTTCGCTGATGT
>JABHFS010000073.1 GCA_018672475.1 Gemmatimonadota bacterium | reverse complement strand
GCCGAACTCGTTGCCAAAGGCCGCCCCGCCGATCGGTCCCTCGGTCATGATTTCGAGCGGTGTGGCCAAGCGCGTGGGGAATTCGGCGTGGTCCTTTTCCCAGGGTTGCGCGAAGTTGGGCAGGCGCAGATGCGAGGTGAAAAAGGCACACAGTCCGGCTTGCGACCAGCCGCCGGTGCCGGCCGCCCCCTCGTCGCGAATCTCGCCGCCGACACCGGTGGAGGCACCGGGGTAGGGAGAGATGGCGGTCGGGTGGTTATGGGTTTCGACCTTGATCAGTATATGGGTTTGCTGGTCGCGATAGGTGTAGCGGTTGTTCTGGTCGAGCTGTGGACGGAAGATCGGTGCGGTAAAACCCTGAATGATGCCGGAGTTGTCGGAATAGGCTTTGACCGTGCCCTGCGGGTGAGTGGCGTGCGTGTAGCGGATCATATCGAAGAGCGAGCGGGCTTGGCGCTGGCCGTCGACAATCCAGTCGGCGTTGAAAATCTTGTGGCGGCAATGCTCAGAGTTGACGACGGAGAACATCATCAACTCCACGTCGGTTGGGTCACGATCTGAGTAGGCGTTGAGCACATAGTCGATTTCTTCGTCGGACAGGGCTAGGCCCATGGTGCTATTGGCCGCGACGAGGGCTTGTCGGCCTTCGGTCAGCACCGGAATGCGCAGCAGCGGTTGCGCTTCGACTTGGTGAAAGAGTTTTGCGGTATCGGTAATGGCGGCCTCAGTCATGCGATCGTAGAGCAGGGGCAGGACCGGGGCGATATCGGCAGCAGTTGGCATCCGGTCGGCGATAAAAGTGTACCGTATGCCGCGCTCGACGCGCCGCACGAAGTCCAGGCCGCAGTTTTTGAGGATATCGGTGGCCTTGCTTGACCAAGGCGAGGTAGTGCCCGGCCGAGGGCAGACGGCTATTTCGTTTGTCGCTCCCGGTGGAACGGGGTCGCTGACGTCGAGAATGCGGGTGAGGCGCGCTTGGTCTTCTGTGTTGATCGGGCGCTCGAGTTGTACCGCGTAGAAGTAGGTCGTTTGCAGATCGTCGAGATCGGGCAGGGCCTGACGGCAGCGTTCCAGTAGAGGGAGGCGGCGGAAGTCGGAGAGGGCGGGTGGACCTGCAAAGCTCAGCAACATGAGTGTTAGACTTTCTGGTATAGGGTGATGGAGCTAATTTAGGCGCTGGCATTTTCGGGTTCAAGGAAATCGGCATTAAAAATGGTAATGGGTCTTATTAGCGGGGAAAATCCGCGCCCGGGCGCTGGAAAATTACAAATTTATTTTTTGTCCTAAGTCCTGATTATGCCTATTTTTAACCGTTATAATGTCCGCGGTGGAAAAGGACCTGAAATTGGAGTAGAGCCATGTCGTCGTTCGATCCCCAAAGTGAAAATGCCGAGTATGTCGAGGTACTCTACCAGCAGTATCTAAGCGACCCCGATTCCCTTGATGTAGAGTGGCGCTATTTTTTTAAGGGTTTCGAGTTCGGTTTTCTGCGTTCGGGGGGGGAAACATCCGAGGCGGAAGTGGTGCATGCGCCCCCCGGCGAGGAGCGCCGCCGTCGCGTGCACACCGATCGCGGGGTGCACGCGTTGGTCCAGGCCTATCGGCAATTGGGCCACTTCGTCGCCAAACTCGATCCACTCGGCCACAACCGCGCGAGTCTGCCATTGTTGGAGCTGTCGGAGTTTGGCATCGAGGCGGGGGACTTGGAAAAGGGCGTTGGCAATGGCGGGTTTCTCGGCGAGACCGATGGTTCATTGAGGGGGCTGCTGGCCAAGCTGAAAATGACCTATTGCCGCTCGATTGGCATCGAGTACATGGACATTCCGGACAAGGAGCAACGGACTTGGTTGCAGGAGCGAATCGAGCCCTGTCTCAACCACCCGGCTCTCTCGGAGGAAAAATCGCGGCAGACGCTCTCGCGCCTGATGGCCGCCGAGGAATTCGAGCAGTTTCTGCACACGCGCTATATCGGCCAGAAGCGCTTCTCGCTGGAGGGCGGTGAATCGCTGGTGCCGTTGCTGGACGAATTAGTGAGCACTGGTTCGGAATTGGGGGTTGAGGAGGTGGTGATCGGCATGGCCCACCGCGGGCGGCTCAACGTGCTGGCGCATCTGTTGCACAAACCCTACGAGAATATCCTCGCCGAGTTCGAGGGGGCCGACCAGTCCGATCGCGCCGACAACGAGGGCGACGTCAAATACCACAAGGGCTATTCGTACGACCATGTTACGGACAAGGGCCGCAAGGTACATCTCTCGCTCAGCTTCAACCCCAGCCATCTCGAATTGGTCGATCCGGTCATCGAGGGGATCGTTTACGCCAAACAGGCCTATCTGCACGATGTGGAGGGCATGCGGGTGGTGCCGGTGCTGATTCACGGCGAGGCGGCCTTTACCGGCCAGGGCATCGTCGCCGAGACGCTCAATCTCTCGGAGATGGAAGGGTATCGCACCGGCGGCACTATCCACGTGATCATTAACAACCAGCTCGGTTATACTGCGACGCCGCAAGAGACGCGCTTTACGCCTTATCCGACCGATGTGGCCAAACAAATCCAAGCCCCGGTCTTCCATGTTAACGCCGACGACCCCGAGGCGGTGGTGCACGCGGCGCGTTTGGCAATGCAGTTTAGGAATCGTTTTAAGGTCGACGTGATCATCGACCTATGGTGTTATCGTCGGTACGGGCACAACGAGGCCGATGACCCGACGTTGACGCAACCGCTGATGTACAAGGAAATCGCCAAACACCCGACGATCCTCCATCTCTACTCCTTCCAGTTGATCGCGCAGAACAAGATCGGCCAGGAGGAGGTCGATGAGATCCGCGGGCGGATTCGCAACCGTCTGGACGAAGCCCAGGAAATCGCCCGGCGGTTACAGGTGCAACCACATTCTTCGACTTTCGGCGGCGTCTGGCAGGGGCTGACCTGGGCGACCGAAGACTGGAGCGCACACACCGCCGTCGACGCCAAAACACTGCGGCGGGTGGTCGAACGGGCGACCGAAGTGCCGGAGGGTTTCGCGTTGCATCGCACCTTGCAGCGGATGGTCAAGTCGCGTCGGGCGATGGCTGCGGGTGAGGAGTTGGTGGATTGGGGCTGCGGCGAGATGATGGCCTTTGGCTCGTTGTTGCTGGAGGGGGTGCCGGTGCGTTTGACGGGGCAGGACAGTCAGCGCGGAACCTTCGCCCACCGCCACGCCGTTTGGCACGACTTCGATACCGGTGCGGAGCACGTCTCCTTGCAGCATTTGTCGCGGGACCAGGCCGATTTTACGGTGATCAATTCGATGCTGTCGGAGTTGGCGGTGCTCGGGTTCGAATACGGCATTAGCACGGCGGATCCGCGGCGGCTGATCTTGTGGGAAGCGCAATTCGGAGATTTTGTCAACGGCGCGCAGATGATCATCGACCAGTTCCTCGCCAGCGCCGAGACCAAATGGCAGCGGATGTGTGGTCTGGTGCTGCTTTTGCCGCATGGCTATGAGGGCATGGGCCCGGAACATTCGAGCGCGCGGGTCGAGCGTTTCCTGCAATTGTGCGCCAAAAACAATATGCAGGTTGCCTACCCGACTACGCCGGCGCAGCTTTTTCATCTTATGCGCCGGCAGATCCACCGCAACTTCCGCAAGCCGCTGGTGCTGATGACGCCCAAGAGCTTGCTGCGGCACAAACTGTGCGTTTCGGCATTGCACGAGTTTACCGACGGGTCTTTTCTGCGGGTGATCGACGACGAGCAAATCACCGAGCCCGCCGAAATCACTCGGGTGGCCTTGTGCTCGGGCAAGATCTACTACGATCTCGTCGCCGCCCGCAGGGAGAACGAAGAGGTCGCCGGGGTGGCGTTGGTGCGGATTGAGGAGCTTTATCCCTTTCCGTCGGACGAGTTGCAGGCCGTCCTGAACCGTTATGCCAATGCCAAACAGATCTATTGGGTACAGGAAGAATCGCAGAATATGGGCGCCTGGAACTTTGTCCGTTGCTACTTGGACGAGTTGCTGCCCGCCGATTGCGACCTGGCTTATATCGGTCGCGACGAGGCGGCGAGTCCTGCGACCGGTTCGGGGCATATACACCAGTCCGAACAACAGGAAATCATCACCCAGACCCTTGACTTACGGGGTGCGGAAGTGGTGTTGCAGGAGGTGGGCAAGGGCGTATCTGAACGGGCATCTGGCTAAAATAAAAGATCGATAGGAGCGTTGGTAATGGCAGTAGACGTAGCGATACCGGGTATGGGCGAATCGGTCAGTGAGGTAATTCTAATCGAATGGCTCAAAGGCGATGGCGAATATGTCGAGCGGGACGAGCCCATTTGTGTATTGGAGACGGACAAGGCGAATGTCGATTTGCCGTCGCCGGCGGGTGGGGTACTGCAACATCTGCAGGCATTGGAGACGACGTTGGAAGTGGGGGCGGTGATCGCGCGGATCGAAGAAGGTGCTGCACCGGCGGTTGAGGTTGCGGAGGAGGCACCCGCTGCTGCGCCGGCGCCTGTCGCAGCGGAAGAGGCACCGGCGGTCCAGGCTGCTACGAAAGAAGCATCAACGGCGTTGAGCCCGGCTGTGCGTCGGCTGGTTGAGGAGCACGCTTTGGATCCGGTGGCGATTGTCGGCACGGGCAAGGATGGTCGCCTAACCAAGAAGGATGTGCAGGGACATTTGCACGGACTGGAGGCAGCGGCCAAAGAGGCTCCGGTGGCCGAGCGCCCCGCACCCGCGCAAGAAACACCAGTGCCCGCTTCGCCTGCGCCGGTAAGGGAGGCGCCCAAGCCCATAGAATCGGATGAGGAGGGTATCCGCCGCGAGCCGATGAGCAGGATTCGCCAGCGCATCGGCCAACACCTGGTCAGCGCGCAGCACAACGCGGCGATGCTGACGACCTTCAACGAGGTCGACTTGAGTGGCATAATGCAGTTGCGCGCCAAATACAAGGAACGTTTTGCCGAGGTACATGGTGTGTCACTGGGGTTGATGTCATTTTTCTCGCGGGCGGTGGTCTTGGCCCTAGGCGAGTATCCGGCGGTCAACGCGCGGATCGACGGCACTGATATCGTCTATCACGACTTCGTTAACCTGGGGATCGCGGTGAGCACGGACCGCGGGCTGCTCGTGCCGATTCTGCGCCGCGCGGAGCAGTTATCGATGGCCGGCGTCGAAGGCGAGATCAAGCGTTTGGCGCTGGGCGCTCGCGACAACAAACTGGCGATGGACGAGTTGAGCGGCGGCACGTTCACTATTACCAATGGCGGCGTCTTCGGATCGTTGTTGTCGACGCCTATCCTGAACGCGCCGCAGAGCGGGATATTGGGTATGCACGCGATCAAGGACCGGCCGATCGCGGTAGACGGGGAAGTGGTTATCCGGCCGATGATGTATGTGGCGTTGTCGTATGACCATCGCTTGGTCGACGGGCAGCAGTCGGTTTTGTTTTTGGTGCGGGTGAAGGAGTTGGTGGAGGATCCGACGCGGTTGATGTTGGAGGTGTAGTGGTGTCGTGGTGTCGTGGTGTCGAGATCGAGAGAATTATCTTCGCTCATTCTCATCCCGCCATCCCTGGCGGGCTCCTAGGGTGGATAAGCGATTTTTCTGTCCTGAAAAAATGCTTATCCAGACCACTCAGGGAATTCCCTCGAACCCTATCGGCACCACTCCTGGTTTATAAGTAGAAGAACAAAACCGGTTCGAATGTAAGTCTGTAGTAAGAGAAAAGAATATCAGGCCCACTCCAAGTCTATATAAAGAAATAAGAATCGGTTCTGTTCCTGATTCCCCAATGTTTATTTAGTAGAGAGGTAGATTGTCGTGAGTGATCTTTCGTTTGATTTGGTGATTATTGGCGCTGGTCCCGGCGGTTATGTGGCGGCGGCTAAGGCGGCAGAATTGGGGATGAAGGTGGCTTGTGTGGACAAGAGCTATTTGGGGGGGACTTGTTTGAATGTCGGGTGTATTCCGAGCAAGGCGCTGCTGGAGTCGAGTGAGTTGTACTATAAAGCCAAGAAGGGGTTGGATCGGCACGGGATCGGTTTGGGGGAGGTGGCGTTGGATTTAGGGGCGATGATGGGGCGCAAGGAGAAAATAGTACAGACGATGGTCAAGGGGATCAAGGGGCTGTTTAAGGGGCATGATGTGAGTTATTTCGTTGGTACGGGCACAGTCGTCGAAGCGGGCAAGGTGGCGGTTGCGGGAGCCGACGGGGAACAGCTATTGGCGGCGAAGCATATTCTATTGGCGACGGGCAGCGCGCCGGCTGAGTTGCCGAATCTGCCCTTTGACGGGGAACGCGTTATCAGTTCGACCGAAGCACTGGCGTTGCAGGAGGTGCCGGAGCGATTGGTGGTGGTCGGCGGTGGCGCGATTGGGTTGGAGATGGGGTCGGTTTGGGCACGCCTGGGCTCGGAAGTGCTAGTGGTTGAGTTTATGGACCAAATTTTACCGGGCATGGATCGGGAAATGGCGGGGCAGTTGGGGCGTTTGCTTAAGCGGCAAGGGGTAGAGTGTCGCTTAGGAGCTAGCGCACAGGGGATGCAGGTGAAGGATGGGAAAGTAAAGTTGACGGTGGCTGTCGGCGAGAAAGAGAGTGTTGAATCGTGCGATCGGGTGTTGGTGGCGGTAGGGCGCCGACCGTATAGCGCGGGGCTGGGCTTGGCGGATGTCGGGGTTGAGGTCAACGAGCGCGGGCAGGTAGTGGTTGATGAACATTTTCATAGTAATGTCGAGGGGATTTGGGCGATCGGTGATTTGATTCCAGGGCCGATGCTGGCGCATACGGCCGAGGTTGAGGGAGTGGCGGCGGTGGAGCGGATGGCCGGGTGCGCGGGGCAGGTCAATTACGATGCGATGCCGGCGGTGGTCTATACGCATCCGGAATTGGCCTCGGTGGGGCTGAGCGAGGAGGCCGCTGCTGCGGCGGGGCGCGAATTGGCGATCGGCAAATACCAATTTCGTGCCAATGCCAGGGCACACTGCATGGATGAAATAGACGGTTTGGTTAAAATTATCGCCGATGTAGAGACCGATGAACTCCTGGGCATGCATATTTTGGGGCCGCAGGCTTCGCATTTGATTGCTGAGGGCGTGCTGGCGTTGGAGTTCGGCGCCAGTGCGGAGGATGTGGCGCGCACGGTGCACGCACACCCGGCGCTCTCGGAGGTGGTCAAAGAGGCGGCATGGGCCGTAGCGGAGTAATATCCGGGGTAGTATGGAGCAGAGTACAGAAAGCACGGCCGCGGTATTGCGGAATTTGATCGGTTCGAAGCAGAAGAAACAATAAAGTAGGATGGTGATAATTCTCAGGATCGCCTGTTTGACAAAGTCAGTTGCAAGGGCTACTATTTGCCGCAGAGGAAGAAAATGAACCAGACGACGACCATACACCGCGCCGCTATACATCATCACCATATGATGCCAAAGGCCCGGTTTGCGTCTGGAGTTGAGTCGATCTAACGATCTAAATTAGCACGACAGACGATGGAAACGGGCCCGGAGCGAAAAGCTGCCGGGTTTTTTTGTTGTCTGCTGGTTCATAAAAGAAAGAATGCACGATGCGCACATTACAAGTTGCCCATGCGATTTATATCCACCACCATCATTGAATGATGAACCGGGCTTGGTCTATGTCTGAGCGAATGCGTCAACGCATCGCTTTTGCGCTCAAGCCTTTTTTGCCGATGGTGGCGGGTAGCGTCGAGACGGCGTTGGCTAGAGGCGAAGTAGGGATCGTAAACGATTTGTTTCCACGTATACCATGAAAGGAAATCGATGATGGAAAGAGAGCAGATTACGCATGAAGCGTTGGAAGAGGGGGCCGTATTAGCCCTAGATTTTGGCAAGCTGAAAAAGGTCGCCGCTTGTGGTCAGGATTTGGTGCCGGTGGCCGTGCAGGATGCAGACAGCGGCGAGGTGCTGATTGTGGCCTATGCCAACGAAGAAGCGTTGGAATATACGCGACGAGAGGGTATCGCGGCATTTTGGAGCACTTCGCGCAATGAGCTTTGGGTTAAAGGTGCGACTTCGGGCGATGCACTTGAATTGGTAGAAATTTGCGTCAATTGTGAGCAGAATTCGCTGTTATACAAGGTTCGGCCGAAGGGCAAGGGCGCTTGTCATACCAAAGATGGGCAAGGGCGTTCTCGGCAAGGGTGTTATTATCGCCGGCTCTCAGGCGACGGACTCGAACCGGTCTAAAGGAGAAAGCATGTACGGAATCCCCGCCGAATATTACGATGTGGTATATGGCAACAAGAATTACGAGCGCGAGGCGCATGTGGTTCGCCGAATGGTCGCCGAACGTCGGCCCGGATCGCAATCGCTGCTCGATGTGGCTTGTGGCACCGGCGTGCACGGTTTGCATCTGAGCCGTTACTACGAGGTCGACGGTATTGACCTCAATGCGGGCTTTCTCGTCAGCGCGCGCGAACGCAATCCACGCGGCTACTATAGCGAGGGGGATATGCGCGATTTCTCCCTCGACCGGATGTACGATATCGTCGTCTGCCTGTTCAACTCGATCGGTTATGTGCGCACCTTGGACAATGTGCGCAAGACCTTGGTCCGTTGCCGCGAGCATTTAACTGACGGGGGTTTGCTTTTTGTCGAGCCGTGGTTCACGCCGGACGAGTGGATCCCGGGCCGGGTGTATGTGCTCAACGCCGAGCGGGACGGGATCAAGGTTTGCCGGATGGGCCATAGCGCGGTGCGTGGGGCCGTCTCGCTGAACCCCTGTCAGTATTTGGTGGGGACTGAAGACGGTCTGCAGCACTATCAAGAGACGCACGAAATGGGCTTGTTTACCATGCAGGAGATGCAAGAGGCCTTTGCGGCGGCGGGTTTAGAAGTCGACTACGATCCGATCGGCCTTATGGGCCGGGGGCTTTATATCGGCACAAGAAAGGAGTGAGGCGCGATGGATGAAATACTGGTGTTTGGCGGTTCTCAGGCTTGGGTTGTGCGAGTTGTCGGGGCTTGGTTAAAAGCCTGAATCGCGATGGACGGCTTAGTGGTTTCTGCCGTTCTTACGTATCAAAGCGCTGTTACAATTCCACCACTAAGAGGTGTTGCGAAAATGGCCCTACTCCATACACAGTTTCGTTCAGATGCATTACAGATCGCCGTCTCGGTCGATGTCATATTGCCGCAAGAAGCGTGTCTTAAGGGGCGTAAACCGCCGGTGCTCTACCTTTTGCATGGGCTATCGGACGATCACAGCATCTGGCTGAGGCGCACTTCAATTGAGCGTTACGCAGAGGCGTTGGGGTTGGCCGTGGTGATGCCGGCGGTCAATCGCAGCTTTTACGCCGATATGGCCTATGGCGCTAAATACTGGACCTTTGTCAGCGAGGAGTTGCCGCGTGTGATGCATGGTTTTTTCCCACTCTCGGATAAACGTGCCGATACATTTGTCGCCGGGCTCTCGATGGGCGGCTACGGAGCTTTTAAGCTGGCGTTGACGTTGCCCGACCGTTTTGCCGCGGCGGCGAGTCTTTCTGGAGCGTTGGACATTGCCCGTATCGCGGAAAGAAGCGCGAACGAGAATGAGGCGTGGCGGCGTGAGAAAGAGAGTGTCTTTGGTGATCTCGATGCGCTACGGGGCAGCAGTCACGATCTGCTGTATTTGGCGGAGCAGGTGGCTCGGCGTAAAAGGCAGCCCAAGCTGTTTCAGTGCTGTGGTAGCGAAGATTTTCTCTACGCGGCAAATACCACCTTTCGCAAGCACGCGAAGAAACTCGGCTTGGACCTGCACTACGAGGAAGGGCCGGGTGCGCATGAGTGGGGGTATTGGGACGAGAATATCCAGCGGGTGCTGGCATGGCTGCCTCTGCGCGGGCGAAAGTGAAAGGTGCCGCGCTGGTCGTTGCCGTGCTTTGCTCAGCTTGCATCGGTCATAGCGCGGTGGGTGGAGCCGGACAGGGCGAGGATGTGCCGAGGAGTCCGTATGCAAATTGGAGTAACGGCCCGTCCTCCGATCCGGATTATTTCCCAATCGGCGTATGGGTCCAGGACCCGAAAAACGCCGTGCGTTATAGGGCGGCGGGTATCAATCTCTACGTGAGTTTGTGGCAAGGGCCAACCGAAGCGCAACTTGCCGAGTTGAGCACGGCGGGTATGCGGGTGATTTGTCGGCAGAACGAAGTCGGCCTCGCGCACCTCGATGACCCGGTCATTGCCGGCTGGATGCACGGCGATGAACCGGATAACGCCCAGCGACAGGCCGACGGCTCTTGGGCGGGGCCGGTGCCGACGGAAATAATCGTTGCCAATTACCAACGAATCCACGCCAACGATCCGACACGGCCGGTGTGGTTGAATCTGGGGCAGGGCGTGGCTAATGATGAATGGGTTGGACGGGCTGCTGATTATGCTGATTATCCAGATTATATAAAAGGAACCGATATCGCCTCTTTCGATGTGTACCCGGTGGCGGGTATTCGCAAGCAGGATGGCGAGCGCTATTTGTGGTATGTGGCCAAGGGCGTAGACCGCTTGCGGGCATGGGCCGATTATGCCAAGCCGGTGTGGAACGTGATCGAGACAACGAGGATCAAGAGCGAACGCGGACCGACGCCTGCTCAGGTCGAAGCCGAGATTTGGATGTCTCTGATACACGGTTCCCGCGGGATCGTTTATTTTGCGCACGAGTGGGAGCCGGAGTTCCGCGAGGCCCGCCTTTTGGAGGATGAGGAGATGCTCGTGGCGGTAACGCGGGTCAACGAGCAGATTACTGAGTTGGCGCCGGTGCTCAATAGCGCGGATACGGTAGCGGTCACAGCGACTTCATCCGTGGCTGAAGTGCCCATTGACGCGCTGGCTAAGCGCCATGGCGGCGATCTATATGTTTTTGCGGTGCCGATGCGCTTGGGCGAGACGCAGGGGAGCTTTGAGGTTGCGGACCTGGCTGGGCGCTTCGAGGCGGAGGCGATAGGAGAGGGGCGGGTGATAGAGGTTATCAACGGTCGTTTCAGCGATGCTTTTGATATTTACCAGGTGCATCGCTATCGAGTAAGGGGTGCTTTCCATTGACTGGATTGGGGGGTATGTTTAGATAGATATTTCGCTGACGCGGCATTTGCCATTGTTTTCGCCAGGTAATTTATGCGTTCGCGTGGTATGCTATGAGTTATTGTACAAATAGTATCAGAATTAATGTGCCGGCCAGGCGGGTAAAACCGGCGCAAGGCATGGGAACCTTAAAGGAGGTTTGTGATGCGCGTATACGATTTTGGCAGCGGTCGGACCGATCCCGGTTCGTTTCCCACGGAGGCGTTGGCCGAGGCGGCCAGTGAGGCGGTGCGGGAGGTCGGGGCGGAGTTGGTGCGTTATCCGGGTGATATGGGGCATCTGGGCTTACGCGAGATTATGGCGGCGCGCGAAGCCAAGCGCGAGGGCATTGAAGTCCCCGTAGAGCACGTCGCGCTGATGAACGGTTCAATGCAGGCGGTGACCTTGGTGGCCGAGGCGCTGATGCAGGGCTCCGACGATATTATCGTCACCGAGGAATTGACTTATTCTGGCACCATTGGCGCCTATAAGAGCTTGGGCGCCGAGTTGGTCGGTGTGCCGCTCGACGAAGAGGGCATGCGGGTCGATGCGTTGGCCGACACGCTGGAGGCGTTACATCGCAAGGGGACGCCGCCGCGTTTCATCTATACTCTGACGACCTATCAGAATCCGACGGGCTCGATGATGCCCAAGGCGCGGCGTCTTGAATTACTCGAAGTGGCCCGGCGCTACGACGCGATCGTCGTCGACGACAACTGTTATGGCGACGTGCATTTCGAGGGGGTACAGGAGCCCTCGCTCTACGCGTTGGATGACAGTCCCAATATCATTTATATAGGCTCGTTGTCCAAGATCCTCGGGCCAGGGGTTAGAGTGGGCTATATGGTTGCTCGCCCGCCGGTGCTCGCCCGCTTGCTCGATCGCCGCCACGACGGCGGCAATAGCGTACTGGCGGCTTCGATTTGCGCCGCGTTTTTCCGCGACCGGCTCTGGTCGCATATCGCGATGACAAACGCGATACTCAAAGACAAACGCGACGCGGTGTTCGCAGGCCTCGAAGAGAGTGTCGGCGATATCTGCACTTGGTCGCGGCCGGTGGGGGGAATGTTTATCTGGGTAAATTTCCCCGAGGATGTCGACCGAGACCACCTGATGGCTCTTTGCGCCGAACGCAATATTATGGTGGCCCGGGGCCGGAGTTTTCATATCCACCACGAGGATGTGCCGGCGTTACGGTTGGCCTTCGGTTTTGCCTCGTTGGAGGATATCCGCGACGGGGTGCCGCTCTTGGGCGAGTGCATTCAGATGGCACGGACCCAGGCGTCGGTCCTCGCCTGATGGAAGAACACGCCACGCTGCCCGAAATTGCTCTGGTCCAGATGGAGGTCAAACCAGGGCGGCCCGATTTGAATGTCGAACGGATGCTCGCGTTTATCACCGAGGCCCGCGAGGCCGGCGCCGAGATCGTAGTCTTCTCCGAACTTTGTGTCAGCGGCTATGTCCTCGGGGATCTATGGGAAGTTGATGCGCTGGTCGAGGATTTCGCTGCCTATAGCGACGAAATTCGTCGGGCGAGCACGGGTTTGCATATAGTTTTTGGTAATGTGGCGGTCGATCGGGACGCCGTAGGGCAGGACGGGCGGCTACGCAAATACAATGCCGTCTACGTTTGTTCCGACGGAGAGTATGTCGAACGCGAGCAGGTGCCCGCGGGACTGCCCTGCGGTATTCAGCCCAAGACCCTGCAACCGAACTATCGCTTTTTCGACGACGATCGTCATTTTTTTTCGCTGCGCCACCTGGCCGAGGCGGCGGGCCAGCCGCTCGACGCCTGGCTGCATCCCTATGAGGTGCGGCTTGGCGACGGACGGGTTTTTCGTTTCGGCGTGCAGTTGTGTGAGGATATGTGGTGTCAGGATTATTGTCGCGCAGGGGAGACGATCGACACGCTTGCGCTATACCATCAGCGCGGCGCCGAGGCGGTGTTCAATCTCTCGTCCTCGCCGTGGACTTGGCAGAAGAACGACAAGCGCAATCGGGTGGTCCGCGATATTCTCAAGCGCTCGCCATTGCCTTTTTTTTACGCGAATCAAGTTGGCTCCCAAAACAACGGCAAGAATATTATCGTCTTTGACGGCGATAGTACCGCCTATGGCGCCGACGGCGAGGTCGTGCGCCGGGCCGAGCCTTGGCGGGAACAACTCTTGTTGACGAGTGGCGATACCGGGGTCGCTTCCGCGCAAAGCGAAAACGAAGCCCGCTATATGGGCATCCTCACGGGGTTGCGCCATCTGGACCATCTGCGCGGGACCGAGAACAAATTTCTTATCGCTGCCAGTGGCGGCGTTGATTCGAGCGTAGTCGTCTGTCTATTGGAGCGCGCCTTCGGGCCCGAGCGGGTCTTTGCGGTCAATATGCCGACGCGCTTCAACGCCGCGGTTACCCAGGACAACGCGCGGGATATGTGCGAGAAATTGGGTGTGGATTATATCAGTCGCCCAATCGAAGAACTTTATGAGGCGGTTGCCACCCTAGTGAAGGGCACGGAGTTCGCCTTTGGGCCCGGCGAATATACGCGGTTGGTTGACGAGAATATCCAGGCGCGGATCCGTTTTGCCGACGTGCTTTCGGGCTTGGCCGCCAAATACGGGTTGATCTTCACCAACAACGGCAACAAGACCGAAGTGGCTTTGGGGTATGCCACACTCTACGGCGATGTCAGCGGTGCGGTGGCTCCGATCGCGGACTTGTACAAGACCGAGGTCTTCGAACTGGCGCGCTATCTCAACGACGTGGTCTACGGTCGCGAGGTCGTGCCGGAGAATCTGTTGAGCGGCGAGATCGTGCCTAGCGCCGAGCTTTCCACCGCGCAGGATGTGACCAAAGGCCTGGGTGACCCGATCAAATACGGTTATCACGACGCGGTGCTCAGGCAGATGATCGAATACCGGCGGCACGGTGTGGATTTTCTGCAATGGTTGTTGGACGGGGTATTTTTGCAGCGTTTGCTGTGGGATGAAGAAACGCGTTTCCGCGAATATTTCTCCGACACCAAGGAATGGATCGACGACCTAGAATGGGTGGAACGCCAACTGCGGATCAACTATTTCAAACGGATACAGGCACCGCCGATTATCGTTTTGAGCAAAAGGGCCTTCGGTTTTGACTTGCGTGAAACACAATGCCCTGCTTATGTACCGCGTCGTTACGATGAATTGAAGGCACAGGTTCTCGCCAAGGGTTTCTGAGTTTCGCGTTTAGGGCAGACACAAAAAAACACCGGAGCCATATGGCTCCGGTGTCTTTTTATGTCTAAGTAACTGCTGCTATCTCTTCTTCTTGGCAGCAGGCTTCTTAGCAGCGGCCTTCTTGGCAGCAGGCTTCTTAGCAGCGGCCTTCTTGGCAGCAGGCTTCTTAGCAGCGGCCTTCTT
>JABHFS010000072.1 GCA_018672475.1 Gemmatimonadota bacterium | reverse complement strand
ACCAATTCGCCTGGGACGGTTTGAATCAGCAGGGGCATGCCGTCGCCAGCGGGGTGTATCTGCTGCGCATGGCCGCCGGAGAGTTTCAGCAAGTGCAGAAGATGATGTTATTGCGCTGAAATGATAGATCTATAGATGCGAGATCTCAGGGCACGAACCCCTGCGCCTGCGCGTAATATCTATATTTTATAGCGATGAACCCCTGGCCCGTCGACGATGAGCCAGGGGTTTTTCTTTGCCAATAGGACCGTATGTCCACCCCTTACTCCGGCAGGACCAGCACTGCGATGAAACGGGGCTCCAGATCTTGCAAGACGTCCCGGACCGTCAAAATCAACACAACGCTTCTATTCTTGGGGCAGATGGGGATCGGTGCCGCTCGGCGCTGCGTTGATACCATCGTCGCAATTAATTCAAGGTCGGCTGATAGGGAGTGCCCAAACGGATGAGATTGTTGGAAACTCCAGGCGCGCTGCCGATACGTTCAGAAGCCCGGTGGGCTCATCTCGGCGGAACACTACCAGGCTGTCTGGTCCGGCCTCGCTAGCCCTAGTGTGATTGTTTTGCACTACCACAAAGCGGCCGTCTTCGCTCAAACAAAACACCCAAGGAATGCGCCCCCGAGTAGGCTCGAACTGCAAGGGCGTAAGTTTTCCATCCGATGCATTTATCGCAAAAACCGCAATTGAATCATGCCCGCGGTTACTCGCGTAGACAAAGCGATTATCAGGCGAGAGCAGCAGCTCGGAGGCATGTGAAGGCTTGGAGTAAACTTCGTTTGGGAACATCGCAGGGTCAGCGTGGGCCTCGGCCCATCCCTGTGGCAACGAAGAAAGAGTCTGGACCAACGATAGTTCACCCCCCTCAGCAGAATCACGCCGCAGCACACAGATCGTATTGTCGAGCTCATTTAGAGCATATCCTATATCACCACTAGTCGTGAACTGGATATGTCGAGGCCCGGCAAGATCGTGCAGTGTGATGGCGCTGGCCGCTCGCAGTGTGCAATGGTCAAAATCGATGGTCCAGCAGACGACCTGATTGCTACCTAGGTCCGCTACGTAGAGCTGCCCACCACATACCACCACGCCGTGAGGGTGTGCTGATTCTTGCCGGAATTGTGGACCATCGCCCCAGCTACCTTTGGCACCGTCATGCGCTCCTGGACCGTGCGCATAAACTTTCGCCTCACCGAGAGCGCCATCCTCGGCGATAGGCAGCAAAGATACCGTGCCGCTACCGTAATTTGCCGTAAATAATAGGCGTGTAGAGTGGTCGGTGCACAGGTGTGCGGCGCCATCGCTGCCTGTTGGAGTGCTACCACATAACTCTACTTTGCCATCGTCACCAATCGAGTACCACGATATCTCCTCGCCACTTATCGCGTAGAGCATCTGCTGGCCAGATCGCGTTCGGGCGACAGTCAAATATCCAGGGGCAGTAGCAGGTAATCGTGTCGTGCTTACAACGCGGATTGCGCTGCCATCGGCGTCGAGTCGGCATGTGTGCAGCGTGCAGCCAACCCAGTGCTGACCACCGCCCGTTGCATCGCGAACGGATGGTTCGCCCGCCGCCACACAGAAGTCGTAAAATGGCTGTGTCATGGTATTGTAATTCCTAATTTAGGAGCCTGCGGGTCGGATCGCTGGCTTTATTATTGCAACGAATGTCGCAGGAATTCGGAGACATTTATTGGCGATCGTTGCGCAGCAGGAATACGCGATCGCTGTTAAAAAAATTGCCTATGCGGTCGTCTTCGTAGGCGCCACCGGCAATCAGCAGGCGGCCGTTGGCATCGGCCGCCGCTGCCCAACTTATGGGCAGTGGGATGTCGGGACCCTGGTGCCAGTCGCCGTTGGTCGGCGAATAGATATAGGTCGCAGTCTGGCCGGCGTTTTGGCCGCGGCCACCCATGACCCAAACCTTGCCGGCAAAGGCGGTGCACATGGGGGCGCTAGGCGGCTGTGACGCCGGGTGTATGATCTGGTCCCAGCGGTCTTGTTGCGGATCGTATACAAAGAGCCCCGGGCACTGTGCCGACGGTCCGGCGGCGATGTAGATCTTGCCGCTGAGCACGCAGCCGCTGGCTTGCATTAGGGGCCCGGGTGCTGGGGCATGGTGGCTCCATTCGGTCTCATCGACGGCGATGCTGAGTACGTCGGGGACGGGGCCTTCGTCGTTGGCGCCGCCGATGGCGTAGAGGCGGTCGGCAACGGTGAGGGCGACGATTTGGTCGGCCGGTCGCGGCAACTGCGGGCCGAGGCGGAGGCGGCGACTCGGCGGATCGTAGATTTCGACGGTGGCGGTTTTGACGGGGCCGCCTGTGGCTTTTTCGTCGCGCAAATTGCCGCCCAACAACCACAGCTCGCCGGCGAGTGGAGCGATACCAGAGTAGGCCTTGCCCGGCTCGAGCATGGGCAGCTCAACGCGCCAGGTGCCGTCGTCTAAATTGTATGACCAGATATGATCGAGGTTGGCCCACTCATTTGCTGGCCAGCCGAAGAAGGTCTTGCCCCCAGCCGTATAAAGGCGGTCGCCGATCCGAGCAAAAATATGGTCGTGGTTGCCCACCGGCATGCGCGGTTGCTCATCCCAGTGCGCGTGCCACGGGGAACGTAGGGTCTCAACGCGCTGGATGGCACCGCCAGCCAAGACCCAGAGGTCACCGGTGCGGTCGTGCAGCATGCCCTGGACTGCGCCACTACCCGATGGGATGACGGTGCGCCACTGTGGAGCTTGGTGGACTGGTGTTGCCAACTCGCGGACACTGCCATCGGCGAAGCCAAGAGCCACTTGGCCGTTGGCGATTCGGGCGATGGCGGTGATCGGCGATTCGACAGGGTTTACAAAAACGCGGTGGCCAGTCGCTAGACGGGGGTCGACCCGCAGTGCGGCCTGTGGCAGACCGACCCAGACGAAGCCGTAGTCGTCAATGACGGGGCCTATCCAGGGGACGATGGAATGGTCGGTAGGGAGGTCAATGAGGCGCCAGGTGTGTGGGTGCTGGCGATTGAGTATCGCCAAGTCTTGGCGCTGGCCGTTGTTGGCAATGGCCCAGATATTGCCGAAGGGATCGTCGCAGCAGGGGGTGATCGTCCAGCCGGCTGGGGCGAGAGGTACTGCTTCGAAGAGTGCGTCGCCGCGTCGCATATTCGCACAGCCGGCGCACCATATAGCGCCTTCGCGCGTCGCGAGCAGCGGTCCCGGTGCGCTACGGGGTATGAATGAAGCGGTATGGCTGATGGAATTGCGGTCCGATGAGTGGCGGACAATCTCGTTGCTCTGGGCGATCCAGACGTCGCCATCGGGAGCTATTTGTAGCCCGTGGACGGGGCCCTGATACCAGGTTTCCCAGTGACTGCTGGGACGGCGGATGATGATGCCGTCTGTCTCGTCGAAAACGGCTACGTAGACTAGGCCCGCCCGGTCTTCTAGGATGAGGCTCGGACCGGTGGGCAGGCCCGTATAGACTGTATCGGCTGTAGTAGTTTTAATCGACATGATGAGTAGAAAAAACAAAAAGCAGGCTATCATAGCAAATCCGGCGTGCGGCGCATGTGTCATCTCATCCTATTATTATTGCGGCTGCCTCCGGCCTATGGGATTGTGCGAGCTCGACTTCAGGTGATATTGCAGCTATTGAACGGTGCCCATTAATGCTCGTTTATGGTTACTGTTTTTTCTGTTGCCTCTTTTACTTGCATCACATTGTCCAAATACGGATAAGTAATTTGCAATAGGGACAGCTTTTGTCCATATCAAGACAATAAAGCATAGTATCATAAACCGGCACAGTCACAACCGATTGCACTGATCTAAGCGTTGGAAACTGCATTTTTTTATGGGACTACCCGTAAAATATCCCATTGGTGTGATATAGATCACCGTTTTCCCTTGTTGGCTATGTTGGTTTAAGTCAAGTCATTGAGAGTAGTTAACACAGTGAAACCCTTTTAACAGGAGAGTTGAGATGAAAAATATCGCGTATTTAGCAGCTTTGGTTTTGGCTATGGGCGGTGGCCCTGCCTTTGCCGATCACCATGACCCGCTGACGGAGTTGTCTGATGAGAATCAGGCCAGAATTCAGGAAATGGCCGAAAATGGCGAAGTCGATGCCGATGTTGTCCAGGAAATGGTGAAAAATGCGCTCGAAGAGGCGGCAGAGCACATGGAAGCTGAGGTGGCTGCGCATAATGCGATAAACGACGCTGAGATGGCTGCCCATGATGCAGCGCAGGAGACTGAAGAAGCTGCACGTGAGGTAGCTGAGATGACCCGCGATGCTGCACATGCTGCTGCCGAAGCGGCCCTTGAAGCAGCGCGCAATGCAGCTGATACGGCCCGCGACGCAGCTGATGCTGCGTGTGAGATCGCTATTACGGCTGCAGAGTCTACCGCTCATGCTGCGCACCAAGCCGCCGAAGCTACTGCCCAACAGGCTCACCAAGACCTGGAAAACCAAGGACCGGAGTAGGCTATAAGCACGTCCTGTACAAGATGTCATTTAGCCTTACAGGATCGATCTTGTTTAGACTGCACTGTTGGGGATGATGAGCTGTCCTGCGCTGTAGGCTAAGTGATTCGGTTGATACTGTTCGATAAAAGCCCCCGGCCAACGAGAGTTGGCTGGGGGCTTTTTCTTTTTTCTGCACTGCTTCGGTGAGAACTGCCACTTTGTAGCCGGTTCTGGCAACCTTGGCGAATGCAATGGTGGCAAGGGGAGAGGAATTCCGGTTGGCTTCGTGACCGTTCGGTATCGGTCGGTCGCCAGATGTTTGTGGGGGGAGCCGTGGGCAAGGGCTTTCCCAGCCGGACATCGGTAAAACGAAGATTGAGTGAATATTTCGGCTTCAGCAAGACTAACCCGTTTGCACGGGCGTGAACCCCGGTAAAACGTGGCTTCGCTGATCGTTACTTTGCGGCAAGCGGATGGCGGTAAAACCGTTCAATCCCGTTTGCCGAGCGCACAAAACTCCCGAGCAGAAGTTTTATCGCTGGAAAAATAAATTCGGCGATATGGATGTTGGCCGAATCAATGCTGGAAAATCGCCCTTTACCTTCCAGCTTTAAGAAGCCGTTCCCTTCATCAGCCAAACCTTGGCCCGTTCGCGCAAGGTTAAGCGATATTCCGTGCGGGCGATGCGTGGTACGGTGCCAATATCGGTCAAAATAGGGGCGCGATCGATGGCCGCACGAACGGTTTTGAGGATCTGATCATTTTTGTCCATAATCGAAATGATAGTAGGATAGCGGATAAAGTCAAGGGGGTTGGGAAATATCCCGAATGCGCGCATAGCCTATTTATGGACTTACGAGCCAATTTAGAGCGGGATACCCAGCTCTAAATAAGCATCAGTTTTTCCAGGGCCGATCATCCTCAGGCGCGTCCCAACTCGCAATCGGTGCTTGTAGGCCGTCTTCTATCCATAGGAATTGCCCTGTTACATCGCTGGCCTCGTCTTCGGTCAGGCGCGATACCAAGTCCGCGGCTTTTGTCGGTGGGTCGCCTCCAGTCTCGTCGACCCACCGGACCCAAGCGCGGTATCCTTCGCCTTCTTCTCCCAACTGCTCGGCCTCCTGCCGTATATCGGCCCACATGCTGGTTTTTACATCGCCGGGATGCAAGACATTCGCGGTGACTCCGCTACCTTTAAGCTCGGCGGCCAAGTGGCGAGTGAGTTGGTTTAATGCGACTTTGCTGGTTGCATAAGCGCTAACCAAAGGGCCTGGTGGATGGAAGGCGGCGGCGGAAGAATAATTAATGATACGACCCCAACCTTGCGCGACCATGCCGGTGGTAAAAGCCTGGCACATGCGATAGGGACCTGCTGTATTGATCGTCAAGGTTTCTAACCAGCGTTGCGGATCACTGTCGGCGATGCATTGCAATGGGCCAAAGATGCCAGCGGCGTTTATGAGAATGTTGGGAGGGCCAAATTCGCTCTCGATCTTTGTTTTCACAAGCTGGCTACCCACGGATGTGCTAATGTCGGCGGCAATGGCGATCGCTGTGCCGCCGCCTTGTACGATTGCAGCAGCAGCTTCGTTTACCTGCTCGCTCGATCGGGCGACTAAGGCGACTTTACTGCCTTCGTCAGCTAGTCGAAGAGCAACCTCTCGACCGAGTCCACGCCCAGCACCCGTGACAACTGCAATGCGATTTTTTGTAGTGGCCCCCATAATAGATCCTTTCTATTTTCAACGAATATTCGTTGCTCGTAAATATTCTTGTTGGAATTCTACTTACTTGCCGTCGGTGGTTCGATATAGAGCGTGTCGCCAGCGGCACAGCCGATTTTGGTTGCCGCGTTGCCAAAACTGATCGCTAGTTGCAAAGTGCCGTCTTCTTCGATCAATGCGATCCAGTCGCCCCTTGAGACATCGCTATAATCTTTTCCGAGTAGCGCTTTAATTTTTTGATCCTCGAAGTGGGCTGTGAATCTCGAACCGGCCTCAATGCCGATGCTGGCCAGTTTTTTTTCACTCATATCGGTGTTTATATTGGCATATTCTTCACTAATGCTGACTACGAGCGCTGGAACTAAAGGGTGTTTCTCAGCTGGGTGGTGGTTTGTTGAAGTGGATTGTGCTGGGGGCGAGCAGCTGACGGTTAGAGTTAACAAAAGCACGATGAGCCAGGGGGCGGTTGTTTTTTGCAACAAAATGGGCTCCTTTTTTGTTGGGCGTGTGAAATTTTTATACAAGTGGATACGGCGTATGTTGAGTAACCACAATGAAATTGGCCGTGAAATTGAACCTGGTCGTTATGTATTACGGCACATTTTCTTTGCTCTCGATGAAATGTCGCTCGAATTGCCCGGCGGCGCCACCATGGAATGTATATGGCTCGAGCCGGGCATCTTCACTATCGGGCGGCCGCCGAGTGATGATGAATTATTAAGCCTCGAAGGGACGGAGCGGCCGGTGTCAAGTAGCTGGGGTTATTGGTTGGGTAAAATAGGCAATAACACAGGCTCAATAGTAAAGCGTGATGGATCATAACCAGAGTCCATTTCAGTGGGGCAGATTTACCTATTGCTAGCATATATCCTGATTCGATGTGCAGGATTGGCACTGTGACAGCTATTATAAAACTGCGTCAAGCGTAGCCCCCATGGCCCATCGGTGACGTATGATTATACGTAAATTCAGACTGATATTACGCAACTTTGCGTTTGGCGCTGAAACGCATCTCGGCTGTTAGGATGTTGTTTGTGCAATCACTCGGTTAGGCGATCTTTTGCGTATATTATCGCGGCACCTATCTACCACGGATATGGCAGGTATGCAAAAAAACGTAAAAAGGCTGGTGATTGGGCAATAATGGTGGATAAAGCGAATTTACTTGGGCTAGATCAGAGCATCCGCATTTTTTATGGGAATTGCGGTTTGGAACTCGACTATGGCGGAGGGCGTCAAGTGATCACACTGCTTTGGCGGGCTAGGTGAAACGATTCCAGTCTGCTGTATATCTGTTGGCTTTGCTGGTGGTTGGCCTGGGCACCTATGCCAATAGTCTGCAAGGCGGTTACTTTATCCTCGATGACGAGCCATCGATCGAGTCAAATTTTGATATACGGCAAATTCTGCCGCTATGGCGCGAGGCGGATCGAACCTCTAACCCCCCTGTCAACAACCGGCCGGTAGTCCGGCTCTCCTTGGCCCTGAATTACGCCTATGGCGAATTTCAAGTGCGCGGATACCGGGCGGTTAACCTCGGCGTGCATCTATTTTGCGCATTGCTGCTTTTTATTGTCGTGCGCAATACACTGCTCAGTTCCGCGTTTGCCGGCCGTTATCTGACGACAGCTGAAGGTTTGGCATTTGCTATTGCTTTGATATGGTTGGTTCACCCCTTGCAAACGCAATGTGTAAACCATACGATCCAACGCAGCACTTCGTTGATGGCCTTCTTTTATTTATTGACGATTTGGTGTGTGCAAGTGGGGAGAGAAAAGCTTACTTGGCATGTGCTGGCGGTGGGTGCTTGTGGGTTGGGGATGGCGAGTAAGGAGGCGATGGTCACCGCTCCGATCGCGGTTCTGCTCTATGACCGAACATTTTTGGCTGGGTCCTTTCGCAAAGCATGGAAAATTCGCTGGCGATTGTATCTGGGGCTGGCCGGTAGTTGGTTTTTTCTTGCATTTTTATTGCGGAGCAGCCCACATGGGAAATCCATCAATCTTTCCGAACCCTACATCGCTTGGCACTACGCGCTAAACCAGACCCGAATAATACTCGAACACTATCTAGCCACGCTCTTTTGGCCTGCTTCTTTGACCAATTTCTATGGTCCTATTCGCTATGTGCAATGGATCGATCTATGGGGCTATGTGCTCGTTGTGTTGGTGCTCCTAGTCGCAACGGCGTACGCTCTTATTCGTCGGCCCACGGTTGGTTTTCCCGCGGCCTGGTTTTTCTTGTTATTGGCACCAACGTCAACGGTCGCGGCGATTTTTTGGGAGGCCATGGCCGAACGTCGCCCCTATCTCGCGCAAGCCGGGATTATCGGGTTGGTGGTGGTTTGGTGTCATGGCCGTATAAAAGACCAGGTTGCAAGGGGAATGCTTTCGCTGAGGGCAGTGCAGTGGATCTGTCGCGGTAGTTTGGGTTTTGTCGTCGCGGTGTTTATTAGTTTAACAGTAGAGCGGAACAGGGCATATCAAGACCTGGAGGTGCTTTGGGGGGCGGAGATTGAGTATGTCGAAGAGGTGGTGAGTCAGCTGCAGGTGGTGTTGCCTAAAGTATCCTATCATCGAGCTGAGTTGTATATACGGCTCGGGCTCGTTTTTGCCGATGCGGGGGATTGGCAGCGGGCCGAGGAAAATTACAAGCAGGCATTGCTTGTTCATCCCGGTCATTTTGGGGCCCATAAGTGGCTGGGGCATATGTACAAAGAGTTAGAGCAAGCGGATCTGGCCATGTACCATTTTCGCCAGGCTATTGCGCTCAATCCTCAAGCCTACAATGCGCACAATGCCCTGGGGGCCTTACTGTGTATGCGGGGAGAGGTCGCCGAGGGCATTGGGCACCTGCGAGCCGCGGTGGATATTTTCCCTAATTATGTATGGGCGCATAGTAATCTGGGCGCGGCCTTGCGGATGTCGGGCGATGAGGTCGCAGCTCGGAAAGAATTTAGGCGAGCGTTGATGATTGCGCCCGAATTTGGTCCGGCGCGGGAGAATTTGGCGGCAATGGACGGTTAGGAATGGGCCATATCGAGCGTCTGGCGGACCTTGACCGTAATAGTCCCCTCGCTAAAAGGTTTGCGCAATAGCGCATCCTGGTCTATTTCGCCGCTGAAACGCTCACTGGCATAGGCGCTCATATAGACCACCTGCATTTCGGGGTGAAGCGGCTTGAGCTGTTTGACGAGTTCGGGGCCGCTCATATCCGGCATTACCACATCGGTCAATAACAAATCTATCGTATAAGGGTAATGGTTGACGAGAGCAATCGCTTCAAGGGGTGAAGCGGCCTCGATAGTGGTAAAGCCGTTGCGTTCTAACATTCGCTTGGCAAGTTTTAACACTCCAGGTTCGTCTTCCACGACCAAAATCGTCTCCTCGCCGTGGGCCTTATTTTGTTGGTCTTCGATAGGTGCATGCGGTGTTTGGCCTTGTTGTGTCGGCAGGTATATGAGAAAGCTCGTGCCTTCCCCAGGCGTGCTTGTTACGTCGATTGTCCCGCCTGCTTGTTTGATGATTCCATAGGCCGTAGCCAACCCGAGGCCGGTGCCTTTGCCAAACTCTTTGGTGGTAAAGAAGGGGTCGAATATTCTGCTGCGCGTATTTTCGTCCATACCCGTTCCGGTATCGGTTACCTCTATCAGTGCATAGTGCCCGGCCGTTAGCTCGGCAAGTTTCCTGAAAATATTGTCGCCTAAGTCTAGGGGGCGAGTCCGGACGAGCAGTTTGCCCCCGTCGGGCATAGCGTCACGGGCATTCAAGGCCATATTGAGCAGGACCTGCTCGAGTTGGCTGCGGTCTATATATATCGTCCCCGCCTTGGGGTCGAGGTCGTTTTCTAGCTCGACATCCTCGCCGATAAGGCGTCGCAACATTTTATGGAGTTCGCGGACGGTGGCATTGATTCCAATTTTTTGCGGGGTGGAGACTTTGCGAGCAGAAAAGGCCAATAATTGCTCAACGAGGGTTGAGCAGCGCTTCGCAGCCTTATAGGCATCCAACGCGTCTTCGTGGCGGGGATCGTCTTCGTTGAGGTCGTTTAGAAGGTAGGTAAGGTTGCCAATGATGACGGTGTTCAGATTGTTGAAATCGTGGGCGATGCCCCCGGCGAGATGCCCGACCGCCTCCATTTTCTGGGCAATGCGCAATTGCTCTTCCTTCGCGTCAATGAGCTTGAGGTCTTCTAGACGGCGAAAGCATTCATCGAGGACGGATGACAACTCTTCCATAAATGCGATATGTTCGGGGCTGAAGGCGTTTGGTGTGACGCTGTTGAAGGCCAGGGTGCCATAGGTGAAGGGAATATCGGCAACCGAACGAACGGGTTTAGGCAGTAGAGGATGTATGGCCTCCTGCTCGTTGTGGGGGTCGTCTGTCTGCAGGTCCGGACGATAAACGGTGTGCCCCTCGCGCCAGAAACGCAGTACGCGCGAAGCGCCCTTATGGCCGCTGGTTTGCAACCATTGCCCCTCGGGGCTCATGCTGTGGAAGCGGACGGTGGGCGGGGCGGTCGAATCGTCTATGACATTGATGCCGCAGTCGGTGAAGGGGATCTCTTGGGTTTCCATGACTTGCCGCATCGCGACCAACACCTGTGCGATGTCCCGCTCTGAACGCATGGTCCAAATTTCGCGCCGCAATCTCTCCACTGCCCGCCGAATAGCGCCGATCTGGCGTTCTTGTGTGATATCCTCTTGTATGCCCAGGTAGCGTACGATCTCGCCTGTTGCATTTTTAACCGCTTGCGTCGAACCGCGGACCCAGATCAGTCGGCCGTCTTTGCGTCGAAGCTGATGTTCATACGAATAGTGTCCCTTCGCGTTCAGATTCTTGACTAGGTGTTCCCGGTCTTGTGGATGCACATAGAGATCCTGGACGTTGATCTGGTTTATTTCGTCGGGTGAATATCCGTTGATAGCGAGCGCTTGCGGGTTGAAATAGAGTGGCAGTCCAGTGGGGGAAGTTTCCGATATGCCGACGGGTAAATCTTCGACTAAAGTGCGATAACGTGCTTCGCTTTGGCGTAATTCCTCGACTAATCTGGATTGATAGATGGTCTGGGAGATGCGGCCGGCGATAGCCGTCAGCAGATCTAAATCTTTAGGGACAAACGGACTATGCGTTGAGCTGAGCGTAATAGTGCCGATGGTCGTTTGCTCTCCGATGGTCAGGGGAGCGCAGATATTGCTCGTAATGGTGCGATCGCCAATGGCTTTCCGGTAGTGGCGTTCATTCTCTGTATTCAGCGAGCCGCCCGATTGCTCCACTTCCTCTCGGGATTGTGTGATTCGGGCAATGCCCTGCTGGAATACGCGGCCTGAAATCGACTCACCAGCAAATAGTTTGAGGTTGCGCATGGCTTGCTGATCGTAACCGAGGCAAGAGCGTGGAATCAGTGCCTCTTGCAGGTTATCATAGAGGTAGACCACCCCGATATCAGCACCAGGCATGACGGTCTTGAGTCGGTTGAGAATCTGTGAAAGCAGTTTGTCCAAATCCATATCGAGATCGCGGGTGATCTCGATGAGCAGCTGCAGCCGGTCGTCGCTATCGTGCTGTTGGGGTGTAGCATGCTCCGTCATGTGTCTACCTCCAAAAAGAGATCAAAGAGTACGGCGAGGAGCAGGGGATATCAAGAAAAATGTGGGATAATATAGGATTACGGCAGAAGAGCTTGCATTAATAGACAAAGGGGACGACCTATTTAGGCCATCCCCTTTGTCTATTAATGCAACAAGATAACTTCGATATTTTTTATTTCGATATGAAGAAAATCAATAGGGTGACAAGTACTGCTGCCGTGCCAACAAGTAGATAGGGGCGATAGGTCGGTCCATTGCCAAATGGTTTGGCTTTTCGGTGGTGCGATTTATCCAACGTAGCTGAATATTTTAAATTATTTTCTGAATACTGCAATTAGTGGCCTTAGGTTTCCCTTGTAATACAAACGGGTACAAAGGTTTATGGTCGGGCCGATGATGGAGTGGTCGATAGCCAGTTCGACCACTGTCGGTCTGTCGCGGCTTGCTCAAGAAAATATCCATAGATTCAAAATCGTCGTCAGATGCGGCTTCCAACTGTTCTGCATCAGTGAGGAATTGATTGATAGGTATTGGCTAGATGTTACTCAAAAGAGTCAATAGACAACATTTTTTCGAGTGTAAAGGCCGCTGCATGTTTGTGTCCGCCCCCGCCATAGGACCTTGCGATCGTGCCAACGTCGGCAGCGTCTTCGCCTTTGGACCGCAAATTGTAGACGAATTTGTTGTCTGGTCGGACAAAAAAGACCGCGGAGAAAGGATGGCCGCCAGCAAGTGCATTGCCTATTTCTGATGTAAGGAAAGTTGCGTTGCTAATCGGCACGCGAAACCCACTGATCGTTGTCCAGCCGTGGTATTTGACGCGTGGATGGATGAGCCGATGTTGAAAGCGCAATATCGCTTCCCCTTCGGCGGCCAATGCTTTGGGCCCCTTTTCGGCAAGACCATCCCAAACGGCAAAGTCTCGCGGATAGGAGGTCAGTGCGGCATTGACCGCTTTTGAATCCTCCAATTCCCATTTCCAAAGATCGCGGTCTTCAGTATAGGCTACGAGCCAGGGCACGTCGTCGGCGCTGACCTGGGATCGCGGGTCGAAGAAGTGTTCCCAGGTCATTCGGGCACCGGATTTATCCTGGGCAAACACGCAGTAATCGAGGCCTTCCAATTCCCGCTCAGCCGTCTCATGGTGGTCAAGTACGAGCAAGGAGCTCGCTTGCTCTTGCATTTCCATCAATAACGGGCGTTCATAACTGAAATCGAGTATGACCACATCGCGGTCTTCGGTGACCGGGGGAGGGGTATTGAATTGTACGGCTCTGAACTCGGATTGCGGATTGACATAACGACGATAAACCCAAGCGGCACAGAATCCGTCGTTGCAGCCGCCGTGGAACAGGACCAAAGGTCTCATTGTTTTCCTTAAGCATTTAAAGGAAGCATGATGTGCAGTATAGTCTTCCTTGACAGAGAGAAGTCGATCGATATTTTTCTCTATATAATGTAGTGTAATCAACAGAAAGGCCAAAGTGGAAGAGAAAGTACCGGTAATCAAAGCCTATATAAACCCCTATTGTCCTTGGAGTCCGGGGGTTCGCACAGCCCTCGACAACGCTGGGTTGGCGTATGAGATTCTCGATATCACAAAGAACAAGGAAGCCTTTAACGAAATGGTAGAAAAGAGTCGGCAACACTCCTCGCCCTGCGTCGAGATCGACGGCCATATGCTGGCTGATGTCGGTGGCGAAGAAGTCGAAGCTTGGTTAAGGCAACGCGGATTGTTATAAGCGCATTATCTATTACCATCGGGTCGGCTTAAAAGTCCAATCTGGCTCTATTTTCTGCATTTCTATCTCGTCATTGCGGTTTTTAAGCCCACAATTGAGATAAGAGCTATGCAGTTTTGCAAGGGCCTCGCGATCGAGCTCGACACCCAATCCGGGTGCATTAGTGATTTCATAATACCCTTCTTCAATGGGCAATTGGCCACCGACAACGACTTCATCCGACTGCCAGGGATAGTGTGTGTCCAGGGCATAAGTGAGGTTGGGGACTGCAGCTCCTAGATGGGCCATCGCGGCTAGAGAGATCCCCAAATGGCTATTGGAGTGCATCGACAGTCCACGGCCGAAGGTGCGGCAAATGCGACCTAATTCAACGGAGGCACGCAAACCGCCCCAATAGTGGTGATCGGCTAATATGATATCCTCGGATCCGAGGCGGATGCTCGCTGGCAAATCCTCAAATGACGTCGTGCACATATTCGTGGCCAGCGGAATACTCAGTGCTTGGCGGACTTCGGCCATCGCTTCCTGTCCCCGAACAGGGTCTTCGTAGTATTCGAGAACACCTTCCATCTTTTTACCCCAGCTTATCGCCGTGTCGACGGCCCATACTGCATTGGGGTCAAGGCGGAGCGGAGTGTCGGGGCCAAAGGCCTCGCGAAGGGCCAATATTGAACCGACCTCAATTGCGGGATCAAGCGTGCCCCCCTTGAGTTTGATCGATTGAAATCCAAATTCGTCGCACATTGCACTGGCCTGGGCTACAATGCCTTCTGGATCTAGGGCGGAGACTTGCCTTGCTTTAGCCCAGCCATCGGCATTTGCGTCAAGGTCGAATTCGAGCGGGCCGCCAGCGCCCTCGTGTTTAAAGAATAAATAAGCGGAAAAAGGCACCCTCTCGCGTGCGGGGCCACCGAGCAAGTCGACTACGCGACAGCCCATATCTTTACCTAACAGGTCTAGGCAGGCTACTTCGACCGCGCTGAAGATGTGTACTAGACGGCGCTGGTCCCAGGGAGCTTGACCCCGGTCGTCAGCGCCATGGCTGCCAAAGCGTTGTTCGAGCAGGTGCAGTAGGTGATTCAAGGCGAATGGGTCATGCCCTACGACGACCTCACGCGCTTCGATAAGGGCATCTGTGACAGCTTGGCTACCGGGGATTTCGCTGATGCCGCTGATCCCATTATCACTGACTAATTCAACTATGGTGCGCAAGGCGTAGGGAGCGTGTAATCCGGCGGCATTTCGCAGGGGGGGATCGGTGATGGCGATAGGGGTGATATGCATATCAGTTATGCGCAAGGTGGGGCTCCTTTGAATTATTAGCGGCTTGTAAAAATAAATAAACGAAATACGGCTGAAAATGACAGAATCAACTGTAGAAATGTGGTCTCTTGCCTTATATTTTAAAGAAGATCGGCACTTTGTGAAAATTGCAAATCGAAAGATCAAATGTATTTCTTATTGGGGTTGATGGTCCTGGGGTTGGCCGTGTTGGCTGGGGGACAGGTCTGGGCTGTCACAGGCTCGATCACTTCAGCCTGGTTGGTTGGGGGGGCGGTTTTTGTGCTCTTGGCCTGGTTGGTGCGCGGTCTGACAAAGAAGAAGCGGGTTGATCGTCTGGTCGGGGAAGTTCAGGAAGGTCTGGATGAATCTGAATTTACTACATTGGTTCCAGGTCAGAATATTTCGCAAGATCGAGTGCAAAAACAGGTTCTGAGGCAATCTGAACAAGCGGCTTATTTGATCCGCTCCATGTTACAAGCAAAGAAATCGGGGAAATCGGGGAGGTCTTAAGCCGTGACGCCAAAGAGGACGGGGGCACTTAAAAACTGCTTTCCAGTCCAGCCTGAGCAAATGCTAAGCGCACATCGGATTGGGATCGATGCGAAGGGCAAAGAGGACACACGGGCGGAATGGGTCAAAACGAATTGCAGGGCGCAATATTGCGTGGGTTGATGGAGGCCGAGTTGGGATGGGCTTTAGGGGTGACCTCGGACCAGGCCAAAGAAGCTAATACCGATGAAAGCACGGTGTTGCTAGCCGACTTTGCTTAGGATAAATGGTCTGGGATGTTTTCCCGGGTTGCGACTAAGCCCACTTGCCTTGCTTCGTGAAGGAAGAGGCTCAGTGTGCTTTGCGGGATTTTCTGCAGGAAATACGCGCAATCGGCAACGACTAATAGTTTACCTCTCGCCCGGGAAAGGCTAACGTTGAGCAAGCGAGCGGCATCGGATGTCGTGGATTGGTCTGCGAGCAATTTACCTGGAGGGAGGGGCGCAGTATCGACTAAGTCGAGAATGATCATGTTCTTCTCGCGGCCCTGGAATCGATGGACTGTACTGCATTCGATGGATTCCCCCAGGAGGTTTTCTCGCCGTAATAGGTCGCGGGTTAAACGGGCTTGTTCTACATAGGGTGTGATTACTCCTATATCCAGCAAGCCATCATTGAGGGCGGAACGAACCAACGCGACGCAGCTGAGAGCCGAAAGTTCATTGCAGCGGGAATGGTGTCCTTGATACTTGCATTGCGTGTGCCCTTTGGTGTCTATAAGAACGAGTGGGTAACCAGGGAATGGCGCTTTCTCTACTAGTGTTTTGTGCGTCCGGTCGGTTGTTGCAGAGTGCAGGGCCCCATGATAGAAGAGCTTGCTTATTAAGTCACCGATCGTCGGATGCATTCGGTATTGTGTGTCGAGCAATGCGACATTGTGGGTTGTCAGGGGGGTGGGAGCTGCTATGGCAAAAATGCTTCGCCCCAGGGCTTTCTGCACAAAGGCGTCCCGTGATTGCACGATCGGGGGCAGTTGTTTTGGGTCGCCGACGACGATGATCTGCTCCTTTGCCATACAGGCGCTAAAGAATAAGGTCGGCAATACGGCCATAGATGCTTCTTCGACGATTACAACATCGAAGCTTGCATTGCGCATAAGGGGGTGCAGATAGACATTGGCCAGTGTCGAAAAGACTAGACGAGCCTCAGTGAAGGCCTGTTGTTCCCTTTGCTGCTGTGCTGTATGTAGTGCTTTGCCACGTAAACGGTATAACTTGTGAAGCCGTTGCAAGCGGCGTAGCCGCGTTGCGATGATTGTGATGAGTCGGTCTGGGGGCAATTGTGCGAGAAGGGGGCCACGGCGGCCTAAAAATATAGAGCGCAGGGCGGGCAGGATGTGCGGCACTGGGGCGGGGTCGGAAAATAAATTGAGTTGGGATTCTGCTAAGGTTTGTTCGAGTTGGTCCAGCACTTCCTGGGCTTTGCGAATGGTCTCGTGCAGATTGCTCAAACGATCCTCTATCGCTTCGATTCTTGCTCGGCGATCTTGATCGCGGGCATTTGCAACCTCTTGCAGCGTCATTTCAGGGTGGGATCCCGCATGCTGGCCCATGCGGATAACTTTGTGCTGATGTAAGAAGGGGCGGCCCTCAGGATGCTTGGCGAGTTGTTCGAGCGCTTGGTCCACGGCGGCGTTGGTGGTGGATGTGACGAGAATTCGTCGATCCTGATGCAATAGCTCAGCGAGCAGTGCGGCAAGTGTCCGGGTTTTTCCGGTGCCGGGCGGCCCCCAGATGAAAGCGGGATTTAGTTGGCAACACAGCGAGATCGCCCGCTGTTGGCTCGCGTTTAGATTGCTGTGGTCCAAACGTGGGCTTCGATCAAGTTCACAGGCCGGGGATCGAGCAAATAAACGAAGTGCGTTGTCGATAGGGTGACCGGGTAGTATTTCCGAAAGCCCGCTTAATAGTTTTTCATACAGGAACCATGGATAAATTACCAAGGTATGGCCCTTGCCTTCAAGCGGGATATTTTCGTTGCATTCCAATTGCACCGAGCCGGTGTCGACGCTTGCGACTGTAACGAGATACTCGCTTTTTTCGTGGCGTAAAGTGCATTCTAGGTGGACGTTTAGTTTTTCGTTGGCTACGGCATAAGAAAAAACATATCTACGGTGGGTTGTCGTATCTGAGAAAGCTGAATCTTGTTTCCGGCCGTTGAAGAGGGGTACTTCAAACGACCCTCTTTGGCCCCGCATCGTTTCGATTTCGATGTGCAGGGCCTTTTGGAAGCCGCGTACGAATTGTGTTAATTCGGTCATAGTTTCGCGCTGGTGTAGGTAATATTGAGTTGATAGGATAAATTATATGTTAAGCCGATTCGGTGCGCTACCCCCAATCCTACAAGATTCAGTCGGAAGGGAAACGCTCATTAAACCTAGGGGTTTAACCGTGAGATGTTTTTATTTTTTATCTTTTATTTTTTTTAATGTCTTGGCTGTGTCTTTGCTTGAAGCTGAAACCTTGGTTATAGATGTCGAAAAAGGGGTAGCTCTAGCCCTTAACAATAACGAACGGTTATTACAAGCCAAGATTGACGTGGTCCATTCACGTGAAGGTCACCGTTTGGCGCGATCTGCGGGCTTGCCCCAACTCGAAGCTTCAATCAATTACAATAGAAATTGGTTACTTCCTTCGTTCGTATTTGCGGGGAGTGCGGTTCGGATTGGCACGGAGAATAATCTTACTGGTACGGTTACCATGCGCCAAAGGCTCTATGCTGGAGGTGGGGTTCGTGCCGCTATGGATATGGCGGATCGCCAAGTGGCGATAATGGGAGAGACCGAAAGGGAAACTCGCCAACTCGTGGTCGCCGCGGTCGAAGAAAGATTTTACGATTTGTTATTGGCTGGGGAATTGCTCAAGGTTGTGCATCTGGCGATAGAGCGGTCGCGCCAAAATTTGCACCAGGTCGTGTCTCGTGGACAAGCGGGTAGGGCCTCTGAATTTGATCGGTTGCGAGCACAGGTCCAGGTGTCTAGTATGCGGGCCGACTCTATTCGGTCCGAAAACGATTTACGGCTTGCGGCCATGGCTCTCAAAGATATTGTTGGTATAGACCTAGACCAACCCTTAGAAGTGCGCGGGACTTTTCGCATAGACACTTCGCTTGATATAAATGATTTGCAGGGCCTGCTCGATAGGGGGGTGGCTAATCGCCCAGAATTGGCGCGCATTATCCGACAACTGGAATATCAGGAGCGAAATGTCGAATTTGAGAGGGCGGCCGGAAGGCCTTTACTCGATCTCGTCGCTACCGGGCAAACTCAATTCCAAAGTAACGAGTTCGATTTGGCCGATAAGGAGTGGCGCAAAAGTTGGAATACGGGAGTGGTATTGAACATTCCAATTTTTGACGGACAGCGAACCGGAGCGCGCGTGGCACAAGCCAAGCAGAGTTTGCGTCGAACCGAATACGAAAGGCAGCGGCTTGAAAGGGAAGTGCACTTGCAGGTTCAGCAGGCCTATTATGATGTCGAGGAAGCGAGTGAGCGCATTGAGGCCAATCGCGATGCCGTATTGCAAGCCGAGAAAGGCTTGCGAATGGCTGGGTCGCGATATGCAAACGGGGCCGGAACCCTGCTGGAGATCCTCGATGCACAATTGGCTCTAGTCCAGACCCGCACCGAAAATGCAATGGCCCGCCGCGATCGGGGGTTGGCCCTTATGCGACTTGAAAGGTCCGTAGGTGTTCTCGGCGAGTAGGCTTTTAAGGTATTCCAGTCCTCCGGGGGAACGGAGGAGAGCTATAACTGTTGGAGACAGAAGATGAAGATCAGGGTACAAAATATCGATGAGGTGCGGAAAAAAATCCCGCTTTTCCACGGTCTAACCAACGACCAGGTGCAGACCGTGGTCGATGTGGGGAATCTTATTGAACTGGACGTTGGGCGAGTGCTGTGCCATGAGGGGGATGCGTCGACGGCCTTCTTTATTTTGTTGTCCGGAGTTTTAAAAGTGAGGACAGGCGAAGTTCCTCTAGGTAAAGTGCAGGCGGTGGACGTCGTGGGTGAAATGGGCGTTATCACCGGGATGCCTCGTTCGGCAACCCTTGAAATTGAGAGCTTTGCCCGATTAATCGTAATTGCCAAAACAGAGTTTGAAGTGTTGCTTGAAGCCGATGACCATATGGCCGCTAAGATATATCGCCGTCTTGTCGACGTTTTGTGCCGCAGGTTACGCGAGAGTAATGTCCAGCTAGTGCGAACCCAGATCAAAGCGTTGGGCGATCTTACGCTGGCTATTTGAGGATTTAGCATAAATTATAGCTTCGCATGTGTATCAAAGGATGAAAAATGAGCGATAAAGAATACAAAGTCAGAGCATCGCACTGCCACCACCGTGCCAGCGAAGAGGAGATCTACCAGGTCTTACGGCGCACAACGGATCCGCTGGATCGCTCCTGGGCTAAGCTGGAAAAAGCACGGCGAGTAGTGTTAAAGTTCAATATGATAAAACCCCGGGAAAAGATTGAGTATTTTGCCGGCCGGAGGAGGGAACTGGTCGACGATGCCGTTGCCCGTGCGGTGTTGCGGTTATTGCGAGAGCGGACCACGGCTGAATTGATCGCCACGGATACGTATCCCTACGGCAATGGCAATGTGACGCCAGATGATTTCAACTACCGACACATTCTCGAGGAATTTGACGTCCGTTATGTCGACTCTAATTTACCGCCCTTTACCACCTATGAAGTGCCGGGCGGAGGGTGCATGTTCGACCGCTATGTGCTTAACGCGGTCTTCGATGAGGCTGATGAGGTCATCTCGATTGCAAAGATGAAGAATCATGCCTTTATGGGCATAACGCTTACCCTAAAGAATCTTTTCGGGCTTCCGCCGATGATTCCACCCGAGGGGCGGACGCGGTCGTATTACCACCACCTAATCCGGCTTTCTTATGTATTACCTGATCTGGGCATGATCACCAAGCCCTGTCTTAATATTGTCGATGCGCTGACTGGGCAATGGGGACGCGAATGGGGTGGAGAGGGGCGAATCTGCAATACACTGCTGGCAGGTGACCACACCGTGGCTACTGATGTTTGCGGAATGACCTTAATGGGCCACGATCCTAAATCCGATTGGCCGACCCCCCCATTTCGCCGCGATAGAAATCACCTATTATTGGCCGCAGAACGCGGTTTCGGCACATTGAATCTGGACGAGATAGATTATGAGTCCGAAGTTGAGGGGCCGTTGGCTGAATTCGATTCGGTTTCGACCGACAGTAGCGAGACCGTCGATAATTGGCGCCGTACGACATGTGAACAGGGTTTGATATATATGGAGGATCGCAGCAAATTGATCGACCGTTATCGTGGGCAATTCATCTATATGCAAGATGGCCAAGTTGTATGGAATGGCGAAAACCCGAGCAATTTAGGTAGCCGCCGTGAATTGAGCGGGGAAAAGAAAAACAGTGCCCTATGGCTCAAATATGTCGATCCCGACGAGGGGGAAGGTGAACACTTCGAGCGCTACGACGAATGCTTGCAGTTGGCTTCTTAGGTCGCTACTGATGAAATGTCTCGGTCTTGATATTGGTGGCACGGGCATCAAGGGAGCACCCGTAGATACGGCTAATGGCACGTTGCTCGCGGACCGTTTTCGGTTGCTTACGCCGCAGCCAGCGACACCGGCATCTGTTGCTGATACGGTCGCGGCGATTGCCACGCACTTTGTTTGGGATGGGCCTATTGGTTGCGGATTTCCGGCCGTAATTCGCGGGGGAGTAGCGCATACGGCGGCGAATGTCGATCCGGCTTGGATCGGGACCAACGCTCGCGAGCTCTTTAGTCGTACGACCGGTTGCCGTTGCGCAGTGGCAAATGATGCCGATGTGGCCGGTCTCGCTGAAATGCGTTTTGGGGCGGGGAAAGATCAGCAGGGTGTTGTTTTGGTGGTCACTTTGGGGACGGGGATT
>JABHFS010000071.1 GCA_018672475.1 Gemmatimonadota bacterium | reverse complement strand
GCCTTTGTGCGAAGAATTTGATGTCGATATCGCGATCCACAACCACGGGCGTCGACACCATCTGGGTGCGCCCTATGCCTTGGATCGGGTCTTCGCGCAGACGTCGATGAATATTGGCCTCTGTCTGGACACGGCCTGGATGCTCGACAGTGGCTGTGATCCGGTCGACATCGCGCAAAAATACAGCAACCGTCTGTATGGGGTGCATGTCAAGGATTTCATTTTCGACCGAGCGGGTAAAAGTGAAGATACGATTGTCGAACAGGGCAATCTGCGGCTCGATGGTCTGGTCAAGGGGTATGGCGGCCATTTGACCTTGGAATATGAGTTGGGATATCAAGGATCCGCTGCCGGCGAGCAAGCGCTGTGTCGAAGAGATGAAAGCGGCGTTGAGTAGGCTATAGACCAATGGGCCGCGCAAGCCGGAGTTGGCTCTGATGCCATTCAGTGCGCACCTTTTAAATTTCCAGAGAGGATTTGCAGATGATTACTGATCAGTTAATTGTTGTAGAGCCTGGCAGGATTGAAGTTGAGAAGAAAGATATCGACGAAAGTATAGAGCCCTGGGAAGTGCTAGTGGAGACGGAGTACTCGATCATCAGCGCTGGGACGGAAGGCGCTGGTTTTACCGGTCTCGTCAAAGAAATGCCCTTTGGCGACGGAGGCCAATATCCGCGAGGTACTGGCTATGGCAATTTGGGCCGGGTGCTGAAGGTCGGTGCTCAGGTCGTTGATGTACAGCCGGATGATCGAGTTCTTTCTTTCTCCGGCCATTCGACCATCGTTAAGGCCGATGCGCGGAGGATGGTAATGCCGGTCCCGGACGACGCACCCGGCGAAAAGCTGGTCTTTACCCGAATGGCTGGGGTTAGTATCTCGGCCTTGCGCTCGTCTAGCGTGCAGCCGGGGGACGCGGTCTTGGTCGTTGGCGGTGGGTTGGTGGGTAATTTTGCCGCGCAATTATTCGGCCTCGCCGGAGCGGATGTGATGCTTGCGGATCTTTCCGATTTGCGGTTGCAACAGGCCGCGGAATGCGGGGTCGGGCGCACGGTGAATTCCGGACGTGACGACCTGGTCGCGGCGGTGATGGAGTGGACTGGCGGCGGAGTGCGTATCGGTGTCGAGGCGATCGGGATCAGCGAGGTTATTGCGCAGGTGGTGGAATGCACGGCTCGTTATGGCGAGACGATCCTATTGGGCAGCCCGCGCGCGCGGGCGACTTTTGACGTGACGCCGATGTTATTGCGGGTCCACCTGGAGGCCATTCGCATGATCGGCGCGCTGGAGTGGCGTTGGCCGCAACACGCGACCGAGCGCAGCCGTGACCTCGACGCCAACTATCGCCAGATCGCTGAATGGATCGTCGCCGGACGGCTGGTTGTCGACCCACTGCTCACCCACATAGCTTCGCCGGCGGATTGTCAGGCGATGTACGATGGGCTGACATCGAATAAAGAAGAATTCCTGGGTGTAGTTTTTGACTGGTCGAAGCTGTAGCGTTTTTCGATGCCGATGCATTATCTCGCCATCGATATGGGCTCGACGAGCCTTACCGCAGTCGTCATTGATCTTGCGGCAAAGGCCGTCGTCGGGACATCAAGTGTCGCCAATACCGCCGAAATCACCGGGGCGGTGGATGGGAAAAAGGGCCGCGCGGAGTGGGATCTCGATCGCATGACGGAATTGGCGGTCGATAATGCGGCTGATCTCGTCGGCCGGACGGGGGTACAGCCGGCAGCGATTGGCGTTACGGGGCAGCAACAGGGGCTGCAATTGCTCGATGCACAACTCAAGGCGGTAGGCCCCTTTATCTCTTGGCAAGATCAGCGAGCTAAAGATCCGATATCTGGTGATGGGCAGACCTATTTACAGGCGCTTGGGACGATGGGAGGAGCGGTTGCCGCAGAAGGGGGCTTGCCCGCTTTCGCACGCACCGGATGTCCTTTGGTCGCAGGGTATGGCGTGTCGATCTGGTATTGGTTGCGAGCGAATGATTTGCTGCCGAGTGGGGTGTCCAGTACCACGGCGCCCGAATTCGTCGTATCGCGGTTGACCGGTGTTCTGCCGGTCACGGATCCGACCGATGCGATGGGATGGGGCATCTATGATGTCGCTGACCGCGATTGGGATTATCCGCTGCTCGAGGCGTTGGGTTTGCCACGAGCGTTATTGCCCGATCTGGTTGATTCATGCACGATCGCTGGAGGTTTGAGTAAGTCGGTCGCTGCACGGCTTGGGGTGTCGGCTGGGATTCCAGTGACAGTGGCTTCCGGAGATCACCAGTGCAGTTTTGCCGGTACGGTCGCCGACCGAGATAATACAGTCGCAATCAATGTCGGGACGGGGGGGCAGGCTTCGGTCTATGTCGGGCAGCCCGTCCCACATGGCTGGCTGGAACTGCGGCCCTATATGCAATCGGGTTATCTGCTCGCCGGCGTGGGGGTGGTCGGCGGCAGGACCTTTAGAGTGTTGCGCGATTTCTTTGCGCAAGCTGTTGCGGATTTTACCAGTGGAGATCGTGATCCCGAGCTTATTTATACACGGCTCGTCGAATTGGCGGGCGAGGTGCCGGCTGGTGCGGAGGGTTTGCGGGTCGATCCGCTTTTTACCGGCTCGCGCAGCAATCCACATGCGACAGCGAGCTTTTGTGGTTTGACGCCCCAGACCTTTACCCCCGGCCATATGGCACGCGCGTTATTCGAAGGTATGGCGGTGCAGTTGGCCGACTCGTATCGGCAGGCGGTCGCTCTGGGCGCCGGCGAGCGGTCGAGGCTCGTTGGCTCGGGCAATGGGCTCAAGCTCAACGCGTTGTTGCGCGAGGCGTTGGCGGCTGAATTCGGCATGCAGGTCGAAGTAGGTGCGCAGCAGGAAGAAGCCGCGGTTGGTGCGGCCCTTTGCGCCGCAGTGGCTGACGGGGCATATGCTTCTATCGCCGGGGCGAGCGCGGAATTTACTGGTAGTCGGGCAGACGCGCGCGATTGAATACGGTGAGGTCGACGGTGCTCGTTTGGCCGTCGGCGATACGTTCGGCCATGGCCTCACCGGTGGCCGGTCCGTTGTGGAGAAGCCACTGCCCCAGCCTATTGTCTTTCATGCCTTTATAAGGAGCATAGTATGACCATCCGCAATCTCAGCCCGCAACAGATGTTTATCGATCTGGTCAAAGACCACGTGCCCGAATACCATTTCACCGGCCGGACGAAACGCCAGTATCAGGCTTGGAAACGCAGCGCGACGCCGAAGGTCATGGCGACCCTGGGCGACTTTCCTGATGCGGTCGCGGCCAACCCCCAGCTCTTGGCCGAATGGAATGAAAAGGGCCTGCGCCGTCAGCGCTGGATTATTGATGTGCAACAGCATCTTTCGGCGATCTTGCTGGTCAATTATCCCAGAGATATGAAACGCGGCGAAAAACGGCCGGCGATTCTCGCCTGTCACGGGCACGGGGTGCACGGCAAGGAGCCGGTGATGGGCAATGATTCGAGTCCGGCGCTACGCCAGGATATTGCTGCTCACAACTACAACTACGGCCAGGTTATGGCCGAACAGGGCTTTATCACCTATGCGATCGACTGGATTGGCTTTGGCGAGCGCAACGACAACAACAAGCCCAATCATCGTCCACAGAGTGGGCGCGATTGGTGCAATATCTATTATCTGCACGCGACGATGTTGGGCATGACCTCGATCTCTATCAATGTCGCGCACGGCAAGGCGGCGACGGATGTGGTGTGCAAGCTGCCCGGTGTCGACGAAAAGCGGCTTGGCGTGATGGGCTTGAGTGGCGGCGGCACGATGACCTTGTGGATGGCGCTTTGCGATAAGCGTTTTAAAGCCGCTGAGATCATGTGTTATAGCGATTTATGGGCGGCGTTTGGCATTCGCGATATTAATTATTGCGGCATGCAGGTGGCACCCGGACTTTTTAAGCTGATGGATTTGCCCGATGTGCAGGGCTTGATTGCGCCGAGGCCGTTGCTGATTGATATTGGCGTGCACGACACGTGTTTTAAGGTGGATACAGCGATGGAATGTTATCGTCAGGTCGAGAAAATTTATCGCGCTGCCGGAGTGACTGAAAACTTAGAGCTCGATCTACACGCCGGTGAACACGGGTGGGGCGGCAATAAATCTGAGGCCTTTTTCAAGAAGCATCTATCATTTTAAGTCGAGGTGGATCATGCAAGTAACAGAACAGCATATCGAGACCTATCGCGAGGAAGGTTACTGTGTGGTCAACGGACTGATCCCCGCCGATCTTATCGCGGGAGTGCGTCAGCGGGTCGCAGAGATCGTCGCGGATAAACCCGACTGGCCCGAACGCCATTTTCAGGTGCTCGATCCGGAGCGCTATCGGTCCGTTGCAGGCGGGGCACTGCCGGGGGGCATACAGGGCCCCGCCCAACAAGAGGACGTGTTTGCTACGGTTGCGAACCATGCGCACCTCGCGGCAGCGATGGAACGTCTGTTGGTATCGCCGGTGGAATGTTTTACCGACCAGGTCGGGGTCAAACACGGGGCAATCGTCGAAGAGCAGGGCGGGCGTAGCTATTACCACCAGGATTCCTTCTATTGGCATATCGACCCTGAGTGGGGCTGCAATTGCTGGATACCGCTGCAAGACGTCGACCGCGAGGCGATCGCGCTGGCGGTGATGCCGAGTAGCCAACAGGGGTGGCAGTTGATCGAGCACGAGTCGTATTTCGACGATCCGCCGATGGGGCATGGCGAGGGCGAGGCTTTTGTGCCGTTTAAACGCCAACGCGTGCCTTTAGCGCAGGTGGATTATACGCAGGAGGTGTTGTTGCCGATGGCGGCGGGGGATGGGTTGTTCTTTACGAATTATACTTGGCATCGCAGTGAGCCGAATCGCACGGGAAAGGACCGGGCATTTTATGCGATTGCCTATCAAGTGAAGGGTGAGAAGGCTTAGATTCAAGCTAGGTGGGACGGTTAGACTGGGCACTATAAAAAGAAAAAAAGGTGCATGATATGACGCATTTATATGATGAAATTGGAGTAGCGCGGGTAATCAACGCCTCGGGTAGTATGACGTATTTGGGCGGGTCGCTGATCGCGCCCGAAGTGTTAGAAAAGATGAACGAGGCGGCGGGTGCCTTTGTGGTGATGGAGGAGTTGATGGATTGGGCTGGGGGGGAGGTGGCCCGGTTGACTGGGGCGGAGGCGGGCATGGTGACCAGTGGGTCGGCGGGTGGAATTCTGCTTTCTTGTGCGGCTTGTATTACGGGAGATGATCGCCAGAAGATGCGGCAGTTGCCGGTGGTTGAAGGCAAGAACGAGTTTGTGATGCAGAAGCACCATCGTATCGGCTTTGACCATGCGGTAGGGGTGGCGGGCGGGAAAATTGTTGAAGTCGGCGGTGAGGATGGTACGGAGTTGGCGCAGATTGAGGCGGCGTTGTCGGAGTATACGGCGGCGATTTTGCACGTAGTGCTCGATCCGCAGCCGACGGTGCCTTTGCAAGATGTGGCAAAGTTAGCCCATGCCCACGGGATTCCAGTGATCGTAGACGCGGCGGCGGAGTTGCCGCCGGTGGATAATTTGCACGCGTTTTTGGCGGCCGGCGGTGATCTAGTGATTTTTAGCGGCGGGAAAGATATTTCTGGTCCGAATGATTCGGGTATACTCTGTGGTCGTGCCGATTTGATTAAGGCCGCGCGCATGCAGGCCTTTCCCAATGGCCCGATTGGGCGGCCATTGAAAGTGAGCAAGGAGCAGATTGTTGGGCTGGTGTTCGCGCTAAGGCGTTTCAAGGCGTTGGACGAAGGTGAGCGAATGCGGCATTGGCAGGAGAAGGCCGAGGCGATGTGCGCCGAGTTGCAGGGGATTGCAGGTGTCGAGGCGGAGGTCGCCCTGCCGACGAGGGGAGGGCGGCCCTTGGTGATACCACGGACCCGGTTGCGAATTGACGAGCAGCTGTTGGGCTGTACTGTCAATGAAATAGACGAGCAGTTAGAGCAGGGGACGCCGGCGATCGCGGTGTCGATTGCATCGGGGGAGATTTGGCTCAATCCGCAGCATCTGGCGGACGGAGAAGAGGAGGTTGTGGTGCGTCGGGTAGCCGAGGTGTTAAAGGCTAGAGGCTAGGCGTGTCTGGAAAATTGCTCTGCG
>JABHFS010000070.1 GCA_018672475.1 Gemmatimonadota bacterium | reverse complement strand
GACCTATGCGCCGCCGGATTTTTATAACGAACTGACGGAGGCGCAGCAAGCGGTGATTACGCCACCTAAGTACCGGGGGGAAGATAAGGGCTCGCGGCTTTATAAGCCGAGGTAGGGTGGCTGCCTCGTCCGCACCAGCTTGATGGGCTTTGAGCAGGCTTTGGGCCTGTTGCTTGTACTGCTCGAGATTGTGGCGAATGGATTGCTGTACAGACATGGCACAACTCCTTCCTTTAGTGCGCCTGTAGTCCGCTCGTTTCAGGCAGAAAGAATGGTGAGGATGGTAGGAATAAGAGCTGGATAAACAGATACTATTCCTACCAAGCCTATCTGCAAATTCTGGATAGGAATTTGCAAATAGGCTTGGTCAGATTTAGTCGGTTCCCTTCCCCTCGGCCTGACGCAGGCCGCGCAGCAGGCTGATGCCTAGGAGCAGCAGGACCACGGCGAAGGGCAGGCCGGTGACGATCACGGCCGTTTGCAGGGCCTTGAGCCCACCTCCCAAGAGCAACACGGCGGCGATCACCCCCTCCATCATCGCCCAAAAAATCCGCTGGGACACCGGCGGATTGGGATGCCCACCCGAAGTGATGATGTCGACCACAAAAGAGGCCGAGTCCGATGAGGTTACAAAAAAGACCGTCACCACGATGATCCCCAGGCCAGAGGTCAGCGAGGCCAGCGGGAAGCGGTCGAGCAGCACGAAGAGGGCCGTCGACACGTCGTCGTTGACCGCCTGCACCATGCCGCCAGCCCTCATCTCCTCGAAGAGGGCGGCATTACCGAAGACGGTCAGCCAGGCAAAGGTCATCAGCGTCGGCACCAGCAGCACCCCCAACAAAAACTCGCGGATGGTGCGGCCACGCGAGATGCGGGCCACGAAGACACCGACGAAGGGCGCCCAGGCGATCCACCAGGCCCAATAGAAAATACTCCAGCTGTGTTGCCACTCAGTTTGCTGGTAGGCCTCGGTCCAAAGGCTCAGGCGGGGCAGCTGGACGATGTACTGGCCGATATTCTGCACAAAGGCGTCCAAGAGCCGCAGCGTCGGACCCAGGAAGAGCACGAAGAGCAACAGCGCCAGGGCCGCAACCATGTTGAACTGGCTCAGGCGGCGGATGCCCTTGTCCAACCCCAACACCAACGAGAGGGTGGCCATGCCGGTGATCGCGGCGATCAAAACCACCTGCGTCCCCGTCGTTTGCGACACATCGAAGAGATAGGCCAGCCCAGCGTTGACCTGCTGTGCCCCCAGGCCCAGCGAAGTGGCCAGCCCGAAGAGCGTCGAGACGGTCGCCAGGATGTCGATGGCGTTGCCCCAGCCGCCGTGGATGCGCTCGCCGATGAGCGGATAGAAGACCGAGCGGATGGTCAGGGGCAGGCCGCGGTTGTAGGCGAAATAGGCCAGGCCCAACGCCATCAACCCGTACAGCCCCCAAGCGTGGATGCCCCAGTGGAAGAAGGTGACGCTCATGGCCAATTCGGCCGCCGCGACCGTGCCGCCCTCGCCCCAAGGTGGCGTGCCGAAATGATAGATCGGTTCGGCGACGCTGAAAAAGAGCAGGCCGATGCCCATGCCGGCGCTGAAGAGCATCGAAAACCAGCCCCAATAGCTAAAATCGGGCTGCGCCTCAGCACCTCCCAGGCGGATATGGCCATAGCGGCTGAAGAGCAGATAGATGACGATCCCTAGGTAGATATTTACCGCAAGCACATAGAACCAACCGGCGCTGGTCGCAATGGCACCCAGGACGGCGCTGAAGATCTCACTCGCCTGTTCCAGGTTGCTCAGCGTGCCGATGACAAAAAGGACGATGAGCCCCACCGAGACCCAAAATACGGTGGGGTGAATCTCGAGATTGAAGCGCTTTCCGTTATCGGCCACAGCCTAGTCCTTTCGGAAGTGGAAGATGCCCCAGACCAAATGGCCTTGGTGCCCGCCTTCGACCCAGTGCCCCAGCCCCTTCTGCATGCGCGCCAGATACTCGGCGCTGATCTGGCCGCTCAATTCCCCCTCGCGGCGTTCGGTCTCCTGCAAGACACGGCCATAATGCGTCGTGAGCTGGTGCGTCATGGCCTCAAAAGCCACCTCGCTTAGGCCCAGCCGTAGCGTCTCTCGGCGATAAAAGCCCGGCGAGCCTAACGACTCGAGATGGATCCGGTCGAGGATGGGCTGCAGTACGCCCTTGGGGCAGTCATCGGCCTGCATGGGGTCAGTAAAAACGAATTCGCCGCCCTTTTTGAGGACGCGCTGGACCTCCTCCAACACCGTGGTGCGCTGGCCGCTGTGCAGGAGGGCGTCTTGCGACCAGACCAGGTCAAAGGATGCGTCCTCGGCGGGCACATCCTCAAAACTGCCATCGATGACTTCGATGAGCTGTTCCAAGCCGGCCTCGTGATTCTTGGCGCGATGGCGGGCGTTTTCGACTTCGCTCAAATTGAGCGCCGTTACCCGGCAGCCGAATTCGGCGGCCAAGTAGCGTGCGGCTCCGCCATAACCCGACCCGATATCCAGCACTCTCGTCTGGGCCCCGGGGCGTCGAGGCAGAGAGGCCATATGCTCGACGGTGCGTCGACTGGCGTCGAATATGGATTCGTCCGGCTTGCGATAAAGGCCGATGTGGATGTCTTCGCCGCCCCAGACCTGGGCGTAAAAGAGGTCGGCGTCCTCACTATTGTAATAGTCGCGGGCCGTCTTCGTCGCTTCTTGTCCGGTCGTCATCGGGAAGTAGCTCTTTCCTCAGAGACATAGCTCTTTTCGGCGACGTGTACAAAGAAGTCGGGCTCTTCTTCGCGGTAAGTCTCTTGGAAGTCACCATAGGTCTCGATGTGTTGGAAGCCCACTTCGCTCATCAGTCGACGGGTGTAGTCCTTGCGCAGCGGGAACATGTTGAGGTGATAGATCGAACCATCGGGGAACTCGTAGCGGAAGCGTGCCAGCCCCTCGTCGATGTGTTCAGGTTCGGCCTTTACGTTGTCGCCGCAATAATAGTAGGTGTGCTTGGAGGAGAAACCCTGGTCGATGATGATGTCGTAATTGCGCTGGTCGAGGATTAAGACGCCGTCGTGCTTGAGCATGGCATAAAACTCGGCCAGCGCCCTGCGGCGGTCTTTTTCGTTGAACATGTGGGTGAAGGAGTTGCCTAGGCAGATGATGGCATCGAATTCGCCGTGTACGTCCCGGTTGAGGAAGCGCCAATCGGCCTGCACCGTGCGTAGGATATGGCCGCGCTGGTAGCCGTTTTCGAAGGCTTTCGCCAACATTTCGGCGCTGCCGTCGGCGCTGACGACTTCAAAGCCGGCCTCTATCAGGCGCACTGAGTGGAAGCCAGTCCCAGTGGCCACGTCGAGCACGCGGCGCGCGCCGAGTTTCTTGAGATGGCGGATAAAAAAATCGCCCTCGCCTTGAGCGCGTTGGTCCCAGTCGATGAGTTCGTCCCACTTATCGACAAAACCCCAGACGTATTCGTTTTTGTAATGGCTGGTTTTGCGCATTGCTTCGGGGGTATGGCCGTATTCCTAGACTTGTTTTTTCTTCTCCAAAAAGTCAGTCGATTCTACGATAAAAGCCTCATTTTTTTAGGGTCAGACTACTTTTGTAGTGGAACGGAAAGGTGAAATGTCGAATTTCGAGCGGCTCCGTTACATAGCTTACCGAGGCAATGAAATATACACCGGAAACGCGCACGTAGAATGGAGCCAATTGGATTAAAGGATAGTACTCATGACTTAGGGTTTGTCAACCGATCGGGATTGGATAGGCCAAAGCCCCAGCGCCGTTGTGGGCGTGAATCGCAAACGGAAAGAGTCGAAATATGATGGCACATGTATTGAGTTGTCGCGCTTGGGGATAGGCTGAATAGACTCCAGATAATCCCCCTTGTCGGAACGTATCAGGAAAATACTACGATAGTATCCCCACTCGATCACTCGTCGCATCTTCCAGCGCATTTTCCGGAATCACCAGATTCAACGCTCCGACCTCCTCCGGCGACAATTCCTGCAAGCGCTCGACCAACCCCAAGAAGCGATCGACCTCGCTCGACTCGGCTAAGCCCTCCGTCAGCACCCTCAGCTTGTTGATATAGTCAGCCCGCGCAAAAGGCCGCGCGCCGAGATAGTGCGCATTGGGGTTGTCGAGGCGTTCGGATATTTGGCTGCCGTCTTTTAGGTGCACGACGACTTCGGCACCGAATTTTTTGTGCTCCGGGTCTGGATTGTGATAAGCTTCTGTCCACTCGGCGACTTCTTCGGTGCGGATCTTGTGCCACAGCGCAATGGTCGAAGGTCGGTGCGCGCGTTCGGAGGCGTAGGAGCGCACATGGTGCCAAGCGCCATCTTCCCAGGCAACGGCGAGAATATACATGACGCTGTGGTCGAGCGTCTCGCGCGAGGCGTCGGGGTCCATCTTCTGCGGATCATTCGCACCCGTACCGATGACGTAGTGTGTGTGGTGGCTGGTGCGGATGACGACTTCGTCGACTTTTTCGAGGTCTATATTGCGGGCGTGCAAGGCAGCGCCGATATCAATTAGGGCTTGCGCCTGATATTCGGCGGAATGCTCTTTGGTATAGGAGCGGATGATCTGGCGCAACGGTTCGCCGGGGGCGGGCAGGGGCACAGTGTATTCTGCGTCGGGCCCAGAGAGCATCCAGGCGATAACCCCGTCGCGGCCCTCGTATATCGGTGAGGGGGCCTTCTCGCCGAGGCGCACTCGGCCGATCGCCTCGATGGCGATTTTATTGGCCTGTGCCGGGGCGTAGGCTTTCCAGGAGGTGATATCGCCTTTGCGCGATTGGCGGGTGGCGCAGGACAGGTGCAGGCTTTGGTTGACGGCCTGGTAGATTTCTTCGGCGGGCATGTGCAACATGGTGCCGATGCCTGCGGCGACGGCCGGGGCCAAGTGCGCGACGTGGTCGATCTTATGCTCGTGTAGACAGATGCCGGTGACCAGCGCCATTTGCGTTTCGTAGGCGGTGAGCAGACCGAGGCTCAGGGCATGGCCGTTGGCGCCGGTCTGTTGCGCGACGGCGAGCAGGCCGGGGATATTGTCGCCGGGGTGCGAGTAGTCGGCGGCTAAGTAGGTATCGTGCATGTCGAGCTCGCGCACGGCGACGCCATTGGCAAGCGCCGCCCATTCGCAGTGGAAAGTACGGTCGTTGGTCGCGCCGAAGAGGCGGGCGCCTTTGTTGTTAGGGTGTGGATAGCCCAAGGCCAATAGGCGGGCGTTGCGCACGGGCTGGCGGTTTATCGCGGCGATGGCGACGGCGGCGTTGTCGATCAGGCGGTTGCCGATCATTTCGATAACATCGGTGTCGGCCTGTTGGTTGTGGGCGGCCACCTGGGCGATTTTCCAGGCGAGTTGGTCTTCGCGCGGAAGTACCGCGCCGTCGGCGTGGGTCTTGACTGTGTGGTTGGGCATGGCTTGCTTCCATGGTTAGTAGGTTGCGGCACAACTAAATAATAGGGTCTAATTTTGCGGCGGACAATCGGAGGAGCGTTTGATGGCATAAGAATATGCTGGGGCCTTATGGGCATGGGCTACGGGGTTGCTGGGAAGTGAGCCGGGGGGGTTGTCGGTTTCGGCGGGATGAGTTCAAAAAGATTGCACCGTGGCGGAAGAAGGCGATTGCGAGGACGGCGGTAATGATCGCCGAACCGGATCTGGGCGATAAGCTCAAGGTCAAGGTGGAGAAAGCGCTATGAGGTATGAAGGGGATGAAGGCGGTGGATCGCGTGTCGGTAGCGGTCTACGCGAAGGCGGCGGCGGATAAATACGACGGTATATTTTATACCGGAGGGCACAAGTTTGACCTTCAAATGCAAGAGGATGCGTTTGCGTTTTGGGATCGGTGGTTGTAACACCGATTGGCGGTGCGGTCTTGATCGATGGTTGCCATGTATCATGCTGGCGAGTGCAGGGTCTTTGGCTCGCTGGCAGACTTAGGGAGAAATAAATGTCGCGCAAGCTAAATCATATCGCGTTGTGCTCGGTGCTATTTGTCGGAGCAGCGATAGTTAATGCACAGCAAATCCATGTTTGGGATCTGGCGCTGACGGATCAGGCGGGCCAGATGACGGTATATAATCCGGACCGAGACGACGCCCAATTCGGTACGCCGGTGCGTTCAGGTAATTTGGATGGCGACGCTTTCGATGACCTGGTGATCTCTGCCATGGCGGCTGATGGGCCACCGGGCGGCGAGCGGCGCGAGAATGCCGGGGAGGTGGCGGTTTATTTTAGTCCCGGTCATATTGGTGGCCAGGTCGATTTGCGCGAAAAAAATCCTGGAGTAATTACGATTTACGGCGAGCAGCCGCGCAGTATTTTTGGCATTAAGAGCGAGGTGGCCGATGTCGACGGCAACGGGTCTAATGATCTGCTGGTCGGAGCCTTTTATGCGGACGGGGTGGAGCGTGAGGACGCGGGCAAACTCTATTTTTTTACCAGTGAATTGCTAAGCGAAATACGGGCCGGCACGGGGATGTTGGATTTGGCCGAGCCGTGGCCGCCTGGTGTCGGTGTCGTCATCGGCCCCGATCACAACAGCCGTCTTGGAGTATGGATGGCGGCGGGCGATGTCAACGGCGATGGTGTGGCCGATGTGGTTGTCGGTGCCGATCAGGCGAGTGGTTTCGGTTCTAATGCACCGAGTTTTGAGGCGGGGCGGGTTTATGTGCTGTATGGGCCTTTGGCAGCGGGTGAGCGCATCGACCTAAATGATTCGACGCGGCCGATGAGTGTGATCTACGGTATCGACGCTCTCGATCATGCGGGGTCGACCGTTGCGTCGGACGATATTAATGGCGACGGTTTTGATGATGTGATCATTGGCGCGGCGGCTCTCGGCACCTTGCGCAACGCCTATAATATTGCCGGCGGGGCGGGCGACGGACCCAATAACGAGCGGCATAACGCGGGGGAGGTCTATGTCGTATTTGGTCGTCCTGATTTGCCGCGAGATATCGACTTAAACGCGAACCCTCCGCAAGATCTACTCGTCGTTTATGGGGCCGATGGCGGAGAGAACTCCCCTGATCGTTTGGGGGAGGAGATCGTGACGGCCGATATTAATGGCGATGGGCTGGCTGATATGCTGCTGGGCGCCTATCGGGCGGATGGGCCTGGCAATAGCCGCCCCGATGCGGGGGATGTCTGTGTTGTTTATGGGGCACGAGACTTGCCGGGGCGGGTGATCGACCTGGTTGATCCGCCCGAAGGGACGATGTTGATCTATGGTGCCAGAGACCAGGCCATTGCCGGTGACGCGATTGCCGCCGGCGATATCCACGGCGACGGCTATGATGATTTGTTTATCGGCGTGCCGGGTGATGATGGGCCACTCGACCGACCTTTTTCTGGTGGCATTGTCGTAATCGCGGGTGGTCCGAATTTGCCCGCGGTGGTTGATTTGGCTGCGCCGAGCGTCCCGGTGGTGTGGATCCAGGCACCCGACAATTTTGATTTTTCCGCCTATTGGGCCGCCGCCGGCGATTTCGACGGTGACGGCTCGGTTGATATCATGCCCAATGGCATGGCGGGGGACGGACCGGATAACCGGCGCAACAACGCCGGCGAGGTCCATGTGGTTAGCGGTCGGCTGGTGGCGGAAATATTGGGCGGTGCGGTGCAGTTGACGGCGATAGCCGAAGAAGCCTTGGCCACCGTGCCCGCGCAGGCATCGCTGGGCCAGAATTACCCGAATCCGTTTAATAGCCGCACCACGATTGAATTTTCGTTAGCGGTGGATGCCGATTTGCATCTGGCGATCTATGACGTGACGGGCCAGCAGGTAGCGACCTTGGTGGAGGGTTGGCGCACGGCGGGTGTACATATTATTACCTGGGACGGGCGCGACAGTGCGGGTGAGCAGGTGGCCAGCGGCGTGTATTTGTATCGCTTGGCCATTGGCAGAAAGAGCGAAGTGCGCAGGTTGTTGTTGTTAAAATAGTAGGTCTTGGCGAATATTGAGGCTATGCTCTCCTCTTATCACATGGTCTGTGGTCGATTGTTGTCGGTCGTTTTGTCGTGCGTCGTTTGCGTTTGCCAGCAGGCATACGGCGATCCGATCGAGCCGGTTGCGATGGCGGATACTAGCGAGGCCCTGGCAGATCGGTTATTGGCACAAGGGCGCTATCGCGTGGCGGTGTGGGCTTTCGAGGCTGTGGCGCGCCGACAACCCGATTCGGCGGATCTGTACCGCAAGCTCGGCGCGGCGCTGGCCAAGGATGAGCAGTTGCCGCAGGCTGTCGTCGCTTATGAGCGAGCGATCGCGCTGCGAGAGGACTATCCCAAAGCTCGCACCGAGCTTGCTATTTTGCTGACTCGTTTGGATCGCCAAGACGAAGCGGTCGCGATGCTTGAGCGGGCGATCGAACTCAGCCCCGGTTACGCGTGGGCTCATATGTCGCTGGGCTTGTTGCATTTCAGCAAAGGGCGCTACGATACGGCATTGCTCGCCTACGAGCACGCGATAGACGTGCAGGCTGATTATGGCGAGGCGTGGTATAATATTGGCGAGGTGCACCTCAAGAAAAATGACTATCCTGCAGCAGAAAAATCTTACCGTCGGGCGATCGGCGCCGATTCGACGGTGGCGAAATATCGCAACGGGCTGGCTGCCAGCCATTATCGTCGGCGCGACTACGCCGCCGCCGTTTCTGAACTGCAACGCGCGGTGTCATTCGACTCGCTCTACGCGCGGGCCCGGTTCAATTTGGGCAATGCGCTATTGCGCACTGGCCAACGGGAAGAAGGGCGGCGACAGTTGGATCTATACCGGCGGCTCGAAGAGGAAGAACGCGAGATATCCTCGATGAAAAATACCTTGCTCACAACGCCCGACAAAGCTGAGATCTATCACGATATGGGCATGGTCTATTCGCGGCGCGGCCAATATGATCAAGCCCGGATCCACTATTTGCAGGCTATCGCCCGGGATTCCCTATTTGCGCCCTCCTATCACAACCTAGGCAATATTCAATTGCGACAGGGGCGGATCAAAGAAGCCATCGGATTGTTTCGCCGTGCGATCCGCACGGATTCGACCTATGTGCTGTCCTATTTGGCTTTGGGCAATACGCAAATGCGCGCCCGGCAAGTGCCGCAAGCGCTGGCGAGCTATCTTCGCGGTCTGGAAATAGCCCCTGACAATGCCCGCCTTAAACGCAATGCCGAGATGGCGCGGCAGATCCTTACTGCGGCCAAGAAGCAGCGATAGCATGCGGACAATGACAGTGCCCTGCAAACGCCCTGTGTATCTGGCCCTGCTGTGGCTACTATTCGTCCTTGTAATGCCGGCGTATGCCGCTTTGCCGAAATTTGCCGAAGTAACAAAAGAAGCGGGTATCGATTTTCGCTATATAAACGGCGCGAGCGGTGCCAAATATATGCCGGAGGCGGTCGGGTCCGGGGCGGCGTTTTTCGATGGTGACGGCGACGGATTGCTCGATCTGTATATCGTCAATGGTGCAGCGTTGCCGGGATATACCGGACCGACTGGGCCCAATGTCTATTATCGCAACTTGGGCGATGGCACATTTGTCGATCAGACGGCTGTATCGGGCACGGGCGATGAGGCTTTCGGTATGGCGGCGACCGTCGGCGATGTCGATGCCGACGGCGATCCGGATCTCTACGTGAGCAATTACGGTGCGAACCGGCTTTACCTGAATGGCGGCGGTGCGATCTTCGCCGATGTAGCCCTGGCCGCCGGTGTGGCGGATACGGCCTGGGGCACGCACGCGGCTTTTGCCGATTACGACATCGATGGCGACCTCGACCTCTACGTTGCTAATTATATGGACTTCGATCCGGCGAAGAATGTAGAGTGCTCTGCCGGGCAAGCGCGCTCGTATTGCGGTCCGACCACCTATCCGGGGCAGGCCGGTGTGCTCTACCGCAACGACGGCGGCCTAGTTTTTACCGAGGTGACCAAGCAGGCCGGTCTCGATGATGATACGGGGCGGCAGTTGGCGGCGGTGTTCGGGGACATCGACATCGACGGCGATCCGGATTTGTTTATCGCCAACGACAAGAAGCCGAACTTCCTCTTTGTCAATAATGGAGACGGGACGTTTGTCGAAAATGGCGCGGTGGCGGGTGTCGCCTATAACGAAGAGGGGCTGGCCGAGTCGGCGATGGGGGCCGACCTGGGTGATTACGACAACGACGGGCGGCTCGATATAATCGTCGCCACCTTCCAATGGCTAGCCAATACGCTATACCACAACGACGGGGACGGTTTTTTTACTGACTTGACTTTTGCCGCCCAACTCGGTGTGGCGAGTGTGCCCTATCTCGGCATGACCTCCGCTTTTGTCGACTACGATAACGACGGTTGGTTGGATGTCTTTGTCGCCAATGGACATCTCGACGCCAATGTCAAAGAATACGACCCCTCCACGACCTACGCCCAGCAGAATCAGCTATTCCGCAATGTGGGCGACGGCACATTCGTCGAAGTCAGCGGCGAGAGCGGATCGGGCATGCGGGTCGCGCGGGTCAGTCACGGCGCCGTTTTCGGCGATTACGACAACGACGGTGATGTCGATATTTTTGTCTCCGATTCCGATACGCCGCATTGTACCTTGTTGCGCAACGACGGCGGTAACGCCAATCACTACCTGCGGATTCGCGCCGAAGGGCGAAAGAGCAATCGCGAAGGCATCGGGGCACGGGTCCGTGCGGTGTCTGGTGATTTGACACAGGTGCGGGAGATCCGCGCCAGTTATGGTTATATGGGCAGCAACGACGTGCGGCTGACGCTGGGGTTGGGGCATCACGCGATGGTAGATACGCTGCAGGTTTTCTGGCCCAGCGGTGCAGTGCAGACGATGGTGGATGTCGATGCTGACCGGGAAATCACCTTAGTCGAAGAAATAGGCGAATGAGATACGGGTCGATTTGCTTTATCGTCTGGGCCGCTGTCGCTCCAGTTGTCGCGCAACGGAACGCGCCGACTTTGCCCCCAAGCTCGCAGGCTATGGCGACCTATCTCGCTGGAATCGCCCGCACCGCCGATCCGGTCGAAAACGTTTACATGAATCGCGCCCGGGCGCGAGGCATCAGCTCCTTGTTACAGCGCAAACTGGCGCCACAGCAGGAAATGCAATTGCGCGTCAAGATTGCGACGGAACTTCTACAGGGGGGAATGGCACAAGAGGCGGTTGCGCAGCTCGAGTATGTCTATGCTGAGATTAAAAAGAAAAAAGTGCCGGTCAAAGAGAGCTATTTTCGCAATCTGCGCGACCTACTCGGCATTGCCTATTTGCGCGTCGGCGGCGAAAAGAGCGGAGTGCCGCCGCATGATTGGGTTTTTCCTATGGGGCCGGGCGAGGCGACCTCGTTACCGGCTGGGCCACGCAAGGCCATTGAGCTTTATGAGTCGAATCTAAAAGGGGCACCGGACGAACTGGCCACGCGCTGGTTGCTCAATATAGCCTATATGACGCTGGGGGAATATCCCGATAAAGTGCCCGCGGCCTGGCGGATCCCGCCGACGGCTTTTGCTTCCGAATACGCGATCGGCCGTTTTGTCGATATCGCGGCCGCCGCCGGTGTCGATGCGGTTGGTCACGCCGGCGGCAGCGTCGTCGATGATTTTGATGGCGACGGCCTGCTCGATATTGTCGCTTCGTCGCGCGGGCTGACCGATCCGCTGCGTTTTTTCCGCAATGAGGGCGACGGAACCTTCGACGAATGGACCGAACGCGCGGGTTTGCGCGGGCAGTTGGGTGGGCTAAATCTGGCGCATGCCGACTACGACAACGATGGCGACCGCGATCTGTTGGTATTGCGCGGGGCCTGGATGGGCGAGGCGGGGCGCCACCCCAATTCGCTATTACAGAACCAGGGCGGAGGGGCTTTTGTCGATGCCACCCGCGAAGCCGGTGTATTCTCGTTGCACCCGACGCATTCCGCCGCCTGGGGCGATTACGATAACGACGGTTGGCTGGATCTCTATGTCGGCAACGAGTCCAGCCCGGCGCCGAGGCCGCCGCATCCCTGCGAATTGTTCCGCAATAATGGCGACGGCACGTTCAGCGATGTAGCTGCCGCGGTCGGCGTCGCCGATGTCGGCTTTGTCAAAGGCCTGGTCTGGGGCGATTACGACAACGACGGGATGTTGGACCTCTATCTATCGCATCTCAATGGCGACAACGTGCTCTACCACAACGAGGGCGGTCATTTTAGCGAGGTCGCCGAGGCGGCGGGGGTGAGCGAACCCTATGTCAGTTTTCCGACCTGGTTCTGGGATTACGACAACGACGGCTGGCAGGATATTCTGGTGGCCGGTTTTGATATGGAAGATCTCGATGATATGGCGGCGGTTTACCTCGACCGGCCTTTGGGCGCCGAGCACCCGCGTCTCTACCATAACCGGGGCGACGGCACCTTTGCCGATGTGGCGACTGAGACGGGCCTCGACCGGGTCATTTTGCCGATGGGAGCGAATTTCGGCGATCTCGACAACGATGGTTGGCTCGATGCCTATTTTGGCACCGGCATGCCGGATCTGCGCGCGATTTTGCCCAATCGCATGTTTCGCAATGCCGGTGGTCAACGTTTCCAAGACGTGACGACCGCTGGCGGTTTTGGCACCTTGCAAAAAGGGCACGGGATCTCTTTTGCAGATTTCGACCACGATGGCGACCAGGATATCTACCAGGTATTGGGTGCCGCCTTTGAGGGCGATGTCTATCGCAATGCGCTGTTGGAAAATCCCGGACACGGGCATCATTGGTTGACGCTTTTCGTGCAGGGGACCCGTGCAAATCGCGACGGTATTGGTGCGCGTATACAGGTTCGGGTGGTGACGGTGGCTGGGGCCACGCGCGATATCTACGCCACGGTGGGCAGTGGAGGCAGTTTCGGGTCTTCACCGTTGCGGCAGGAGTTGGGATTGGGCAATGCTATGGCGATCGAATTTGTGGAGGTCACCTGGCCGGGCGACAGCGTCAGACAACGCTTTGCTGGGCTGGAGGTCGATCGCGCGTATCGCCTGATTGAAGGGGAGCAGGCGTCGCAGCGGGTGGTGTTACGGCGCTTTGATCTTTCGCCGGGAGATTAATTGCTATCGCAAAATACAGTCGCGCGATGGCCTGTTGATTAGAAGTCCGCACGAAAAAATGGCGAGTCCCAAACGCGATTAATTCAGCGGTGTCACGTCCGTTTTTTTGCGACCCCCTTAAAGGCCGTTTCACTTGTCCGCGGCGCGTTGCGCCATAAAATGCTGGGTGGCGTCCGGGTAGATGCCGATCAGGTGTTCGGGCATGATCGGAAAATCCATCCCGCGGGCACTCTGCACGCCCGTTTTTTTGTCCTGTCGCCCCGGCATGTGGCAGTCGATGCAATTGTCGACGATTGCGTGGCCCAGTTCAGGTTCCATGCCGCAAGCCTCGACGGTGTGGCAGTCGAGGCAGCGACTGGAAAAGAGCGCTCTGTCGCCGCGTTCGGGCGCATGGGGGTTGTGGCAACTGGCGCAGGTCAGGTCGTCGCTCTGTTGGAAGCAGGCCGAGAGGCTGAGGCGGGCGACCTGATTGTTGCTGTGCACGCCGATACTGTTTTGCGTCTCATGCGGCTCGGGTTCGATATACTCCGCCAGCGGCAGGCCGGGGCGGTAGGTGAAGGGGCGGCCGTGTTTGATGCCGGCGCCCGAATGGCATTGCGCGCAAATCTCGATTGAGCGCTGGCGGCTTAAGTCGCCGGGGTGGGTGATGTGGGGCGCGCCCGCGTCGGCGGGGGCACTGGCCTGGAATGTCGCGTGTTGGGCGCCGGGGCCGTGGCAGCGCTCGCATGAGATGCCGAGCATAAACTCCCCTTGGCCGTAGACATTGCGCTCGTAGTCCTCGGCGGCGAAATAGGTGGCGTGGCATTCCATGCAGCGCGGGCCGACGGGCCGGTCGAAGACCGCCTGGCCATCGGGGTAGCCGGGGCTGTTGATCCACTTGCCGCTGGCGGCCCAATACGAAATCGGCAGTTGGTAGAGCCGATCGTTTTTCCAATACAAATAGGTCTGGCCGATTTTGCCCGAGCCGGTGACGATTTCCATCCGCTCGCTGTGCTCGTGCAGCTTGTTGTCTTCGCCCCAGATATTGGCCGTTTGGTAAAATTCGTCGTCGCGGGCGCTCATTTCAAACCACAGCTTATCGTTGCGCGTCCACATGAACGCGGCATCACCGGTGAAGTGGCCAGCAATGGATTGCGCATCGGCGAGTCGCGATGTGATGTGGTGCGCCGTTTGGATAAAGCCCTGGTATTTGTCCGGGTGGCAGTCCTGGCAGGCGGCGGGGCCGATATAGGCGGCGGGGCTGGAAATTTGCTCGCTGGTTTGTAGATTATGTCCGTTTTCAGCTGCTGCTGATATATGCGGTAGACCGATAAGCAGGAAGCAAAACAAGGTGCGAGCTTTAGTTGGGCACGGCGTTTTAGGCACGGATGTATTCTTGACAAATACTAGCTGCGCAATAGCTTTCAATGCAGTAATCTGCAAATTCGAACCCTTCGGTCGCGGGGGATCAGACAACGAGTTATAGAGGAGACTATTAAATTGAGTAGCCCTGCCATTGTCAAGAAAGTAAGTGCGAAGGCAACGAGGACCCTCCTCGTTTGTTGGCTAGCATTAGCTAGTATCGCCAGTGCCGACTCTCCGGCCGAATACGTAGTGCAGGTGGGTGAGGAGAAGCTCTCAGTTGCCGAGTTTGAGCGCCGTGCGCAGCAGATGATGAAAACGGGTTTCCGCCATATCGATATCGCAGATCCCAACGCCAAAAGAATATTTCTCGACGGCATTATTGCCCATGAATTATTGGCGGTCGAAGGGATACGGCGTGGGCTCGACCGCGATACCACCATCGCCGAGGAGGTGCAGCGCACGCACGAACAGGCGCTGCGGAAGAAGCTCTATGAGGTCGGGGCGCTTACGGGGGACTATTCCTCGACAGAGGAGGAATTGCGGGAATTCTTCGTCGAGCGGCAATTCGACACCGAGATTTTCAGCCAGCATATCGTCTGTGCCACCGAGCAGGAGGCGTGGGAGGTCTTAACGCGACTCGGCAAGGGCGAGACATTCGCAGACCTGTTCCCCTTATACGCGGTGCCGCATATCCAGAAGCGCTTTGCGCCGGAGGGTTGGGTTAGTTGGGTCAAGACCGGGGGGGTACTGAGTCCGTTGATCAAGCCATTTAATGGCATGGGGCCGGGCGATCTTTATCCGCAGCCGGTCGAGACGAGTTCAGGCTATCACGTCTTCAAGCTCAAGGCGCGCCGGCCGGTCGACTTCGACGAGACCCGCGATTGGCTGATGCGGCGATTGCGCGAGGTTAAGCGCGGCGCGGATATGGAGATCTATGTCAAGGAACTGCGCCGTCGCTATGGGTTAAAACGCGACGAAAAGGGCATGCGACTGCTGCGAGCCCTTGCGCCGGACGAAAAGGAATGGCCGGGGGATGACCCGCAGTTGTTCGGATGGCAGGGCGGGCAGTTGACCTTGCGCGATTATCTGTTCCACCACCGGCTGGGCCGGGTCAAGCATCCGGCCGCCCTCGATAGCGCCGGGTTGCACAAAGCCGCCGACGGGTTGGCGGGCAGAGAGATCATGCTAATAGAGGCGCGCAAATTGCAACTAGACAGCAATCCGGAGGTCGCGATCGCGACGAAGACCCGCCGCGACGAGTTACTGATCCAATGGCTCTATCGCCAAGAGGGCCGGGCAGCTGCGCTGGAGCAGGGTGTGACACAGGAGGATATTCGCGGTTTCTATGATACCAATCAGGATATGTTTGCTCTAGATGACGGCGGCGTGGCGAGTTTCGACCTGGTGCACGACAGCATCAAGGCGGCTTTGTTCACCCATATAGAGAATAACGCGATGGATACTTTAATCTCTCGCTTGCGGGAAGAAAATAAAGCAGAGGTTGAGGTATACCCTGCCGGGCTTACTCAGGTCGTGCTAACGCGGCCGATACGGCCGAAAATGCCCGGGAAGGAAACGCGGGAGACCGTTGATGCTGTTGATGCTAGTGCGGAATAGAAATCCCTGTAAATAAGGGTGTTTAATAATTCATTTTACACGATGAAAATAGATAAGTCTACATATTTACACTTTATAAGTGCTTTTAATATATGAGGCATATATAAATATCCTATTAAAGGTGATTTTGGATTTGGTCTATGGCTTTAACCGTGTTATATTATAAAAATGTAGTACATCTTAAATAACCTCCCAAAGAAAGGGAAATTGCAGATGCGTAGACTTATTATGACGGGTGTATGCAGTCTGGCTTTAGTCAGTCTGGCAAGCGCTCAGTTTAACGATCCGCCCGCGCTCGAAAACCGCAACGGTAGCCAGGGTTTTCAGTGGTATATGCTCGAAGTGCCCGATGACGCCGACATGGTCATGGACGGCAGCGCCGACGACTGGAACTGGTGGGATCCCGAGTATACGATCGTTACCGAAGAGTTCCGCGACGAGGCCGATCGCCCGACTCCTACCCGTGACGATCTGAGTTTCACCCTGCAGATGGGGTGGAAGGGCGGCGATGTTAACCGCTGGTTCGTATTCTTGGAGATCGTTGATGACACCTTGCATCATCACGGTACCAGCATTGAGCGCTGGGAAGGCGAGATGATCGAGTTCGCCCTGGATCCTCAGGATCACGGGCGCGAGTTGCCTTCAGGTTACAACATGGAATGGCTCGGCGCGCCTGGCGATCTGAGTCCGCCGGCCAATATTCGCTACCGCTACTTGGAGCAAGAAGGCTGGCAGCAGTACACCGATCCGGAATACAGCGATTTCTCCGTGACCGTCGATCCGCCCGAAGCCTGGGCTGCTGAGATCTGGCCGACTGGTGGCACCACCGTCTACGAGTACAATTACGTGGTCTTCTGGTTCCTCGAAGATGCCGGTCCTTCCGTCAGCCAAGTCCATCAGTTGGATGCGGTTGCCGGTGAAGAAGGCGCTGGTCTGCCTTTCTCCTTCTGGATTGAGGATGGCGATTCCGAAGCACCCGACAATGACTTCACCTCGCGTGGTGCCGAAGCTTCGGCCCGTCAGTATTACTCGCACGCGCTATTGTTGCGCACGGGTGAGTTTGTCGACGGCCGTGGCAGCAACACGGCGGTAGAGGGTTCGACCTGGGGCGCGATCAAGAACGCCTACAAGTAGGCTCGCCCAAGGTATTTGCATGACCGGGGGATTCGTCCCTCGCCTATGAGTAGAGTCGGGGCAACGTCGTTTTGCGTTGCCCCGACTCGCTTGCATGGCCCGCCAGGGCCCGAATTGAATCCATTTATTCAAGGACCTACGCAATATGCGCGGATTGTGGCTGGTCGGGATCATGTTCGTGACGGTGTTGGGAGGCTGTGGGCGTTATTTCCCACAGAATCTGCAGCCCGTGGCCGAGCAGGTAGAAGGCATGGCCGTCAACGATGACGGTTCGATCACGTATAACCTAGATCGCTTGGCGATCAACCTCAAACCGATGACCGACGCCGAGCTTAATCGGCAATTTCCGGCCGCTTCCACTGGCGGTGCGGCATCGGTCAACCCCTATACTTTCGGTGATTGGAAGGTCCCTGGCGAGGACTGGACCGAGCCACGTTTTACCGTACTGCAGCTCAAATTGAGCAACTACCAGTACCCCAAAGTAGTTGTCGACCCCGTCAAGGCGACGATTCACTCGACCAACAACAGGGTCTATAGGTCGCTGACGTACTCTCAGCTTTACGACTATTTCCGTACATTCTGGCAGGGGCGCACTGGTCAGGGGCGGGTCGATTTCAAGAATCGCACCAGCATCCTGAGGCAATCCATGTACACTGAACCGACTACCGTCTTTAGCGGCAGTGAGCAGGAGGGCTATCTGGTCTTTCCCGCCCTGGACGATGATGTGACCAAGATCCAGCTCGATCTTGAGGGTATCGCCGTTCGGTTTGACTTTAGCGGCGCGGCGGTCGAAACGATTGATCTCAGTTTCTCGTTCGAACGTGATGTGCTCCGGGGGTACAACCTTTCAGACGCGGTACAGGCGGATGCGGCTACAGATCGCCCATAGCGAGCAGGCCCGTCGGCCTTTAAGGCGAAAAGCGATAGCCTTGTGGTTCGGGACTGCGAGTTTGTCGTTTGCGGTATGGACCAGCGTCGCCCTAGCCCAGGTCGGTGTCTACCAGGTCGGTCGCGGTGGTGCTTCGTGGACCGACGAGGTCGAGGTGCAGACGGGGGCTGTAGATAATAACGGTTCGCTGCAGCCGCTCGAACTTACTCGCGGTCAGAACCTAATCGAGTTGCTGAGTGAATCCGGTCTTGTTTGGCTTAAGGGGCAGCCTTCCGACTTTATGGCGGTGGGGCAGCCGCGAACCTGGTCCAATGATGGTCTGTTCAACCAGGTCGATGGCCCGTTGCGATTGGTCGACGGCGATGAGCAGACCTCCTCGGAAGGCAACTACAAAACGGTCCGCAACCAGGCGGGTGCAACCTTTTTCTGGGATTTGGGGTCTCCCTTTCCCATTAATCGCATACGCTTCTTCCCCGACCCGGACGACCCGGATTCGTTTATTAAAGCTTTTGAGATATGGGTCAACGACGGCGAGGATTTCAACGAGATCCGCCGACCTACCTACAAGCTCTTACGAAGGGTAGAAGGCAACCGCGAGCAAGTGGTCGATCTAGAATTTCAGCCACTGCAAGGTCGCTTCCTCCAGCTCAAAGTCTTGTCCAAAACCTCTTTTAACTTGGCCGAATTCGAGATCTTCGGTGAGGGTTTTGTTCCGGTGTCGAATTATGTCTCGGGTCTGCATTCTTTTGGCGAGGCGGTAAACTTTGGCCTCTTGCGGATCCATGCTACCAGGTTGGCACGCGGCGACGGTAACGAGAGCAAGCGCCCGGTTGCCGTCTTACAGATGCGCAGTGGCGCCGATGACACGCCGCTGGACTATTTTCGCCGCGACCGCGACACCGGATCGGTCGATGAAGTCTCATTCACCGAATACAATGTCGATCTGCCGCGGCGCGCCCTTTTTCGTCAGGACCCCAGTACGGGGGCGGTGCTGGAAGAACTGGAAAGGGTTAATTATATCGAATTGCCGGCCGAAGAGCAGGGGCCGGTGCGCGACTTCGTCAAGGGCGATATCCGCGCCGACGGACAGAATTGGAGCCCGTGGTCTCAACCGTTGGAGATCGATTCGACGGGGACCTTGGTCGTGCCGGTCGACCTGCCTAGCCCGCGCGAGTTTTTCCAGTTCAGGATTTCCTTCGATGGCGATGCGGAAACCACGATGCGTATTGACACCTTGAGCATGGAGGTTGCTCCCGCGCTCGTCAGTGCCGCTGTGGGCGAGGTGGCGCTCGCCGCTGATTTGAGCCCTGATAGCGGGGTGTTGGCCGTTGCAGGTGGGGTGGATACGTCGTTTGTCTATGACATCCGGGCGGAGTTCGGCACGGCGGGCTTGGCGGGTTTTCACGGGATCAAGCTAGCGGCTTTCCCGCCGCCGGTCTTCGCTGGTCTGCAAATGGGCGATCCGCTAGAAGCGGTTACCGATGTCGAGGTCACAGAGACCGCAGACGGTTTTCAGGTGTTTTTCGCCCCCGTGGCCCAGGATAACAACCAGCCCTTGAGGGTCGTTTTCAAGCTGAGGTTGCTCGAGCACAATACCCCGGTCAACGCCTGGTTGCTGGGCGCGGGGGATGTGCCGCCACACCCGATCGCCGTCGGTGACGCCAGCGTCGATGTTGGCACCGGAGCGATTAACATATTTACCCTGGATGCCCGGCCGAAGATCGAAGTTCAGATTTCCACGCCAGTTGTTACTCCCAACGGCGATGGTACCAATGATACCGCCGAGATTGATTTTGTCCTGGCCCAGTTCACCGGTGCCCTCGAGGTCGATGCCGGTGTCTATGATCTTTCAGGTCGACAGGTACGTCGACTCATTACCGGATCTAGAGCGGCCGGGGCGTATGACGAGGCATGGGACGGCAGGGCCGATGGCGGTGCAATGGTACCGCCGGGGATCTATATCATTCGATTCTCCGTCAAGGCCGATGCCAAAGCCATCGAAACCGCCAAGCTCATAGGGGTGGTGTATTGATCGTTTTATATGCAAAATTTATCGTATTGCTCCTGGCGTTGCAGGGCACGGTTTGGGCGCAGGCGTCGGCGGGTGCTTGGGTGATCGGCGGCCCGAATGGCGAGGCTTGGGATGACGTGGTTGAGCGCCGAATCGCCCTCGACGATACCAGTCGGGTCGGTGCTATCCAATCGCAGGAGATTCCGCGCGGTCACAGCGTCCTGCGCGAGTTGGTGCGGACGACCAGTTTGCAAACGCAAGCCAATGTTTTCGGCTATGTCTGGAACTTTTCCAAGGGGCCGATTCGCATGGAGGCGGATACCTTGCTGCTGGGCTGGAACCCGCGGATGTGGGATGCGGGTGGCCGCAACGCGCTCGCCGTGGCGATATCGCGCGGGTTGGTTGACGGGGACGGGCTGAGCCCGGCTTTTATGCATGCCGAGAGGGTCGATGGTTCGCCGACCGCCGACCGGTTCTTTACGCTGGACCTAGGTGTGTCAGTGCCGATCGACAGTGTTTCTTTTTATCCACCCCAGAGCGGTCTAGCCGAAGATGGTCGGCGGCAACGGTCTTTGTTTCCGGTAGCCTATGAAGTCAGCCGTGCCAACAATCCGGTAGATTGGCTGGTCTTCGAAGACGAGAATGCCTCGGCGGGCACCGATGGTTATCACCCCCTTGAGGAAATTCTCGGCAGTACTTTCACCAATAATACCAGCATTGTCTCGCTGAAGTCTAGTTTGAAGTTCACCCGCTTTCTGCGCTTCAAGTTTGGCGGCGTGACTTCGACCGGGATACTGGCGGAGGTGGAGGCCTTTGGCCGGGGATTTCCGGCCGAAGCCCGCTATGTCTCCGAGCCGCGCTCTTTCGGGGAGCAAGTGAGCCTGGGTCGGATAACCTGGCAGTTTACCAAATACCGCCAGGCGCCCTCCGGCGAGGTCTTCGCCGACCCCACAGCGCCGGTGGAATTGCTTATTCGCACCAGGGCGGGGATAGACGATGACCCGGTAGATCACTTTGTTTTTGACGAGTTCGGACGCCAGGTCCGCGTCGCGCGCGAGACTTATTACGACGGTCCCCCCCCGCGCAACCAAACCCAGGTTTCGCAGATCAATGGCGGCGGGCTCGCCGGATTCAGGGCTTCTCGCTCGGATGATATCACCAATTGGAACAGTTGGTCGGTTGCCTATCAGGTATCGGGTGACGAGGTCCGTTCCTCCGACGGCAAGGAGTATTTGCAATTTCGTTTTGAGATCAAGACCGAGGATCCGCTCGCCTTCGGTGTGTTGGATTCAGTCGCCTTCGAAGTATCTCCCGTATTGGCCGACAGCGTGATCGGCGAGGTGTCGCTGGCGGGATTGGCCGGGGAACGGCAGGGCGTGGTCGAAGTACCGCTCGGGGTAGATACCTTGTTCGCCTACGATATCCGCACCGTACTGGGCATCGGCGACCGGCCGGGTTTCGACGGCATTGAGCTCGATGTGCCCTCGGGAGCGCGTTTCGTCAGCCTCGAACGCGACGGGGTCGAACTGCTGGAGGGGGCTGAATTCTCTCAGGAAACCTCTACTGGTATTCTGCGTATTCTCTTTGCCGAACCGATTGCCGAGGATACGGCGGTACGGCTGCAATTTCGCAGTGCGGTATACCAGGCCTCTATATTTTTAGAGGGCCGTATTTTTAATAGCAGCGAAGAGATCTCCAGCCTGCCGCAGTCGATCGAGTCGGGCGACGCTCGCGCCGAAACGGGCAGCAATGGTATTCAGGTCGTCGCGACCGAGATCAAAACTAGGGTCCTCGGGGACCTGCGGCTTTCGTCATCGGTGATCACGCCCAACGGTGACGGAGTCAACGAAGAAACGATCATCTCCTTCAATTTGTTCGACGTTAATAGCGCGACGGTGCGGGTAGAGATCTACGACATGGCCGGTCATCGTCTTGCCACGCCGCTAGACGCGGTGGCAAACGCCGGGCCTTATGGACCGAGTTGGGGCGGACACGACGGCGATGGTGGCCTAGTCGCGCCAGGGATTTACCTGATCAAAGTAGAGGTGGATGTGGATAGGGGCACGCAAACACTGGTAAAACCTGTAGCTGTGGTCTATTAACGGGCTAAGCGAGATAGAAGATGAAACGTCCACTGAATCGAATATTGTCCTTGGCCATTGTCACCGTCCTCACTATGCCTGAAACGGGCATCGATGCGCAGGATCTGGTGTTCAGCGGAACGGATTTCGAGTCTTGGGATCATCCGCGGGGCTTGGTCAACGTGCAGACCGATGGTATCGAGGTCAAACGTTTCGGCAAGACCTTCAACGCGGTGGCCGACGCGGGTGCATTTTCCTCGATAGTTATCGGCGATCTTTATGGCAGCGTACGTCCTGTCCGCACGCCCTCGAATCAGGCTGAAGCCCATCTCGTTGCCGATCAGGACCTCAATACCTGGTGGCAACCTATCGCCGACGATCCGACGGAGCATTTCTGGGTCGAGGTTGATCTGGGCCGGGCCGTAATTGCCGACAAGATCCGCGTGATCTTCCCCGACACTGAAGAGGCGCGTCCTTTCACATTTTTTTCGGTATTTATCAGCCCGGGGATCGGGGTGACCTTTGGTGGTGGGAATCGCATCGTTTTTAACCGAGTTGGTCGCCCCGTCAATAATAATACCAGTAGCGTGGTCGAATTCGAACTTGAGATGGAGAACGACGCGACGCAGAAGTTTGCGCCGGTGCGCTTCGTGCGTTTTGAGGCCGTCGGCCGCACGCCGAATGCGGCATTGGCCGAGATTGAAGTCGACGGCGTTGGTTTTAACGTCGCCTCTAAAGTCTCGATCGAAAAACGGCTCGAACGCGGCGATGAAGTTTGGGGGGGCAGGACTTGGACCTCGGACGCTCGCGAGTGCACCGATCGGGCCTGCGGCCGAGGCAGCGGCGCCGAGGCGCTGATCGACGAGGACCTTGGTTTCCGCATGTGGAATATCGAGGCGGTCATTAAAAGCGGCGATTGGCGCGATTCGGGCTATTGGGGCGTGGTCGACTTTGAGAGTGTGTTCCGCATCGACCGGGTGGTGTGGTTGCCCTATGTCAACAACGGGCCGTACAATTACGCTCATTTTTCCGGCGGTTGCGGCTGGACCAACCAGGAACTATTTACTTCGGACGGCTCGCTCAGTAAGACCGCGGTTTCCGAGGTCGAAGGCCTTTTCGAATACGAGATGCTCGTCGACAACACGGGTAATAAGGGCATTTATGATTTCCAGTTCCCACCGCGTCCCGTACGGCTTATCAACTGGCGGGTGCCTGGCGGGCGTGGTAATTGTCGCGCAATACAGTGGTGGATGTTCCACAGCGAGGGGTATCCGGCCCGGGTATCCATTCAGTCCGTAGATTTGGCACTCGGTGGGGCGCGCAGTATTCGCCGGGTCGAGTGGGACGCGGATTTGCCGCCGGGTACCCGAATCGAGGTGCAGACCCAGACCGGCAACGGTTTTCAGAATATCAAACGCTATTATCTGTCCAACGGTAAGGAAGTCACCAAAAATGCCTACGAGGGAGCCAAAAAACGCCAGCGTGGGGATATTGTCGACGAGAGCATTCGCGATGCCTCCTGGAGTAATTGGAGCAATCCGCACCGCTTCTCTGGTCAAGACTTTCAGTCGCCGACGCCTAGGCAGTGGTTGCAGGCGAGGGTCGCGCTGATCAGCGATGACCCCGAGGTGTTCCCGAAGCTTCGTTCGTTGACCTTTGTTGCGAGTGAGCCGCTGATTTCTTCGGGGCTCAATGGCGTAGTGTTCCCACGGGAAGCAGTGTTGGATTCGCTGACGGAGTTTCGTTATACGATCAAGCCCGAGTCTTTCAATGGCGCCGATTCGGGTTTTGACCGGGTGCTGATCGTCTTGCCGCCGGGCGGAGAGGGTGCCGAATTGCTGCGGGCGACGGTGCGCGGTGTCGAAGTCGAGGCCATCGGCTCGCTGCGCGGCGACTCGCTGTTGGTGGCGTTGCCGCCGCCGGTGGTGCGGCGCGATTCGGTTGAGATCACCTTTACCACCCGCCTAATTGAGAGTCCGACGGTTTTCGACTCCTTTGTTTTTAATTCCTCAGAGGAAGACAATACCCAGGGTGTGTTGCCAGTGGCTTTCGGTGCCGACCAGGTTTTTGTGCCGGAGGCGGTGGCGGGCAGCTCATTAGTACGCAATCTCAGCCAAAATGATATTTTTACGCCGAACCGGGACGGGGCCAACGACCTCTACGAGTTGAGTTTCACCGTGGTCAAGACCGAAGAACAGCCGCGGGTGCGCGTTTATTCGTTGGACGGGGCGCTGGTGGCCGAATTGGCTAATACCCGTAGCGAGAGTGGTCGGGCGGAATACGCCTGGAATGGATCGGGGACCAACGGGACCGTGCCCCCGGGTGTATATCTAGTACATATAGAAGTGTCGACCGACGCCAGGGACGAAGTGGTCCACAGGCTGGTTCACGTAGCATACTGAGTTATTCAAATGACTTGCCATCACGCCGAACCTATGGGAGGGGTGACGTGAGAGATAGAGCTCTAATTTTGTTGGCTTGCCTGGGTGCGATGCTTGCGGCGACGCCGCAGGAATCTAACGCCCAACGCGCAACCGGTTTTGAGAATCCGTATTATACTTCCGGAACCGAGGTCGCTCCTGCGACCCTAGTGCCGACTGTGCGCAAGTGGTATCTGCCGCAACGCCTCTATTCGCTCTACGATTGGCGACAGGAGCAGTACTCCAACTACGCGCGCAAGCCCTACGAACGCTATAACGACGTCTTTCTCGAAGGCTCGCCGTTCTATGATGTCTATGGCAACTATATCACGCAAGGTTGGCAGGTTTACAATTGGACCGAGGACTACCCGAACCAGAACGGCAGCTCGATCAGCAAGGACCCTAGATTCACCTCCTGGTTCAACAATATTCTGATTGCGTCGAGCCATACGGGCCAATTTCATTCCTCGCTGATGGTCGGTGACGGCATCCGCACGACTTTGACGCCCCTGACGTTTTCCAAACCGCGTTTCGACGGGGTCCAGTGGGACCTAATGACCGACAAATACGCGATCACCCTGCTTTCTTCGCGCGTCAGCAATACCGGGCAGGTCGCCGATGAAGAAGGCGCCGCCGGGGTGCAGTTTACTACTTTCACGAATCTCTGGGCCGCACGGGGTCAAGTCGGCGTCGGTGATTTTGCCAATCTCGGGTTGACCTTCGTTAACGCCGCTCACCGCAATTCCGACGTGCCCTTCGGGGACAACTCACTGCAGGGGTTGTTGAGCGGGCCGATGAATACGGACTTCGTGCGTTCGATTATCGTACGGGTCTCCGACGATTCGCCCGAGGACGGCGAGGGCGGCGCATTGTTGTCACGCTGGCGGATCTTTATAAACGGCGTCGAGCATACCGACGATATCGAACCGACGGTCGAAGGCGGGTTGCGTCAACGGGGCGTGATCGAGGCGAGTGGCCAGGACGTTATCACTCTGACCTTCAACCTCGAAGACTTTTCCCCCAGCATCGAAGATGAGATCGACGATTTTCGCCAGATCAAGTTTGTTGAAATCGGTCTGGTATTGGCCAACGACTACAAGGTCGATGTCACCTCGAACAAGCAGACCAATCAACTGGGCACGCCGGTTTTCCTGCCGATGTTACGGGCGCCGGGCAACGTCAAAGACGGCTCGAACCAGGCTTTCCACCGCTTCCGCTATGGTCTGCCGACCGGCAACCGCGTGTTGGGTTTCGACCTTACGGTCAGCGACGTGGCGGGTTTCGAGCTGCATGGTGAATTTGTGCAAAATTCGCAGTATCGCCGTTTCCCCAATGAGAATTTCACCAGACGACAGGCGTTGGCGACCAATGAGGCCAACGCGATGTATCTTACCGCGCAACAGCGTGCTTATCCTTGGACGGTCTTCGCCGAGACCTTTAGCATAGACTCGGATTATTCGACCCGTGCGTTTATCCCCAATGCCGAAGGTGACGTGCACTACGACAGCGAGGAACGCAATATCTTCGAGTTCGTCGACGACAACGATGACCAGGACGAATTGCCGGACTGGAGCCGCCGTTATTTCGGTTCCCGTGTCAATACTCGACAGGGCCGGGGACTGCTGACCGACAACGCGGTCTTTCCCGGCATTGACGAGAACAACGATGATATCTCGGATTTTAACCGCAACTTTAACCGCGAACCCGATTATACCGAGCCGTTTTTGCGCTTCGAAGTTGATCCGCCGGAATTTCTGTTCGGGATGGATATGAACAACAACACGGTCATTGACCGCTTTGAGGACGATAACCAGGCAGATTACCCCTATAAGCTCGGGCACCGCGGTTATAACGCCTATGTGGGGTTGGAGCTGACGCCGGGGACCAATGTGATAGTTGGTCGCCTCGACGAACGGTTGTTGAATACCGCGCGCGAGAACGAGACCACCTATCTGTTGCTGACGTCCAAGAAGGAAATGCCCGAGAAGAATCTGTGGGTGCGCCTGGTGGCTAACCCACGCAAGGTCAAGGACGATATTCCCGACGATGTTTTTCTGTGGGTCGACGCTCCCGGCACCCGCGGCAGCGGGGTGCTCACCCGCGACCAACTCGTCGCCCGGGACGTGTTCGCCAATACGGTTTTCCTCGAGATCCAGTATGACCGTTTCTTTCCGTTTACGACCAAGGTTAAACACGAGCTGTTCAATCAATTGGGCGACACGGGCGGCTTGCAACGCGATCAGCATTTTTTCGGTGTGGTCAACAAAGGAGAATACGCTCTTTCTTTTAAGAAGTGGGATTTTCTACCGCGTTGGAAACAGCTCTACGATAGCCGGACCCCAGCCGATCTGGGCGCGTCGAAAACGCAGGCGTTGACGGAGATTTTCTCTCTCCAGGCCACCCGCGATGTCAACCGCAACATCAACTTCACCGCCGGGGCCGAATATGAGTTGTTCTATAACCTGCGCGAGCGGGTTGACCCGTTGCCGCCGGGGTATCTGGAGGATGGGAGCACGTTGATCCTTGCTGGACAAGTTGCCAATAACTCCAGTTACCTGGGCTATGCGCTGACGACCAATGTTGGTGTGCGCTGGGTGCGCGAGGACTTTCACGCGACGCCCGCGGCCTCCGAGTTGTTCTCCTTTATCACGGTCTTCGCGGGGTTGGGCACGGATAGGTAGCATCTGGGCCGGAAGGCGAACCGCGTGACACTGGATCAGGTCAATTATCTCAATACGGGCTTGATGCTTTTGGCCGCGGGTGTGGCGCTGCTGCTGCCTTTCGAGCTATTCCTTTTTGCCTATGCGATACTCGGTCCAGCCCACTATCTGACGCAGATTTCCTGGCTGCACGATCACCAATATTTTACCACCGGGAAATACGATTTTGTCTTGTTGGTCCTTTTGACTTTGCCGATCGCCGCGCGTTTCGTCTTCGGCGACTGGTTGCCTGAGGGCGTTAACTGGGACGGTATTTTCGCGTTCGTCGCCTTGCTGGCCGCCGCGGGGATGGTCTATTTCAACCGCGGTTTTCACAAGGCCGCGTTGGGTGCTGTGGCGGCGTTGTGCGCAGCCTATATCTGTCGGGTCCCGGATATCGCGCTGTTGTTCTCCTTCTTTGTGCCGACGCTTATTCATGTCTATGTCTTCACCGGCGCGTTCATCCTTTATGGCACATTGCGCAATCGCAGCGTTTCGGGATGGCTTTCATTCGCCGTTTTCGTACTGTGTGGGGTTGGCTTCTTCGCCTTTGATATTCCTAATTGGGGGTATGGGGCGACGGAGTCTATCCGCACCAGTATGGGGCGACTTGTGGTAATACCGCAACAGTTTATCCGCGTATTTGGCCTGAGTTCCGAGTGGGATTCGGTGGTGGATGTAATGCGTTTCGTCGCCTTCGCGTATACGTATCACTATCTGAACTGGTTTTCGAAGACCAAGGTGATCCGCTGGCACGAGATTCCCCGGCGGCGCTATATCGCGATAGCTCTCTTATACGGACTGTCAGTGGCGATTTACGCGATCGATTACCAGTGGGGTATAGGCGCCCTGTTCTGTTTGAGCTTGATCCATGTTTTTCTGGAATTCCCCCTCAACCACAAGACTTTTGTCGGAATCGGCAACTACCTGCGCAGGGCATGAGACGCTCTTTCTGTGCGCTGGCGGGTTGCCGTTTGTATGCAGCGGTTTTACGGCGATGGCCCTTCTATGAATGAACCCGAGTTTCCAGAGAGAAGCGGCACGAAATCCCCGCAGATCACTTGGCGCGGGGTGATATCGGGCGCGCTGACGATCGCTGTGATGTTCGTCTACCTCATTCTCTATGCGGGTATGGGGGCGGGGTCGGAAGGTTATGTGCAGTCGCAGTTCCCGATGATGGCGTTCATCCCCTTTGTGCTCTGGCTTTTCCTCAATACCGCGTTGGGGTGGATCTCGCCACGGTTGGCGCTAAATCAGGGCGAGTTATTGACTATCTTCGCCATGGTCTGGATCGTCGGTGCGATTCCGCAATGGGGGTGGATGGAGTATTGGGTCGCGCTGATGGCGGCGCCGGCCTACATGGCCACACCCGAAAACCAATGGGCCGAGCTCGTTTGGCCATTTCTCCCTTGGCACGTTTTCCCAGACACCACTCCGCGGGTGGTTGAGGATTTTTGGTTGGGGCAGGTCAAGGGCACGCCGGTGCCTTGGGACGGTTGGTATGCGCCGATCAGCCAGTGGTTCGGGGTCTCCGTCGCGATGGTCATCTTCGGCTTGTCACTATTCGTGATATTCCAGCGGCAATGGGTCGAAGCAGAGAAATTGACTTTTCCGTTGGCGCGGATGCCGTTAGAACTGACGAGCGGTTTTGACGGGCCACGGCGGATGCCGGATCTCTTTCGCAATGGCTTGTTCTGGGCCGGTTTCGGCTTGGTATTTTTGCCGATTCTCTACAATGTCTTCACTTATTTTACGCCAGGCCTGCCACTTAGTGAGTTTTGGACAAAGGCTTCCGCACTCGAATTGCCGCGCCCCTTGCCGAATTTGACGATTCGCGTCATGGCCCCGGTGTTGGCGCTGACCTATATGTGTCCACTGAATATACTCGGCAGCATGGTCTTCTTTTCGCTGCTGGCCTCAGTGAAAATTGGCCTGATGGGGCAGACGGGCTTTAAAGTGGGCGCTTCGGGGCAGGAAATCGGCGCTGGCGGTATTTTGGATATGGAGAGCTTCGGCGCGGTGGTCTTTATTGCGGTCTGGTCGGTTTGGTTGGCTCGCGGGCACCTGCGCTCGGTGTGGCGGCAGGCGCGCACGGGCATCGGCGATGCCGACGAGGTGCGTCATTATCGCTGGGCGTTGGCCGGGCTGTTGCTGTCGGCTGTCTATGTGATCGGCTGGGGGGTCAGTCTGGGTTTGAGTCTGCCCTTGTCCATCGTGTCGTTTCTACTGATGACAATAGTGTTTTTCGTAACGACTAAGTTGGTTGCTGCCACCGGTTTTCCCTATTTGACGCCGAGTTGGGGCAACGCCAAGGGGGGGGTGTTCGTAACCGAATTGATTGGTTCGGGCAATCTGTCGCAGCGGGATTTGGTCTCGTTCAAGATTTTCACCGATCGCTTGTTTTTCGGCAATATCCGCCTACCGGTATGGCCGGCGCTGCCGCACTTGCTGCGGATATTTTCCCTGCGCCGCCAGCCGAAAAAGGTGGTCACGATGGTGTTGGTGGCTTTTTCCGTCGGCTTTCTAGTTGCGGCGTGGGCGACGATCAAAATGGCCTATGACGTTGGTGCGAGCAACCACCTGCTGGTCATTATCGGCCTTTACGACCAGATCACCAATCTGCAACTCAACCCGAGAGTCGCCGACCCGGGCAAGTGGGCCCTCTGGCTGTTTGGCTTCTGCGAGTCGGCGGGATTGGCATTTTTGCGCGGGCGCTTTTACTGGTTTCCCTTGCACCCGATCGGTCTGGCCTATCAGTCGACGGCGGGCACTTCGATTTACTGGTTCAGCCTGTTTATAGTCTGGCTGGCGAAGCTGGTCATTCTGCGCTATGGGGGTATTACAGCCTATCGCAAGGGCAAGCCGTTCTTTTTTGGCTTGGGGATCGGTTATGTGTCCGCAGTGGTTTTTTCTGGGGTGGTCGACGTGATTTTCTTCCCCGGTGAGATGCATGTGGTGCACGACTGGTGAGCTATGGTCTATTTATTTCGCGACCTCGGGCAATAGGACCGTAAGTGCCCGCACCAAGGTGTCGACGTCGGCTTGTGTATTATACCCCTGTACCGATACGCGCAGGCATTGCTGGTCCTTGTAGCCGGTTATGGGCAGTTCGACCCCGTATTCGGCGAGCAGCCTGCTCTTGAGCGCCCCGGCGTCGCAAGGTGGAAGCGGTATCAACGCCATTTGTGTGAACCATTTGGGATCGTCCGGGATAACTGGCGGCAGGCCGGTGAGTTCGCCGACCCGCTCTCGGGCGTAGCGCGCTAGTTGGTGGCACTGTTCCCTTACCTGCGGCCAATCGTGTTCTTCCATAAAATCAATGGCGTCGGGTACCGAGATAAACGCCGCCGGATCGCGGGTGCCTTGGTATTGGTGTTCGGCGATCAACCGCGATCCGTCGAGTTGGGCCCCGGCCTTGCCGCCGACGAGCGGGTCGAGCAGGTCGTGCATCTCTTTGCGCGCGTGCAGGAAGCCTGCCCCCTTCGGTGCCATCATCCATTTGTGACAATTCGCCGAATAGAAATCCGCGCCCAACGCGGTCAGGTCGAGTGGAATCTGCCCGGCGGCGTGCGCGCCGTCTATTATACTGATGATACCGGCGGCCTTGGCTTTCTGTATTAACGGCTCGACCGGGAAGGTCAACGCCGTGGGCGAGGTGATATGGCTGCAATAGAGTACGCGCGTGCGGTCGCTGACCCCGGACCAGATGGCTTCCACGACGGCTTCGGTCGAGGTTATCGGCAAGGGGATCGGGCGGCGGATATACTGTGCGCCGGTCTTATTGCAGACCAACTCCCAGGTCCGGTCGAGTGTACCGTATTCGTGGTCGGTCGACAGCACTTCGTCACCGGGCTCCAGAGCGAGCGAGCGAATTATGGTATTGAGGCCCAAGGAGACATTGGTGACGAAGACCAGGTCTTCGGCATCGGCGTTGAGGAAGGTGCCGAGTCTTTGTCGCGCTTGCAATAACAGGTCGTTGAGACGGTGCTGCATAAACTCTACGGGCTGTCGTTCCAATTCGAGTTGCCAGCGCTGGTAACTCTCGAAAACTGGACGGGGGCAGGCACCGAATGAGCCATGGTTGAAAAACGTGACGTCTGGCCGCAGTAAAAATAAAGATCTTAAATCGTCGCTATGTTTGTCTAAGTCTCGTGTCATTTTTGTCAATCCAAATTAATGCTTTGAGGGGCGGGTATTGCAGGTGCTGCAAGAGCGGGCCTACAACGTCTCTTATCGTGTTTTTTGCTCAGTAGCATCTTGGCTGCGTCGTCGTCGGGTTCAGCCTTCGGCGGCCAACTCTTTCATCGCTGCGACGAAGTGGTCGAGTTCGCCGATGGACGAATAGATATTGGGGCAGATGCGCACCGCGCCGGGATAGCCGGGGGAAACGGTAAAGATCTGGTAGCGCTCGTATAGCGCTTTGGCGAGTTCGCCGGGGTCTTTGTCTTTG
>JABHFS010000069.1 GCA_018672475.1 Gemmatimonadota bacterium | reverse complement strand
CTGGCTGAAAAATGGGAACTCGACCCCAGTATCGAGCAGGTAATCGGCCACCACCACAGTATCCACGAGCAGTCGCCACCGATCGTCAAGCTTGTCGCTCTCGCCGATCTGGCGGCCAATTGCCTCTTCCCCTATCCGGCCACCGAAGAGCAGCACCCCTTCCCGATAATATTTGCGCGCATCGAAAAGTCGATCAAGGACAAATCGGGCATGAGCATGGACGAAGCCGTCGACGAAGCGATCAGCCAAGACGTATTTGAGGACTTGGTCGACGTACTCAGTCGCCTCGATATCTCCGAATACCTCTGGGAACTCGTCGATTTCAAAACCTTCTTCAAACTCTGCTACCTGACGGCCCCCAAGATCAAAAGCACCTCAATCGCCTTTCTCCAACAAACCGCCTGAATACCGACTGCCGCCCAACTGCCTTTATATTATGAAAGAATTCCTCAAACGCCTAGAGCAGGCAGCCGATTTGCACGAGGTACAGTCGCTTATCGACGGCATCCTCAGCACCGCCCGATCAGGTAAGGGCAATAACGAGGAAAAACGCCTCTTCTTGCGCCACCTACTATTTAACCAAGCACTTTTATTACGGCTCGAAACCCCCATTGCCGTAGACCACCTGCTCTCCTCAACGACACCTCAAGAATGGGCCGAACTATTCGGCGACGCGGTCGAGAAGGAGTTACCGCGACTGGCCGTCGAACTGGTCGAGGACCTTACGGATCTCGATCACCGCGAGCTTTTACGGCTTCTGCCCCCCGAATCCCCCAAAGTGCTTTTCCAGTTGCTCAAAAAGCTCAATAGCTATCTGGAAAAATGTGTGGATTCGGTCCGCTGTCTGCGCGGCATGCGCGTTGCCCACTTCATGGTCGACATATACCAGACCCTCGCCGCCGACCCCAAAGCTTGGCGGCGGCGCTCGCCTCCGCCCTGCTGTATCGACGGCGACAAAATCGGCAAGCTCAAAGAAGACAAAAAAGTCAACGAACTCGCCGAGGCCTACGAGATCCGGATCAACCAATTGCAGCGCATCGACCTGCGCCGTAACCTGACCGCGATTAGTAAAACGCGCGAAGAAGCACCGCAGATGCTCGAATCCAACTACGAGAACGTATTGTGCATCGAAGCGCCCTTGCGTATCGGTATCTCCAGCGCCAACGCCTCGGATAACCACCTGCGCAGCAAGGAACAAGGCGGCAAGACGCTCAATGTCGCGATCGACCTGCAGCGAGAAGGGGAAAAAGAAGCCACCCCGCCACTCAAGGTCACGGCCCGACGGCTCGCTGAACCCAAGCTGATCCTGCGCTCTCTCTCGATGGATTTCAAAGCCGACTTCGAGGCCAGCAACCGCGGCGACGCGGCGACGATGAGCGGGTTATTTTTCGCCTACCGCCGCGGCGGCGACGAAGCGCTGCGGCTGGTCAAACAATGCCTAGTGCACAGCGGCGTCATTCGCCCAGGCTCACAGGACATCATCAAGGACATCGCTGCCTTTACCGGCGGTGGCGGTCTTGAACTCACGACGAGCAGCAAGGTCTTACAGGGGTCTGGGCTCGGAACCAGCAGCATCCTTTCTGCGGCAATCCTCAAAATGCTCTACCGCCTCTCCGGCGATCCCTACGCCGCACCTGAGACCGAATATCCCGGTCTCTACGACCACAGCCTGCTGCTCGAGCAGAGTCTCGGGCTCAATAGCGGTTGGCAGGACGCGCGCGGGGCCAGCGGAGGCCCTTCGGCGATCAAGAACTTCTACGCGCCGCCAACCAACGGCCTGCCTTCGCCCGAACGAAAATTTCTCACCGAAGTCGACGAGGCCCAGTTTACCGAGCGGGTCGTGCTTTTCGACACCGGCATATCGCGCGCGGCTACTCGAGGGCTCAATATCGTACTCGATGCCTACCTGTCCAGAGACCGCAAGCGTTACACGGCCATCCGCGAGTCCCTTGCGATCCACGACCAAATGGTCGCAGCCTTGTGCGCGGGCGACTATTCCGAACTCGGCAAACTAGCCGATTTCTACTGGCAGTTGCGCTGCGCCCTGGACCCCGATGCCACCAACGAAGCGCTGCAATATCTCTTTGAAAACCCCCAGATAAGCGATCTGACCGAGGGCGGACTGATCACTGGCGCCGGCGGCGGCGGCTTCGCCCTGCTGATCACCGTTGAAGGCCAACGCGCCGCGTTGTGCGAAAGGCTCAACAAGCTGCGTAAGAACGCGGCCTTCGCCAAGAGCAGCGTCGTTTCCTACCAGCTCAATGCCCGGGGCATCCAGCTCCGCGACTAAATGGTCTACGCCCGGTGAGCTCCCAGCGAGAACATCTACTCATCGACGGCTATAACCTGATCAAATCGAGCCAACTCTTCCATCGTCCTGAGCAAACCCTCGAACAGGCCCGTATAGATCTGCAACGGGCACTCGACGCCTACCAACGTCATACACAAAACACCATAACACTCTACTACGACGGCGACGGGATCCACGAGCTGCCACGGCAAAGCCGATACGAAGAGATACGAATCATCTTTTCACACGCGCCGGAAACGGCCGACGACCTGATCATGCGCGCGGCCCAGGACAAACACGGGGCCAAATGG
>JABHFS010000068.1 GCA_018672475.1 Gemmatimonadota bacterium | reverse complement strand
CTATTTCGAATACTTCTCCGATATATTGCGCTGGATCGACGTGCATCAAGTCGACTGGGAAAATGGTGAATGGTTTGAGGAGATCGACGTGCAAGGAAGAGCCAAGGGCGTCAAGGCCGGGGAGTGGAAAGCGGCCTATCACCATGGGCGTGCGGTGATGGAGTGCTTATTGATTCTACAAGATTTACAAAAAGAACAGCAATCCCCCTAGTCGAATATAGACTTACTCTCCGGATCTATACTCGTTTGACGGCCGCGATTTCCCCCGGATCTTCAGCGATGCTGTCGCTATCCAATGTCATTATTTCACTACTTTCTCGCGCCCCATAAATTCTCGTTCTTCCAGGCCCCTTGATCATTACCGACGAGCACTTGCGGACGGATTTTTTGACGATCGAATGGAACTCGGGGTGGGTTTTGACGAGGATCAATAAGGCCAGGATCGTGCGCATTATGCGAACCCTCGGGGTTTTGTTCTGCGCGGCAGATGGAAATCTATAAAGTTCCTACGACAGGACACAAGTAATGCATATCGCAACCGCAAATCTCGAAATTCAACGCGAACCCTTTATTCGGCCCTTTGCCTTCAAGGGATCGGCCTTTCACGAGAAATGGAATCTCGTCGTTCGCTTGCAGACCGATAAGGGGCGGACAGCCTTTGGCGTGGGGGGCTTGGCGGTGCTGTGGTCTGACGCCCGCGTTTTTGCAGCGCACAGCGAGGTCGGGGGCAATGCGCTGATGGTGGCGGTGTTGGAAAGAGCACTTGCTCTGGTGCGTGATCAGTCGTTTGTTGGGCCGCGGGAAATCTTCCGGCAGGTCTTCCCCGAGGTGCACGCTTATGCACAAGAAATTACACGGCAGCCGGATTTGCGCCAGACATTTACGCTCAACGCTTTGGTTGCGCTCGACAATGCAGCTTGGGTGCTCGCGGCCCGAGAATCTGGGTCCGAAACCTTTGACGCGATGTTGTCGCCTGATGAACGCGGCTTGTTAAAGCACAGGCAGCAACACGTCGCGTCGGTACCGGCTATTGGCTATGCCTCGACCCCGGCGGAGGTTCACGCAATGGTAGAGCGGGGTGCCTATTTGCTCAAAATAAAAATTGGTCAACCAGGCGATCAAGCGGCGATGCTGGCCAAGGATTGCGAATGGCTGAGCCATTTGCACGATATGGTAAAAGATCGTGAGACGTCGATGACGCAAAGCGGGCGGGTGTTATACTACCTCGACGCCAATGGTCGCTATGAGAGTGTGGAGGCTTTGCTGCAACTTTTGCGTCACGCCGAACGGATCGGCATGCGCGAGCGAATTGTTGTAATTGAAGAACCGCTCGTAGAAGAGTTGGCGGTGGATGTCAGCCAAGTACCTGTGTGTTTAGCGGCGGATGAGAGTTTGCATGCAGCCGAAGACGTAACGACGCGAGCGCAACAAGGGTACGGGGCGATTGCGGTCAAAGCCGCAGGGAAAACGTTGTCGTTGGCGCTGCAGATGGTCCAAGCGGCGGATGCCGCCGGTCTGCAACCCTTTGTCGCAGATAATGCCTGCGTGCCGATTCTCGTCGATTGGAATAAGAATGTGGCCGGGCGGCTACCCGCTTTTCCAGGGCTAAAAGGCGGAATTATGGAGACCAATGGCCGGGAAAATTATGGGGCGGAAGCTTGGCGGCGGATGTTGGCCGAACATCCATGTGCCGGCGCGCGGTGGTTGGAACCCGAAGGCGGCGGTTTTGTTTTGCAAGATTCGTTTTATGCACAAAGCGGTGGGATATTGGCCGATCCCAAACCCTACAGCAAGTTATTTCGCGTTTAGCGCACCGGTATGGTATCCTGAATGTCGGTGCGATAGATCCAGGTATCCTCGCGGATATAATGTGTCGCGAAGGCTAGGCGCGGCCGGTCGGTCGAGTGGTTGGCATAGGAACCGTGCACGGTCATGCCCGTAAAAAATACGCCGGCGCCTTTGCGGACTGTCAATTTTGCAACCTCGTGGTCGGTGACCCCTTGAATGTCGAACGAATGCATCGTTTCAGCCCATTCCTTGCCAGAGCGGTCGCGCATCGGGTAATCTTTTTCCCAGGAGGTATGCTCGCTCTCGTCGCGCACTTTGCTGAATTCGTATAGGCCTTTTTGATTACTGCCGGGCACCACGCAAAGGCCGCCGTTACCGGCGTCGGTATCGCTCATCGCCAACCAGCAGGCCATCAGCGAGTTGGGTTCGTTGCGGATATAGTGGGTGTCTTGATGCAACGCGATGCCCGTGCCGCCCTGGGCTTGTTTGTTCATATACATGGTCTGGACGATGGAAGGATGTCCGGCCAGTAATTGCTGCACGACCCCGGTAATCATGGGGTGTTGGGCGAGGTCTAGCCATTCTTCGTCTTCGCGGTGCAATTGTAAGTGGCGCGGTCGGTCGGTGCACTCGGTCTCATGGCGGACGAAGGCGTCGACCTCGTCGTCTGTAAGCAACTTCTCGACGACTAAATACCCCTGTTGATTATAGTGGGCGATTTGTTCACCGCTGAGTGTCGGATAGTTGGTGCGCATGGTCTGTGTTCCTGTGGGTAGGTCATAGGGAAAGCCGATTGGATATTATAACACAATTGTCGGGCAAAGGCGATAGGCGGGCGAATCGCTTGATGTGTGGCTTTTGCAGCTGTAGTTTGTGTTAGACACCAAAACTGGTTGTATCTATATTTGGTTATAACTAGGTGATAAATAGTCAATAGCACCATATTTTGCGGGTTATTCGTGCGAGGGGAGCAGATAAATGGCCTCATCCCAGCTGATGGTGCAAGTCATGGGTGAGATACCGCTATTCAACGGTTTTTCGCCGATCCAGGTAAAGCAGCGGTTGGGCATCTGCAAGCTCAAGACTGGGCGCGATATCGCCCAGATCCAAGCCGAAGACTCGGGTGATGACGGGGAAGTCCAGCAACAGGAGAAAACGCAGCACCAAGCCCGGCTTTCGATGCTGGAGTGTCAGTTGCGACAGCAACAACAAAAACTAGATGCAGCTGTTGAACTATTGATCCAGCAGGGCAATCTGACGCTAAGTTCGGGTTATCTCGGGGCGGAAGATTTGTCGGGTTATGGTTTGGACGGCTTTATCGACAAACCCAGGGACCTCGACCAGTTCGAGGCTCTCGTCGAGGTGACTCTGCAAAAATGAAATACCTACTCACCGGTGGTGGTACAGGGGGGCATGTTTACCCGGCGTTGGCGATAGCCGATGAAATTCGTCAGCAGCACGCCGATGCCGATTTTCTCTATGTGGGGCGCAAGGACAAATTGGAATCCTGGGTCGTGCCCGACCACGGCTATCCGATCCGCTTCGTTCGTTCCCGGCCCTTTCCACGCTCGAGTTCACCGTCGGCCCTAATGCGGTTTATGTTGACCCTTTGTGTTGGAATCATGCAGGGGGCTTGGATTTTATTGCGCTACCGTCCCCAGGTTATCATTGGCACCGGAGGCTATGTCAGCGCGCCGATACTTTTTGCTTATGGGATACTCGCCAAGATCGGGCTATCGCGCGCACGGGTCTTCCTCTATGAACCCAATGCGCATCCGGGTTTGTTGAATCAAGTTGTAGGTCGATTAGCACAACGCATTGGCGTGGCGTTCGAGCAAGCCGGGCGTTGGTTCGATATGAAGCGGGTCGCCGTGGTCGGCTATCCCGTACGCCGCAGTTTCCTCGCACTGAACTCGCTCGTTGCACGCGAGAAGTTGTGCATTGAAGCAGAGCACAAGGTTATTCTGGCCTTTGGCGGTTCTGGTGGCGCACGCGTTATAAACGAGGCGGTGATCGAAGCCCTGCCGGCCTGGCGCGATGCCGGTGGCTTAACAGTCCTACATGTCACAGGGCGCTATAAGGGTTCGGATTATGATGCAATAGCCGAAACCAAAGCCGCCCTGGCGCAGATGGGCATCGGAGACGAGGAGGGGTGGTACCGGCGTTTTGACTATGCGGACCGGATCGATGTTTTGATTGCCGCGGCTGATTTGGTGATCTGCCGTGGAGGGGCCGGGACACTGACTGAACTCGGGGTTAGCGGTACGCCAGCACTGATCGTACCATTGCCCTCTTCGGCTGAGGACCATCAGGCGATTAACGCCCGGGAGATCGAACGGCTAGGGGCCGGGTTGGTGGTCTATCAAGAAAGTGCTTGGCGGCAGGCGCAGATTTTCAGCCATTTGCACGGGGGCAAGTTGGCGCGGCAGGTACTCGAATTGTGTGCCGACGACAGCCGTTTACGGGTGATGGGTGAGGCCGCTAAGGCGATTCCGCGGCTCGACAGTCTCGAATTGATCATGG
>JABHFS010000067.1 GCA_018672475.1 Gemmatimonadota bacterium | reverse complement strand
GTGTCGGCGCCTCGGTCTCTTCTTCTCCGCAGGCCATAAAAAGAGCAACACAAGCCAATAGAGTGATCCGCAAGAAAAACTTCATCGAATGCAACTGTTCCTTCGTGAAAAGTGGTATAACGTGCCTGCTGTCAGCCGCGCGGCCGCCCGATCGATTGCTCGGTCACGCCCTGAATATATTCCACCACCCGCCGCTGGGCGTACCAACTGAGCGCATGCGCCTTGGTAAAACCCAGTTTGGCCCCCATGCGGTTGCCCTTGGTCTCCGGCCGCATCTCGACTTCGGCCCCGAACATCTCGGCGATATTGAGAATGGAGGAGGATTCCTCCGCGCCGAGCCCCGATTCATCCCCCTCACCCACTTCGCCCAACAATACCAGACCATCGGCAATATCTTCGCCTCACTCATAACCACATCCCCTTTAAGCCCCCTCATCTCCGTCCCCTGTCAGCGGATGCACGTGAATCTTAATCACTTCCCGGTTATCTTCCGGGTGGTCTAGCCGGTATTGACGGGTTAACTCCTGGGCCGACTCGTCAATCTTGTAGTATTGGTAGGCCTGCTCGGCCAACAACGCCTCGTCCTCGCGCCCCAGCGCACGCAACGAAAGCATCCGGTGGTAGTGCGCCACCCGGTCCTCCGGATCAATGACCAGTACCTCGTCGAGCGCAGTCAACGCCTCTTCGTAACGACCGTCGAGATAGAGCACCCGCCCCAAGTTGCGCCACGAAGCCCGATCCTCGGGAAAATCGTGCAATACCCGACGATAAGCCAGCGCCGACTCTTCGTAGCGACCATCTTCCTGCAGCACCACACCCCAGACCCAGGCCGTCTGCGCATCGCCAGCCGTTATTTTTTCGCACTGTTCGAGATATTCATACGCTTGTTCGAGGTTGCCATCGCGCACCGCGACCTTGGCCAGATTTCTGCACCCATGTAATCGCTTCGGCACCAAACGCGCTACTGTGGCAAAAGCCCGCGCGGCGCCCTGCGTATCGTCCTGCAACAACAAGCCAATACCGTAGTCGTTGAAACGCACCCAATCGGCCTCGGACGCGGCACCCGAAACGGACGCCCCGCCCACCGCCAACGCAACCTCGCCACGGGTAATCTCGGTGACCGGCAATTCCGGCACCTGGTCGAAACGAGCAAAACCCTGGCGATTGTTGTTAAAGGCGAATTCGGTATAGGCGCGGTCGAACTTGCGCCACAACAATCGCGCCCTGAGCGTCAACTGTTGGCCGCGATAATCCTCGGGCACGCGGAAGCTGTAGTGAGCTATATCCGCCGTGCCCGGACCAATGGTGCGCACATAAACCGCGGTGACGATATCCTGGGCGTTGCGCCGGTGGATCGCCTGGCCCTGATTGTCGACCATCAGCGCTTTGTAGAAATGCGCCGCCGGGTCGACGTGCCCGTCGTCCTGCACCGCACCGCTGAGCACCAACGCCTCCCCATCCTCGCCGACGACCGAAACCTCCAGCCAGCCCTCGTTCGAATCGTTCGTGCCGCCGGGAAAGCTGTGCCCGACTCCCTTATTGCGCACCACCACGTCGAATTCGTATTCACCGCCGGCCACCAACCCCGGCCGGCTCTGGTCCAACGCGTAATGCGCCTCACCAGCCGCGCGCAACGCGAAGATATCGACGCCGAGTTTCTCGTCCTGCATAAAGGCTTCGATGCGGGCAATCGTCTCCTCGTCGCCACGGATATACGGCAGTGCCGTATTGACCGCCAGGAAGCGGTGTGATTTGACCAAACCGTCCCGGGCCGAAACGTCGCCCTCAACCGCCTCTTCCAACGGCATATGGCAATCCTGGCAGACCCGCTTGTAGCCGGGCAGGTAGAATGTCCTCGACGCGTTGAGCGCCACGCCGCTATCGTGCCATTTGTCGTATTCGTTTTGCCCGCGCAGCCAACGGTAGTTATTGACGCGCGAGTCGAGGCTAACTTTGTGGCAGGTCGCGCAAAATTCGGAGGTGCGAAAGAAGGGTTTCAGCATCTGCTTCTTGTGCACGATCGGCCGCGCCTTCAGCGCCGTGTCGTGCAGGAAACGTCCAGTGCCGGCCTTCGACGTGGCGAAGAGGTAGGGATCCTCCTGCTCGTCGGCGATATTGTAGTTGCCGTTGCCGGTCCGGCCGTGGATCTTGTCGATGGCGTGGCAGCCCAGACAGGTCAGCCCCGCCTGGGCCTGCGGCGTGGTGCGATCGATCTCGCCACTCATCTTGCCGGCCAGCATCAACGCCGGGTCGTGACAGCCCGAACACCACTTCGACTTGACCTTGCCCTCCGCGCCCTCTAGACCCTCGTAGTAGGCGATATGCGCATCGACCTCCGGATTACCCTCGGTGGCATTGAGGCGCATATCGTTGATCGACGCCTCGTAGAAGGGGTTGTTGAACGAGGCGAAGCGATGCGCCGATTTCGACCATTGCTCGACGACCGCCTGGTGACAGCGGGCGCAAGTCTGCGAACCGATCGGCTCGTTAACGACAAAACCGTATTCGGCGAGATCACCGGCCAGTTTCTCCGGTTGCGACAGATCGCCCCGGGTAATAATCCGCGAAGGCAGAAAATCGCCGGTCGTTGTAGTCGTCGCCGCCGGGAAAAACGGGCTTTGCACCGGCACAAAATTGGCGGGCACGAAACCGCCCAGCGCATAGTCGGCCACGTTCCGTTCCCGCGACCCCGGCCCGGTCTGCTTGCCGGCGGCGAAGGCCTCTTCGGCCGCCTGCGTGTATTGCTCGCCGCTGTAGGTCAACCCGTGCAGCACGACCGCCAAACCCAGCAGCGCCGCTATCGCCCCCGGCACCGCGCGATAACTCAGCGCGGAAGGTTTCCACAGTGATATGCGACGATGCAGCAAATAAAAGAGCGGCACCAGCGCCGCCGCGCCGACATGCCCCCAATAGGCAAGCCCATTGCCGCGATTGCTCGACGCACTGAGGATAAAGAGCCCGCTGACGGCCAACACCAACCCCAGGACCACCGTGACGATGCCGGTGTAGATCGCGCGCTTGCGACTCTTGCGCCACACCGCGGGCAAATGCCACACCACAAAACCCAACACCAACCCGACCAATACCAGACCGATCCCCGTATGCGACAACACCATGCCCTGGTAAAATTTAGGCAACGAAATATCGGTGACGGCGAAATAGCCAAGGTCGAGCACGTCGGCTAGCCGATTGGCCAGCAGATAGAGTGTATCGGCGACCATAAAAACCCCTAGCGCCACGACCACCAACAGGGTGCGTTGCTGTAGCGCGCTCAGGCGGCTCGGTGTTTTCTTTTGCATAGCTTAGATTCGTGAAAAACGGCACATTCAGTAAAATGGACGATTTGCATACGCGCCAATAAAGACGAAAAACAGGGGGTTAAAGCGAGTTCTGAAGTATTCTAAGCGTTGCGGAAGTATACGCCGATAATGGGCAAAGAGTCCCTTAACGCCATTGACTCCCGACCCAGGACGTAACCTTATCGACCAGCGCGTCGGCGTGTTCGCTGAAGACATGATCGGCGCCTTCGATAACAAAAAGCTCGGCCTTGTCGCTGGCCTTGACGAGGATATCGCGCGAATCCTCAATCGGCACCACATCGTCCTCCGTGCCGTGCACCAACAACCAAGGCACGCCGATCTCGGCCCCCCGTTCGACTACGGTACCGATCTGCGCCATATCGTCCATATAGGCCTGCGAAAGCGGGCAATCCGGCTCGTCCCACATACACCCCTGATCGGGCGTGACCTCGCCGAATTCGCGCACGGCAAAGGCCTCGGTATGCACCATGCCCGCCAAGGAAACCAAAAGCTTGACCCGCTCGTCGCGCTCGGCGGCCAACACACCGACGGCTCCTCCCATACTGTGACCGACATAACAAATCTCATAATCGGCCAGGGCGTCGAGCACCGCCGTGAGGTCCTCGACCTCTTTCGAAATCGTCGAGTCGACAAAGCGCCCGCCCGACGTGCCATTGCCCGCAAAGGAAAAACGCAGCACATGCCTACCGGCAGCGGCCAACCCCTCGGCAAGCGCCATAACGAAGGGACGGTCCTTGTTGCCTGTTACCCCATGGCCTAGCACCACGATCTGCCGCGTACCCTCTGCACCCGGATGAAAGCTATAGTCCAGCTTTTCGCCGGATTTGTTGCTGATCTCTGTAAACATGGGGAATAATCTCCGCTGACCTGCCATTTTGGCTGTCTATAAAATGCTAACGCAAACGACCTATATAATCTAACAAATGTCCTATCACGTTGCAAAAACCGGACTTATGCATTGCTCGTGCAAATATTCCAATTCGTGAAATTTCCCCAAACCCAGACCGTTGTATAAAACCCGCCTCAGACTTCAAGCATCCAAAAACTCATACGTCTGCCGCGCTACTACCAACTCCTCGTCGGTGCGCAAGACATGAATATGTACCCGGCTCGACTCGGTGTGCAGATGCCCCTCGCCCTGTACGGCTTCATTTTTGGCCGGATCCACTTCAACCCCCAAGAACTCCAAGTCGCGCAGAATCGCCTCGCGCACTACGAGCGAATACTCGCCGATCCCCCCAGTAAAGCTAATCGCGTCCAACCCACCCATCTCCACCACAAAACTACCCAACCAATCGCGCGCCGAGGTCGCTAATACGTCTATCGCCAGTTGACAACGCGCATCGCCCTTGGCCGCTCCCTCCTGAATATCACGCACATCGTTATAACCGCTGATGCCCAACAAACCGCCCTCGTTCGCGCACTGATCCAATACCTCGGCAAAAGACCGCCCCTCATTGCGCATCACCAAATCCAACGCATAGGGATCCAAGTCGCCAATGCGGTTGTTCTGCGGCAGCCCGCCTTGCGGGCTCAGCCCGTGCGAAGCGCCCTGCGAAACCCCCGCCTTCACCGCACACAGCGACGACGATCCGCCCAAATGCATATTGACATGCTTGAGATCAGCGCGCCCTTCCAATTCGGCAACCTTCTCGGCCGCATAACGATGGCTCGCCCCGTGAAAACCATAGCGCTGCACCCCGTATTTCTCATACCATTCATAGGGCACCGCATAGAACTTGCGCCGATGCGGCATCGTCCCATGGAACGCCGTCTCAAAACAACCGATGCGCCGCGCCGCCGGCGCCACCCGCTCAAACTGCTGGATCGCCGCCACATAGGCGGGGTTGTGCGCCGGCGCCAACGGATAAAAGTCCTCCATCCGCCCGATCACATCCGCATCCAATTCAACCACCCCCGAAATACTGCGCGCATGCACCGCCTTAAAACCCACCGCATCCAACTCCTCCACCGACGCCAGCACCCCACCTTCCGCCAGACGCGCCAACGCCTCATCGATGGCTGCGGCGTGGTCGGGCAGCGCCACCGCCTGCTCGACGGCTTCGCCCTCGCCGATCTGAAACTTGTGCATCGACCCCTCGCCACCGATGCGGTCCATACCCCCCTGCGCCAAAACCTGCTCGTCGGGCATGGAAAAAACTTTGTACTTGAACGAAGTGCTACCGAGATTGGACACTAGGACTTTCATTGACATCTCCTACAATCTATAAACATCAATCGGAAAATTAACAGGAAAACGGAGAAAGATGTACTATTGAAAACTAACATAGAATTACTGGACGTCTACCGCAGGTCTTTCCAAAACGATCACACCATCACCGAGGGCTCAACGGGGTATTCCCCACAACAGCTTTGCAGTGCCCGATTCCACAGGATAGTGGAATCGGGCACTGCCCTCGGAGCCGACCAGGGATGGTCGGCGAGAATCAGCGAAGGGGAATACCCCCTTGAGCCCGTCCACAGTATTAGGGTCGAGCAGGACTCCCATCCGGTAACCGCGTCTGCGTCCACTGAATAACCTCGTTCGAGCAAGGATACTTCGCCGCCAACTCCTCGTCGATATCGATCCCCAAACCCGCGCTCTCGCTCGGATACAAATACCCGTTGCGCACCTCGGGCAAGCCTGGAAACATATCGTAGACCAATTCGTTGAACCGGCACCATTCCTGAATCCCGAAGTTAGGCGCCCATAGATCCAAATGCAGATTCGCCGCGTGCCCCACCGGCGAAGTATCGCCCGGACCGTGCCAGGCGGTGCGTACCCCGTACATATTGCCGAAGGCCGCAACATTGCGCGCCGGCGTAATGCCACCCATCTGGCTGACGTGCATACGCATGAAATCAATTAAGCGGCCCTCGATCAACGGCCGCCACTCGTGCGGGTGATTAAACAGCTCGCCCATCGCCAGCGGCGTCGAGCACTGCTCGCGGATATTCTTAAACCAGTCGTTGTCCTCCGGCGCTAGCGCATCCTCCAAAAAGAACAACTTGAACTGCTCCATATCCTTGGCGAAACCCACAGCCTCGATCGGCTGCAGGCGTTCGTGGATATCGTGGCAGAGCTCCACCTCAAAACCGAGTTCCGAGCGAACATGCTCGAACATCCGTAGATGGTTCATCATATACTCTTTGCGGTGGTAATAGGCGCCATCGAGTGCGCCCTCCGGCTTGACTAGGTTCGACGCCTTGCCGCCGTAGCCACCCATCTGACAGCGGATATAGCGATAACCCTCTTCCTGGAAACCGCGGATGCTGTCGACCACTGCTTCGGGCGTATCGCCACCGGCGTGGCCATAAACGGCCGCCCCCTCGCGGCACTTGCCGCCCAACAATTGATAAACCGGCATCCCTGCTCGTTTGCCTTTGATATCCCACAGCGCCTGATCGACCCCGGAAATGGCGTTGTTGAGCACCGGACCGTTGCGCCAATAGCTATTGACCGCCGACATCTGCCAGATCTCCTCGATGCGGTCGACGTCGCGGCCGATTAGAAAGGGCTTGAGGTGATGCTCGATCGCCGCGTGCACAGCCTCGAAACGCTGGGTAAAGGTCGCACAACCCAAACCATAGAGGCCGTCGTCCGAAGTGATGATTTTGACAATGACCAGCTTGGATCCAGCCGGTTGCGTGAGAATCGTTTTGATGTCTTTGATCGTGACGGGCATATCGTCTCCTGTATATTTGAATTAGATGCTTAGCCGTCTTATTCTGCACATATATCGGCCTTCCTGTCAAGACCGGACGATGCGCGGAGAATCAGTGGCGGCCGGTCCGGGAGATCTCTTTATTCATAGAATTATGCCAGCAAACACCGACCGCGACGAGCAATTCCTCGACCAGCTCACCACGCTCAAACGCCAGGCGCTGGAGAAGGAATTCGTATTCAGCCGAGTCGGCGATTAAGTCTGGAAAATGCGCGACGCCGAGGACTTCGAGCAGGTCCTGGTCCGCAAAAACCGCCAGGACCTGCTCGATATAGAAGCGGCACGAGACCAGCCACTCGGCACGCCGGATCCTTGTCAGGCTGGGCGGCGGCCTTTAGTTTAGCCCCAACCTGCCCTGCGCCGCAGACCATCCAACACGCAGGCAAAGCGGTCGGGAAAAGGCCGTCCGCAACAAGTAAAGCCCTCTTCCGCGTTCGTCACACCACTCCCGTAAAGCGCACTTATGAACTCGTTGCATGCACTGATTCTCGGCCTGGTCCAAGGCCTGACCGAATTCCTGCCCATCAGCAGTACCGCCCACTTACGGGTAGTGCCGCACTTCCTCGGCTGGGACGACCCTGGCGCCGCCTTTTCGGCCACGATCCAACTGGGCACCTTGTTTGCCGTATTCGCCTACTTCGCCGCCGACATCAAGGAACTGGTCCTCGCGGCGCTGCAAGGGCTGCGGCACCGCGACCTCAACCACAGCTCGTCCTGCCGCCTGGCCTGGTCAATCGTCCCGGGCACCTTGCCCATCGGCATACTCGGCCTGACCTTCAAGGACTTTATCGAGACCGAAGCCCGCGGCCTGCCGATCATCGCCTCAACCCTGATTGTGCTGGCGCTCTTCCTGATGCTTGCCGAACGCCGTGGCCGCCGTGAACTTTCGATGCAGGATCTGAGCTTCTGGCAAATACAGATCATTGGCCTGTGCCAAGCCCTCGCCCTCGTGCCCGGCTGTTCGCGCTCCGGATCGACAATCATGGGCGGGCTCTTTATCGGCCTCAAACGCGAAGAAGCCGCCCGCTTTTCCTTCTTGCTCGGCCTGCCCGCCATCGGCGCCAGCGGCCTGTTGGAGTTTCTCGACCTGCTCGAAGGAGGCCTGGCGGGCACCGGACTAATAAACCTCGGCCTCGGTATCCTAGCCGCCGCCGTCAGCGGCTACTTGTCCATCGGCTTTCTGCTGCGATTTTTACAACGCCACGGCACCAACTCCTTCTCCGTCTACCGCATCTTATTGGGCGGCGTCATTCTCTATTCCATCTACGGCTAAAATACCTCAAAGGAGCCACTCCATGTATCCGAATCTGCTCAAGCAACGCCTCAGAGACGGCGAAATCATCCTCGGTTCCGCCCTGCCAGCCCCTTCTCCGCACGCGGCCGGCACCGTACTCGACACCAATCCCGACTTCCTCTGGGCTGATACCGAACATATGCCCTACGGCACGGAAGCCCTCGATTCGATCCTGGTCCTGTCCAGGATGCGCGGCGTCGCGCCGATGGTCCGCGTCGCTTGGAACGACCCGGCGTTGATCAAGAAGGCCTACGACGCCGGCGCCGTCGCGGTGATGGTCCCGCAGATCGACACCGCCGAGGCCGCCGCGCTCGCCGTCGAACGTGCCCGTTACGCACCACAAGGTAAGCGTGGTATCACACCGATGTGGACCAAAATCGCCGGAGCCGATTGGAACGAGGTGATCAAGACCGCCAACGAAGAAACCGTACTAGTCCTGCAACTCGAAAGCCAAGAGGCCTACGACAACCTCGACGAAATAAAAAAGGTGCCGGGCATCGACGTGATCTTCGTCGGTCCACTCGACCTCTCGGCCACTGTCGGTACGATTACCGACACCGGCTCGAAGCAAGTCCAGGAGATCATGCAAGACGTACCTCGCCGCCTAGAAGGCACGGGTATCGTTACCGGCACGACCTTGGTCGACGTAGCCGAAATGCAGGAAAAAATCCGTTGGGGCTATCGCTATATCAACGTCGGCAACGCGCTCGGCTACGGGGTGCAGGCGCTCGCCGGCCACCTAAAAACACTGCGCGCCGACCCGCGCGGCGAAAAATAACCGGATGTAGAGCAGACCATGGGCCTGCACATTCCCTGTTACCCTGGTTGATCATGGGAGATCGCGTCTTCCGCCTGCCATCGAGGTAGAAGACGCGGCCTTAACATTTGAATAGCACCGGGCTTCAGCGAATTTGACCGGCGTAATAGCCCACGCGACGGTACCTATTCTCTCTACTTGCGCACCCCGAAACGAGAGCCAAATGTGATTCAACAGCGTCTGTCTATCTTCGAATCGCATAAAAGAACTGCGCGCTTTTATATCGCGGTCCTGCAATCCAAAGCCAGCGGCGACGAAAATTAGTGGGGCGACTTCGATGGCCGCCGGCTGCATCAGCACTTCGAGCACCGGCGGCTATACAATAGAATTTGAAGTCGAGGATGTCGACGTATAATACGAGCGGCTGCAAACACTGGGCGGCGAGTGGCACCCGATCGCCGCGACCTGGCACAACGCCAACTCGGGCAATCGGGACGATCTAGCCGAAGTCTACATAGACGGGATACGACGCGGTTGGATGGAGGGTTACCTAGCTGAAAATCGGATTAGGACAGCGCTACCGCGGCACGATGGACGATTTGCTCATCCTCGACGCTCGACCGTCAGATCCCCGACGGCCCCCATGAAAATCGCCAGGGGGCGACGATCTTGAAGCGAAGCGACGTGTAATCGAACATCCGACCCCGCTTATTTGATCGTCGTGGCGATCAGCCTGATGGCCGGGGCCAGATCTAAGCCCTCGACTTTGGCCGCGCGCTGATTGATGATCAACCGCGGGACCCCTTTTTTGAGATAAATGCCCATCGACAGCCCCTGCTTGACCAAGTCGTAATTGCCGCCCAACGACAGCAGCTTCCTACCGCGCGTCACCTGTTGTAGCGAGGATAGTGCGCCCTTCGCAGACGGGTCGACGAAGAGTATGTTGAATTCGCCGGCGTCGGCCTTTTGCAGCAGATTCTTAACGTCTTTGAACTCCGCCGCGGAAGCCGTCACCGCCAGGCCCTTGACCTTGGACTTACCCGCCGTGGTAAACGCCACTGCGATCTTGCCCGCCGTTTTGGCCGCACCATGATGCACCACCAAGATACGGATGCCCTCGGGCGCGCGCTTCTTCAGGCCGCGGTCATAACCCAAGGCCTTGAGCAGCAAATTCGCCTGCTTATCCACAGGGACGGCGTCTTGCGCACCTATAACGGCTGGCAGCAGTAGCAGGACCACAAGGGCCGCTGACCACAGCCGATTATTGCCGTGCATATGCGAGACTCCTTTCCCGTATCATCTAGAATTCGCTGGTCATACTGATACTCATGGCGTTGTTGTCCAAGTCTTGCAAATCATCCGACTCGCCCTGTATGACATAACCCAAGCGCCCGATAAACGCGTCGGTTATAAAGACGTTGAGGGCAACACCGATTTGGTCCCGGGTCAGGGTCTGACCAGCCAAATTTTCTTCCTCGGCCATACTGTAGCGGGCAATCAGGCTGAAAGCTTTGAAACGTTCGGCGTCGCGCTTGATCGTATATGAAGGCTCGACCGTCATACCGGTGCGGGCAATCTCCGCTACCGGTGCCCCGGTAAGCTCTTCGGTCGAGCTGTAGAAATACGAGCGCAGGCCGAAACCATTGATGTCAATAGTCAAGTCGGGGCCGAAAGCGGTGAAATCGGCCGCATACTGGAATTCTGGAGGCAACCCTATAGTGGCATCGACATGGGGGCCGTCGCGCAACTGACCGCTGGCAACGCTGACGCCCAATTCTGCGTCGAGACCTCCCAGAACCGCTAGACCAAGGCGCCCTGTGAAGGTACGGTTGCCATTGGCATCAGCACCCGTTCTTCGCACGACGGTGGGCATGTGAAAACCCGACACGCCATTGCCGACCGACAACGCAAAGTTGAGTCCCATCGTCGAGGACAACACGAGCTCGCCTTCGAGCATCGCGCCGACTTCATTGTAATGTGCAGGTACAACCTCGGTCGCAGTGGGCGACAATAGCGAGAACCGGTTGACCGCGCTAAACCATTCGTCGTTGTGGATGCCGAAGGGCCACCAGTAACGACCACCGATCAGGCGCAGGGCCAAGTTGTCGTTGCCGACGAACTCACCCAGGTCCCAACTCATCTTGGCTTCAGTGAGCGCAGGGTCGGTCGCATCGCCGACAAAGTGAATCTCAATGACGGCGCCGACCCCGTCGAGCGGCTCGCCGCCGACAAAAAGCGCCGCGTCGTTGCGGAAACCGCCTTCGTTGAAACCCGTCTGCGGCGAAGGCCCAGGATTGATCAAAATCTGGGGGGTGCCTCCAGGCGCCGGACCCACCTGAGGACCAGCCCCGGTAAAGCTCAGTGAGCTATAACCGTGAAAGCGGAAAAAACTGGCCGGATCGATATACTGGCCGCTCGGTGTCTTGCGGCGCAGTTTGTCTATTTGTTCCTCTTTGTCCTCCGCCTGGGCAACACCCAGCGGCAACAAAAAAGCCGAGAGCACAAAAATTTTCCCTAAGACACACATGAACGAACCTCCCCTAATGTCGATATTCTCATCAAGCAAAGCATTTAACCTTTAGTTATTGTACTAATGTTACCACAGCCGAATTATAAAATCAAGTCGTTTATTTTCAAATACATATGGTGATTTAAGTGATCCATTTTTTCTTCCCCACAGCCCGCCAAAGCTATCGGCAGCCCCTGCCTGGATACGCGCGAATATCATCGCCGCCTTCCGCCTGCTGCAAAACTTGCTTCAACGAAACCGCACCGACCCGACCCACGCCACCAGCGCCGCCAAAGCCGTGGCAATTTCGAAAGCATAGTACCGTGATCACAGCCGACAAAACGCTTTAGCCGCCGTCTTGCCGACCACCCAGCGTACAGCGCATGTGCCTATCCGCCAGAGTACTGCACGACACAACAATGCGCCATGTTACCGAATGCTCGCTCAGCACGGACCTTGCCCGCCAGCACAAACCACATCCCGGCAGAGAGTGTACCTACCCGATTAGGCAGGTGCTAACGCGTGCTCTTGCCGGCCAGCACAAACCACACCGTCTGCAGCATGATCTTAAAGTCGAGCTTGAGCGAAATATTCTCAATATAATAGAGGTCGTATTCAAGGCGCTCGCGAGCGATGGCCACTACGTCCTTGGAGTTGAGGTCGAACTCGTGTTTGGACTGCGCCCAGCCCAGCAGGCCTGGTTTGACGTTGAAGCGGCGGCTGTAGAAGGGGATCTGTTCCTTGAACTGCTCGACAAAAAATGGGCGCTCGGGCCGCGGGCCGACCAGGCTCATGTCGCCGCGCAAGAAATTGAGGCATTGCGGGATCTCGTCTAGGTGCAGCATGCGCAGGATCTTGCCGATGGTCGTCACCCGCGGGTCCTCGCCCTTGACCCATACCGGGCCGGTCTTTTCCTCGGCATCGATGCGCATCGAGCGGAATTTCAGCATCATAAACGGCTTGCCGGCCTCGCCGACGCGCTCCTGGCGAAAAAAGATCGGCCCACGCGACGTCAGCTTGATCACCAGCGCGGTCAACACCCACAAGGGCGCCAAACCCGCCAATACCGCGATTGCCACGACCACATCGACAAGACGCTTGACCGTCTGCTGCCATGCCGGCATCAACTCCGGCTTCAGTTCCATCAGCGGTACGCCGTGGATCTGGGTGGTGCGCACGTGGCCAGTGACGATATCGTAGAGGTCCGGCGTAATACTGAAAGAGACCGGTTGCCCCTCCGCGGCGGCGATAATCTGCATCACCTCCTCGTGAGAATTGGACTGCAAGGCGATCAGCACCACCTCGATGCGCTCGGCGGCGATGACCCGCCCTAAATCCTCCTTTACCCCCAAGACCGGCAGGCCGTCGATCTCATCGCGCTCCAGCTCGTTGTGCGCCCGCACAAAACCTACGACCTCGTACCCCTGCGCCGGCGCCGAGCGCAAATCGTGCAATAAACGGGTGCCGCGTTGGTCGACACCGACGATCACAGTGCGCCGACGGCCCATCCCGCGCAACAAAAGCTGGCGCTCGAAGCTGCGCACTACCACCCGCCCACCCGCGACCGTACAAACCATCCCCAGCCAATAGAAGAAGATCAACAACCGGGTCAGGCGGACCTCGCTGTCGAAGGTAGCGACGAAGGCCAGTAACACACCCAAGGTCACCACTTTGACCACCTCGAAGATCTCATCGAAACGCGAGCTCGAGGGAGAAGGACGGTAGAAACCGAAAAACAGGAAGAGCAACAGCCAGCAACCGCCGATCAGCGGCAGCACATCGGAGTAATATCCCAGCGCGTACCAAAAGGTCGGCTCCGCTGCCTCAGGATACAGCCGGCTCCAACTGTGCTGGACGGTTTCTAGCCCACCGCCAGCGAACTTCATCCACAGGAAGAGCACCGACGCCAGGTTTACAGCGGCGATATCGCTCAACAAAAGCAGGGCAATGCGTTGCCTACGGGACATCTATACTCTACTCACGGGCTGCCAGATGCGGTCGCGGCGGCCGGTTAGAAAATGCACCAGGCCCAACAGAGCACCGAAATTGATGGCGCAAAAATAGGCCGGCACATAAAAGGGAAAAAGCCGGCTAAGCCGCCCCGGCAATATATTGCCCAACGCGGCCAAACCATAGAAAATAATCTGCAATACCAACAAAAGGCGATACAACGAATCCGCGGCCAAAGGAATATTGACCAGCAGCGCCACCAAAAGCAGCACTGGCACCAGCCAACGCAGCACTTTGTGCGAGAACATCTGCAAGGCGAAAAAAAAGTGCGCAAAGGGATTGAGTACCCCCCGCTGAGTCCACAAACCGTGCAGCGAACGCGTGATAATCCGCCGTCTGCGACCGTACTCCTCGCCAAAACTGCCGCCACTGTGCTCGACGGCGATGGCCTTCGGCTCATAGAGCACGCGATAGCCCTGGCGCCAAACGCGGATCGGCATAACAAAATCGCTGATAATCTCGCTACCCAACTCTTCGAAGAGTTCGCGACGCAATGCGTAGATCGCCCCATTGGCCCCCAGGGTCGAGCTGAGCAAACTCTCCTTCTGCTTCAGAAACTGCTCGTAACGCCAATAAGCCCCCTCGCCCTTGCCGACACCCCCGTCGTCGGGGTTGGCATATTGCAATTCGCCGCAGACACAACCGATTTGTTCGTCGGCGAAGGGCGCCATCAGTCTCTTGAGCGCATCTGGAGCGTACATCGAATTGGCATCGGAAAACACCAAGAACCGACCACTGGCCAACTCCACGCCCGCATTCTGCGCCTGAGTCTTGCCGCCACGCTTGTCGACCCGAAATAAACGCACCCCGCGCTCGGCGAATTCGGCAGCGATGCTATCGGTGTCATCGGACGACTCGTCCGAGACCACAATGATATCCAGTTTTTCATCCGGATAATCCAACGCCAATGCGTTTTCTAGCTTGGCCCGCAATACCGCTTCTTCGTTATAGGCGGCGATAATCAGTGATAGATCCGGCCACTCTGCCAATGGGGCGTAATCCGGCGCCTTGCGAGCCACCGTCAAAAGCCAGATGAGCACGGGATAGAGCAAATAGGTATAAACGACGATAAGTAACGCCGCCCAGAAAACTATCGCAAACATGGGGATCCAAAGTAATTAACGGTATCACAATACATCTTATCTTATTATATTTTCGCCATTTGTAGTGATTTATGCAACTCGTTCCGCCGGTAAAAAAACGATTCGGCTTTTGACTTTAGCGCCCCTTCCCACCTATTTTCGGATATTGAGCTAACCATGCACAAAGTCGTGCACATCACTACCGTCCATAACCCCTTCGACAACCGAATCTTCCACCGCGAATGCAAAACGCTAGCGGCGGCAGGCTACGAGGTCGTGCTCCTAGCCGAACACTCAAGCGACGAATCCCACGAAAACCTGTCGATCCGCGCCCTGCCCTCGGCCGGCGGCCGGCTCGCCCGCATGAGCTTCGGCGTCTGGCGGGCTTTTCGCATGGCGTTTGCCGAACGAGCCGAGCTCTATCATTTCCACGACCCAGAACTGATTCCCGCCGGACTTTTGCTACGCCTGCTGGGCAAACGCGTCATTTACGATATCCACGAAGACAACCTCACCGCCATCCGTCAACGCGAATACCTGCCCGCTTGGCTGCGCGGTCTAATCGCCAAGACCTTCGCCCTAACCGAAACCGGCGCCAGCTACTTCTTCCACCTCATACTCGCCGAACGCTACTACGCCGAACGCTTCCCCCACGGCGAAACGATTCTCAACTACGCCCGCTTCCCCCAATTGCACGAGGGCCAACTCGCCGAGCGCCCCCGTCCCGAGCACCCCCGCCTGATCTATACCGGCAATGTCAAAGCCTATCGTGGCGCCCACCATCACGCCAACCTGTTGCACCACCTGCCCGATGCCGAGGTCTTCCTCGTCGGCCGCTGCGACGCACACCTCGCTGCCGAATTACAAAGCGCCGCCGATCCGACTAGGCTGCATATCGAGGGCATCGGAAGTTATATACCGCACGAGCGTATCGTCGAGTATTATCTACGCGAACGCTGGACGGCAGGTCTGGCGCTTTTTCCGCCGAATCAACATACGCTGCATAAGGAGTTGACCAAGCTCTTTGAATATATGGCCTACGGCATTCCCGTAATCTGCGCGAATTTCCCCAATCTGCGCGAGATCGTCGAAACAACCGGCTGCGGTCTCTGCGTCGACCCTGAAGACGGCGAGGCCGCGGCCGAGGCAGTGCGCTATTTGTGGGAACATCCAGAAGAAGCCCAGCAGATGGGCGAGAGAGGACGCAAGGCGGCACGGAAGACCTACAACTGGGAAACACAAGCGGATAAGCTATTGGCGTTTTACGCAGGGATTGTTTAGCGGCTACCGCAAAGACCTCTGCTCTTGCGGCTCGCTGGTACGTTGCGATACCCCTTAGAAACTATCGACCCAGAACTTCCTCATACACTCCATATATGCGTTCGGCTACACCCCGATAATCGTATTGCGCTTCGATCCGCCGCCGAATTTCCGCCCGGTCAAACCCCTCATATTCGTTCAACACGGTTAGTATCCCTCGCGCCAATGCCCTCGCGTCACCCACCCCGACCAACATCCCCATGCCCTCTTCGACAATATCCTCCGGCCCACCGCAGCGCGTCGCCACTACCGGCAAACCACAGGCCATAGCCTCAATCAATACAATGCCGAAGCTGTCATAGAAACTGGGCAGCACAAATACATCCGCCGCCGCCATCAGCGCTGGAATATCTTCGTGTGATTTTTCGTCGACGAACTCGACGCAATCCTCTAATCCCCGGGCCTGCTCGCGAAAATCGTCGGCCGTGCCACTAACCGGACTTCCACCCACCAACCGCAAACGCACATCACCGCGCTCGCGCCGCACCTCGTGCATCGCTTCGAGCAACACCCCCATGCCCTTGCGCACATCAAAACGCCCCACATACAACAACTGCCACCCACCATCGCCCGGTTGACGGTCAGCGCCGCGAAAGAGCGAGCAATCAACGCCTTGCGGAATCGAACGGATGCGATCGTCGGCTACGCCCAATTCGCGCACTCGTTCGCGCACATCGCCGCTGCTGGCGATCACCAACTCGGCACCGGTCAAGGCACGGGAGACTAGAGCGCGCCATTCGGAGCAGGCATCGGGAATTTCGCGCACATCGTGACCGTGCACAGAGATAACTACCGGCCGGTTCACCTGGCGACCGTATTCGATGGCGGCTAGACCGTCAGGATAGGCGAGATGGGCGTGGATCAGGTCTGGCACCGAACCGCCCGCCCGCCGCAAAGCGCCCAGATAACGGCGCCAGAGACCCGTGAAAAATAGGCGGCGCGGGAAAGACAAATAGCGCGGATAACGCACTTCGAGACCATCGAGCGTCTCGCGTTGGCCGACTCGACCATAGGCGCTCCAACGACCACGGCCCGGCAAGGGCGGAAAATAGGGGATCGGTGAGATAATTTCGAGATCGCAGTGCGCATTGAGAAAACGCACCTGCTCGTGCACGAAGGTCCCCCGGCTCGGATAGGCCGAACTAGGATAGAGACGCGAGGCGACTAGGACCTTCACGTCTTGCGCGAGGCGGCCTCCAGCCGCTGCACGGCGAATAACATGCCGATGCAGAACCAGAACATATTGTTGGGCAGATCACCGTTAAACGACTGGTTCACTTGGAAGGCGACAAAGGTAGCGATCAGACCGATCGCCACGGCGCGCAAATAGGAATCCTGCATGCGGTAAAAGCGCCCTATGCTCAAAAAGAAGGTGCGACAGACAAACCACATAAAGGCCGTGAAGCCGACGATGCCCAGCTCGCCCAATACCATGGTGATCACGGTATGGGGTTCGTTGACGTAGCTCCAGTGCGGATAACCTGGCGGCGCGTAGCCGGAAAACACATGCGGGAAGGCCCGCCAACCGATCCCTAAGAATGGATGGTCGAAAAACATGTCGAGCGAGGCTATAATCAAAAATATTCGCGCCGTGCTCGACGTGCGACCGACCGAACCGAATTGGCTGAACAGCGTGAAGATAGAGATAAAACGCTCAAATATATACTCGGCAAAAGGTACAAATTCCTTGAGACCGAGGATTAACACGATCGACGCGAGGATTAGGATAAAGAAATAACGCATCTTGCCGCTTAGCCAGAGGATGACCATCACGCCAATCATCGTCGCCACCCAACTCGAACGACTAAACGAGGCCAGCAGCCCACCGACGCCGATGACGGTTGAAAGCGCAAAGAGTATGCGCTGCCCCCTACCCATCTTGTAATTGAGCAGCACCGCCAAAAGCGGTAGTACGCCGCTCATCATAAACGACGCGAAGATGTTCGGATTGTGGAAGGTGCCCGTCGCCCGCGGCACGTTTCCGCCCAACGCGGTGATGACCTTGACCGGCAAGTGAAACTGGCCGGTGACTACTTGGTATGTGCCCATTACCGCGCCGGACACGGTAAAAATCACCATCGACCACAGGACCGCCGATACCGCCTGCTTAGAATCGATGATGATCTGCACCATATAGGTGAAGAGCACCAACGCGCAGATCCGCATGAAGCTGACCGTCGCCTCGGGTTGGTTGGGCGAATAGGTCAACGAAACGGCGATGCACCCCAAAAACAGGAAGAGCGGCGCCTTGACGTCGAAATCGGGGAAACGCACACGACGCGTCAAGCAAATATTAGCCGCCAGAGCGATGATCATCAGCCCGAAAGTCAGGTGAAAACCCGTCAGATGGAACATGCCCTGGATCTTGCCCGCCTCGCCGATCAGCCGTCCCGTGCTGTCGAGCCCGGTGGTCAGCACGATCATTGGCAGGATCAACCACGGCCGCACCAATACACCGGTGACAAAGAGCACGGCGAGCAAAGAGACTACCAATAAGGCCGGCAGGAGCTCAGTATAGAATATGCTACCCGCCACCATCAACCCCTGGAAGACCAGGAAAGCGGCGAAGTAGCGGCGGTCAAGAGTGTAAGACCGCAGGTCTGTATGTGTAAAAATACTCATATTTTCTATGACTTATGGCTTTTCTTCAAAGTAGCGGCCAGATCCCAAAAACGCAAGAGAGCCCTCCAGCGGAGCCCCTCATTGCGCAGATAATACCCCCCCACCAAAAGCGCCCACGCCACATAGGCGACCGACTTCGCCCACGCCGCACCCAACAGCCCCCAAGTCGGGATAAACCAGATACCCAATAAAATATTAACGGCAAAAGCCGCCGCCGCCGCCCACAGCGTAACCACAGGATAACCCTGCCCGGCCAACTTGGTATTAAAGACCGAAGCAAAACCAAGACAAACCAGCCCCGGCAGCATCCATGCCAAAGGTTCATACGCTTCGGGATAATCGGGGAAAAGTAACCCTATCAGCAACGGACCTGCAAGCAATAACGCCAATGCCGCCAGCAGCGAAAAAATTAGAATACCCTGTGCCACGCGCAAACTCAAAAGACGCTGATCCTCCCCGCGCACGACCTTGGCCAGCAATATCGCGCCAGCCACATCGGGCAGGCGCTGCATCATTTCGGCAAAATTAAGCGCTACCCGATAACTGCCCACAGCGGCTTCACCGAGCAAATACTCGATCAGAAACGCGTCGCTGCGCAACATTAAAAAAACCAGCCCAACCGAGGCGGCGCCCCGCGCTCCAACACTGAATGTCCGCCGCAAAACCGCCCGGTCGCCCCAGCTGAAGCGCCCGATGCCCGACAGCACCGCAAAAGCCACCAACCCAGCCGTGCCCGCGGCACCGGCAAAAACACAAAGGACCAACGCCAATTCGGCCTCGCCCGACCACCACAACACCGCGTTGCCGATGAGATACACGACGATAAATAACACAGGGATCGCAGCATAGAGCTTGATCTGATCCCGCCCGAGCAAGACCGACAGCCCCGCCCGCTGCAGAATAAACAGCACCGGCAACGCAGCCAGAAGCGGCCAGTAGTCCCGCGCCTCCGCCCCTAACAACCGGCCCCAGGTGTCGGTGCCAATATACGCCACAGCCAACCCGACCCCCAGCAACCCCGCACAGTAGAGCAACGCGTTATCCCGCGCCTCGACGGCCACCGCTTCCTTGCCCACTACAATCGTGTTACCCCGCCGCAACCACTCGCCCAAAACAATGGCACCAATCATTGCCACGTTCGTCCAAAGATACAACCGCCCGTACGCCGCCTTGTCCAACACGTAGTTGGCCAACAACCATTGATTGACCAGACCGAGGCCAAAGGTAAGTCCTGTACAGACCGCATTGAGCGAAAAACCGCGCAGGAAATTCATCCGGGGGCCGCACGCAAACGACAAAACCCCTGCCAAAGGCTTCCGGCAGGGGCACAGCGACAAAAAAGCTTCGTTCTCACGAGCGGATAAATTCCAACACCTCGTCCCGCTTCTGCTCCATCATCCCCTGCGACAGCGCCTCCAGGTTGAGCCGCAGCAAGGGCTCGGTATTGGAGGGCCGCACATTGAAGTGCCAATCGTCGAATGAAATTGTTATCCCGTCGATGCGCTCGATCGCGCCGTCGCCGTAGCGCTTGGCCAACGCCTCGATCTTGGCGAGTGGATCGTCTACCCGGGAATTGATCTCTGATGAGAGAAAGTACTTGCTTTCGAGCGGAGCCAATAGTTCGGAGAGCTTAACTCCCCGTTTGGACAGCATCTCCAGCATGACCAACGAGGGCACGATACCCGAATCCGCACCATAAAACTCACGAAAATAATAATGGCCGCTCAACTCACCAGCGTAGACGGCCCCCTCCTCGAATATGCGCGGTTTGAGAAATGAATGCCCCACGCGCTCAACTAAAGGCGTACCGCCGGCCTGCTTGATCAGATCCGGCACAGCCCACGAGCACCGCACGTCGTAGACGACCTTGCCGCCGGGATCGCGCTCAAGCATATAACAGCCCATCAAGGCAGTGACAAAATCACCCGGAACAAAGTGCCCGCGATCGTCGACAATAAAAAAGCGATCGCCATCGCCATCGAAGGCAAAGCCGATATCGGCACCCTCTTCAATAACACGACGCTCCAGATCGGCGCGGTTTTCCGGTTGCATTGGGTCGAGACCGTGGTTGGGCAGGCTGCCGTCCGGGTCGAGATAGATGCCGATCAATTCGACCGGCAGGCGATCGTAGACTCGTTGCAGGATCGGGCCCACCATGCCGTTGCCGGTATCGGCCACGACCTTGAGCGGCTTGATTTGCGTCGGGTCGACTAGTTCGAGGACCTTGTCAATAAAACCCTGCGAGACATCTTGCGTACGAACCTCTCCCGACCGCAATGGCTCACCCCAACCCTCCTCTTCGACGAGGTGGCGCAAATCCTGAATCCCCGAATCTCCACTGAGCAGATAGGGCATATTGCGCACCATTTTAAAACCGCAGTACTCGGGGGGATTGTGCGAGGCGGTAACCATCAGCCCGGGACGGCCAAGCGTCGCGCAGGCGTGATAATATTGATCCGTTCCAACCATACCGATATCGACGACATCGGCACCCTGCTCGGTCAAGCCTCGTATCAGATGCTCCTTGATCGCTGGGCTCGACAAACGCATATCGCGCCCGACGACGACTTCTTCACACGCCAAGAGTGTAACAAAAGCGCGCCCCACCGCGTAGGCGACTTCTTCGTTCAGCGGATCGGGGTAGACGCCGCGAATATCGTAGGCTTTGAAAATAGACGGATCGACCTGCATGGCGCTTAGGTAAAGCGGCGCAGCGTGACGTCCATATAGCGCACACCATTCTCGGCCGGATGGTGCTGAACAAGGATCGGACTCTGGTAGGTGCCCTGGACAATGCGGTCGGAACCGGTGGCCTCGCTGTCAGAAACCAAAAGACGGATATGGCGTTTGAGGCGCAGCATCCGTTTAGCCGGCGTCGACAGCACCGAGAAGATACGGTCGATGACCGATCGGCCGATCGGCACCTGGTCCATCAGGTCGTTGTAGAAATGGATCAGATCATACGCGGCGTAATCGCGCGTCTTGCCGGGGATCAAAGTGGGGTGCCGCAGCAGCTTTTTGCCGCGTTGGACCACATAGCGCAACGGATCGCTGAGCGCCTCGGGCAAATCGTTGCGCATCAGGAGCGTCTCGTACTCATTCACGGTCATGCCCGCGTGGTCTTCCTCGGGCGCCAGGCGAATATCGATACAACCCCTGTCCACCCCGTATTGCCGCGACCAATCCTCGAGCTGATCAAAAAGGCCGTAACGGGCGTCCTTGAGATTGAAGGAATCGATCGCATGGCCGTTATCCACTGGAATCGCGACCCGGCCGCGATGCACGATTTCGGTATGGTTATAAGCCATGACCATCGTGCGGCGGCTGCGCACGTAGTCTTTATAGATGCCGTCGAGCTCAATAAAATAAACCGGCTCATCGGAACGGTTGAGATAGGTGACGCAATTCTTGAGCCCAGCACCGATAAAGGTCAGATGCGAGTCGGCGTTGACCGGCTCTCTTTCCTTTTGGCTATCGCTGAGTTCGTCACGCAATTGCATCCGGTCGTGAAAATAACCGGCGTCGTAAGGGAAAATCTTTTGCACCGCGCGAATAAAGGGATCTAGCTGTTTGCGGCTGTGGCCGAAACGGGCACAAACCCCCTGTTCCAGATAACCGGCCGTCGTGTGGAACGAACAATAGGCCACCTTGCGGAACTGGCTCAGTTCATCGCCGACTTCGTCGCGTATCATGGCCGAAACATCGATGATTTCAAAGCGACGCTTGGGACGAATATCTAGGTTGAGCTCTAACGGTTGTACGGCCACAGGCTCTTCACTCCTGGGGAGAGTTTGTTCCCTGGATGAATAGGTGTTATTTTGCTGTTAATTCGATAAAAATACCGCCAGAACTACGCCTGCGCAACACATTGCCTCGGAGACTCGATGAAGACCCTGCTAATCATGCGCCATGCCAAAGCGGATTACCCGCCCGACGTGCGCAGCGATTTCGACCGTCCACTCAACGAACAGGGCCGCAAAGACGTGCCGCTTGTTGCGAAGTTGCTCAAGAATTTTGGCCCGCAACCCGACGCAGTATCCGCCTCGCCAGCACTTAGAGCTCGCCAGACAGTCGAAGGCTTGGCGACGACCTTAAATCTGCCCACAAATGCCCTAAGTTTCCACGAATCACTCTATCTGGCACTTCCTCAGACCTTAGCACAAGCGGCGGCAACATTTCCCGATTCTGTGCAAACCGGCCTACTTATCGCCCATAATCCCGGCCTCGAAGAGTGGGTCGTCCAGCTTACGGGTGCCCGCGTCGAACTACCGCCCGCCGGTTTGGTCGCCATCCAACTAGGCTGCTTCTCCTGGACCGAGATCGAGCAGACATACGGACAGTTGCTCTACTTTATCAGCCCACGCCTCATAAAAGCCATAACTCAATAAATTTCATAACCTTGTCTTGTTTTTTTTTGCAAAAAATGTTAATATAGTTGTATAGAGGTTCCCACACTTCTGCGACAACCCCCTGTCGCACCCATACTTCCCGGTCCGAAAATTATTTCCGTCTCTATGCGTCACCTGCTCTACATCGGGTGTTTTCTGCTCCAGGCATATCCGGCTTTGGCGACCATTGTCGTTTTTGGACACCACCAAGGCCTCTCCGGGCAATCTACGTCTCAACCCGGAGATAAGATACAGGTCTATGAGGTACGTCTAGTCAACGACGGCACCTCTTCGCTCCAGGCTATCGCCCTCACCCTTTCCGATCTGAGCAGTGCTACCGGCATTACCGCCAGTGCAATAACCCAACTTAGCGTCTATAAAAGCACCGACGCCGTTTTCGATGCGCCAAGCGACAGTTTGCTGGGCACGCAAACCATCGTCAACATCGGCGCCCCAACCACCGTCTCCCTCACCGCCCCGCTGACCTGGTCAAGCGACTTCCCCTATTTCCTCGTCGTTGCCACCTTTAATTCGACCCATACCGACGAACTTAGCGGTTTCAAAGACGCCTTCCGCGTCGGTTCGAACGCTGGCGCAATCCAAACCAGCAGTGGCAATGTCGGTAGTGCAATCACTGCCGACGACGCCGACCGGCACACCATCGACATCCTCGCCACACAGATCGTCTTTACCACATTGCCCTCGGACCCGGCCGCCGCAAACGGCGACATCGTCTCCGGCCAAGTCTTCACCACCCAACCCGTCGTCGAAGCCCGCGACGCAAACGGCAATGTCGATATAGACGCGACGGGCAGCGCCACAATCTCGGTGCAATCGGGCGACGTCAGCCTTTCGGGCACCACGGCGCAATCGTGGAGCAATGGTCGTGCGACCTTCAGCAACCTCGCCGCCATCGCCACCGCCGATGCAACGGTCTTCACCCTACAAGCAAATGCCAGCGGGCTTTCTTCGGCCACCTCACCATCCCTGCAAAGCGATATAGTCGCTTCGCAGATAGTCTTCACACAGGAGGCCGCCCACTCCGGCTTAAGCAACGGCGATGTGCTCTCCGGCGTCGTCTTCCAGACCCAGCCCATCGTGCAAGGCCAAGACCAAAACGGTGCCCGCGATCTCCACTTCCAAGACCAGGTCACGCTCACCCCCGCCACCGGCACCCTTGCCGGCACCACCACCGTGCAAGCACAAAACGGCATCGCCACCTTCAGCGATATCGCCTACACCGCCACCGCCGACCAGGAGAGCTTCCGGTTAGTCGCCGACGACCAGGCGACCGGCTCCGGCGGTGACCTCATCGCCCAAACCGCCAATGCCTGTACCGCCGACATCGTCGCCACACAGATCGTCT
>JABHFS010000066.1 GCA_018672475.1 Gemmatimonadota bacterium | reverse complement strand
ATTCCCTGCGTCAACATCTATTCGCATACGCTGCTGCGAGAATTCGAGGTTAAAGGCGGGCATTTGCAGGTACCGCAGACGCCGGGGTTGGGCGTGGAGTTGGACCGCGAGGCGGTGGAGCGTTTTAGGGTCGAGCCCGATTTTGCCAAACCGACCGTGCGCCAGATCCACGTGGTGCATTGGCCGGACGGGCGGGTCCTTTGCACGGCAGACGGTGGTTATCGCGGGGATTTTGTCGCGGGCAAGATCACGGGTTTTCTGCCGGGTATGGATTTGCAGGTGCGCCTTGATGATGGGAGCGAGGAATTTGCGCGGGAGTATGTAGAGCGCTTTCCGGGGCGGGATTAGCGGCGTTTGAATGGTCTGTTGAACTAGCATAGAGCGTACGGGTTGTCCAAGGGCATAACCTTCGCTCATTCTCGCCCGACTCCTGTCGGGCTCCGAGGGGCGGTCTGATCCGATTTTGCAGGATTGCAAAATCGGGACCGCAAGCCGCTCAAGGCTATGCCCTTGGACAGTCCTCCGGTGATTCTGTGGATTCCTTTAAAATACCTTTAATTTTCTCCATATGGTCCCATTGCGGGTTTGTAACTCCTCTGTGGTTTTTGTTGGGACCTGTGATTTCTTTTACGGCCCATAGTGAAAACTAATAATCACTTGAGCCACCTACTGGCTCGACCCCAGCTACTGGCCTTGGTCTTGTGTCTTATGCTCGGCACTGGTCTGCGTTTCGTCGGGTTGACGCGCGGTATCAGTGATTTTGATCCGAGCGGGCAATCCGATCAACAGACATTCTATCACTTCCATCCCGATGAAGAGACACTGATTCGCGCGTCGCTGGCGCTGGAGTCGTCCTTTGCGCCACCGTTGACGGCCTATGGTTTGTTGCCGCTTTATATGCTGCGCGGGGCGTTGGCGTTTACGGGTGTTTTGCCGGGGGCACCGGCGCTGGATATGGACTCAGTACAGGGGCAGGTCTGGATTTATATGACAGCCCGTTTACTCGCCGCCGCCCTTTCCTGTTTGAGCCTGTTGCTGGTGTATTGGCTGGGGCGGCGTTGTTTTGGCGAGTGGGCGGCGCTCTTGGCGACTTTCTTCACTGCGGTGGCGCCGGTCGTGGTGCAACAGGCTCATTTTTATACCGTTGACGGCGTATTTCTGTTGTGTAGTTTGGTTTGCTTTTGCGTGTTGGCGAAGGCACTTGAAAAAGAGGAATGGGGTTGGGCGGTTGCGGTGGGCGTTTGCGCGGGCGCGGCGGCGGCGGTGCGTTTGAACGGATTGCTTTTGGCGTTGCTCGCCGCGGGTGCTTTTGTTTTGCAATCGCGCAGCAGGTCAATTCGCGGCGTTTGCATCTTGTCGGGTAGCGCCGTTTTGGTTCTGTGCTTGCTGCAACCTTATTTGCTGACGCAACCCGGGCTGCTATGGCAGAGTGAAAGCTCGAACGATTTGGCGTATTCGCTGGGCATCGCTCGGGGCGAGCTCATCAAGCCCTGGACGCTCTTCGACGTTGACACAGTACCCTATCAGCACTATTGGACCGCGTTGATGCCGCTGGCGGTGGGGTGGGTGGCGACGGTGCTTTTTGCGGCGAGTTTTTTGGCCGGTTTGCGCCACCGGCAGGCGCTGCACCTGGCTGTAGTGCTTTGGCCATTGCTCTGTTTTGTATTGGTCGGCGGCTTGCACACCAAACACGTTCGTTACCTGTTGCCGCTGGTGCCCTTTCTCGCCTTGTTGGCCGGCGATTTGTGTATGTGGCTGATCGATCGCGCGGCGTCTTGGCGGCGACTTGTTGGGGTGGTGGTTGTGATCGGCGTGCTGAGTGCGGGATGGTATGGCGTGGCTTTTGCCCGTATTTATACCGGGGAAGACAGTCGTATCCAAGCGGGTCGTTGGATTGTCGCAGAGGTACCTGAAGCACATGCTATCGGTGTGGAGCAGGGCGGTTTTTCGCTAGGGGGGTTGGTCGACGGGACGCGCTATACCAAGGTGCCGCTGGGTATAGCGCGGCTCTTCAATGGCAAACCCTATTTGTCGTGCGGCGCGACGACGCATTTTTTGACCGAGCATGTCGCGCGGCTCGACTATATCGCGTTGGTCGACGTTAACCGTTACGCGCAATTTACGGCGGTCTCCGATCTCTATCCTGCGGTGGCGGATTTTTATACCCGGCTCGTCGCCGGTGAATTGGGTTTTGTTGTCGCGGCGCGTTTCAAACGCTATCCGGCCTGGGGCGGGCGGGTCTTCGCCGACGACGGAGTCGAGCCGTCTTTTCTCGGTTTTGACCATCCGGCGGTAATGGTCTTTGCAAGGCAGGGCAATGGGGCGGAAGCCTTGGCGCGATGGCAGCGGAGTTTTGGCGAAAATGCGCAGTGCCCGGACGCGGCCTTGCGGGAAGTCGCTGGTCTAATAGCGGCGCAGCGAAACGAAGACGCGTTGCGGGCGGCGGATCGTTTGGCACAGGCCTATCCTGATTGGCGTCCGGTCGATCTGGTCCGAACGTGGATATATGCGCGCGGTGGCGACGAAGCGTCCGAAATGGCGGCGGTCACGCGCTATCGCGCCGGTTTTTTTGATGTGGAAGATGCGCATTACGGCCCTTGGGCCAGCGCGCTGTCTTTTGTGCTGGCGGAGATGCCGGACTTGGCGTTGACGGCGCTGGGTGAGGGGGCGTTGCAGGTCGCCGAGCACCAGACGCCGGCGGGTGTGCGGCGGGCGATGGTCAACTCCTATGGGGAGATCGCGCGACTGTTGGAAGAGCGTGGGAAGACGGGGCATGCACAGGTGGCGCGTCGGCTGGCCGGGGACGTGGCGCCTTAGAGGATTGAGGAAAACCGTCAGGTCGACGCGGAGGGACGGACGATGACGGCTGGGCGCTGACGCGATTGGCCGTATCCGCAAGAGGCGTTTACTGGCACACCGGCGCGCGATGGATCATTGGGCGACTGCACGGCTCAGTAAGCTCGTCACGCGAGAAAATTGATTTTAGCCTTTCGGGTCTGATACCCCGCTGCTTACAGCGCAAATTCGCGTATAGCCGACTCGATACCCCGCAGCTTGCTGCGGGGAGGCCTCATTTGTAATACAGTCCTTGGGAGAGGCATACGCCGATCACCCGCCTCAGTAGCGTAGCTCAAGATCGACGATGTTGCGCAGCGGTTGCTGGAGCAGGAACCGCTGCGCGTTGTCGGCGACCAATTCTCCTAATCGCCGGTGCGCGGCTTCGGATTGCCCGGATGAATGCGGCGTGATGATCACATTCGGATAGTCCCACAACGGATGGTCGTCGGGCAGGGGCTCGGGGTCCGTTACGTCGAGGCCCGCGCCGGCGACTTTACCGCTGTCGAGGGCGCGCAGTAGAGCGTCGGTGTTGATGATGCCGCCGCGCGCCAGGCACAGCATATGCACGCCGTCGCGCATCAGGCCGAATTCCCGGTCTCCGATGAGGTCGGTGGTGTCGGCGGTGTAGGGCACGCTGACGTTAATCCAGTCGGCGCGGGGCAGCAGGTCGTCCAACGCTTCTATGGGGTGCAGTTCGTGTACATAATCCGGCGCCGCTCGGTCCATGTGGCGCCTGGTCGCAATGATACGCATGCCGAACGCGGCGGCGCGCTTAGCCGTTTCGAGCCCGATGCCTCCCAGTCCAATAATTAGCAGCGTTTGCCCGTCGAGTTCGCCGGGATCGGGGATGGGCTTGTCTTTTTTTAGCCATCGTTCCTTTTCCTGCCGACGCAGTATCTGTGGAATCTGTCGGCTCAACATGAGCATAAACGCCATGGTGTGGTCGGCCATGTTCGGGCCGTACGCGCCGGCGTTTGTTAGCACGATCCCGCGCTCGCGAAGTAGATCGAAGGGCACACCGTTGACGCCGGTGCTGAGCATCTGGACCCATCGCAACTTCGGTGCCGCTTCGATGAATGGTGCGCTGCAGATATCGATCGTAGCATCGATATTCGCAGCCATGCGGATCGCCTCTTCTTCGGTCGAGGCGATGACGTATTCGACACTTTCGATATCCTTCAAGAAGTTGTTGGGACGGTAAGAGAGAGTTCGCACGAGCAGTTTCATAGGATGGGTCTCCGGGATGGTAAACTGTTGAAATGGATGTCGATCTTGCCTGTCGCTCCACCGGACATCCCGTGAGCCGCGCAGAACGCCAATTCATCGATGACGGGTCTCAGAGGGGGGCTAATGTAGTTCGAGAAGAGGCGAGAAAGACCTCGCTCGAGCGCACTCTCTTCAATACGCTCGCCGCTCTGGAGGCTCTTTTTTGTGAGCTTGATATTTTTCCTCAGTGCTTGACGATAGCCTCTGCGGCTATGATGGGTAAAGGCGTGGTACTCTTCTTCACGATCAGCATGCCTGTTTCTTCTAAGGTTTAAATCAATGCTTCATCGATTCCTGGACATTTCATCTCAATGGCCAACGGAGTTTTTTCTTTTACTAGATCTAAGGCTTCTCGAAAGGTTGGAATACGCTCATCGTCAAAGGCATTAGAAATGCCATAGCTGTTGGTGATTATATAAGGCTACAAGTCTATTGCTATTGAGGGTCTGCGTGTATTAAGGCCAATAGGTCATCCGGATTTCCCGGGCGACGATGTTTTCCTCACTATTCTTGATGAGTGCATCCAGACTTTGCAATGCGCCGATCTGCTGTGCGTCTTCTGCCCCAAAGAGTCGGATTCCCTGAGCATAGGTCGTCTGTGCCGCTCTATCATCCCCATTTGCCCGATACGCCAGGCCAAGGGCGAATGGGGCATCAGCATCAACTTCGTGCTCTAGAGCCAGTCGATGCTGATCAATGGCTTCCTGCCAACGACCTTGAAAATAAAATAGCCAGCCCAAACTGATGCTTTTTTCTTTTGGGCATGGAATCTAACGGTTTGCCAATGTGCGAACCAGCGTAGCGAGTTGGCGAATGCGCCGCTGCGCAAAATGCGCTTAGGCGATTTGCGCTTCAAGCCACCGGCTGTGCAAACGCCATATTCAGCAGGGGAAGTAGATGCACGTGATATCAGCGAAGCTCTGCTCTTCCTCGTCACCGCCGAGAATGTACAGGCCATACGTAGCCTGCGGTTTGACCGGTAGCAGATATGCCTCCAGCGCCCCGTTCAGTTTCTATAACGTCCGCCTGCCCGCTCGAGCTCCGCGCGAATCGGTAGGCAAACCAGTACGATTACGGCCCTAACTAGGAAAGCTGGCCGCCCATATATAAAGAAAATCCGATGTGGGTGCATCAAATGTCCTGTGTAAGTTGTTTTCATCTGGGCCAATCCGAGTCCTACCAGGTCTAGGTGAGGAGTTGAGGTCCAGAGTGAAAGGGGAAACACGCGAATGCACGATTCGTGCACCAAAGCCAAGGCCAGGGGGACTATCAAAAGTACTCGCCGGGGTCAGCCTCTCCGCCCGGCACTTGCGCACCAATTCACCAATAAATATTTCAACAACGCTATTCAGCGATCTTCCGATTAACGTTCTTACGCGAAATACCGGATGGCCTCTAATGTCTCATAGCAAGCGGCCAGCGGGTGATAGTCGGTCTTCGAAGGCGGACTTTTCAGATCGTCGTATTTCTTATTGTTGCCATCTAAAATACGATACCAGGCGCCGTATTCGTGGTCGACAAAACATTGATCGGCGAAAGCCCATGCCTTGTCATACCATGCCCAATATTTGTCCTCACCGGTCCTCATTGCCATACAGGCGGCGGCGGCGAAGGTTTCGGATAGGACCCAATAGTAGCGGTCGGTGTCGAGGATGGTCCCGTCGGGTGCGAAGGAGTAGTGCATACCTCCGTTGTCAGCGTCCCAGCTTTTCTCCAGGGCGATGTCGAGGAGGCTCTGGGCGCGTTCGAGCATCCAGGTCTCCGGGCGGTAGCGTTCGAGGATCAGCAGCAGTTTGGCCCATTCGGCGAAGTGGCCCGGCAGGTAGCCATAGGGTTTGAAGAGGTTTTTGGGGTCGTCTTTGTTGTAGTCCCAGTCGTGCTTCCAGTCGGTCGTGTAGTGTTCCCAAATCAATCTGTCGGAACGGTCGGCGAGATCGACGCAGACACGGGTCGCCAGTAGATGTGCGCGGTCGAGATACTGCGCTTCGCCTGTGGCTTCGTAGGCCGCCAGCATCGCTTCGCACATGTGCATATTGGCGTTCTGTCCTCGGTAGGGGTTTATCGCGTTCCAGTCGCCGGCGGCGATTTCGTCGACGTATAGTTGGGCTTCGGGCTCCCAGAATCTTTTCTCTAACAGGTCGTAGACTTCCGATGCGAGGGCGGGTGCGGTTTCGATGCCGGCTTTGGCGGCCCCGGCGGCGGCCAAAAGCACGAAGGCGTGGCCATAGCAGTGGCGCGTGCCATCTTCTACTTGGCGGTTTTGTAGGACCCAGGCGAAGCCGCCGTCTATTTGGCGATGGGTCTCCCGCAGGAAGCGCAGGCCGTGTGCGGCGGCTTCTTTGTAGGCGGGTTCGTCGAGGGTGACCGAGGCCAGGGAGTAGTTATAGATGAAGCGGCAGGTACCGACGAGGTGCTTGGTGTTCCGGTCGTAGATTGAGCCGTCGTCTCGCAGTTGGTTGATATAACCACCGAATTCATCGTCGATGCAGGTCGGGTGGTAGAAGGCGATAATGCTTTTGATATGGTCGCGGAGGAATGCGGGGTCGCGATAAGACATGCTCAGGCCTGCTTTTTTATTATGGGTTGGGAGCGCCTTAGGAATCGGCTTCTCCCCTTTCCAGCGTTCTGAAGATGGTCGGTACCAACCACGGGCTGAAACCGAAAGATGTTTGATTTAAGCGCCAGCCTTCGCGTGCGTGCTCGTTGATCTAAGTTCGCTCGCCCGCGTCTCTCAGGGTTTTGGTCGACCACATCGATCCGACGGAGGCCACCTTGTGTTTAATCATATTTATTCTCCTGTATCAAGTCGCAAGTTGCTTGCACATGACGAAGGCGTCGACATAACCCAGTCGCGGATGGTGAAAAGTTCCGGGTAAGGTTCCTATAATTTCAAAGCTCAACT
>JABHFS010000065.1 GCA_018672475.1 Gemmatimonadota bacterium | reverse complement strand
TGGGGTCCTTTCGACAGGCCCCGTCCGTAACACACTCGTCTGCTAACCTTCCGTCTTACCTCGCGCAAACAGCTTCCCGATGGTGCCGATATCCATGGCGAGATCCATCGTTGCCTTCACCCAAGGCAAGAGCAAAAAGGTTTTCCAGGAAGGGTGGTAATTTCGACTCCATCGGTAGCGATAGAGCACGCTGAAGTAGTATAAGACAACCAAGACCAACGGCGAAAACCATAATGGTAAGCCCACCGCCATACCGGCCATATTTGCCATCGCTAAGCGCACTAAAGGCGACTGCAGGGCCATGCGGCGATAGAGAGCCCCCTTGTCGGTCACATTCTGGGCCATTTCGACCCGACTGTGGCCGCGTCGAACGAGCCAGCCATACACTTTGCCGAAACTGTCACGGGGTTCGTGCCAGACAATGGCATGGGGCGTGTAAAGCAGTGGGTGACGAGCGGATATCTGACGACTGAGCAACTCGTCCTCCCCACTAGATTTGTTGAATTCGCGGAAACCGCCGACTTCCTCCACCGCCCAGCGGTAGACCGCGCAATTACAGGTCGAAAAGGTCGCACGACGCACAATTTCCCCTTGGGCCTCCTCAATGAACTTTACCCCCCCGCCTGGGAAGCCCAGGATATTCTCGCACTGTCCCACCGGACCGCACACGGGGACCAGCACCGCACCGGCGATCGCAGCAGTTCCTTCTTCTGTAAGCAGCGGGCCTACCAGTTCCCGCAACCAATCCCGATGAATCAGGCAGTCGTCATCGGTAAAGGCAAAAACCTCACCCTGAGAGTGCTTGACGCCTTGATTGCGCGCGAATCCCAGACCGAGATTTCTCCACGGGATGGCGACGTAGCGAACTCGGTCACCCTCAATCGGACGAGGCTGGTCGGTCTCTTCAATTACGACGACTTCTAGTTTTTCGGCGGGGTAATCAACTTGCAGCACCGAACGAACAGCCGCTTCAGCCGCTTCATGCCGATCGCGGGTAACGATAATCACCGAGGCCGCGGGCCATTCGCCTTGCCCATCCCAACTGTCCCGTCGTTCGTTGTTCACATCGCTCATATCAGACATCGCCTTTCCTCGGAGACGGACCTCTTCATGGAACAATTATAAGGATAGGAGTAAACACATGATTAGCCCAGAAGAAGCTTTAGCTCTTTTTCGAGCCCGTTCCCAGCGTGTTATACGAGCCAGATACAACGAGCACTATTGGTCGCTGTTAATTTTGCGCGCCCTAAAAATACATTGCAAAGAAAAGGTCTCAAAAAATTGCAAAGCTCCTTGGGTCAGACGGGAAAGCAATTAAAAAAATAGCACTCACTATATCCCGCGACAACTCTTAAGCCTCGGTTGGCTCCTTAGCATATCCAGGTGATTATGCGGGCCTGTCGCAGCGGCGACAACTAAACACGATAATCGTCTGGAAACCATGGTGGCAACGCCCCCATCTCTCCAGATGCGGGGTGCTGACGACAACTGCAAAATCCCGATGGCGGAGGGAGGTTATCAAGGGAATATACGATTGCAGGATTGTCGTTTTTTTGCTATGCTAGTGTATATCTTGCTTGAGGATTAAACGAAATATGGCAGAGTCCAAATTTTACGACCAGGAAATCAGCACATACGAACAATCAGTACTGGAAATGCGCTCATCACCGCAACATGCCGACTTCATAAGGCGCGAATTTCTCGACAGGGATTTCGCCGCTGCCGCCGAGCGTTTTGCCGATAGTGAGTTCTTTACTGAAATAGTCGAGCTGATCACTGAAAGCGGGGCGCACGTGGGCGCTCACATCCTCGATTTGGGCGGGGGCCGAGGGTTGCTCAGCTACGCGCTACGCAAGAAAGGCTATCGCGTAACCCTGTGCGAAATCAGCCGCAGCCCAATCACAGGGCTGGGCGCCATAGATGGCCACCAACTCGAGTTACATGCCACCTGCGCCAATGGCGAAGCACTGCCCTTCCCGGAGTACACCTTCGATCTGGTCATCTGCAAACAAATGCTACACCACACCACTCATCCGCGGCATTTGCTTGCGGAAGCGCACCGGGTCCTCAAAGCGGCCGGGGCGACCATTGCCTATAAAGAGCACTGCCTGCCTTGGTACGGCGGTAAGAAGAGATTTCTCGCCAACCACGAAGGAGCACGCTACGGGGCGCAGGAAAACGCGTTCAGGACCATCACTTACGCCAGGGCGTTCCGCGACAGCGGCTACGAGAAGGTCCGGCTCTGGGATATTGACACCATAGATCAGCTTCGCAGCGAATACTTGGCCAGTGACGCGAAGCGCAAACTGATCGCGCTGCCGCTCGTCGGCGAAGTCCTTTTTCGCCTAGCCTATCTAAAGTATTATTATTGGCGCTACTGGTGCAGCAGCCCGGGACAGACGATGAACTTTATCGCCAGGAAAAGCGGCTGATAGTGGTATTTGCAGAGGGGCCGCGCGGCGACCTTTTCCAAGCGCTTAAATACGCACCCGCACCCGGGGTAAAAATCGGCAGACACCTGGCGGTTAGCGCGAGCTATGGAGTGGTTCTCAACCGCTAATGGCGCAGCTCGACCTGGGGGCGATCATTGGCCGTCTTGGCCGTAACAGCCGCTCGGTCGCCGTCGCCACGGCCGTGACGGCCCTCGGCGGATTGGCGACCTCGATGATCCTCTCGCGCTGGTTGGGCCCGGCCGAATACGGCAAGTATTCCTATATCACATGGCTGGTGGGGGTAGTGACATTGGTCGCCAATCTGGGACTGCCCAGTACCGCGACCCGTTTTATCGCCGAATATCGCGCACTGCAACCGGACTGGGGTCGCGCGCTCTATCGGGATATGATCTGGCTGGAGTCGCTAGCCATCGTCGGAATGGCCGCAATGCTCTTGCTGTGGGGCGCGCTGCGCCCTTCTGTTTTTTTTACAGTCGGTTTCGCGACCCTGCTTCTAATTCCAATGGCCCTTTCGCGCCTGATCACCGCCGTCGCCGGGGGGTTGCAGCGTTTTGAGATTGGCATGGTGGCGCAACTTATTTGCACCCCCTTACAGTTGGTCCTCCTGGGTATTATCTTGTTACAGGAGTGGGGTTTACAAGGCGTTCTTTGCGCATTATTGGCCACCGAGGCGGTGCGGCTGTTTTTATTGGCGTGGGGGGTCCAGCAGCATTGGGGTACAGACCGCGAAGAACGCTTGCGCGGCGAGGAACGCAGGCGAATCATCCGCTTTGCCGCGACAGTATTCACCCTGACCCTTGTCGACGCGGTCGTATGGCAGAAATCGGAAGTATTCTTTTTGGAGCGCTTCGCCACAATGGAAGCGGTCGCCGTGTATTCGCTGGCCTATGGCCTCACTTTCACCATTATGCAACTTCCCGTCGCCGTGTCCAACGTGCTGTATCCCATTCTCGTGCAGGTGCAGGAGACAAATGGCGAGGAGGTTTCGCGCGGCTACGGCTTGATGATCAAATACATGGCGCTATTGGTCATACCTGTAGGCGCGCTGGCCATGTTATTTGCCCCGCAGGTAGTGCAATTGCTCTACGGCGAAGAGTATGCAGGTGCGGTCCCGGTGCTGCGCGTGCTGATGGTCGCCGGCATTGTCGCGACCTTCTGCAGACCAAGTTCTATGGCCCTCTACAGCGCCGAGAAACAGAACTTCATCCTCGGCGTAACCCTACTTATCGCGATCGGCAACGTACTAGCAGACCTGGTGCTAATCCCGCGCTACGGAGCCATCGGTGCGGCTTGGGCAAACTCATCAGTGCAGATAGCGGGCGTGGTTGCCGGCACCCTATTTCTCGTGGGTAGGATGAAATATACCTTCCCATTGGTCGAAGTTCTCAAGATTTCTGCCAGCGCTGGAGCCGCCACTTTGTTGCTCCACGCCATTGGCGACGCGCTCGCGCCGTGGCCGCACACGTTGTTGTCCATGGTCCTTTTCCCCGTGCTGATGGGATTGGGACTCAAGATCTCCCGGCCCTGGAATGACGACGATGTGCGTATCGCCACCATCGTGCAAGAGCGGTGTTCACCGCCATTGGCCAGGGCACTGGCCAGCGCGACGCGTTGGCTGGGTATAGTTACATCGGAAAGGTAAAATGCATGAAAATCGCCTTCCTCGTGCCCTACCCCGTTTGGCCACCCGATTCGGGCACGCGCATCCGCAATATGCAAATGTTGCGCTATTTGGCCAAACACTGCCAGATACACCTGCTAGTGGTCTCCTCACAGCAGATCGTCGAGCCCGAAGGTTTGCAGTTAGCCGGCACGCAACGCTTTGATCCGGGACCGGCCAGCATCGGCGACACATTTGCACGCCATCTGCGCATGCGCCCCACCACCCACCGCTCTACATTGCGCGTGCAGATCAATGCCGCGCTGGCACAATTGCAACCCCAGGCGCTGATCGCGGTGGGCACGGCCAGTGCACAATTCATCGATTTCAATGCCAAAGTCCCCGGCATGCGTTATTTCTTAGACGAAGCGGGCACCGACCACTTGCGCACTAGGCGCCTGCGCGAGCTTGAGACTACGCCATGGACTCGCCTCAAGCTCACCTGGGACGAATGGCGTTTACAACGCTACGAGCGCTATTTCTGCCAAAGGGCCGATTTTCTGTTGACTGTCGTCCCGGGCGAAGCCGAATATCTGCGGCGCACGCAGCAGACACCGGTTGGACTGGTACCGTGCGGAGCCAATCTCGATTTGTTCAATTTCCATTACGCCGGAGATGACAACACAACAATGTTGTTCTGCGGAGATATGGCCTATGAGCCCAATGAGGACGCATTGGCGTATTTCCTCGAACGAATTTTCCCCCTAATCGCTCAATCCCATCCCGATGCCCGCTTTGTCGCAGTCGGGCGCTACCGCGGAGAGCGTTTGCCGCGGCTGGCCGCGCGGTTCCCTCAGGTCGAACTGACAGGTTATGTCGAGGAGATGGATCCGCAATGGCGGCGCGCCTCAATCTTCGTCAACCCCATGCGCCAAGGACGCGGTTTTATCACCAAGATCATGGACGCTTTCACAGCGGGATTGGCGGTCGTATCAACGAATTTCCTTATGGACGAATTGGGTATAGAAGAAGGCGTGCATTTCCTCAGCGCCGACAACGAGCGACAATTCGCACAAAAGGTCTGCCAATTGCTCGAAAACCCCGAGCGCAAGCGAACCCTGATATATCAGGCCAGGTCATTTGCTGAAGCGAATGGCTGGGAAGCGGCATTTGCCGCGCTAGGCGAGGCGCTGGGCTTGGAGGAAAAGCTGTGAAATTTTCTGTGGTCATTCCAGTCTATAACGGCAGCCGCACTTTGCCTGCATGCCTGGAAGCGCTGTCAGCGCAATATTATCGAGATTTTGAGGTCTATCTGGTCGACAACAACTCAAAAGACGACTCGGTCGATATTATCCTTCAATTCTTAACGGCGCACCCAGACTTCCCCGGTCAATTGCTGCACGAACCCAGACAAGGCGCTTGCCCTGCGCGCAATACCGGCGCCAGGGCGGCGACCGGACAGGTAATCGCCAATATCGACCCCGACTGCCTACCCGACCCCGACTGGCTCACAGACCTAGCCGAAGCTTTCGCCGATGGCGAAGCCGCCGCCGTGGCCGGCAATATAGAAAGCCGTGCGCCGGAAAACATCTACGAGACATTCGCGGCACTTTACACGCTACTGGGTCGGTCTCAGTTGGAAGAGTATCGGGCTTATATGCTGACATACGGCGGCTACGCCACTGCGAATTTGGCCATTACAAAGACGTGGTTTGAGCGCCTCGGAGGCTTTGACGAGAGCATCAACTACAAGGGCGTGGGCATCGGAGAGGACCACGACATTTTGGCACGACTCTACGCGGCAGGGGGTATGCTGCGGGCAGTGCCCAACGCCGCGGTGGCCCATTGGCACCGCTCTGATCTGCGCGGCATTGTACGCCAAGGTTTTCTATTTGGTCTAGCACAAGCCCTATTGACGCGTCGCCACGGCAGGAACGGGGTCCTCTTCAATGTCGGCGGGCGCGAAATGGTCTTGCCAGCGCCCGTGAAAGGATGGGTCGAATTCGATGGTCTCAACAAGAAGGTCGTGTCGCTCCTGGCGACCGGCTTGTTGCACCCCCTGCTCTTAGCTACGGCTCCCTGCTACCTGCTTTGGCAGGTGCTCAAGGTGAGAAGACGTTTGCACAGCAAGGGGCTGCAGACAGGCGTGTCGGGAAGTTTTGCGCTAGTGTTTTTGCTGCTGGCCAAAACGACAGCCATGACCTATGGCCGGTTGCGCGGCTCGCTCTCCGAAAAGGTGATCTGCATCTAATAAGACGGCCTTATTATCTATCGACACCGGACCTCACGCTGATCCTCTGGCTCTTATTGCCGCGACTCCGCTCGCAGTGGTTTCAACCTCCTCTGCGATTTCCTTTGCGGCCGCATCGGCTTCGAGCTTATTGGCGAAAACCACCATCCCCACAATCAACCAGAAAGGCTCCATTACCCGAACGATCATGAAAGTATTGGCTCCCAGCGCATGGAACAACAACCCCACCGTACCGGCAATAAGCCCCATTCCTAGACCTTTGAACAACGGATCTTCGGTGTTGCCATAAAGTTGAAAGCCTTGTTTGAAAACCTTATACATCAGCGATCCAAAAAAGAACAGGCCCAACAACCCAGTCTCCACCCATATGCGCGGATACTGCGCATCGAGAAAGCCATAGCCGGTGACCCCAAACCCCCAAATCGGGCTCTTGATGCCGTCACTCAACGCACGGGTCCAGCTTTCGAGCCGCTCAGTGGTCGAAGTATCTAGCTCGACATCGCCGATTTTCACCTTTTTCTGCTGGGTATACCCCTGTTCAAAGGTGTACATGATGCGATCCGTCACCGTCGCTGGCATAAATAGCACGCCGAATATGACAAATACGACAGCCAGCACCACCATCTTTATTCGCTTACTCGGCAGCAAAAAACCGAAAGTCATATAGACGAAGGGCAAGGCCAAATAAGAACCGCGGGACTGGGTGAACATGAAGGGGATGAACATAAAGGCCAACAACATCCACAACCATCGCGTAATACTCTTGTCCTTCAGGTTGATCGCCAGACCAGCGACAACCGAACCGATCAACAGCAGATAGCCACCCAACGTATTGGGCTCGCCCCGTTCCCCCTCGAAGGGGGCCGACACCCTTTCGCCCCCGGGAATCTGCGCGGTGGCTGTTATGCTGACGATAAATGCCGTGATCAGCATCGTGATGATAAAGCGCCTGATCTGGTCGCGAGTCTCTAGGTTGTTGGAAACGATAAAGTAGACTATGAAATACTCGACGTATTTGAGAACATAAAAAAAACCGGTAATACCACGAACATGGCCGGCGATAAAACCCGCCAATGTTGCGAAGAGGTAGACTGCGACATAAATCCCGATGGAACCATTGAGCGGAGTCGGTCGAATCAACCCCAAATCTTTGTGGATCGCCGTGCGCATCAGCCAGGCGAAACCGAGCAGGACCAATAGCATATCCTCGCCTCGGATCGTCACCCCACGACTTGCAGTGGTATCGCCCCCTTCGAGACCGCCACCGCCGAATTCGGGCGAAAGCAACATCGAACAGATCAACAGATAGAGCCCCGCCTCGGTGCTCATGAAGGTCGCCATAAAGACGATAATGCCCACGACGATGACCCCGCCGTAGGCTGGTGGCAACTTCGCCATAACCGCGGCGATAATCAAACAGAACACGGTAATGACAAGCAAAAAGGAAGACTGCCCACTCATCAAGTTGCTATTGGATTTAAATGCCATAAGCACGCAATCGGAAATCCGAATTTTCACTATTTACGACAAAAAACAGCCGAAATAATTGATTTTAAAGATAGGTTATAGCTTAGTAAGCTATCGAATGGCAGGCAAAAAAAATGCTGGATCAGCTAAATTACCCAGCGACTTATCGGATCCTCCCGCAAGCAGGTCCGCAATATTTTCAGCGCCGTACGATCCTCGCGCCGTCAAATTCACCGAGGAAAGCGCGCGCCTCCTCATCCGTCTCAAAAGCCCCAGCCAGGACCCTGTAGGCATCGACAGACTGCGACTGCACATAACAGAAATAACTCTTATCACCCAATCCGGCGATGGCTTGATCCGCTAGGTCAAATTCGGCGAAACTGTCTAGCTCCGCAGCATAGGGCAAATAAACGACGAAAAACTCCTTCAGTTGCCCGCTATCCTGCATGCGTTGCCCCTCGCGATAAGCGGCATCCCAATTGGAAAATTCTCCAACCACCAACCGCACCATCGGCTCCCTGCCCCCCTGGTCCGCGGTCGGCACGAGAAAGGCGTGTTGGCCCGCTTCACGCAACTGATCAACGGCGGCAACCGCCCACTTGCTCGATCGCGCATACGATGCGATGCGAAGAGCATAAGGTTGGGGTTTCGACCTTAACTGCCCCTGCATTGGTTTTGCAATGGCCTGCACGGGATTGGCCGTTGTCGTCATTGCCATCGTTTCCACTATTGCCGCCGGTACCGAAGTCGGGGCGGTTTTGGCAGCCACCGCAATCGGTCCCACTGCGCGATCTGGCTGCTGCTTCACCGGTGCTGAAGACGATTCGACAACGGCTTGTGGCGGGGGCGGAGAAGCGATCGGTGCCGATATCGGCGCATCGAGGGTCGCGTCACTATAACTGGCAAAAACCGGAATCAGGCCCAACGGGCGGGTTAGATAACCGCTCTGCCAGATCATGCCGCCTCCTACGACCGCCAATAGCATTGTACCGAGCAAGTGCCGAACCCTACCCGAACCAGCACCGCTTCCTTGTCCTGCCAATGCTGGTCCATCTTTATCTTCATCATAATCCTCGCCATGGCGATCGTCATCCCCGTCATCATCATCATCGTTATCCTCTTCTTCACCTCGATTAGAAAGGCCGTAGACATAGTCTCGGGCCTTCTCTATCCAGGTAGCCTCCTCCTTCTCTTCCGTACCATAACCGTAGTATGAACTATAGCCAAAGTCATAGTAGTCAGCGCTAATTTCAGCCCGGATACCATTGAGCACGATACCCAGTATATCGACTTCGACGCTGTTGAGCAGATTGACCGTGCGCTTGAGCGATGTGCGCGGAATATCACCAGCCTTATAGATGACCAGCACCCCGTCGACCTTTTTACCGAGAATCACCGCATCGGTCACGTGCAGGACTGGCGGCGCGTCAAAAAGAACGATGTCGTAGACTTCGCTCACTTCTTTGATAAATTCCATCATGTTACCAGAGTTGAGCAATTCGGCGGGGTTCGGCGGGATGGCTCCGCTGGTAATAATGTGCAGATTGCTGATGCCTTGCGTCTTCATCAGATCTTCCATGCCTATGCCGCCGGTGACGATATCGGTCACTGTGCGGATGACCTCACGCCATTCGTAGTTGCCGACGATGACCTCGGCCAAACCGGGCTCCTTGTCGAGACCAAACATTCGCGCCACCGTCGGCTTGCGCAAATCGGAATCAACCAACAGTGTCCGCTTACCCAACTGGGTCATCGTCATCGCCAAGTTCGCCGTGACCGTGCTTTTGCCCTCGCCACTGGTCGAACTGGTAACCATCATCGTCTTATCGCCCTTTTCGACCGTGACGAACTCGATGTTGGTCCGCAGCGTGCGATAGGTCTCGGCCAATGTCGATTGCGGGTCGAAATAGGTCACCAGCTGCGCCATCCGCTGCAACATCCGCTTGTCTTTGATATCGACGCCGCGCCGTTCCATCGAAGCCGCGACGCTCTCCACGCGGATAAAAGGGATAACACCGACGACTTTGGTCCCGGTGTATTCTTGCACGTCCTCGATCGTGCCGATAGACGTATCAAGCGTTTCGGCGATCACCGCGAAAACCACCCCAAGCACCAACCCGAGCACCATCCCCATCACCGCTCTCTGAACCGGATTGTGCGGGTTGTTCGGCACAGAAGGTTTGATCGCCGCCTGCATCAACACCACCGACTCGACGGTATTGGCCTCATTGATCTTGGCCGCCTGCAGCTCTTCTTCGAGCACGATGACGACCTCCTGGAAAAGGAGGATTCTTCGTTCTTTCCGGCCCAATGCCAAGCCTAGCGTCGGCAAGTTTTCGCGTTCGGCTTTTAGCTTGACCAATTTTATATCCACTGTTGCGAAATTGGCCAACAACGTTTTCCGCCGCCGCTTCAACTCCTCAGCCATCGTTTCGGTCAAGTTTTTTATACGAGCGTCTAGCTGTTTGATGTTGGGATGTTCAAGGGTAAACTGGATGAGTAAGCCGTGACGCTCCAGATGCACGGCGTTGAGTTGTTGCACGAAAGCCGCGAACGCACTACCGACATGTTCCCGCGAGGAGCCCTGCAGGATCTTCTGCGTCAGCCGACCTTCTTTTTTTATTTCTCCCTGCATGCTGTCGATCACGGTGATGATCTGCTGCATAGAGATCTTATTTCGCTCAGACTCAGAGATCAAACCGAGCACGAGGCTGGCTTGGGCATCGATAGAAATGAGATCGTGGTCTTCACGGAAGACCTTGGCCTCGTCTTCAGACATGGCCAAGCTGTCACGAGCAGCGAAGAGCTGTTGTTGGACGAATTCGCGGGTTTTGCGGGCTTGCTTGTTCTTGGCTTCGTACTCGTGTACCCTATATACTTCTGCGAGGGTATTGGCCAAATTCTGCGCCATCGTAGGATTGATGTCGGTCGCTTCGATGACCAGGATATTTGAATAGCCCTCCTGACCGACAACGATTCGCCCCTGCAAATCAAGGACGATCAGTGTCGTATCGGATAGCGTCGTCGCGCCTTCCATCATCCCAATCACCTCAGCGGCACGCCGAATCACCGGATAACTCTGGATAACGGATATCTTGGTTTCG
>JABHFS010000064.1 GCA_018672475.1 Gemmatimonadota bacterium | reverse complement strand
CGTATTTTAATTCGAATTAAGAGGACCCAGAGGCAAGCGAAGATTGATTCTCCGTTGTCGGCAAGTAAACCACCTCTTGTTCCATCCCTGTAAATGTGTTGCCCGAGATCTTGGTCCCTTCGGCTTCGGCACTGACCTGGATGCCTATTTTCTGTTGGCTCTGGCCCGAGTCGGCGAAGATATTGTCGCGGATTACTACATCGTGCGTTTCCCCGAGGAATTGTATGCCGAGCCCTTCGGCCTTAAAGCCATTGTCGCAGATGGTGCACCCCTCGACGAGATTGCGGTGGGCGCCGCGGAATTCGCTCAGCGGTTGGCGGAAGAGCAGGCCGACCTTGTGATTGCGTTCGATGGTACAATGCGCAATGCGATTGTCGGTGTCGCGGTGACCGATGGTGACACCATAGTCGAGGTTGTCGCTCAGGTCGCAGTTTTCTGCCAAGCCGTCGGTGACGCCCCAGCAGAAGAAGATACCCTGGCTGTTGCCGCGCGAGATGCAGTCGGTGAAGATCGGCCGCTGCGAGCCGCTGCCTGGGTGGAAACCGAGATTGGCGTTGTTTTCCGAGCGGCAATGCTCAAAACGAATATCGTCGCAGACCTGGAAGGAATAGCCGTCGCCGTTGTAATTGCGCGAAACGACATTGCGATAGGTGTGGCGGTCGCAGTGCTGAATAAAGACGCCGCCGGCGTAGTTGCCGTCGATTTCATCGCTTTGTGCCCTATTGCCGTCGAGGACCAGATTTTCGACCGTGACGTTGTCGACCCATTCGGCGGTGAGGATCGGAAAGAGCGTCGCGGCGGTGGCACCGTCTTCGAGCCAGGCATTTTTCTCCATGCGGCGGCTCAAATAGAGCGTCTGGCCGTCGATTTTCGTGACGGTATCCTTGATGACTTCGAGGCGCGTATCGCGCGTAGAGCGCAGTATAATACCGCAGCCGGGGGTAAAACCGCTGGGGTCTTCAACGCGGACCTGGGCTTCGTACCAGTCGCAGTCGCAGTCTAATGGCGTGCAGGAGGACGGTGTCTTTTTGAGCACGGTGTCTTCGCCTGCACCGCGAATGGTGATGCCGGGGCGCAGATACAAGGCGTTGCGCATGGTGTATTCGCCGGCGCGGATTTCGAGGGTGCCGCCGCCGAGGCGATGCAGATAGTCGAGACCGGCCTGCAAGGCCTTGTCGTCCGCACCAACTAGGTCGGCGTCTTTGTGCCCGACACTGAGCGTCAGTGCGCCGGGCACGGTGCGCGAGCGATTTTCTTTCTCGTTCATATCAACCTGCTAGTTTTTGCATTAAGCCCCAGCCGCTGATGACGGCGGAGGCGATAAGTACCAAGGTGGAGAGCCCGGCGCCGAAGGTGATCCAGGAGCGGGTGCGGTAGACGGCGGGCAGTTTGAAGTTGAGGAAGATCGCGGCGATCATCATCATCGCGATGGCGAGATTGGCAATGAGAAAACCGGCGATCTGGGTCAAGATGTCAAAGGGAATATTGAGCCAGACGATGACCATCGTCGTGGCAAAGATATATAGGCAAATGGCGCGCTTGATCGGCATATAGGCCCATTCGCGCTCGGGCCAGATCGCGGTGAAGAATTCTTGTGCGACACGGGCGTAGATCTCGGGCAGGGCCTGTAGCGTGCCCCAGAGCGCGGCGAGTATGCAAATATAGTAGATCCATACCAGGCTAGGGTGGATCTGCGCCCAGACGTGGGCTTGATGGGTCAGCAGGCTCCAGCCTTCAAAGCGTGTTTCGAGTGGGAAGAGTACGGCCGCGCCCGAGATCATAAAGGCGCCGGTAACGACAAACAGCACGACCGCGCCCATCGACACGTCCCAGCGCAGCGGCGAGATCAGTTTGCGCAGGCGGCTGACTTGCTCGGGGTCAGTCGGGAGATAATCTATCTCGTCGCTGTTGGCGGCGTACGCGCGGATCTCTTCAATGTCTTTATGGCCGGTCAAACCCCACTTGTGCAGGCCGATCCAGTTGGCGTAGGCGATATAGCCGATGACCGACCCACCGACATAACCGAAGGTCGTGCCCAGGGTCAACAAGGGGTGGGCGATCGTATCGGCGGGTGCCCAAGTGGGGAAGGGCGGTATATCGCCGAAGCGGAAGGTACCTTTGAGCGCGGCGAAAAAATCTGGGCGTACAATCAGCGTGCCGGTAACGGTGCCGACGACGAGGATTCCACAGATAATGATCTGCTGTTTTTCCAGTCGTTCGAAGGACAAGCCGATGCCAAAGAGCAGGGCGAAGGCGATAAAGGCCGAGGTGATAGCGTTTTCCCAAAGCACTTCGTGTTGTGCGCCGGGCAATATATCGCGCAATAAAAAATGAAATAGATCACCGCAGGGTTTGGAGATGGGGACCCAGGATAGCGGCGCGCCGATCATTTCGAAGAGCAGGATCGCCAATAAAAGCCAGCCTCGCGGGCCGGGTAGTCGCACTAGGCGCTGGCCAATCGATTCGCCGCTGACGGCGGTGTAGCGGCCGATCAGATAGGTGAAGAACACGCCTTTGACCAGGCAACTAAGCAGGACCATCCACAGCAGACCATAACCGGCCCAGGCGCCGGCGCGCACGACGACGATGGTCTCGCCGGCGCCGATGGCGACCGAGGCGACGATGGCGGCCGGGCCGAATACGGCGAGCAGGCCGTATAGTTTGTTGAGTGACCAGGGTTGTGCGTCGGCGCCTGCGGGCTCGGGGATTTCTACTTTGTCCATGGTGGTCAATTCTGTTTGTGTGGAAGGCTTGGGAATAAGCGCTTGGCGTTGGTTGGAAAGATATTGCCAACGAATGCCTTGCGACGACGGCTGGGGTATCTCATTCGCTGTTGTGTCAGACTAAGGCGAGTCCTCTCGGATTCACCGTCTCCGAGCGATTTTTTGGTGGATACCCGAAGCAAGAAAAATCGTTGACATCAACACAATTATCGGTAAAAGTATAATGGGCAACCGACTGTGCTTGTTGTATCTCCTGGGAGTACTCTTACCGTCTCTGATTTTCCAGTCTCCCGAACTGTCGGTAGCGTCCCAGCATTTTCGTTTCGCAAATTTCTATCTCGCGGGCGGGTCACCCAGGTCGAGGACCGGCAGCAATGTGCCCTCTTGCAGCGCCGATTCGTGGGCGGCAAGGCCCGGTAGTACGTAGCGTGCGGCATCCCAGGCGTTATTGGGCGGGGTTTCGCCGCTGTGGCAGGCTTTGATAAAATCGTCGACTAGGAATTGGTGCGAACCGGCGTGGCCATTGGGTAGTCCGGCGAATTCGCTTGGCAGGCGGGCCGTGTCGTGGACTTGGGCTGTACCGAGATGAGTGCCGTCCGCCGCGGTGACCTTGTCCATATTACCGCCCGATTTTATCGGCTGGCCGGTGGCGGCCAATAGTGTGTCGAGCGCTTGTTTTTCATTGCGGTCTTTGGTTAGCCATACTGCGCCGTGTGCATTGTCCTCAAAGCTGCCGTCGGTGCCGAAGAGCGTCATGCGCACACAGCCTGGGTGGCCGACGCGGCGGAACTCGTTGATGCGGCAGGAACTGCCGTCGGACATGCTAAAGAGCGCGACCTGGTTGCTAAAGGGGTTTTGCCAGTTGTTGTCGGGGTAGATTCGGTCCTCGTGCTCGTCGACAAAACCTTGGCAAGAAACCTTGGTCATAAACGCGCCACTGATTGAGATGATCTGGCTGGTCGAGTGCGTCGGATAGTACATGGGCGGGATGCCGGCTGTTTCGCGCCAATTTTCACCGCCGCGCCAACGGGCTACGTCGTAGAGCCCATGGTCCCAGTCGTGGTAGTATTCGGCCTCGCCGTAGACTATGCGGCCGAAAGCTCCTTTGGCGTGTTGCTGCCGACAGTAGATGACGCCGGGGTAGTAGTAGCTGGTCTCACCAATCATGTAGACTTTGCCACTGCGCGCGGTGGCAAAGACCAGTTTTTCGATCTCGTCGACGCTGACGCCGGCAGGGACTGCGGAGTAGACGTGTTTGCCGGCATCGAGCGCCTGTACGGCCTGGGGGCCGTGCAGCCAGTTCTGCGTGAAGAGGCAGACCGCGTCGATGTCCATCGCGCAGAGCGCGTCGAGCGAAGGACTGGTCTGCGCGATTTGGTGTTTAGCCGCGTTTTGCGCCAATTTCTCGTCGTCGGTATCGCAGAGGGTAAGCTGGTCGACGAGCGGATGCGCTTTGAACAGGGGGATAAAACCTTGGGCGAAGGCGCCGGTGCCGACAATGCCGATTCTCAAGCTCATGTTGGTATGATCGTTATTGTGTATGAAAGAAGGGAGATTTGCGCACAAAGTACAACAGCGTGCACCGTGGCGCAAGCGAGCGGGCGGCTCTGTGTGATTTTGCCTATTATATGCCCTATACGCTGGAATGACAGGAGAGACGCTCTATGAAATTGAACGACGAACAGATCGCGCAATTTGCCACAGACGGCTACCTATTGCTACGCGGCGCACTGGCAGATGCCGACCTCGATCCGATTATCGCCGAATACCAAGAATATATCGGCCGTCGGGCCGGAGGGTTGTTGGCCGAGGGCAAGATCTCGGATCTCTACGCCGACGAGCCTTTTGATCGTCGCCTGGTCTCGATCTGTCGCGAAGATCGCGAAATCTACAAAGAACTCGACATTATGTACTTTCGCGGCCGGGCTTCGTTTGAATTCCTGGTCAACGACAACCTGCTCGATATGGTCGAGGCGCTGGTGGGCCCGGAGATCACCTGCAGCCCGATCCAGCACACGCGCGCCAAATTACCCGCGGAGGTGACGCCAGAGGGCAGCGATCCGCACGTGGCGCCCTGGCATCAGGATTCGGGGGTCACCTGGGAAGAGGCCGACCCGCACTTTATACTGACGATATGGTTGCCGCTCTCGCCGGCGCGGCCGGAAAACGGCTGTTTGCAGATCATTCCCCGCGCGCACGGCGGCGGTATGCGACAGCACCATATTAAGCAGGGGCTAGGTACGGTGATTCTCGATGATGAGATGCCGGAGCAAGAGCCATTGACCTTGCCGATGGACAAGGGCGATGTGCTGTTGATGCACAAGCAGACGCCGCATCGCTCGACGGCGAACAATGCCGATGTGGTGCGCTGGAGTATGGATCTGCGTTACCAAGAGACGGGCACGCCGACAGGGCGTCCGTACAATCCCGATTTTGTCGCGCGCAGCCGGTCAAACCCTTCGTCGGAGTTCCGCGATTACGACGAGTGGTGTCGACAATGGGTCGAGGCGCTAAAAGAGATCAAGGGCAAGGCGATCAAGGGGCATCGCTGGGCAGTGGTCAAATAAGGCGCAGATAATTTAAAGAAGGCGGCGCGGGCGAGACATCGCCCGCGCCTTTTTTGTGCTCAGGCGACACCGGTCAATTCCTGCGCTTCGACTAATTTGGCGTAGAGCCCGGCCCGTTGCATCAATTCGTCATGTGTGCCGCTGTCGACGATGGCCCCCTGGTCGAGCACGACGATACGGTCGGCGCGGCGCACGGTGGAGAGCCGGTGGGCGATAACCAGGGTCGTGCGTTCTTTGACCAAGCGGTCTATCGCCTGCTGAATCAACGCTTCGGTACGGGTGTCGACGGACGAAGTGGCTTCGTCGAGGATCAGGATCGGTGCATCTTTGAGCAGAGCGCGGGCGATGGCCAAGCGCTGTTTTTGCCCGCCGGAAAGCCGCACGCCGCGCTCGCCGACCAACGTGTTGTAGCCTTGCGGTAGGTCGTCGATGAATTCTTCGGCATTGGCGGCGCGTGCAGCGGAGACGAGTTGCTCATCGCTGGCCTCGGGTTTGCCGAAGAGCAGGTTGTCTCGGACCGAGCCGTGAAAGAGAAAGACATCCTGGGGCACGGAGGCGATATGACGGCGCAGGAAGTCGAGCGGCAGTGCGCGCAAGTCGTGGCCGCCGATGCGTAGGGCGCCCTGTTGCGGGTCGTAGTAACGCGGTAACAGGCTGGCGATGGTGCTTTTGCCGGCGCCGGTAGGACCGACTAGCGCGACGACAGTGCCCGACTCGATTTCGAAGTCGATCCGGTGCAGGACGGGTACGGCGGGGTCGTAGCCGAAATGCAGGTTTTGCAGTTGAATATGCCAGTCGATTTTTGCCGGAGCGTTCACCCCGGGGGCGTCGACGATATCGGATTGCGTATTGAGCAGTTCGAATACGCGCTCGGTGCTGGCGGCGGCCTTGTTGAGCACGTCGTTAATTGAGGCCAGTTGCAGAAAGGGCTGGTAGATATGGCCGAGGTAGACGATGAAGACGAAGAGGTCGGCGACGCTGAAGCGACCCTCCAGTGCGAAGGCGCCTCCGCTCCAGATGGCCAAGACGATACCGAGGCCGCCGGCACCTTCGATTAGCCCGGCGGGGATCAGGGATGTGGAATTGGCGGCGATCATGGTGTTGCGGAAGCTCTGGCTGCGAGTTCGAATGCCGGCGGTGGAATCTTCCTCGCGCACAAAAGATTTGATAACGGTGATGCCGGAAATATTATCCTGGATCTGGGCGACTAACTCGGAGAGGTTTTGCCGGACATTGCGCCACATCTGGCGCACTTTTGAGACGTAGCGGTAGACTAGGAAGGCGGTGGGGATGATCGGCGAGAGGGTGATCAGGGTTAATTCCGGGTCTAGCACGAAGAGCACCGTCATCATCGCCGCGGGGATAACCAGTGCCAGCATCGTTTCAGGGATACCGTGCGCGACAAAATCCTCGACCGCTTCGACGTCGTTAACGGCGCGGGTGATGAGGTTGCCGGTGCGCTCTTTGTGGAAGAAGCGGTGCGGCAGTCCTTGCATATGCGAATAGACGCGGACCATCAGTCGGTGCATGACGCGGTAGGCGGCGATATGCGAGAAGCGGCCGTAACCGTAACGGGCTAGGCCGCGGATGAGGTAGATGACGAAGAGCGCGCCGGTCAGTTCGAGCAACCCCGCTTTGCTGCCGCCGCCCTCGGTAAGCCATTGGATCAGGCGGCGGATGATCAGTGGGGGTAGGAGGTTGGCGGCGGCGAAGAGTAGGCCGCACAAGGTGGACAGTAGGATTAGGTGGCGGTGGTCGCGTACTAGGTCGTGGAATTGGCGGAAGAAGTGCATGGGGTGTGGACGGTCCTTCTGGGGTTTTCTCGTCGCTCATTCTCGCCGACCATCCCTGGTCGGCTCCGAGGCGACGCTCTCATTTTACAATCCTGTAAAATAAGAGCGTCGAAATCCGCTCTGAGAAAACCCCAGAAAGACCTCGGCGATGATATCGGTTTCTCGGTGAAATATGTGCCCATTGAAGGAGAATAAGCTAAGCTATCGAGACGGGGAAGGAAAGAAGGATGCCCCTAGTTTTCGGGTTTAGTCGGGAAAAATAAATATTCCAAGAACTTGGGTCGAGGGGTAATTGCAGGCCGTTGAAACGGGCCGGCGATTACGCGGTTGTTGTGGTGACGGACAGTATTTTTTACGAAGACCCTAGAAAACCTGCGTCTGACCGGTGTCGCTGGCTTTTTTTACAAGGTCCAAGGTGCGCATTACTTTGAGCACGGCGCGGCCGGAGACGGGGACTTCGCGGTCTTCGAGTAGGGCTTCGGCGAAGAGGCGGAGTTGGCGGGTGAAGGCTTCTTCGCCGCGGTCGATTTCGACGGGTTCGCCGTTGAGATCGATACCGTTGCGGGTGAGTACGAGTTGGCCGGTTTCG
>JABHFS010000063.1 GCA_018672475.1 Gemmatimonadota bacterium | reverse complement strand
GCCGAATAAAAGCGGGACGGCGCCCTTGGGCACCGTCCCGCTTTTATTTTTTCTGTCGCGAAGATTGGGTGGTTAGGCCAACGCCTTCTTGGTGGTCTTGATGATCACGGCGGCGACCTTGTAGGGATCCGCGTTGGACGCGGGTCGCCGATCTTCCAATCGCCCCTTCCAGCCGTCGTCGATCGTGCCGATGGGGATGCGGATCGAAGCACCGCGGTCCGATTCGCCGTAGCTGAACTTGTCGATTGCCTGAGTTTCGTGCAGCCCGGTCAATCGCTGGTCGTTGTCGGCGCCATATACGGCGATATGTTCCTGGATATGCTTACTGAATTCCTCGCAGATCTGGGTGAAAGTCTCCTTGTTGCCTGCGGTGCGCATCGCGCCATTAGAAAAGTTGGCGTGCATGCCGGAGCCGTTCCAGTCGCCCTTGATCGGCTTGGGGTGCCAGTCGATGACCAGCCCGTATTTTTCCGCGGTGCGCTCCAGCAGATAGCGCCCCACCCAGATCTCATCGCCCGAACGCCCGGCGCCCTTGGCGAAGATCTGGAACTCCCACTGGCCCATCATCACTTCGGCGTTGATACCCTCGACATTGAGGCCAGCCGCCAGGCACAGATGCAAGTGCTCGTCGACCAATTCGCGGCCATAGGCATTTTGCGTCCCGACCGAGGTGTAATAGGGGCCTTGCGGGGCGGGAAAACCCTCTTTGGGAAAACCCAGCGGGCGCCCCGTATCCGGGTCGATAATGGTGTATTCTTGCTCAAAGCCGAACCAGAAATCGTCGTCGTCGTCGTCGTCAATGGTCGCTCGGCCGTTGCTGGCGTGCGCGCTGCCGTCGGCGCTGAGGACTTCGGCCATGACCAGCCAGCCGTCGCCGCCGAAGCGGTCGGGGTCGGCGAAGACGGCGACGGGCTTCAATAGGCAGTCCGAGGCGCTGCCGTCGGCTTGTTCGGTCGACGAGCCGTCGAACGACCAGATCGGCGCGTCGGCGAGATCGCCGGAGAAATCGTCAACGATCTTGGTTTTGCTACGCAAGCTCTGGGTCGGCTCGTAGCCGTCGAGCCAGATATATTCTAATTTCGATTTAGGCATAGCTGATACAACCTTTCTAATAGTGAAAAAATAGGTTTTGCAGAGGGGAATTAAAAGATGCAGAGTGCGTAATCCCCGTAGCGTGCACTCTGCGATTCAGGCAGCGGTCCAGTGCGGTCTGACCTCGTATCCGTCTATCCATCTTTAGGAGCTCTACTGTCGAATATTAGGGCTCACCGTTGATTGTTGGTGCCGCCGATCCGGATTAGAAGCTCTTGCCGAAGTCTGTGCCGTGCCAGGCTAGCGGTTGACTACGTCGGCGCTTGCGGCGACCGCAGCTAGACGAGTGTTGAGAAAAGAGCGATTGTTAAGATTGCGCGACTCATGGAGTGTGCTCACTAAGAACGGTGGGTTGGTATAATATCAAAGGATTGGCAGATAGTATCATGCATCTGTATTGGGGGTAAGCGCCGATGTCGTGGTGGAAGGGAAAAATCCCCGACACCGGCGCCCCCCATAGGCTTTCTATAGGGCGCTTTCGCCCGTTTCCCCGGTGCGGATTCGCACGGCTTCTTGGATGGGCGTGGCAAAGACCTTGCCGTCACCGACCTTGCCTGATTTCGCCGCGTTGACGATGGCGTTGATGACTTGGTCGCGGATAGATTCTTTGACGACGACTTCGACCTTTATTTTGGGGACGAAGTCGATGCGGTATTCGGCGCCGCGATAGACTTCGCGGTGTCCGCGCTGGCGGCCGAAACCGCGAATTTCGGTGACGGACATGCCGGCGATACCCAATTCGCCGAGGGCCTGTTGGATGTCTTCGAGGGCCGATGGCCGTAGAAAAGCTTCGATTTTGTACATCTTCGCTATCTCTCTCTGCTTAATTTTTTACGTGTACAAGAAGGGTGTCGGCGTAAGCCGGCTGGCCGTGTTCGCTGAGGTCTAAGCCCTCATCTTCTTCTTCCGCATCGACGCGGAAACCCAGTGTCGATTTGATAATTAGAGCCAGGATCAATGAGAAGATGAATGCGAAGGCAGCATAGGACAGTGTGCCGATAAGTTGCGTGCCGATATTGTGCTCGGCGTTGGTGCTGAAGATGCCGACAGCGACCGTGCCCCATATGCCGCATATGCCGTGCACGGAGATGGCGCCGACGGGATCGTCGATCTTCATGCGGTCGATGAATACGATCGCGAATACGACAATGACTCCAGCGATAAGACCAATCCAGATCGCTCCTGACCAAGTAACGACATCGGCACCGGCGGTAATGCCGACGAGCCCGGCGAGGATACCGTTGAGGGCCATGGTTATGTCGGGTTTTTTGAGATAGGCGAAGGAAGTGAAGATCGAAGCCATGCAACCGGAGGCGGCAGCCAAGCTAGTGGTGACAAAGACGAATGAGACGGCTGCGGGATCGGCGCTCAGTACTGAACCGCCGTTAAAACCGAACCAGCCCAACCAGAGCAAGAAGACGCCGATGGTCGATAGCGGTATGCTATGGCCCAAGATCGGCCTGATTTCGCCATTGACGTATTTACCTCTGCGAGGGCCGAGCACCAAAACTGCAGCCAGCGCCGAGAAACCGCCAAAGGCGTGCACCACCGAAGAGCCGGCGAAATCGTAAAAACCCATATCGTCAAGCCAGCCGCCGCCCCATTTCCACGAGCCGGCAATGGTATAGCCCAAGGTTACCAAGATCACGGCGTAAAGCATAAAACCAGAGAGTTTGACGCGTTCGGCTACGGCACCGGAGACGATTGTAGCGGCAGTCGCGGCGAACATCGCCTGAAAGATGAAATCCGACCAGTAGGTGTAATCGGCATATTGGTTGGTCAAGTTGGCGACGTCGCTGTCAAAGCCTATGGCGCCTTTGAGGGCTAAGACATCGGCGATGATCCAATCGTCGCCCGGGTACATGATATTGAAGCCGCAGAGTGCGTAGGTCAGGATCCCCGACGAAAGAATAAAGAGATTCTTAAAGAGGATATTGACCGTGTTCTTCTGGCGGGTCAGTCCGGTTTCCAAAGTGGCAAAGCCGAGGTGCATGATAAAGACGAAAGCGGCGGAAATAAGTATCCACAGATTGTCTATCATGAATTTGGGATAGGCCAAAGGCATAGCCTGAAAGGCTTCTACGCTGGTAAAACTCTCAGCTGAAACCTGTGTGGTCGCTCCTAAAACCACGGCACCGATCCACGGTAGTATCGGGCGTTTATGAAAAATGGACATGGGTGGGTTCCCTCCCTGTGTGAGGTCTACGTATGAGGTCTACAAAAAACGGTTGGATGCAAAGGCTAAAAAGGCACAAAATCGGCGCACTTGCGATTGTATCCAGTCTTTAGCAAGGGACATGCCAACCGTAATTTTAGGAGGCGTAGGGAGGATATACAGCTATAAAACAATAGCTTATAATGTCTGAAGACATTGGCTGGAGATTGTCGAATAATTACAAAATTGTTATCATTGCAATTATGTGCGACAATATTGTAATTGCCAGCCAATTAACTCTTATGTTGCTTGGGATCTATGTCTAGCTTTTGCAAGCGATAGGAGAGTATTCGGGTAGTCGTTCCTATGAGGCGAGAGGCTTTGGCCATATTGCCACGCGAATTTTTAACGGCTTCGACGAGAATTTCTCGCTCATAGGCTTGCATGAGCACTTCAAAAGAGCCGGCAACGGGAGTCCCTGTCGCATCGGCGGTTTGCAGTGATGGGGGTAGATGGTGGCCGTGAATAACACCATCAGCACTGAGGATTACTGCTCTTTCGATGCAGTTCTCCAATTCGCGGACATTGCCGGGCCAATGATAGCTCATCATCATATCGATCGCGGGGGTGGAGATGCGCCGTAGCTCTTTATTGTGGTGGTTGGCGTATTTTTCTAAGAAATGATCGGCGAGTTGTACAATGTCGGATTTGCGTTCGCGCAGCGGTGGAATAAAGACGGGAAAGACATTGAGGCGATAGAAGAGGTCGGCGCGGAAAGTTCCCGCTTCGACCGCTTTTTCCAAGTCGACGTGAGTGGCGGCGACGACGCGGACGTCCACTTCAATGGGGCCGGGTCCGCCGAGGCGCTCGACTTCGCGATTCTGCAATACGCGCAGCAATTTTATCTGGACAGTAGGGCTGAGTTCGCCGATTTCATCAAGGAATATCGTCCCGCCATCTGCTCGCTCAAATCGCCCGGGCCTACTCGCTGACGCACCGGTGTAAGCACCGCGCTCGTGGCCGAAGAGTTCGGATTCGATCAGTGTTTCCGGTAGGGAGGCAATATGTACTTTTACGAAGGGTTTATTGGCGCGTAAACTATTGTAGTGCAAGGCGTCTGCGACCAGCTCTTTTCCCGTGCCGCTCTCGCCGCGCAGTATGACAGTCGCATCGGAGGGGGCCACCTGGCCGATCAGTTCGCCTACCTCTTGCATGGGGCGGGAATTGCCAATGAGATTGGTTGGATGAAAGCGTTCTTGGAGCTCTTTTTTCAGCCGTTGGTTTTCGTTGCGCAGCTGATCCTGCTCAGCGCGGGCGCGCTGGCGGGCGGCGACGGATTGGCCGATCATAACAGTGACGATCGTTAGTAGACGCACGGTTTCCTGTAGGCGCAGGTCGTTTTCATAGGGGGTGTCGACGCTGACGGTGCCCACTACTTTTTGTTGCAATAAAATGGGTACGCAAATAAAGGAGATCTGCTCTTTTTCCGAACTTTCGTGGGCCCTGGTGCGGTTGAGGAAGAGCGGCTCGCTGCTGATTCTGGGCACGATTACAGCTTTGCCCGATTCGACGACTTTGCCGGTGATGCCCTCGCCCACTTGATAGTGGCCTCTCTTGATTTCCGAGGCCGAGAGTCCATAGGCTATGTCAATTGAAACCTGTGTTTCTTCTTGGCTTAAGAGGCTGACTGTACCCAGACTCATATCTAGTTGATCGCACATGAGTTTCAGTATGGAATTAAGCGCGTCTTCAAATTGGGTTGTCGAACCTAATATTTGTCCTATATCGTGTAGGGCAGATATTTGTTGCTGTGCGTTGGAGATGGGCAGCGATACAGACATTGTCGCCTTCCTTTTGTGACATTTTTGTCGCATTGGTATAAAGTATAAACATTTTTGTTGAATGATTGTAATCCACAATACCTGCTTAGGCTAATATACACTACAAGTCCTGGGTAAATTAGCCATTGAGCAATGGATTGCTCATTTATGTAAGCATAAAGTATGCCATGGAGCGCTTTAAGATAAAACTCGGAGTAGGCGATGGGATAAGGGCTATCAATGAATACGTGAAAGTTACTTAGATCGGTGTTGAATTGACATACTTGAGCAGTCGGGGTATCATAAGTGATATCTAGGTTGTAATGGTTTTTTGTCGTGGATTCTTGTGAGGATTACAATGTTTATGAGTCGGTGGTGTGCGAGGTCGGTATGAGGCAAGATATAACCGGAATCTTGCAGGAATGGTCATTTGATCCAGAGGCGAATGTGCGCAAAATCGCCGGTGAGGATGGGGTCGAGAAGATTCAGGTCCGGGTCGATCAGGGGGCGTTTCAGGGTATTTTGCAGCTCAATCTAGATGGTAGGCCCGATGGCCGCAGGCCGCACGACCGGGATTTTGCTTTCGATCATTACTCGGGTAGTCTAGAGGATTATCGCGGCAAGCACGAGGCCGATGACAAAGGTTTTCTGCTCAGTCAAGAAGCATGTAAGGAGTTGTTTGACGAAGGCGCCCGCGTCTACGAACGCTATGCTTTTTTGTTACAACTCAAGGATTACCCGCGTGTCGTGCGTGATACAGAACGAAATATGAAGCTCTTTCGCTTCGTCAATCGCTATGCTGAAAGACCGGCCGATCGCGAAAATCTAGAAAAGTGGTGGCCCTACGTCCTGCGAATCAATGGTATGGCCAAAGCACTGATCGCCGCCGACGGTGAAGATTATGATCGCGCGCTTGAAACGGTCTCTCAGACCCGTGAGCGGATCAGCAACTGGCCCGAAATTGAGGCTGATGAGTTTTATGCCGAGCGCGAACGTTCAGAGGCGGCGTTAGATGAATTGGAACGGGAGTTGTTAGAAAAGAAGCCACTAAGCCATCGCGAACAACTCGAGCGATCGCTACAAGAGGCCATTGATAGCGAAGAATTCGAACGGGCGGCGGTTTTACGCGATGAATTAAAAAAAATAGAGATAGCAGAGGAGTGAGGATGGTGGTGATTCTGTCCGTCTGTGTTCGAGAGGAATCTTGAGCAAGAATACGGGGACCGACGGGCTTTCGCCCTGGCATAAAATTGCGGTATTGATGATCGCATTGGGTCAGGAGGGAGCCAGCGAGCTGATGCGGCACTTCGGGGAGGACGAGGTCGAACAGGTGGTTCAAGCCATCGCTGACCTCAAGAATGTGCCCTCCGAGTTACAGGATGCCGTCTTGCTCGAAATGGAAGGCGCATTACAGGAGGGGGTTCCGGCCTTGGGGGGGGTGGATTTCGCCCGTGGTTTACTCGAACGGGCGCTCGGTCCAGAGAAAGCGGCGGCTATGTTAGGGCGGGCTACCGGCGGTGCGATCACCGGTTTCAAGATGCTGCGCAATGCCGATCCCGCCCAGGTGGCCCCGTTTATCGCGCAGGAGCATCCCCAGACCATCGCCTTAATTCTGTCGCAGGCTGAACCACCGCAAGCCGCTGCGATTCTCGAGCAGTTGTCCGCGTCGATGCAGGCTGAGGTCGTGCATCGCATTGCCACCTTGGGGCATATCGCCCCAGAAGTCCTTGACGAGGTGGAGCAGGCGCTCGAGGTGATCCTCAAGAATGTGATCGGGAGCAAGCGCGAAGTCGGTGGGTCGCAGGTAGTGGCCAATATTCTCAACGTGGCTGGCGGCAGGCTGGAGAAGAGTGTTCTTGAACGCATCGACAATGCCGACCCGGAAGTGGCCGAAGCGATTCGCAAACGGATGTTCGTCTTTGATGACTTGGCTCGTTTGGGGGATGCCGAGATGCAGATGGTCCTGCGCTATATCGAGATCAAGGATCTGCAGATGGCGCTTAAGGCCGCCGGCAAGGCGGTGCGGGACCGTTTTTTCACCGCTTTGTCCGAACGTGCACGCATCCGTCTATTTGAGGATATGGATGCCTTGCCGCCGGTGCGGATGAGCGAGGTCGAGGAGGCGCAGGCGCGTATTGTTCAGCAAGTGCGCCAATTGGAGGAGCAGCAGGTTATTCGCATTCCCCGCGGCGGGGGAGATGACGAATACGTCTAGCCGTTTAGAGGCTCAAGACTTGCTCGGCCTGGGCACGACCTTCTGTCATAATAAATTACTCGTTCCCAAGTGTCCGGTGTTTAGCGGTGTTTGACCAAGGTGATCGTCGTGCCGTTGCTGTCGGATTGAACATCGAGGTCATCGACCAATTCTCGCATCAACTGTAGGCCCCAGCCCCGGTGTCTTTGGCCGGTAGCCCGCCGTTCCCGCAATCTCTCTCTGTTACCTCTTCTACGTCAAAACCGTATCCGCGATCGCTAATGGCGATGCGCAATTCCTCTGCGTCTATGGGTTCGTGTACGCGCTTGAATTTACGGCATCATTGCGAGGTGAATTTAACGCTCTCTTGCCGTTCTGTGGCCATTTCGAGATCGACGGATATTGCGCCGGCGCTGGCCTTGTCTAGAAGCCGTGAAGCCCAATTGACGCTATTGTCGATCACCGACATAAGCAGGTGAATGAAGATTGTTAAATAATCTCGCCGTCGCGCAGTGTGGCCAATAAGGGGTCGACCTCAGTGAAAACGCGCAGTAGTGCCTGGTGTTCCGGTTGTAGGAAATCTGCAATAACCGCTTGTCGTAAAAAGGAAATAAGCGCATCGAAATAACCATCGACATTGAGTAGGCAGATCGGTTTGTCGTGTAGGTCGAGTTGCGCCCAGGACAGGGCTTCGCTCATTTCTTCGAGGGTACCCAGGCCGCCCGGCAATCCGATTATTGCTTGGGCACGGGCGGCCATTTGCGCTTTTCTCTGTGGCATATCGTCGACGACAATAAGCTCACTCAAGCCATTGTGGGCCAAGTCGCGTTTGAACAAGGCGCGGGGGATAACTCCGATGACTTCGCCGTTTGCAGCCAGTGCGGCGTCGGCGAGCGCGCCCATCAACCCGGCTGCGCCGCCGCCGTAGATCAGGCCGATGCCGTGGTTGGCGAGTGCGCGACCGAGTGCGCGGGCGGCTTCTTTATAGGCCGGTTGCGCGCCGCTGCGCGAGCCGCAGTAGACGCAAACTCTAGAGCGGGAAGAATGCATGGGCGTTGCCCCTCTTGTTAAGGCTCATTTTATGGCAAAAAAGGAGCCGGATTCCGCAGCGGGAATCCGGCTCGACATCTAATCGGACAAAAGCCTTCGATGGGGTATTGCACTTGGTTTTCGGCATATGGCATGCACTGCCTTGCACCAACACCGCCATGGATGTTGGCGGCTAGTAGACCTCCGTCGAGTCTACCAGGGCCAACAGCGCCTGGTAGCGGGTCGGGTGGCGCAACTTGCCTAAGGCTCGCTCTTTTAACTGGCGGACGCGCTCGCGGGTCAGGCCCATCAGACCGCCGATTTGCTCCAGTGTCAGGGCTTCGGTGCCGTCGAGACCGAAATACAGTCGAATGATGCGCAATTCACGCTCGTCGAGGCTTTCGAGCACTTCCTCTAACTGGGTGCGGGCCGAGCTCGTGATGACATCGCTATCGGGCGTCTCTTGGTTGTTGTCGGCCAGAATATTGAGCAGGCTGCGCTCATCGTCCTCTTCGAAAGACTCGTCGAGGGAACGCACGGTACGGGCGCTGAGCATCGTATCGAGAATCTCCTGGGCCGGCACGTCCAACTCCGCGGCGATCTCCTCGACATCCGGCTCGCTCTCGCGGCCCTGGCCCAATTTGCGCGAGGCCTTGGAAATGTCCTTGAGCAAGCTGAGCTTGTTCAGCGGCAGGCGGACGGTGCGGGCGTGCTCGGCGATGGTTTGCAGAATGGACTGCTTGATCCACCACACGGCGTAGGAAATAAACTTGTAGCCTTTGGTGCCGTCGAAGCGCTCGGCGGCGGTCAGCAGGCCTACATTGCCGGCGCTGATTAAATCCGAAAGCGAGAGACCGCGATTTTGGTAGTTTTTGGCCACGTCGATGACGAAGCGCAGGTTGGCCTGGACCAGTTCGTCGCGGGCTTCCATATCGCCTTCTTGGATACGGGCCGAAAGCTCGACTTCCCGCTCGCGGCTCAATGGCCGGGATTCGGCGATATCGTCAAAATAGAGGCGGAGGGTGTTTTCCTCGTCGCTCAGAATTTCCTGGATCGTGTAGGCCATATTTCTAACCTTCCTAAATGGTAGGTGAATGGTGGTCTAACTAAGTTGGGGCTCGGTGAGGAGCCGATACATTTCAGCCGCCGAATCAGCGTGCAAAAGTCCGTGTTTCAGCTCTGGGTTCGCCAGGGTACGCGCCAGGGATGCCAAGAGACTCAAATAGAGATCCGGGGCGTGTGCTGGTACGGCGATGAGGCAGATCATCTGTATGGCGCAGCGATCGTCTCCGGAAGGGAAATCGATAGGCTGTGCCGTCGTGCCTAAGGCCAAACCCAATTTGCTGGCCGAACGGCTCCGCGCGTGGGGTAGGGCTACATCGCCGCCGAGAATCGTGCTTTGCAGATTCTCGCGTTCGAGTATGGACTGTAGGAAGCTGAGGCTGTCGGTCACGATGCCGCCACGATGGAGGCGATCGACCAATTCTTTAATGCCGCCGATTTTCGAATCGGCTTCGAGTTGGGGAATTAGCAGATCTTCGCGTACTAAATCGGCCAGCTCGAAATTTCGTGCAAATTTTGCATCGATTTGCAATGCATCTGGGCTTACTGCGGTCAAAGTGTTCGAATTTCTCTGGTTAGCGTATTGAGCCGGACGCGTGAAAAGTGCATTATTTGCGTTCTATGCCATTGCACGCTTGGTGAACTGAAGTATTCACTTTGCGAACAATACCGGATCAACTAAGTGTTTACACTCTATATTAACAAGTATTTACGATCGATTTTATTACGAGTGACTCCCGAGGTCATTGTGGTGGGGGCGCCCGTTGATTTCGATCTTTATGCTATACTTGCAAATTCAGTGCCACTTTGGCTCTGGAAATGTTAAGATTTTGTTAATATAGGAGTTGTGAAGAAGTGGCTGCGAGGGGGTATCGGACTGCAGGTGATAAAATAGGAGAAAAGTGCAAATATTGCAGAATGTTCAGGAAGAGATATTGTATTGCTTTAGCTTATATTGCAGGGAACGGACGCTAATGCCTAAGATTGCGGCCGCTTCGCGGCGATTAGAAGTCACTCGCTGAAGGGTCTGGCGAATGACTTCGGCTTCGACTATTTCTAATGACGAGCCGATTTCGACCGAAAAATGCCCTGGGCCGGCGGACAAATCGACCAATGACCCGGGTAGGTGTTCGGGGCGGATTACGGTGTCAGAGCTGGTGACGACGAGGCGCTGGAGCAAGTTGCGCAGCTCGCGCACATTGCCGGGCCAAGGATGCGTGAGCAGGGATTGGATGGCTTCGGGGCTTACTTTTTTCGGCGGCTGGTCCTGGGCCCGACAGGCTTCGTCGAGGCACATCTCGATAAGGACGGGTATATCTTCCTGGCGGTTGCGCAGCGGCGGGATATCGATGGGGATTACATTGAGACGGTAATAGAGATCTTCGCGAAAGGTATTAGAGGCGACGGCGCCTTCGAGATCGCGGTTGGTCGCGGCGATGATACGCACGTCGGCGCAGTGGACTTGCGGGTCACCGAGCGGTTGAAACTCATGGGATTCTAACGCGCGCAGGAGTTCGACCTGATTTTTGAGCGGGACCTCGCCGATTTCATCGAGGAAAAGCGTTCCACCTTCGGCTAGGGCGAAGCGGCCAGGCCGGTCGGCGTGCGCGCCGGTGAAGGCGCCGCGTTTATGGCCGAAGAGTTCACTGCTGAATAATTCCTCGGTAAAGCCGCCGCAATTGACGGCAACGAAGGGAGCTTCTCGGCGTTTACTGCGCTCGTGAATGGAACGGGCGACCAGGTCCTTACCGACACCGGTTTCGCCGCGCAAGAGCACCGGCACATCTGATTGCGCGACTTGTTTGATGGTGGCGGTGGCGGCCTGCATCGCGGGGCTGAGGCGGACGAGGCGGCGAAAGGGCGAGTCCTTTTCGAGGCGGCTGTGCAGTTTGCGATTTTCCGTCACCAACTCGAAGCGGTCTAGCGCGCGGTCGACCATTAGGCGTAGGTGGTCGAGGTCGACGGGTTTTGTCAGGAAGTCGTAGGCGCCCATCCGCATCGCCTCTACCGCTGTGCTGACATTGCCATGGGCGGTGAGAATAATGCATTGCGTATCGGATTTTTGTTTGCCCATCTCCTGCAAAAGGTCCATTCCCGAAGGGCCGGGCATACGCAGGTCGAGGATGACCAGGTGGAAGTCCCGCTCGGCCAGCAATTGTCGGGCTTGGTAGCCGTCGGCGACGGTTTCGATCGCGTAGCCGTTTTTTTGCAGTGCTTCCTGTAGGCCTTCGCGTATGAAAATTTCGTCGTCGGCTATGAGAATTTCGGCTTGTTGTTTAGGCATGGCTTACAAGAGGGGCTTAGAGACGTGGTTGAATGCCGGGCAGGCGAATGGAGATCTGGGTCCCCTCGCCTTCGCCGCTTTCGACGAGCAGCGTGCCGCCGTGTTGATGGACGATGCGTTGGGCGATGGAAAGCCCGAGGCCCGTACCCTCGTCTTTAGTCGTATAATAAAACTCAAAGACGCGTTCGAGGTCCTCGATCGGAATGCCCGGGCCGTTGTCGCTGATGTTGATGAGGATGTCACCATCGTCGGCGTGGGCCGCGAAGCGAACTTGGCCTTGTTCGCCGACGGCTTGGAAGGCGTTGATAAGGATGTTGAGTAGACTCTGGCTGAGCTGATTCTCGTCGGCATTGGTCATGGGTAACGAAGCGTCGAGATCGCAGTGTAGATCGATGCCCTTCTCGCGGGCCTCGGGGGCGACGAGGTCGCGGATATGGCGCAACATGTCGTTTGGCGAGGTTTGTTTGAGGTGTAGGGCTGGGGGGCGCGAGAAACGCAGGAAATTCTGTACTATGCCGTCGAGGCGGCGCATTTCGGTGCGGGCGATTCCGAGACGGCGCAGGACCTTGGTCGCCAATTCGCCATCGGCGACGACGATGTCCTCTTGCAGTAGTTGTAGTTGGATGTCGATCGCGCCGAGTGGATTGCCGACCTCGTGGGCGACTGAAGAGGCCAAGCGGCCGAGGGCGCTCATCTTCTCGACTTGCCACATATGGCGTTCGGCACTCTTGAGTTCGGAGATTTCCTTGAGGGTCAACATGGCCCCGTGGACCTCGTCGTGCTCGTCGCGTAGCAACATGGCATTGACGCGCAGCCAACGGGTGACCCCGTTCGGGCTGCGCAAATCGATGTCCTCATCTTGTGCGAGCGTACCGCTTAGTGCCTGTGTGGCCAGGTGGTGGAGGTCGCTGGCGACGGGGAAAAATTCGTCCAAATGACTTGGGTTCCCGTCGGCCAGGTCGAGCATGGTCAATAGCGCTGGATTCGCCGTCAGTACGCGCCCGTCTGCGGCGAATACGACAACGCCCTCGGTGAGACTGGCGACGACGCGAGCGGCGAAGGTTTGATCGGTGGTGGGCAAATCGACGTTCATGGCGCTCTATTGACAGGGACTCTCGGTGGACTAGCTTCTCATGCATGGAGAATAAGGAAAAGATCGTAGAACACAAGAGGCGCAATAGGGACATGTTCAATGCCATAGCCCAACGCTACGATTTGCTCAATCACCTGCTGAGTGGGGGGGTGGACATTTACTGGCGGCGGCGCGCTCTCGATAGTGTGCGAGGTGAAGCTCCGCAGCGCGTGCTGGATTTAGCGACGGGCACCGGCGATTTCGCCCTTGCCGCTGAGCGTCTGGGACCAAGGCAGGTCGTCGGCGTCGATATGGCGATCGAGATGTTGCGGTTGGGCGCCGATAAAATTGCGAAAAGACGCCCGCCGATGCCTGTGGGCTTGCTAGTCAGTGACGCGGAGGGCTTGCCCTTTAAGGCGGAGACCTTCGATTTGGTAATGGGCGCTTTCGGTGTGCGGAATTTTGGCGATATTCCCAGCGGCTTGGCCGAGGCCCATCGAGTGCTCAAACCCGGCGGCGAGATTCTGGTCCTCGACTTCTGCCAGCCGACGACGCCGCTGTTCCGCCAGTTGTATTTGTTTTATTTTCACCGGGTGCTGCCGCTCATCGGCGGGCTTATATCCGGGCAGCGACAGGCCTATGCTTATCTGCCGCGCTCGGTTGGGGAGTTTCCCCAGGGCCAGGCATTTGTCGATTTGCTCGACGCGGTCGGATTCGCCGAGACGGGTTATACGCCGATGACCTTGGGCATTTCGGCGATTTATCAGGGTGTTAAAAGGCCGGTTGACTAAAGCGATACCCATTGGTATTATGTACTGAAATTTAGGAGAGATACGTGGTTTACGACGAGCTTATTGACCGGGTCGGCCTCGGGGATATACGCGACAAAGTATTGGCCGGCGAGCGCTTGCAGGCCGACGACGGTCTGCGTTTATACGCATGCGACGAATTGCCTATCTTGGGCTATCTGGCGAATATCGTTCGCGAGCGCAAAAATGGCGCGGCGACCTACTATGTGCGCAACCAGCATATCAATTATACCAATGTCTGCAACAAACTGTGCAAGTTCTGCTCTTTCTATGTAAAACCCAAAGACGAACGCGGTTATGTGCTGTCGCCCGAGCAAGTCGCCGCGCGGGTCACGGATTACGCCGAAGCGCCGATCACCGAGATCCACATGGTCGGTGGTGTCAATCCGAAGCTGCCCTACGATTATTATATTGATGTCTTGCGTGCGATGAAGGAAGCCCGCCCCGCCGCGCACTTAAAAGCATTTACCATGATTGAGATCGCCCAGATCCAGCGCATTGCCAAAAAGCCGCTGGAAGAGATTTTCGCTGATATGAAGGCTGCCGGATTGGAGTCTTTGCCCGGTGGGGGCGCCGAGGTTTTCAGCGACCGGGTGCAGGGCGATCTATTCTGGACCAAGGCCGATTCGGAGGAATGGCTAGACATCGCGGCCACCGCGCATCGCGCCGGTTTGCCTTCTAATGCGACGATGCTCTACGGCCATATCGAGAATACGGAAGAAAAAGTGTATCATCTCGCCAGGTTGCGCGAAGTGCAAGACGAGACCGGAGGATTCCTCTGTTATATCCCGCTCTCCTTTCATCCCGAACGCACCGAGTTGGAGGAATTGCCCGGTCCGACGGGGTGCCTAGACTTAAAAGAGATCGCGGTCGGAAGACTGATGCTCGACAACTTCCCGCATGTCAAAACCTTCTGGATTATGAACACCATTGAGATCTCGCAGACGGCGTTGTGGTACGGGGCCGACGATATC
>JABHFS010000062.1 GCA_018672475.1 Gemmatimonadota bacterium | reverse complement strand
GGCCCTTCGTGCGCAAAGTCGTCGATCGCATCAAGACCCTGCAAGCCGACCTTATCGTCTTCACCGGCGATTTAGCCGATGGCACGACAGAACAACTCGGACCCGACGTAGGCCCCCTAGCCGAGTTAGAGGCCCCACTTGGAGTTTATTTTATTACCGGCAACCACGAATATTATTCGGGCGTCGAAGCCTGGACGGATCAAGCCCGCAGCCTCGGTTTCGACGTGTTGCTCAACGAAGGCCGGCTGCTCGAATACGGCAAGGGCCAAGTCGGCTTAGCGGGAATAACCGACTACGGCGCCAATGAAATCAAACCCGAGCACGCCTCGGACCCAGGCAAAGCCTTTGCGACGATAGGCGCGGCCGACTTGCGGATCCTGCTGGCACACCAACCGCGCAGTATCGAGGCCGCCCATCAGGCCGGATGCCATTTACAACTATCAGGCCACACCCACGGTGGGCAGTTCGTGCCTTGGAAATACCTCATTCCATTGCAACAGCCCTTCGTAGCCGGTTTGCACAAATACCGCGAAAGCTGGATCTACGTGCACCGAGGCACAGGCTACTGGGGCCCGCCCCTGCGACTTGGGGCCCCGTCTGAAATCGCGCTAATCACCATCCGACAGGCCTCCACCCCATGAAGGCGCTCGGCCGACACCTACTCATAGACCTCTACGATTGCGACGAGCGCCTCTTAGACGACCGGGAGTATATCGAAACCCAACTGCATGCTGCTGCTGAAGCCGCAGGAGCCCGGGTCCTCGGCGCGGTATTCCACCGCTTCAGCCCGCATGGCGTGACCGGCGTGCTTGTCGTGCAAGAAAGCCATCTAGCCGTGCACACTTGGCCCGAACGTCGCTACGCCGCGATTGACTTGTTTACCTGCGGCAGCGACATTGACCCTTGGCTCGCCTATAAAAGCCTCAAACGTGCCTTTGGCGCAGGGCGGGATAATGCGGTGGAAGTTGGTCGGGGTTTAATGGACGAAATTAGCGCTGAAGATTGAATAACGCGCTATTCTTCACCTTCGAGCATATTGCGCAAATACAGCCGAAACGCCTTCGCTCGCTCATGTACTACGGCCTGGAGTTGGCGGACCTCCTGCTGCCGGGTTTTCAGTTTTTGGATTTCCAACACGACCTCCGCAACCGTCGTCCCCGCCAGATCTGATTCGCCGCCCAGGCTGCTCACCGCGCGAAACCGCAGCTGCCCACCGGGCTGATCCCCGCGGGCGAAGACCTCCGTTTTGCCAACCGACCCGTCAGTCCCCTGACCTTCCACCTTATCCCCTCCCATCCTGGTCCTCAAGCGAAATTCTCCCTCTAAACGCAGCAATAACTCGGCGGCAGAGACCTTTTCAACCCCCAATCGATGATCGATATCCTCCATCAATTCCAGCTTCTGTTGGATCTCGTCCGGCCCATCATCAACGGCTATTAGCATTTGCTCGCCATAGCGCCAGCTAGCGCTATAGATTTTGGCGCCCAACTGTTCTCGAGCCTCTTGATAAACCATCAGTTGCGTCAAAAGCCCTTTGTCAGCTTGCGCCGAAAGCTTCTGGATCAGCACACCAATTTCCCAATCATAGCCCAGGCGCAATCTTTCCTCTAAGCTATCCTGCCGTGCGTCCAATGCGACGAGCCTGCGGTCGACATCTACCATCCGTCGCACCAACCCGAGGGAGGATCGCAGAGACTGCTGTAATTCCTCCGCGTTCTCCTCGTCCAACTTTAGGCTGTCTACGCGAGTCGAGAGCGTTTCGGCCTCGGCGGCTACGATCAAACGCTGTACCTCAAGCGAATCGCGCTGACTATCCAGCGCGCGATATTGCTCTTGCAAGACCCCCAAGTCCGCCGCATCCCCATAGACCCGCCCTTCCGCCAAGAGAATCCAGGACAACAATAGCATGCATTTTACCGGCATCACTTATTCCAAACCATATTTATCCAACTTATAGTACAACGCGCTAGTCTTGATCCCCAACAGCGAAGCCGCCTTGGTCTTGACGTGGTTTGCTTCATCCATCGCCCGGGCAATAAGATCGCGTTCCATCTCGTCTAGACGCTCGTTGAGGGCAATCGATCCCCCTGTACCTTGGCGCTCGCGGTCAACCGGCACTTCGTCAAAGATCAAAGGCAGGTCTTGGTAATCGACCTGCTCTCCGTCTGAGAGCACAATCGTCCGTTCGATTACGTTTTCCAACTCGCGTACATTGCCCGGCCAAGGATAACGAGCTAACCCCATCATCGCTTCATCTGTTAGCCGCTTTAGGGTGATATTCATTTCTTCGCATTTTTTTACCATAAAATGCTCGACCAGCAAGGGGATATCCCCCCGGCGCTCCCGCAGCGGCGGCAAGTAGAGAGGAATAACTTCCAGTCGATAAAAGAGATCCTCGCGGAACGCGCCTTTTTCTACCATCTGTTTGAGCGGCCTGTTGGTCGCTGCGACAATGCGCACATCGGCATCGAGCGTCTGTTCACCGCCGACCCTATCGTATTGCTTCTCCTGCAAGACCCGCAATAACTTGACCTGCGTCTCCAAGGGCACATCGCCGATCTCATCGAGAAAAATCGTCCCGCCCTCGGCCAATTCGAACTTGCCCTTCTTCTGGCGAATCGCGCTGGTAAACGCCCCCTTCTCGTGGCCAAAAAGCTCACTCTCGACCAACTCGGCAGGCAGTGCGCCACAGTTGACTTTGACAAAGGCCCCTTCGCTGCGGTTGCTCTGGTAGTGGACCGCGCGCGCGACGAGTTCCTTGCCCGTGCCGCTCTCTCCATAGATCAGCACCGACGAATCTGTCGCCGCCACTTTGCGCACAGCGGCGAGAATCGAGTGCATCTGCTCGGCCTCGCCGATGATCTCGCCGAAGTTGTAGCGGCCGTCGATTTCTTCGCGCAAATAGCGATTCTGTTCACCGAGCCGCTCGCTTGCGCGGCGGGCAGCCTGGAATTCAAGCACCTTCTCGATCTTTAGCCGCAATTCATCGTAGGGAAAGGGTTTGCTGATAAAATCCACGGCGCCGAGTTTCATCGCCTCCACCGCGATCTCGATCGTGCCATGGGCCGTCATCATCATGATATCGGTTTCCGGCGACTGGACCTTAACCGCCTCCAATACCTGCAGGCCATTCATCTCGTCCATGCGATAATCCGTGATGACCAGATCATAGGGCTGAGCCTTCAACCGTTCAAGTCCCTCCGGGCCGCTGGTAACTGCAACCCCCTCGTGGCCCATTCGCTGCAACATCAGCACGACCCCACTGCCCAGCGTGTCGTTATCGTCGACGATCAAGATACGGCTCATCTCAAAACACCTCTTCGGCTTTGGCTACCTGCGGCAAATACAACCGGCACACGGTCCCCCCGCTTTCCGGACTATCAATCTCGATACGCCCTCTGTTTTCCTCCACTGCGATCGACACGACCGCCATCCCCAAACCCGAGCCTTGTTCTTTCGTGCTAAAAAAAGGTTCAAAAAGACGCTCGCGTACCTCGGCAGACATACCTGGTCCATCATCGACGATCTCGATCACCGTCTCCCCTTCCCCTTCCCCTTCACTAGCTTGCACCACCAATACCCCACCGCCGCGCATGGCCTGGACCGCGTTCTTCATCAAGTTGACCAACGCCCGTTTGATCTGCTCAGCGTCGATATAGGCTTTCAACCCAGGAGCTACCTGCTGTCGATATTCAATCCCAGCTTTCTGCATTTCTGGTGCCAATAGAAAGGCTGCATCCCCGACTAGAGGGGCGAGCGCCGTCACTTGCGGGTAGGGAGGTGAAGGCCGGGCGAAATCGAGGAACTCGGCGATAACGTGGTTTAGCTTGCGTACTTCCTGGATCACTTTTTCGATATGTTGCTTGCGTTCGTCGCCGTCGGGCAGGTCATCGGCGATCAAACCCGCGTAAATTTCTATTCCACCCAGGGGATTGCGGATCTCGTGAGCGACACCACCCAGCATCTGGCGCAGTTGCGCGTCACGCGCCATCAGCTTGCGCCGCATTTCTTCCATCGTCTCGCCCAAGTAGCCGATTTCATCGTCGGACGAAGTCGCGACCTCCTGATTCAGATGGCCCAAACCGATCTCGCGCGCGGCCCGAACGAGTTTCTGGATCGGCCGCGTTAAGGTCCGGGCCAGCAACCAGGCAACGACAACGGTGAGTAAAGCCCCCAACCCAGCGAAAACCAATACCGAGCGACCAAATACTCGGATCGTATCCATAAAAGCTGCACCGATTTCGACCCCAACCGCGGCGACAACTTCCCCGCCAGCGAAAATCGGCGCGTAGCCCGTCATATACGGCACATCGTCGTCATCGAAGAACAATACCGAATAGGCCGTATGCCCGCTCCATACGCGTTCCAGTTCCCGCCGGTCAAAAAGCAGCTTCGGGTATTCTCGGCCAATCGGCATCAGGCCGTCGGTATCCAATAGCGAGCGATGTTGGCGGTCGAAGACAAAAACATGTCGGGCTCCAACCCCTTGCTCTGCGCGTTGCAATTTGCCCATCAAAGTCCGGTAGAGATTGGAGTGCTCGCGACCCGGTCGCAGATAGCGCAGCACATCACCGGACAGGCTGGTACTGACCAACTTAGCCACGGAGACCAGGTGAATCCGCATCTGCCACTCCAAGCTACGGCGAGTCAACTCGAATAGCACCCACCCCGACATACCCACCACGACCATGACCAACAACACAAAACTCAATATGAGCTTGTGGCCGATACGAGTCCTCGGCTGGCCCATCCGTGGTCGTTCGCCGGGTATTTGTCTTGTTTTTTTAGATTGAACGAATTCGCGCATGCCACCCATAATTTATTGCCTAAAAATCAGATAGACAAGCGCTGCATAGCAGCTTCGGCAACCTTGCCCCAAACGAGTCGACCCTCATTCGTAGGACCCCGATCATCGGCAAAGGTTTCGCCAGCCCACTTGCTCGCAACAAGTAATCAACCGCAGGGTTGCATGCGACCGAAGAATCGCATCCCGTTGTGGTACCATTCACCAAAAAAACCCGCCTTCGAGCCCCGTCCGTCGCACGTGTCCCATTGGCTCCGCTAGTTAAACTATCCTACATTTTAACTAGCGGTCTGCTTCCACGCCGAGCCCATCACTTCCCAGTATGTGGGGCATTCGCTTCTTCGTGCTGGACAAGTGCATCGTTCCACCGATCTGGCCAAACACCATTCGGGGAATAACCGGTTCCCATTATATCAAAATGAAATAAGACACTATGGATCGCTGCATTCTATGGCTAGCCCTGGTCAGCCTTAGCGCGTTATCCTCACCCGCGACAGTGCAGGCAGGCTACGGCACCGCGACCTGCCCGTTAGATCGGAGCACCGTACACCAACACCCGCTCAGACTGCAAATCGCCTTCGAGCATATCGCCCAGGACCGCCTGCGCGCCGGCACAGACCAGGTTACCTTCGGACAAATAACCCGAGCGGACCACGACGAAATCGAGACCATTAACCGCAATATGCGCTTGCACCTCGATTATAATTTTACCAAGCGATTCTCAACCACTCTCAGCCTGCCCATCGTCCAGCGCCGACATGCCCATATTGCGGCTGCCGGCCACGACCACGGCGAGCACAAGCATTTGACGACTGAGTTGCGCAAAGTCACAGCACTTAGTCAAGTACATCACGACGATGCCCAACGATGGGAATTCACCCGACCGGGCGATTTGACGCTTTGGTTTCACTACACGCGCAGCCCCTCCTTGACCGCCTCCATAGGGATCGGCGTACCAACTGGCCAGATCGTTTTTCGCAACGGTGCTGGAATTCTGGCTGAACCAGCACTCCAGCCAGGGCGAGGCACCTGGGGTTTGCCCCTCGAATCATCCTACGAGCGCGAATTCCAACGCAGCCCACAGCCGAGCCGCTTATTCGCCAGTACTTCCTACCGAGTTAATAGCTCGGGTAACCGGGATTACCGCTTTCGCGACGCATGGCTGTTGCACGCGGGCGGACATTATCCGATTGACGAACGCTTTGATCTATTGGGACAGTTTGTCAGCACATAGGCCGACCGTGACGAGGCCGGCTCCACCGGTGAATACACCGACGCGACCGGCGGCACCCGGCTCTATTCAGCCCAGGCCTGCGCTACCGGTTGCGCGGGTTAATAGCCCTTTACAGCTATTATCAATACCCCATATACGAAGACTTGAACCAAGTACAACTCACCGCTGACCGCAACCTGCTTTTCGGCTTTGACTACGAACTCGATTTATTTTAATAGGTGCTTAATATGAAATTTATATACCACGGACTCGCCGCCTGTAGCCTCTTGCTCAATGCTTGCAGCAATTCGGACAGCGATCGAGGCGAGATCCATGTCAACTTTGACCACGTAATCGCAGGAGCGGAGCTCGTCCCCTCGGAAATCCGCTACACAAATGCCGCCGGCAATGAGTACGCCATTACCCGACTGGAGTATATCGTCTCGGATATTATCCTCGAAACCGCCGCCGGGAAACGAGTCGACTTGACCGAAGTCCACTACCGCAACGCCTTGTCCAACGCGACCCGCAGCCTCTCGGCGCACATACCCGGCGGAGAATATAGCGTGTTACATTTCACCTTCGGAATCGACGGCGGCAAAAACGAGACCGGCGCGTTGCCAAGTCTCGAACACTTCAATAATATGGCTTGGCCCTCGCCGATGGGAGGCGGGTATCACTATATGCGCATGGAGGGTCTTTTTCGCATCCCCGACGGCGAAGGATCTTTCCTCACCCACACCGGCCCCTCTGCAGGGGCCGACTTCTCCTTCGACGTCTCCCTTCCTTTGCACCTATCGGTCAACGGCGGCTCCTGGGGAATTACCGTAGTCATGGACATCAACCAGTGGTATGACGCACCCACGGTATATGACTTCAATGATCGCGGAAGCATCATGGGCAATGCGGATGCGCAATTCACCCTGCAAGAAAACGGAACCGCCGCCTTCTCCATCTCTCATGCGGGTCGCCACGACCACGACGCACACGAGCATGAGGGCGAGGAAAACCACGAAGAAACAGCCGGCGAAGAGCAAAATCACGAAGAACATGCCGACGATTAAGCGATGAAGTATTGGCTGCTACCCCTATTGCTGTTGGGCGCTTGCAGTGGGGGGGACAAGGGCACTACCCCTGCCTCCCCGCACAATCCAACACCCTACGCCCTCGATGTGCCGGCGGGGTTTCCGATACCAGAGATCCCCGCCGATAACCCGCTTACCATAGAGGGCATCGAATTGGGTCGTCTACTCTTTGCCGACCCCATCCTCTCCGTCGACAGCACCGTGGCCTGCGCCTCGTGCCACCTGCGCGAATCCGCCTTTGCTGATGCCCGGCGCTTCAGCAAAGGCGTCAACGGCCTAACAAGCCGTAATTCGATGCCGCTTTTCAACCTGCTCTGGAGTCCATCCTTCTTCTGGGACGGTCGCAGTGCAAGCCTAGAAGATCAAGCGATCCACCCTGTGCAGAATCCCATCGAAATGGGCGAAGACTGGTCCACTGTCACCGCCAAACTCACCCGCCATCCCACCTATCCGCGCCTATTTGCACAGGCCTTCGGTGCCAATAAGCCCATTGGGCAAAAGCTCGCCGTGCAAGCTATTGCCCAATTTGAACGGACCTTGGTCTCGGCGGATACAAAATACGATCGATGGTTGGCCGGCACAGAGGAATTCACCCCAGAGGAAGAACGGGGGTTTCTGCTCTTTCACACCGAGCAAGCCGACTGCTTCCACTGCCATGTCGCCCCTCTTTTCACCGATAATCAGTTTCACAACAACGGGTTGGACCTCGACCCCGCGGATCCAGGACTGGCGAGACAAACCGAGGGGCGGCTTGATCGTGGCAAATTCAAAACGCCATCGCTACGCAATATTGAATACACCGCTCCCTATATGCACGATGGCCGTTTTCAAACATTGCAGGAAGTCATCGAACACTATAATTCCGGCTTTCATCGCAGCAATCTCACAGACCCTCTAATGCTTATTCGACCCGAATTAAACCTTAACCTCAAAGAAAAACAGTCACTTATAAGCTTCCTAAAAACACTCTCTGATCCCCGATTCAATAGACCCTAGGCTGCACATCGCCCACTTACAGCCCAGGTCATTTGTAAACAATGGCTTATAATTCTATTTGATTTTTATCTTTCGCTTAAGCTATAGAGCGAATATCAAGTGTTTTATTTTTTCTCCAGGGCCAAAATTTGATTTTAAACCCTGTGTCTTATCTAGCTAAATATGCATTTTTTCCTTGATTCGGCTGCAGGATTTCGTATAATATAAGTCACAGTAAACACAATATCTTATTTACAATCAGAGCAGGTTTATTTTGTCTATATCCTCCCCCCCCCTCATAGAGAGAGGTTTTTAGTGGCTACGATTACCAAGAAAGACCTGGCCCGTTCGGTAGCCGATGCCATCGGATGCAAGAACAATTTGACACTGCAGATGGTCGATAGTCTTTTCGAGGCTATGCGGGAAACTCTTATTGAAGGCAACCGTATAGAAATCAGAGGCTTCGGCGTCCTCGAGGTTAAGGACACGAAACCCAAGCCTGCCGCTCGCAATCCCCGCACTGGCGAAGTGGTCTATGTGCCCGCGCGTCGCAAAACGCATTTCAAGCCAGGTAAGCAACTCAAAGAAGCTCTGCACAATATCCGCCCGGAAAATTCGGCTGCAGATGCCGCCGCCGTTAGCTCTCCAACTCCAGCTCCGGAAGCGACGCCCGTTGCCACTAGCCAACCACAGGGCGGCTCCTGGTCTCAGTGATCAACCCGCAGGCCTTCTGTCCTAACTATATAAAAGCCGGCTCTTTACGAGCCGGCTTTTATATTGCTTGTTGCTGTAGCATTTCCTTCTTGATTCCCTACGCAAACGCCGAACCGATTGAAGCTCACGCATCCCGTAAGGCAGCAGCACCCGATCTCCATATCGGCGTCGACCCGCGAATTGAGCTACTTACCACGGTGCAGTTGCTCAGCCACTATCGCTACTTAACTCCCTATCGGGTCAACTACGCCCGCGATATAATCATTCACTTCTCAAAGTATCAACATCATCAAGCAATATCCATTTTTCGCAACTTAAGCTCAGGACAAGGTTGGTCCGATATATACCCAACCGCGATGCTCTATCTTTCTGCTCCACCCGAGCTAGAAGCGACTGGTCCGATCCCCCCATATATTTATCACGCATTCGCTGGCCCGGAAAACTTTTTGCGCTTTGTGCAAGCGTTGCGTGATTTTGCCCGTCAAACGCATTTTAATCATTTTTTCGCACGACATGAAAATCTCTATCATCGTTTAAAATATAAACTTAACGAAAGTATTGCCCAAACCGACCTCGTCGGTTTGACCGAGGCCTACTTCGGTACGCGGCAAGCCAGTTATCACCTTTTACTCAGTCCGCTTCTTCACCACGGCGGCTTTGGCCCCCATATTGGCAGCCCCGGCGGGCCTTATGACGTCTATACCCTGCTCGGTCCCACCGGTGCACTGCTCGGGGTGCCCGAATACGGTCCACCGGATCAACTGCTACAGATTATCTGGCACGAGTTTAGTCACGCTTTTATCAATCCCCTCAGCGAGAGACACTATCCGGAACTGATGCGCCATAAGGACCTATATACACCGCTGAGTGAGCAGATGGACCAGATCGGCTATACCCGTTGGCTCGACTGCGCCAATGAACACCTTATTCGCGCCGTCACCGCACGCCTAGCCCACCACCATATCGGAGCCGAGGCAGGGCGCCAAGCTCTGCGCGATGAATCCGGGCGCGGCTTCCGCTATATACATGCACTAGCCCGACGCCTTGAAGAATACGAGAACCACCGAGAAGCCTACCCGACCTTCGCCTCGTTCTTTCCACGCTTAATCGCCGTTTTCTCCGAGATAGCCGATTAACCATCGAGCATGTCGCGCACCGTGCGAGCAATCACAGCCGGGCTTAGCGGTTTTTGTAAAAACCCACGCGCCCCCAAAAAAAATTGCGCCTGATCGGTCTCCGGCGCTCCCCTAATTCCCGCGCGATCTCCACCCCGGCGATCGGCCCTTTGATGCGAGTATCCACCGAAGCCAACTCCGGTCGCTCCGCCGTTGCCAACGCAAGGGCCTCCGCACCAGAACGGGCCGGATCGGACACATCATACCCCAGGTTTTTGAGCATATTCTGCAGATCCAGCACGATCAGCGCCTCGTCTTCGACGACCATTATGCGAGCTTTAGCCAACACGGATCCGCCGCACCACCGCTCAGCGCACCAACCGGCGGAAGAATTCCTCCTGTATCGGGCACTCGAGCAACTCGTCCAACGTCCCCCGGTCTAACCCCTCGGCGATGATCGCAAAACTCTCCCGCACCACCACGGCCGTCTGCTCTATTTCCGCTTCGCCGTGGGCGCAGTTGAACATAAAGCCATTGGAGAGTATAACGCCGCGGCGGGCGTTTTCCTGAATAAATAAGGTGCTAACTTTTGCCGCGTCGCCAGGATTCTCCACATTAAAGCGAATACCCGGGTGAGCAGCCACTCCTTCGCAGCGCGCATCGAGGCCGACGGCATCCGCCGCCTCGTTGATTTGCTGTTTAAAGAGGTCCCCTATACGGTTAAAATGGCCGACGGCGTCGCGCCGTTCAAGCTCACGCAACGTCGCCAACGAAGCCGCGATCCCAATATTATCATCCCAATAGGCACTCGAGATAAACATCTGCGTGGCCGGTTCCATAAACGCCCGCTTGCCAACCACTGCCCCCATCGGATAGCCGTTGGAGAGCGCTTTGGCAAATACGGAGAGGTCCGGCGTGACCCCGGCATACTCCTGCGCACCGCCCAAGGCGATGCGAAACCCGGACGATACTTCATCAAAAATAAGGACGACACCATACCGCGAAGCCAATTCCCGCACCCCCGCGAGATAACCCGCCGGTGGTTCCTCCGAACGCATGGGCTCCATAATAATACAGCCCACTTCACCCTCGTTCTGCACGAGCAAGGTTTCGAGTCCCTCGAGATCACCGTAAGCAAAGGGCAAAGCCGTGCCTTCCAAAGCACGCGGCACCCCAATCGGCTCAATGCCGTTGAAGAGATGGTCCGCCAGTCTTTCGGTGCCGATATTCGCCGCCTGATACCAATCGTGCCAGCCGTGATATCCGCAAAAAAGCACTTTGTCCCGTCCGGTGACTCCGCGCGCGATACGCACCGCGATCGTGCATGCCTCGCCTCCCCCCTTACAATACCGGACCATTTCAGCCGAAGGCACGATACGCACTAATTCCTCCGCTAATTCCACCGCTGATTCCTGGACGATACTGTAGATAGACCCCCGGTCGATCTGGGCACGTACCGCATCGTCGACCACATCGTCGGCATAGCCGAGGATTACCGGTCCGACAGCACTGGTCCAATCGATATATTCGTTGCCGTCCACATCCCAGATCCGGCAGCCCTTCGCCCGCTCGGCGTATATCGGACTGACCCCCAGCGCGGCCCGGGTGGGCCTGCGACTGATCAGTTGGGTTGTCCCGGGGATCAAGGCCTTGGCGCGCTCGTGGATAGCCTGTGAGCGAGCGACTGAATGTTCTTTCACAGCATCTTCTCCTTTAACACCCGCAGTTCAGCAGGTTCTAATAAGAAAGAGGTGGGCACAGTTCTGATCTCACCTTTCCCTGTATCGATTATTTTTCAATACAATGTAGTCTAAATGAATCACGGCCCCAAGCCAATCAACAGCAGTTCCTCTTCTCTGAAAAACCAGTAGACTACTAAATAAAAATCGCCCCGTCGAATGTTGACGGGGCGATTTATCTAGTAGCCGACTGGAAAGACCCGATCCGGCTAACGAACTTTTCTATCGATTAGAGCAGTCTACTGATCTTCTTGCATCTGATCGAAGAATTTGACGATCTTGCCGCGGTCCTTCGAGGCGTTGCAGGCCATCGCCGAACGCGGGTGTTCGTTGAGCAATCCGGTGACCATATAGTGGTAGTCGTAACCCCACATAAGCTCTGCGCGCATCGGCTCGATATGCTGCTCGATGCACTCGAGCACCGGGCGCAGACGAAACTTCGGGTTGTGCAGAAACCCCAGTAACAATTCCATCTGGCAGTTGCCAGCGCCGCGGCCCAGGCCGGCAAAACTCGCGTCGACGCAATTCGCACCCCGGACCGTCGCCTCAATGGTATTGGCAAAAGCCAACTGGCGATTGTTGTGGGCGTGGATACCGACTTCGATCTTGGTGCCCTTGCAGTATTCCATAAACATATCGTAGAGCGCATGGATCTGTTCGCTGTAGAGCGAACCAAAACTGTCGACCACATAAATCGCCTCAACCTCGGACTGCACCAACATCTCAAGCGCTCCGCGGATCTCGGATTCGGGCACGGTGGAGGCCGCCATCAGGTTCAACGTCGATTCGTAGCCCTTGTCGTGCGCATCCTTGATCATATCGAGCGCCAGCGGCATCTGATGGATATAGGTCGCGACACGGATCATATCCACCACGCTATCGGCAGAAGGCAAGATATCGGTCTTGTAGTCGCTCTTTTCCACGTCGGCCATCACCGCCAGCTTCAGCGAAGTGTCATTGTCACCGACGATGCGGCGGATATCTTCCTCCCGGCTGTGTTTCCACGGCCCGAACTCGTTGACGGGAAACTGGTCCCGCGAGTTGATATAACCGATTTCCATATAGTCGATGCCCGCCTCAACACAAGCTTCATAGACGGCTTTGACCACCTTATCGTCGAATTTGTGGTCGTTCATCAGGCCGCCGTCGCGAATCGTCACGTCGATGACCTTGATTTCTTCCCGGTAACCAAGCCATTTGCCAGCTCTGGTCTGTTCGCTTTCCTCGCTCATTATTGGCTCCTGTTGGATCGCAAGTCAAATATTATCGAAAGGATATACATTGCGACCCAAATGGCGAAAAGTCAAGCCGGCGGTCTCCATATCATGTACTCCAGGCTCTCCGACCACATGTACCGCCCCCGCCCAATCCTCAAAACCGGCGCGAAAATGAGCCGCCGATTTAACGCCAATATACCGCATCGATCGCGGATCCAAGCCCAACGTTCGCGCAAAGGCCGTGTCAAAGGGCTGTTCTCTTTCGCTGACTAAAAGCACATGCACACCATCTTGGCGGATATGGGCCGAAGGGCCCATCCGGCCTTGCAAACCCGCGTACATCGGTCCATCGTATTCGAAAGCCCCATCCGAAAGCGCCACGACTTCTACATGCATCCGACAGGGTGCGCCCTGCAAGGGGGAAGACTTGCCGCCAACCATCAATTCGAGATTAGCGCCGACACCGACCGCTTGGCATTGGGCGATTGCCTCCGGATCGACGATATAAAGCAAACAGGCGTCCTGCAATTTAGCCGTCAGAAAAGTCTGTAACATACCCGTGCTGTCGCCAGGGGCGCCACCACCAGGATTGTCGTTGCGATCGGCGAAGACCACGGGGAATAAGCCAGCCGTTTCGGCCGCTGGCAGCAAATTTCCAGTCCGCGGCATAGCCAACTGCCAATCAGCCCTACGCTCGAAGAGCCAGGCGCCCAATTCGTCGGCTGCGTCCTGCGCCAGCGCGCGGTCACCGTCGGCGACGACATACACCGATGCGCCCATATCAGGTATATCGGCCAATGGAAAACAAGTCGCGATCGAAGCGCAGACGATCCCCGGACGCGCTTCAATTCGGTGCAAGTATTCGATCGCCTCGCGCATCGGTAAATGGGCCGTAATCTGGTTCATCCCCCAGGCCATTGGGATACGGCAAAGCGCCATTTCCGGCCGCAAGCCCTCGTGTAGGATCAGATTGAGCACATCGGCGCACTCCCGGCCGCGTTCGGCCATATCGACTTCGGGGTAGGTCTCGCGGCCGATCAACACATCGGCCAGGGCGACCATGCGATAGGAAATATTGGAGTGTATATCGAGCTGCACGACAATCGGCACCTTCGGGCCGACCAGCCGACGCACCGCTTCGAGGACATGCCCTTCCCCATCGTCTACGCCCTCAGCGACCATCGCCCCGTGTAATTCGAGCAAGATGCCGTCAATCGCCCCTGCTGATCGTATCCCCGCGAGCAATTCGGCCAAAATTTCATCGAAAAGCGGCTTGGGCGTAGGGCCGCTGGGATGCGGTTCCGCCAAGATCGTGGGGATCAACTCGAAACCGTGCGCATCCGCGCCGGCAATAAAACCGCCGATCGGGGTATTGCTGTCGCGGAAAGTCTCGAGGATTTGCGCGCCCCGCAACAGACCAAAACGTTCGTCATAGCTTTCGCGCGTCGTCGGCACGGGAGTAAAGGTGCTAGTCTCGTGACTTATCGCTCCAATAATGATTCGCATAACACGCTCCTTAACTAACTCAGTCGAGTAGCCCCCAAAGCTGCTGACGTTCACCAGCCCAATGTTGCCATTGATCGGCGTAAATATGCTTGACGGCCTCGCTATCTCGCCGCCTGCCGCCTGCCGGGAAGTAATTCCATGCCATTGCCCGGCGCGGGCCAATGGCGGTCTTTACCCCCGTTGCATGCCAGGCGCTCGGTGTCCACACCAACGTCCAGCGCGGATGCAAATGCACGGCGACCTCGTGTGGATGCACGACAAAAAACTCATCCGGCTCCTCTTCGTGCTTGCCCGTTGCCCACTCGAGATGCCGCAATTCCTCAGCCACCTCCGCCGGGGCCCGCAAATGACTGCCGGGCAAAACACGCAGCGGTCCGTTATCCGGTCCATGGAAATCCAACGCAGTGCGCAAAGAAACCTGTTTGACCTCAGGTCCGCCATCGGCGTGCCAATGAACCTGGTGGCGGCTTTTACCGGCCGCTACGGTCTGCCCCGCGTCACCAAGACCGCAGGCGCCCACATGTATCTCGTCACAATCCAACAACCGCCGGGCCATCGCGAGCAATTCGGGTTGTTCGACCAACTGCAGGAGCATTTCACCCATCAGCAAAAATTGGCAAGCACCGCGATTATACCCCTCGGGAAAGTCGCCATCGACCCACTGCGGTTCGATCGCGTGCTGGCGTCTCTTTAGCGCTGACATCTGCTCGCCGCCAAAGGGGGTCTCCAATAAAAAAAAACCCTGGCGGTGAAAATGATCGACCTGATCGTCGTTGATCATCAGGCCGTTTCCACCGTCAGTTCTCGCAACTTATCCTCATCGATCTCAACACCCAGGCCAGGGCCTTCAAAGGGATACAGATAACTGCCTTCCGCCCGCACCCTTTCGACGGCCGGCGAACTCGTATACAATACCGGCCCCATCGGATCGCAGGGCAGATTGGTATTGGGCATGGTGATGCCGACGCTGACCTGCGCCGAGACGCCCAGCGTCGATTCCTGATCGGTACCTATTAAACAGCGGAAACCAGCGGCTTCAGCTAGGGCGAAAATACGGCGAATATACGTCGGACCGCCGGCAACACAGGCGACATTGAATGCCGTGCAAGCTCGTTTGTCGATGGCTTCGTAGCCCTGTGCAAGACTGTGGATATGCCATGTCACGGGCAAATCTACGCGCCGCACGAATTCTGCCGACACCCTCATATCACGCGAGGGCTGCTCAAAATGATATGGATCGTGGTGGCGAAGAACATCCGCATAGCGCACAACCGTCTCCCAATCGGTGAAACGGCCCGAAAAATCTAGCGACTTGAGTTTGAGCTTATCGCCGTAGCGGGATTTCATCTCGCGCAAAAAACGATCGTCGAGCGCGCTGTCGCCGGATACATAATAGCGAAAGAGATGGTGGCCCAGATCGGTCAAGCGCTTTAGATAACTCGCCGCCTGTTCGAAGTCGTCGCGGACCTGCCAACCGAAGATCGGATAACAGCAATAGAGCCGCTCGCGCACCTTGCCGCCGAGCAACTGATAAGCCGGTACCCCCTGGGCTTTGCCGTTGAGATCGTAGAGCGCCAGATCGATCGCCGAGGCGAGATGCATATCGCTTACCGTACTGTCAAAGTGGCGCGCCCGCAGCATTTCGTTTATTTCCGTAATCGCCCGAGCATCTTTGCCAAGTAGCAATTGATTGTATTGCTGGGCAATTGACGCCAGATCCTCAGCGCGACTATCCGATGCCTCGCCCCACCCCACCGGACCGTCGTCGACGTGAACCTTGACCAGCACATGCCCCGATATATGCCCGTAGAACCTCGGCGTTTCGATCTGTATCGTTTCGACCTTGGTGATTTTCACGATGCTCTCCTTTGCTCCGCCAACTCGGCCAATGCGGTTATTAGCTGGTCTATCTCACTCGTGTGCAAGAAAAAAGCCATACTGCCGCGCAGCCCTTCGCGACCATGCGGCATCGCCTTAATAATCATATTATGTTCTTCCCTGAGTACCTGACTCAATTCCTCTCCCCGCCACCCCTCAAGACCAAAACTGACCAGCGCCGCCGAAGATTCCGCCGATTTCGGTGTATACAGTTCTGCTCCAGCGATATGCAGTATACCCTCTTTTAACTGGTCCGCCAACGCCGTCGTGCGCGCCCATATCGCTTGCTGGCCTATTGCCCGTAGATACTCCACGGCAAAAGCCCAGCTATGCACTAACGGCCAGGACCACGGCCCGTACTGAAAGCGCTCAGCTGTCTCGTGCAACTCATATGTGTCTTGCACAAAATCTAACCGCGCCTCTGCCCTTCCTCCCGCATAGTGCACCCTCAACGCTTCGAGTTTTTCCCCGCGCACGTAGAGCAAACCCGCGGCATAAGGCGAATACATCCACTTATAGGAAAGCAAGCCAGCGAAGTCGCAACCGAGTTCGCGCAGGTTCATTGCGTAAAGTCCTGCCGAATGCGCCATATCCAAAAAGCTCAGCACCCCCCGTTCGTTGGCCGCCCGGCATATTTTTTCCACCGGCAAACGAAAACCCAAATCCGTCGTAACATGGCTCAAAGCGAGTAATTTAGTCCGCGCCCCCAAGCGCGCCTCCACTGCCGCGACCTGTTGATCGACATCGTCTAATAGCGGAACCTTGACGACCTTAACTCCATGCAGATCCCGCAATTGCAAGGCCGGCAATAACAACGCCGCTTCCTCATCCTCACTGATCAGGATTTCATCGCCCTCTTGCCATTCAATGCCGCGGATCACGGTCTGGAATCCCTCGCTTACCCCCCGCATCAGCGCCAATTCAGCGGCCTTAACCCCAAAGAAACTCGCCAATTTGGCCATGGTCTTTTGGCGCCGTGGATACTCCTCATCTGGGTAGACAATATGCAAAGGACCCCGACGGAGGATTTCCTCCATGCACCTTATATGTTCAGCCGCCACCGGTGCCGGTGTAATACTCACCCCGCCATTCTGAAACCAGGTATATTGCTGCAAGGCAGGAAAGTCGCGGCGAATCCTTTCGATATCCATAATGGCTCAGATCATTTTATCGGATTAGAATCGCGGGTACGCGCATCCCACGCTCCCGCCTACAAGCGGTTTCGCACGGCAAAGCACCGACCTTATTGTTCACGCGCTTTCCCTCCGTTCCTCTATTGCCTGCCGGTCACCAAACGACAGATCACACGCGCTCGTATCACAAGGCACAGCCCCCAACAGATACCGGTATTTTGCAATCACCGCATAACCGAAGCGAAAGACGCTCTGTAAAACCGGGACCCGATACAACCACGCAACCCAATGAAAAGGCGGCATCCTGCGATAGATCTGATATACGGCATCGGCCCCCACATAAATGCGGTCGGTATCGGCAATCAAGCGCATGCCGGTATTGAAATCCGAACTCGCCAAAAATGGGTATTTTTCTTCGAGTCCTGGAGCCTGACGCGGCACATAGGCGAATTGCCGCCGTTGATCCATTTTTTGGATCCGCCGTACGCTCCAAAGACAAAAACGACATTCACCGTCATAGACTACAACAGATTGCATATATCTTCTTTCTTTAGGCACGACCGCAATAATCAACCGCTGCCAACACATAGACCTGCGCCGCCTGTTGCAAGCGCTCGATTTCCACCCATTCCAAATCCGCGTGCGCCGTCTCATTGGACGGTCCATAATAAAAAGTCGCCACGCCCGAGCCATGCACGTATAAATTGGCATCGCCAACTATCCGCAGGCCCACAAACTCGGCATCTGCGCCGACCACCACTCCATGCGCTCGCCGTACAGCCTGCACCGCCCCATCTTCCGCAGACGTCTCAAAGGGCTCGCGCTGATGTTCCATCTCGACCCGCAACGCAAGATTCCCCGCCGTGGCGATGGGCTCAAGCAATGCTTGTAGTTCAGCCAATACCTGCTCGGCATTCCGGCCAGGCAACCAACGCCTGGTCCCGGTCAAAGTGCAAGAAAGCGGTGTCCGATTAAAATAATCCCCGCCGGAGACCATCCCCAAATCGATGCGCTCTGCCCCTGCTAGCGGGTGCAAACTCCCGCCATCGAGTTCTATTTGAAACTGGTAAATCCGTTGGATTAGTTCACCCACATAGCGCAGCGGATTGTCGGCAAAGGGCACATACTGGGTATGTTTGCCGCCCTCAGAGGATTCCAGAACAATAGTGAAGACCATTGACCCCATACTCATCACCCACAATGCATCCCGCCCTTCGACGATCAAAATCCGGTCGGCGCTGACCCGCTGATTGTTCAGATCAGTGATCAAAGCTCTCGGTCCGTCTTTTTTCGCCTCAGGTTCTTCGTGGCCGACCACTGCGGTAAGCCACAGGTCCCCCTGCAATTGGACCCCGCTTTCTTTGATTGCCTTTACCGCGGCCAACGCTGCGGCCATCCCGCCCTTCATATCCGTAGCCCCTCGGCCGTAGATGCGATTGCCCTCGCGATAACAGGGCGGACAATTGCCGACGGGGATCGTATCGAGATGACCATTGAGCATCAAAGCCGGACCATCGCCTGCCCCGGATAACTTGGCATAGAGATTATTGCGACCGGGACTCACCTCGCGCACATCGACCTCTAAGCCAATATCGCGCATCATACCTTCGTAGACGCCGCACACTTCGGTTTCAGCCATCGTCACACTGAAGACCTCAACCAATTCATGCGTCCTTGCCGCGATCCATTCAACATCTACGGCCGCGATGATTTGTTCATTAGTCACATTCTAACTCCCTTAACCTTGTCCTGGTTGCAGCACCGAGCGCAACCGACAACCTCAGCGCTCAGTCGCCCGCAGAATCTCAACCTCACCCAGTTCCATATCGTAATCTACCGGGAAGAAGGGTCTTTCCCTACGCACAAAGGGCAAGCGTCGAACGGTCGCCGGCGTAGGTCCCGGCGTATCGAGGACGTAGACGGCCTGCGAAAAATCGCCATAGGCCATGCGATAATTCATCGGATTTTTGGCGACGATAAAATGTGCGTTAGCCGCGTCCATCTGCAGCGATATAAATTGCTCGTCGTCCCATTCATAGGTCGGATAAGAGGCGAGCAATACCTCGATTTTACCCAAGGCCAATACAGCCGATGGTCCCATCGCCCCCTCGATCCCCTCCCAGATACCGCCCCGGTAGCGAAAACGACCATCGCCCAAACGCACGACCTGTCCGCTGACCGATAAGGGGTCGCCCCATCGCGGATCGTGGCGATGCCCGATTTCCAGCTTGACCTCCGCGCCAACCCCGGCCTTATGACAAGCTTCCGCCGCCTGCGCATCAACCAAAGGCACCAAGGCCGGGCCGGGCAAATCCACGGCCAACAGCGCCGCCAATGTCGCGACACTATCGCCCACCGCGCCACCGCCGCAACAATCCGCCGCCTCTACCAACACTACCGCCCCCCCCTTAACCGCCAAACCGGCCTGCACCGCATCGGCAGGTGCATACATCCGCGGTTCCAACTGTAGTCGCCGTTGCCAGTATTCCTCCGCCAACTTTCGCGCCAAACGTTCGGCCTTGGCGAAATCGCCATCGGCGACAACCAAACCACCACTGCCCATACCGGCAAAATCGAGATAGGGGTGAACCAATAACACATTGGCCGAAATAATGCCGTCAACACCCTCTTGTGCTTTGGCTATGCGCATCACCTGTGCGAAGGGATCATCATCTTCTGTCGAGCCGTGTATCGCGCCGGTCAGAACCGGCACTTTCGCCATAACCATCGCCGGTTTACAGTGCCCGTCAAGCGTATCGCAGAGCAGCCTGGCTCCGCGTTCACCGGTGGAAAAGGCGTCGCGGTGTGGATAGGTCTCCCACGCGACCAAACCGTCGGCTCCCTTTATCATTTCCGCCGAAACATGCGCGTGCAAGTCGAGCGTCGCGACGATGGGAATTTGTTCACCGACAATAGCCCGAACCGCGCTTATGAGATCGCCTTCTAGATCAATACCGCCCTCCACCGCCGCCGCACCGTGCAAGGGCAACAATACGGCGTCAACGGGCAAAACCTCCCTTAGCCGGTTTATCAAGTCATCCTTGAGCACGCGATAACATCCAGCCGTCAACGGCCCGCCGGGGCAAGTGCTGGCATAGAGCAGAGGTGCGATTTCCTTGCCGCGATCGCGCAACACGCTGAGCATCCCGCCAACAACCCCGCTCTCTGCTTCGAGCATCTCATCCCCCCGCCGCAACTCATAGCGTTCAAACCAAGAAAGATCGATCGGCTCGCCGCCGAATTGATTGCACTCGGTGAAGATCGCCCCCACCGCTACTCGCTTACTATTCATATTATTTGGCCCTTTTGCGCTTGCCTGCGTCCGGTCTTTCTCTTTTCATTAGATGCCTTCCATAGCCACAAGGAGATTCTATGCCCCGCCTGCCCGAATTCGACGAAGCGCGATTCGACGCGCGCCAGCAGACCATCTACGATGAAATCCTCGCTTCCCGCGGGCATCTCGGCGGTCCATTTAAGATCTGGCTCTACAGCCCTGAACTCGCCGATCGCACGCAACGCCTCGGCGAATTCCTGCGCTATCACACCAGTCTCGAACCGCGCTTAAGCGAATTGGCGATCCTCGTCGTCGGCCGCCACTATAACTGCCAAGTCGAATGGACCTTACACGAGCGATTCGCACGCGAGGCCGGCCTCGCCCCCCCAATTATCGACGCCCTGCGCCAACGAGAGGTACCCACTGAGCTACAAGCAGATGAGGCGGCCGTATACACCTATGCCAGCGAGATACTTGTCGCCGCCGTCGTCAGCGACGAGACCTTTGCCACAGCCCAGGCCGCACTCGGCGACAAAGCCCTGATTGAACTAACCAGCATCGTCGGCCATTACGTGCATGTCTCAATGACCCTCAACGCCTTCCAAGTCCCCTTGCCAGCCGACATAGCCCCAACACTACCCGACGCACCTGTATTCTAATGGCGCTCAGATCGTTGCCGTCTAATATAATCAGCCGAAGATCCTGCTGCGAACGGCTGTGCCTGACGCTGTCATTGCCATCCCTTTCTTTTTTTTCCGATGACCATAATCATAGACAAGCAAACATTAATAATACTTTGACACATATAAGCGCTAGGCCTTCGGGACCACGCCCCATCAATCGCCAGCAACTGACGGCTTAGTTCACCGCACTTATGAAATGGCGCGTACTCATTGCCCTCGCCCTCGCCGAACTGCTCGGCCTCACCCTGTGGTTTTCAGCTTCAGCCATCACCCCAACACTAGTACTCGAATGGCAATTGAACGAGGGACAAAGCTCTTGGCTGACGATGTCGGTACAACTCGGTTTTGTCCTGGGAACCCTAATTAGCGCGTTACTTAACCTGCCCGACATCCTCAACGCACGCTATCTCTTTGCGACCTGTGCCTTCTTAGGCGCATTGGCCAATGGTGCGATCGGCCTTTTTGTCGACGGGATCTATATCGCGCTGGGGCTGCGATTTCTCACCGGCGTCTTTCTCGCCGGCGTCTACCCCCCAGGCATGAAGGTCATGGCCACTTGGTTCAAGCAGGATCGCGGCATGGCCATCGGGGTGCTCGTCGGCGCCTTGACCCTTGGCTCGGCCGCTCCGCATTTGCTCAAAGTCATCGGTGGCCCCGATTGGCGTACCTTGATGCTGTATGCTTCGTGCTGTTCGCTTTTAGCAAGTCTGATCTGCCTGCTGCTGGTAAAAGACGGACCGCATGCCACCGTCGGTGCCCGTTTCGACTGGCGCGTTACCAGTCGCGCCCTCGCCAACCCCGGCGTGCGTTTGGCGAACTTCGGCTATCTCGGACACCAGTGGGAACTCTACGCGGTCTGGACGTGGATCTCCCTCTTCCTCTACGAGAGCTTTAGCGCTTCCGCCCTAAACGACCCCGAGCATTGGGCCGCACTCGCCAGCTTCGCGACCATCGGCATTGGAGGCCTTGGTTGTATAATCGCCGGCATCCTCGCCGATCGCTTCGGCCGCACCGGTATCACCATCGTCTCGATGGCAGTTAGCGGCAGTTGTTGTCTGGGCATCGGCCTATTCTTTGGCGGTAACCCGCATATATTAACGGGTCTCTGCCTTGTCTGGGGTTTTTTCATCGTCGCCGATTCCGCGCAATTCTCCACCAGCATCACCGAACTCTCCGACCCGGCCTATATCGGCACCACACTAACCCTGCAGACCTGCCTCGGTTTCATGTTGACCTTGATCACAATACGGCTGGTGCCCTATTTTGTCACTGAGGTTGGCTGGCGCTGGGCCTTCGCCCCACTGGCCTTAGGCCCTGCACTCGGCATTCTCGCCATGTACCGCCTGCGCAAATCGCCCGATGTCATAAAAATCGGTGGCGAACGGAGAAAGACAATTTAAATGGATATAGTCTTAGATTATCTCAAGGACTTCGACACCCGTGCCTCCAGCTACGGCATAGCCGCATTCTGCATTCTCATATGGTGGGTAGGCCGGAGTTTTACCCGCCTCTACCATCAAGCCGCCGGTGGATCTATTGCCACAAAGCAACCCGCCGAACAGGAGCGCCCGCGTCGGCGCCTCCCCCTACAATGAACATGCAACCATCCGAATTGGCTGAACACTTCGCCGCCTGGCACGATGAAGATCTTATCCGCGCCCTAAAAATGCAACGCACCGACTATGAGACCAGCTATCTCGAAAGTATAGCCGCGGAGTTAAGCCGTCGTGGAGTCGATCCTGCGGCCTTTATCGACCAATTAAAAATTAGCTATAATGGCGAAGAACCATCTAGCTGCAACACGGTCTTCGCGCTGGCTAAATTGACCGATGATTTTCCGCTTTGGCATGCGCTTTCGTTTACCCATTATTTCGGCTCGACCCTGGTGGTCCAACGCGAATTAGACACCTGGCTGGTAAACACCTATGTGGAAGATGTATATGGCTTTTCATTCTTTGTCGCCGACCGACCGGCTCTACTCGAGCTATTGCAACTCTTCCTTAAAATCGAAGATTGGGAACACTTCATTGGCGAAAGACACAACCTAGACCGCTGGAAGCCTCTCCTACGCACCCGCTCCGCCCGCTATATACAAAAAGTAGCCGCGGCACTTGCCGAAGAAGAGTTGGTCTGTACCGTGCAAACCCCTGTTTTCACTCGGGACCAACGCGGGCAACTGGCTTTGCTGGTCTCCGTTCCGAAGGAAGCCGAGCCCATTCTGCACAAACTACAAGACCGCCTGCTCGATCTCTATGCGCAAGCTGATGAGGCCTTTGCGCAAAATGCTTCGACCCGCGAGCTGGGTGTCTACACCGAATTGGTCGATTACGGCCTCAATAATCCGGCCGTCTACTATAACCTCGGCAGCGCCCTCGGCGAATCCGGACGCCACACCGAAGCCGCCGTCGCCCTAATAGAGGCCGCGTCACTCAGCCTCACCGAACTCGACACACAGGTGCAATTCCAGGCGAGGAAGGGTCCTGGCGGCCTGAGTGGGCTCTTCGACATGGTCAGCATGTTATTCTCGACCTTCAAACCCGGCGAACCGAACCCGTCAGACGCACTTCGCGAAATCCCCGACTACATTGAGGATATCGAACTGCAATTAATTCGGCTGCTCGGGCACTTACCGCAAAACCTGCAGATCCTCCACAGCTTAGCCTCGATTGCCGCCATACGCCACGATGTACCGCTCGCCCTTGAGCGCTACCGGCAAATCCTCACCCTCGCCCCCGACGACGAAACGGCCCAGCTCTATTTCGATGAACAGGAAGCAGAATAAAAGGCCGCCATCCCCAGGGGTAGCGGCCTCGATTCTGCATCCCTTTTACCTGTATTTAATCCGGCAAAAACCACCGTGTCCACAACAAGGCGCACTGCCCGCCGACTCGCTCCTGCTGATAATAGACCGTAAAGACGCTGCCATCGGCCAACTCGACGCTAGAGGGATAACCCAAGTCGCGACCTGGGCCGTCATCGCGCAAAATCAGATCGTATTCCCAACTCTGCCCGCCGTCACGGCTGATCATCGCGCGCTGCCCATAGTGCCCCTTGCGATAGCCATAGGTGCAAATTACCACACCCGATGAATGTTGCAACAGGTGCGGTGGCGAACCGTGGAATCCCAACGGCACTGGCCTCGACCAGGTACGTCCGCGATCTTCAGAAAACGTCTGCACCATTGAAAAATCCTCGATCCCCGCCTCACCGATCGGGTGTCCATCCGCGTCTTCCACTCGAACAAGCGCTAGCAACCGACCGTCTAGTAATTCGCAGACGTGGGCTTCGTGATATTGGTTTTCCACTGTTTTTGGGCATAGCGGTAAAGTGCCGACTAGCGTCCATTCGCGCCCCCCGTCAATACTCGTCATGGCGGTCACCAGCCCTTCACCGCCAGAAAAGCTTTCCATATTGACAAAGTACTTGCCGACAAAGAGCAACGGGCCGGTCCGTAGACGAATCGGCCCGTGCGGCGTCGTCAACATCACCTTTTGCGGCTTATCCCAAGTCTGCCCCGCATCACCGCTGTAGCGCATCCAAGCTCCCGCCCATCGCTTAACCGCCGCATCCGTCACCGGTGTCAAACCGGCTTGCCACCGCCGAGCCCGATCCCCGTCTTCCATCGCCGCGACGCGCTCACTGGCCCCCTTGCGGTTATCGGTTGTAAACCAGGTCAATACGAGTTTGTCGCCGCCGATGCAGACTAGCCCCGCATCGCGGTCGTCTAATGGACTATCATGGACTATTTGCGGACTAGTCCACGACATACCCTGATCTTCGCTGCGGCAGAGGACCGTGCGGCCAAAAGGACATACGTGATCATTGCGCAAGCCCGAAGCAGCCACCAGTAAAACCCCGCCATCGGTTTGCGCGACGGTTGGCCAGCCGAAATAACCAAAAAAATCGTCAGAGAACGAGCAGACGACCCCGTGTTCTCTCCGAACGTTCTGCGCAGATGCCTTAAGTTTGATCTTGCTCATGTCACCTCCAATACATCTGTGAACCAGTCTACTGATCGACCATCGCGTTCGAGCAATCCCGCCAACCAAGCAACACAATCTACGGTCTGACACAGGCCCATCGGCGATACGGACCGTTCGCACGTTAGCCAATATTCGTAGACGCGGCCAAACCACTCCATTTCCCAATCCCCACCCCGGCAAGCAACCAACGCCGCGAGCGCTACCAAGGCCTCCCCCTGCACTTCAACGGATTTTACCACAGCCCATGTCCCGTCGACAAATTCATCGCGTAGGCCTCCATCCACCGGGTCCCAAGCCGTTTCGAGGTGTTGGCGTAAATAACGACCGACCAGAGTAATTAGTTTTTCTTCCTTGCCGCGTTCGGCTTCGGCCATCAACCCGCCGAGTGCAGCCAAAGCCCCCTTCCCATGCACATAGCTTGCGCGCTCGTCATCATAGAGAAAAAAGTCACGACGAGTTAATTCTACCATCAAGCCCAGGTCGGGTTGGTAGTGGTAATTGAGCATGGCGGCCACCGCCCGAGCTGCAGCGATTTGCACTTCGCGATCGGGCCGTTGCCGCAATAGATGAATACACACCGAGAGGATCTGCGCCCAATCACCCAGACAACGTGCTCCATCAGTCGTAGCAATTCCCCGCTGCGTTTGACCTATATATCCGGACTTATCGCTAAGATCGAGGCTGTATAGAACGAGTTCCCGCGCCCTTTGCCAATACACCGCGCCCCTATTTCCTCCCTGCCCAGCAAAAGAAGCCAGCCCACCCGCCAAATACAACATACCTCCGATTCCAACGCCAAAATACTCGCCCTGCTCATTGCCATCGGGCAGAGATACAGCAACACTGCGTTCGGCCAGTTGCTCTAAGACCACGGCTTTCGGATACTGCCCCCGCAAAGGATTCCAGCTAGCCAAAGCCGCAAGCAATTGTCCATCCCGCCGCACATCGCCCTCTTTATCTTCTTTCAACAGCCGTCCTACCAACCCAGCAACTTCGGCAGCAAGCTCTTGGTATAAGGTAAAGAGCGGTTTCCCCGCCAACGCAACCACAACTCCAGACGCCACCTTAGAATTTACCGCTACGGGATTCGTATTTAGTCGGCTTGCCGAGACTGCGTCCATCCGCCATCACCCATTGCGCCACCCATTCGACCATCTGTTCCGCTTCTATTTTAGGTGCGCCAAATTCCGTGCAGAGCCGGGTCGTATCTCCCAGTAGAGCATCATCGGCCTCCGCGCCGGTAAAATTGGGCGTCTTATTCATTATTTTTGCCAGCCGTTCAGCCAAAACGTGCACAGCCAGTATCTCGCGACCGGTCAGGTTTATAATCGCCGCAGGGCTCTCACATAAAGGCATAAACCGACACAAATAGGCGTTGGCCTCGCCTTGCCAAAGTTGGTTGACATAGCCCATAGTCAAATCAATCGGCTGCTCGGTCCATATATTCCAGGCGATATCGTGGATTATGCCGTAGCGCAGTTCAGTCGCATAAAACAATCGCGCGATCAATAGCGGCGTCCCCTGCATCCGAGCCACGTATTGCGCGATGCGTTCCCCCCCCAACCGCGATTGTGCATACTCGCCTATCGGGTGCAAGGCGCCGTCTTCAGCCGCCCCGGGCCCTTGGTGATCGGCATAGGCGTAGACATTCCCCGAACTGACATAGACGATCTGCGAGTTGGCATAACGCTCTACCACCCGGCCCGGCAATAAGGCGTTCATCGCCCAAGTCGTATCTTCATTGCCCGTGGCGCCAAATTTGAATCCAGCGAGAAAAAAAACATGCGAGGCATCCGGCAACCTTTTGAGGCTTTCTGGAGCGAGCAAGTCGCAAGATACAGTCTCAACCCCGACTCCCTGCAAATAACTCCGCTGCTCCTCATCCGAAAAACGCGAGACACCGATGACCTTCTTCGCCCCTGCACGCACCAATAGTTCGGCTAAGCTTGGCCCCATCTTACCACCAACGCCGAGCAGCAGCACATCCCCATCAAGCCGAGCTACGGCTTCCACAACTTGCGGAGTTGGAGTTGTCATCTGATCTAATAATTCGGCTTCACTTGCGATAGTTACACTCATTTTTGTCCTTTCATCAAAAAGACGAAGACAATGCTGCCACAATATCGGAAAATGCCGACTATCCTTCAACCAAGCCATCTATAAACCCTAGCGGTTTCAGGCGTCTTATTGGTTCTCAACCTAAGAAATCGCGTATGCGCTCGGCCGCAATAAAAACCCTATGCGCCTAGGCTCGAGCGTCGACCTCGTGCTGTTGGACCTATCGATGCCGAAAATATCGGGAGAGGAAGTGTTACAAATGATCCGCTGCGAAAAACCAGCGGTGAAAGGAGTCATTTTTGCAGGCTATGGGCACGGCAAAGAGGATTCCGCCGAGACCGAGACCGAGACCGAGACCGTGATACAAAACCATTCAGCCGCCAGCAGATCCAGCAAAAAATGCGATGGGTACTCGACTACCAATCGCGGCGATAAGTCCACATCGGTCCCACCGGATTGTTTTCAAGGCGAGTAATCTCCGCACCGCAGGCCGGGCAATTCCGCACCCCGCGTAAAACCGGGACCCGACATTCCGCACAATGGTGGTCCATCACCTTGAGTATCATATACAGGCCGATGGGTCCCAATAAAATACCCAATAAGATCCAAGGCACCGTCCGCCCTCCGCGTCGTTGGGCCATAACGGCGACAAAAACCCCGCAGACCAACCACGCCAAGGTCGAGAGACCCGCACCAATAAGCACTACTTCAACTAGCCCCATCGCATCCATCTTCTAAAATCAGACTAATTTTGAGCAAGAGTAGGATCATAACACGCGCCATAACTCCTTCGGCTGCACAATATACTACCCGTTATTTCGCCACGAATATTGCGGCTCGAACCCGAGCAAACGACGCGCCTTTTCCATCGTGACGAATGGCGCAAAGCCCTGCAAACCTTCATAGCGTAACTCGACATCGGGATAATAACGCGCGATAACTTCCTCGGTCGAATCGACATGAGTTGAATCCAACGCGCTGAGCAGAAAGACCTCGTGCTGCAACTGATCCGCGAGCAATACCTTTTCGATCATCGCAGCGAAATCGAGCACGTAAAAGTACTGGTGAATGGCCACTTCCATCTTCAACTCACCCAACGGGAACCTATCGTCGTTCCACCCTTTAGACACCGCATTGGTTAGACGGAAAGCAAAGGTTCGAATACCGCAACGCTCGTTAAAGGTCCGGCAGAGTTGTTCGCCGACGATTTTGCTCAGCCCATAAGGTCGGTCTGCACGCACCGGGTGCTCCTCATCGACTGGAAAATAGAGTGGGTCGACGTTTTGCCCAAAACCGTAGGCCATAATGCTGGAGGCGTGCAAGAAGCTACCGACCCCTCGTTCGACAGCCAATTCCAGTGCATTATAGGTGCCTTGCACGTTGATCGAAAAGACCTCGTGCAAGGGAGGGATATCATAGGGGATACCCCCCAGATGCACGACAGCGTCGGCCCCCTCCATCGCCAGCCCCAACGCCTCCCGGTCCAATAGATCACCCTGCACAAAACGCACGCCCTCGGGCAAATCTTCGGGCGACTTGCGATCATAACCGACGACCTCGTGTGCCCTGTTTAACTCTTCGAGCAACACCCCGCCAATCCTGCCGCTGCTGCCTGTCACCAACACCCGCATCTAATTTTCCCTTGCTAACACTAGTCTATAAAAACAACCGCTATACGATATAAAAAACTTAGCGGCGTATCCTACCCCGCGCAAGAAGCTAGGCCCCCAGGTAGGGCCACCTTACTTTTGGATCTACCCCACAAAAAAATCGGGAGCACCGATCGCCCCCGAGAAAAAATGCTCGCGCCTTGCACTTATGCGTCATACGCTTACTTGAACACCAGGATTCGCCGCCCATCACAGCGGATATACCCCTGTTTCTCAAAGCGACTAAGCACCCGTCTCACCCGCCATCCGGGCCAATTCCCGGTTGTTGGTCGCTTCTGCAACGATACCCCTCTACCGTCTCCAGTCCTTGCTCAACAACGAGGTGGATGATGGTCTTTGAGACTCTGCTGGCGACATTCATCTGCGCCAAGCCCTCGCTCTGCATATTGGCCATACCATGCTCCAGTAAGACGTATACCTAATACCCCCCATTTAATTATATCAAGCGGACCTTTCTATATCGGCAAAGCTTCGTCCGTGGCGAAATAGCCGAATATTCAGTAGTTTATCGCGCAACCATGGACAAACAACCAATAGAAATAACCAGCTTCCAGAATCCCCTTGTCAAAATGATTCGCTCGCTCGCCTATAAGAAGTACCGCAAGCGCGAGGGCGTATTCTGGGCCGAGGGCGTGCGCAACACCTTAGAGGCCATCGACAATGGCTGGACCATCGACACCTTGGTCTATTCCCCGGATTTGCTGCGCAGTGATTTGGCTCGTGAACGCATCGCCGCCAGCCCATTGCGCAAGGTCTCCGTCGACGCCCGCGTCTTTGAGCGCATCGCCGCCAGCGAACTGCCGCAGGGTTTGGGCGCCGTCGTCCGTCTGCCCGAACGCAGCCTCGGCGATATCCCCATCACCACCGACACCTTTGTGGCCGTCTTGGAAGAGCCGCAAGATCGGGGCAATGTCGGGGCCGTCGTCCGCACTGTCGGCGCCGCCGGCGGCCAGGGCGTTATTCTCGTCGGCCAAGCCGTCGACCCTTATGACCCCGAAGCGCTGCGCACTAGCATGGGTGCCACCTTCAGCGTCCCCATCGTCAACTGCACCGCCGACGAGTTTCTCTCCTGGACTCACACCCATCGCCTATACCTTATGGGTACCTCGGCCGGCGCCAAGGCCGAATTCCGCCACGTCGACTATCCACGGCCCCTAGGCCTTGTCTTTGGCAATGAACGCGTTGGGCTTTCCGATACATTGCAAGCAGCCGTCGACATCATGGTCAATATCCCGATCCTCGGCCGCGCCAACTCGCTGAATTTGGGCGCCTCGGTCGCCATCGTCGCCTACCAGGCGCAAGGAATTTGGGCCGAGCGCGACTCGGCATGAGCAACGCACTCCCCCCCGCTTGGCAAGCAGCGCTCGCAAGCCGCAAACAGCACTTCACGATAGATTCCCATAGCACATTGCGCCTACTACACGACGAGGACCCGCGGGTGCGTTGCGACCGCTTCGGGGCACTGTGCTGGTTTTATTGGTATGGATCCGCCTTGCCCACGAGTGCCGACCTCGCCCATATGGAAGATTTCTCCGCGGCAGCGGGTTCATCATACTGGCTAGCCCGCCTAATGCGCGACCGCGGCCAAGCCCCCCAGGCGCTAAGCGGCTGGGGATCAACCCAGATCAAACGATGGACCGCCCGCGAAGACGACCTGGAGTATATCTTTCGCGACGACCACGGTCTGTCCCCCGGCCTTTTCCTCGACCAACGCCAGAACCGACGGTGGGTGCGGAGACAAGCCAAGTCAAAACGCGTGCTCAACCTCTTTAGTTATACCGGGGGATTTAGCCTCAACGCGGCACTAGGCCAAGCGCAAGAAGTCGTCAGCGTAGATACCTCGCGGCCGACGTTGAACTGGTCGGAAGCCAATTTCGAACTCAACGGCCTGAATACCGGCAACTGCGAATTCTGGAAGGCTGAAGCGCGTAACTTTCTCCGCGGCTGCAATAAACGGGACCGCGCCTTTGACTTGGTGATCTGCGACCCGCCCTCTTTTTCGCGCAGCCGCGACGGCGCGTTCAAGATCGAACGGGACCTTGAGGAAGTTCTACAAGGAATCGACCAAATTCTGGCCCCGCAAGGTCAAATTTTGCTATCGACTAATTTTGAAAAATGGAAGGCGGAAGGATTCATCCGGAGAGCGCAAAGCGCCCTGCCCGGTTATATAAATATCGAATTGCCGCAGCCCGACCTCGATTTCACTACCGACGGCGAGCCGCTGATGAAGGCCCTGGCCTTAGCTAAGCCTTAAGTCCTTCAGCCTCGGCTTCGGCTTCGGCCTCTGAGGCGCGAAATTTCTTTACCGCCTGTCCTATGCCCTGTAGCATCTCCGGCAAGCCCTTGCCGCTTACAGCCGACACCAGAAACCGCGGCACCTTAAGATCACTGAAGGGGTCCTCGAAGGCTTCATCCTGACCGAGCAAATCAGCCTTGGTCAGTGCGATGCCAACCGGCTTATGGCGCATGCCGGGATCAAATTCCTGCAATTCATGCCGCAGCGCCTCTAAATCGGCGCGAGGGTCTTCACTGGTGCAGTCGATGGCAAAAAGCAGGATGCGCGTGCGCTCGATATGGCGCAGAAAACGCGCGCCCAAGCCCTTGCCCTCATGTGCACCTTCGATCAATCCCGGCAAATCAGCCAACACGAAATTCTCGTATTCTGCCCACTGCACAATACCCAGATTGGGTTCGAGCGTCGTAAAAGGGTAGTCGGCGATTTTGGGATGCGCCGAAGAAAGCCGCGCGAGCAATGTCGACTTACCCGCATTCGGAAAACCGACCAAACCGACATCCGCCAGCAATTTTAGTTCGAGTTTGACGATCTTTTCTTCGCCCTTATTACCGTAGTCAAAGCGCCTCGGGGCCTGCACCCTCGGCGTGGCGAAACGGGCGTTGCCGCGCCCACCGCGACCGCCCTTAAGCAATATGAATTCTTGAGCGTCCTCGACCATATCGAGAATTAGTTCACCCTCTTCATCGCGCAGGATAGTCCCCGGCGGCACACGGATGATCGCGTGCTCACCGCGTTTGCCGGTGCGATTTTTGCCCTGGCCGTGGTCACCGCGCTGGCCCTTGATATGATGGCGATAGCGAAAATCGCGCAAAGTGCCGAGTTGGCCATCGACGCGAAAAACGACATTGCCGCCGTCGCCGCCGTCGCCGCCGTCCGGTCCCCCCTTGGGTACATACTTCTCTCGGCGAAACGAACAGCAGCCACTGCCGCCCGCACCCGACTCCACGGTGATGACTACTTCATCAATAAACATAGATTAAATATACCTAAATTTTTCATATGAGGGGTTTCTTGAGCCGAGACGCTATCTGCACAGCATTAGAAAGAGCCTACGACTGCATTGTCGATCTTATGAAGATATGCTTGGGGAAGAAGACGGTAATTGAAGTTAGAACTCGTCGTCCGGCTCCAGTCGCCACTCCGGCGCCATCTGCTCATAGGTCGCGCTCTCGGCATTCCACATCATATGCACCGAACCGACGGGGCCATTGCGCTGTTTACCGATAATGATCTCGGCGATGCCCTCGAGGCTGGCGCCGTCAGGGGATTTCAGGCCGTAGATGTCGGGGCGGTAGATGAACATCACGACGTCTGCATCTTGCTCAATCGATCCGCTTTCACGCAAATCCGACAATTGCGGCCGGCGGTCCGTACGACTCTCCACCGCGCGCGACAACTGCGACAGCGCGATAACCGGCACATCCAGCTCCTTGGCCAGCCCCTTGAGACTGCGCGAAATATTCGAGATCTCCTGCTCCCGGCTCTGGGTGCGCACATGCGAGCTCATCAGTTGCAAATAGTCGATGATAATCAGGCCGATGCCGTGCTCGCGGTGCAAACGGCGGCATTTGGCCCGGGCTTCCAAAACCGATATGCCCGGCGTATCATCGATATAGATCGGCGCCTGGGCCAATCGGCCGACATTGCGCGTCAAATGCATCCAGTCGTCATCGCGCAGACGACCCGTGCGCAATTTGTGCAGGTCGACGCGGGTTTCCGCGCTGAGCAGACGCTGGGCAAGCTGTACTTTCGACATCTCCAGACTGAACACCGCCACCCCAACATTCGTATCAACCGCGGCATTGCGCGCCAAGGTCAATGCGAGCGCGGTCTTTCCGACGGAAGGTCTAGCCGCGAGAATAATGAGATCGCCCTTTTGCCAACCAGAGGTCGATTCGTTCAGATCGGTAAAACCCGTTTCTACACCAGAAACGGAACTGTCGCGGTTATGGGCGTTTTCAATTTGCTCCAGGGCCTCGCCCATCACCGCTTCCAAGGACTCGAACCCGTCGCTGATCTGGTTTTCGGACAGGCTGAAAATCTGCTGCTCGGTGTAATCGATCAGCTCTTGCACATCCTCGCCGCCTTGGTAGGCCTGTTCAATCACCTGGCTGGCCGTCTCGATCAGTTTGCGACTCAACGCCTTGTCGAGCACGATTTTGGCGTGGTAGTCGATATTGGCCGCCGTAGCGACCTCTGTAGCCAATTTAGCCAGGTAAACCACCCCACCGACTCCGTCGAGTTGGTTTCGGCGTTTGAGTTCCTCAGATAAAGTCAGTTGGTCGACGGCCTCGCCGCGCTCATAGAGCGTGACGATCGCATTGAAGATCTGGCTGTGCGGAGCATGATAAAAACAGCTCTCGTCGAGATACTCGAAACCGCGGCCGATCGCCCGCTGTTCGATCATCATCGCCCCCAACACCGCCTGCTCTACTTCTACGGCTTGCGGTGGCATGCGCTCTAAGCGCTGGCTGTCGGCTGGTCCCTGGGTCATAGTATTGTTTCGGCTTTAGAGTTCGACGCCATCATAGATTTGCCGCACCCGCTTCATATCTTCCCAAGTCGGCCTTTTCCACTCGGCATTGCGCAATAGCGCCGCAGGGTGATAGGTGGCCACCAACGGAATGCCCTCATACTGGTGCGACTGGCCGCGCATGTGCCCCATCGAATCGCTACTGCGCAACAGGGTCTGGGCTGCGAAACGCCCTAGAGTGCAAATAACCTTGGGCTGTATTAATTCGATCTGACGTTTTAGATAGGGCTCGCACTGCTCAATTTCATCGGGTTGCGGGTCACGGTTATTCGGCGGTCGGCATTTGAGGATATTACAGATATACACGTCTTCGCGGCGCAAATCCATTGCGGAGATAATCTTGTTCAGCAACTGACCGGCCGCCCCGACAAATGGCTCGCCCTGGCGATCCTCATCGGCACCGGGCGCCTCTCCGACAAACATAATACCCGCCGCCGGATTGCCCGCGCCAAAGACAAAATTCTGCCGGGTCGAGCCTAGGCTGCATTTACTGCAATCGCAAATCTGCTGCCGAAAAATATCCAGGGCATTGCCGTCATCCGCTATAGGCTCCTCTGCCTGCCCAGGTGCCTGCCCATCTGCCGCTGCAACGATTGCTGTCGCAGGCATCGGCAGATCCGTTGCATCTGCATCGGCTTCTTCGCCCGCCGGAGCGACGATTTCTTCGGCGGGAGCCATCGGACCAATGATGGGGGCTGCATCGGCATCGGCTTCTTCGCCCACCAGAGCGACGACTTCTTCGGCAGGGGCCATCGGGTCAACGGTCGATTCTACAGCTTGCGGCGATGACGCTTTTTCGGCCTTAACTTCAATGGGAACTACAAACTTAGCACCCTCAAATACCATCAAATCGGTCAGATAACGCCGGGCTTCACTCAGCGCGTCTTCGTTCGACTTTTCCATCCGCTGAAGATGCTGTTGGGAAAATGCACTGTCAAGCGCTATCAAGTCCGCTGTGTCTGCACCCAGTCGAGAATGCGATCGGCTACCGCAAGCTTGCTCAGCAACGGCAACATCTGTTCTCGACCTTCCGTATCAATAAAGGTTACCCGATTGGTATCTACTGCAAAACCGGCCCCTTCGTCGCGCAACATATTGAGCACGATTAGATCGCCGCCTTTGCGGAATAGTTTTTCCCGGGCCCGCTCCGGACCTTTTTCTGTTTCCATCGCAAAGACCACCAAGACCTGGCCCTGCTTCTTCTGCCCCAGCCCCTGCGCGATATCTGGATTCTCGCGCAACTCGATCGTCACTTGCTCACCGCTGCGCTTAATTTTGTGCTCCGCCACGGCATCCACCCGATAGTCCGCCGGAGCCGCCGCCAAAATCGCCCCGTCAACTCCGGCAAAAAGCCCCTCCATAGCTTGCTGCATTTGTAGTGTCGATCGCACCGAATGCATCTCGACACCGGGGGGCACGGCCAACTCAGTCGGCCCAGAGACCAACCAGACCTGCGCACCGCGCTCGGCCGCCCGTTGCGCGATGGCATAGCCCATTTTTCCGGAGGAACGATTCGAGATAAAACGGACGGGATCAATGTCCTCGACCGTCGGCCCCGCCGACACTAAAAGTTTCATCTCCTGCAAGTCACCACTAAAATGTGCCGCAACCGCTTCGGCCAACGTCGCAGGCTCCGGCATCCGCCCACGACCACTTGCTCCAGAAGCCAAAGGCCCGGTCTGCGGTTCTAAGATTTGGTAACCACGCGCGGCCAGCAATTGCAAATTGGCGTTTACCGCGGCGTTTTCGAGCATATGCTCTTCCATCGACGGCGCAAAAACCACGGGGACCGTCGCACTGAGCATTATCGCGGTGAGCAAATCATCGGCCAACCCCCCAGCCACCCGACCAATAAAATGGGCTGTCGCCGGGGCAACCAAGATCAGTTCGGCCCACTCGGACAGCCCAACATGTACGACGGGAAATTCGCGATCGCGATCGAAGAGATTGGTATAGACCGGATGGCGGGAAAGGACTTCCAGGGTTTTCTCGGCAACGAATTCGTGCGCAGTGCGCGACATCGCCACCCGGACCTCCGCGCCAAGCCCGGTGAGCTGCCGCACGATTTCGGGCGCCTTATAAGCGGCAATGCCGCCGGTGGCTCCCAGCAGGATCTTGCGGCCCTGTAAGCTCATGCCGACTTGAGACGGGACATTATCAGAGCGACCACGGCGTTCGGATCGGTCTTGTCGGTTTCAATAAGCACGTCGTAAATCGACAGGTCGCTGATATCAATCTGGTGAAACTCCTCGTAACGCCGTGCTTCGGATCCTTCGCGCACCCGTAACTCTTTGAGGGCCTGCGCCGCCGACTTGGACTCGCGTTGCGCTACCCGCTCGGCACGAACCTCAGAGGTAGCCGCCAACCAGACCTTGAGGGTGGCCAACCCGCTGCGAGAAGCCATCCACCCCGTCAGCCGGCCCTCGACCACGATCGGCGCCTGGTCCTTGGCTTGCGCTAGGATCCGCTCGTCGAGTTGGCGGTCAATACGCCCATCGGCTTCGGCCCGCTCGCCAAACTCGGCGAGGCTCAACCCGGATTCCTCTGCCAACTCTCGGAATATCCGGCCTGCGTTTACATACGCCCAGCCCAGCTTCTCACAGAGCGTATCGCAGGCGGTACTCGTCCCGCTGCCGGGCAGGCCACTGACGGTGATGATCTGCGGTGAAGCCATATCTTATCCTCAAGCCAAGTTTTGCACTTGTTCGCGCAGACGCTCGACTTCTTCCTTGATCTCGACTACCCGGTGGATGATATCCGAGTCCGAGGATTTGGAGCTGATGGTATTGGCCTCGCGGTTCATCTCTTGCAAGAGAAAATTGAACCTTTTGCCAACTTCGCCGCCCTTATCCAAGGCCGCGAAAAACTGCGCGTTGTGGCTGCGAAAGCGGACGATCTCTTCGGTTATATCGCTGCGTTCCGCAATCAGCGCGACTTCCATCGCCAGGCGGTCCTCGTGGATGGCACCCGGTTCGAGTAATACCGCAACCTTTTCGCGCAACCGATGCTGGATCTGTTCGCGGGTCCTCGGCACCAACTCGGCGATATGCTCGAGATGCGCCTCGACCGCCTCGACCCTCCGGCGCAAATCTTCGGCCAGCGCCTGCCCCTCTTTGGTCCTCATCGCGACCATCTCAACCAGTGCCTCATCCAAGGCTGCCTGTATCAGTTCCTTGGCCTCGTCGTTTTCCGGCTCGGCCGCCGCGAAACTGAACACTCCGGGCAAACGCGCCAATAACGCCAGATCCACCTGCGTATCGCTTTGGCTCAACTCCGCTAAGCGCTGCAACTGGGTGAGATAGCCACTGGCAACCTCCTCGTCGAGAGTGGGCAGCGCTTTTTGCTGAGCTTCTTCGGTCCAAGAAAAATTAACGCTGACCTTACCGCGACTAAGCTGTGCCTGTACCCGCTCGCGGATGAGTTGTTCAAAAGATTGTAGATTGGATGGACAACGCACTTGGATATCGAGATAGCGGCTATTCACCGAACGCAACTCTACACCGAGTCGTACTCCCTGGCCTTCGGCGGCACCGCCGCCAAAGCCGGTCATGCTGGTAATCTGATTTTTCTTAGTCATAAGGGGAGAAAATAAGGACCACCGACGAAACTGTCGAGACTCACCCTCCGCCTGGATCCACCACGATGCGGACAATATTGGAAAAACCGTCGAGCCGGGCGATGGTCTGACCTTCGTCGGCAATTTTCAATAACGAGCTTCCAGTCGCAATCCAGGCGCGCTGGTGCCTGGTATCGAAAAACAGGCCGCTGCCGCCCGGCACATCGGCCCAATGCTGTAGCAATGCCCCCTCAGCGGAGAAAACTGCGAGGTCCCGTTCGCCCAGCGCCCAACAGGCACCGGTCAAGCCGTCGACCGAAATATCGATGGCCGCAGCAAAGGGAAGATCGGCTTCCTGGACGGTGCCCGATCGGTCCAAACGCAGCAAATCCCGCCCTTCATCGGCCAGTAACCAGGCTTCCCCTTGACCACCGGCGGCCAGGGCTACCGGCCCTTGCAACGAGTGAAATTCGACCTGGCGGTTCCCGTCAGTCTGGTAGAACATCGCCCGATTCTGACTTTCGTCGGCGATCCAGCAACCACCTGCCTGAACCGCTAGGGCCGAAGGATTGGCGAAGCTCGCGTCAACGACGAATAATTCGAGCGAATCCGTCGCGGCCAACGAAAACCAGAACACTCGCCGCCGCCCCAAATCAGCCAGCCAGCCGATTTGCGCGTTTGCATCTATCGCCAATGCACCAGGTCTTTCAACCGCCGCAGCAAACGTCTGCAAATCACCGTCGCCGTCGATTTTATATAAACCAGCAAACCTGCCGTCGCTGACCCAACATGAGCCGTCGCTGCCATCGATCGCGATATCGACAAGGTCGAGGAACCGGCCTTGGGCAAAATGCGCGCTGCGCGCATCGGCGCTAATTTTCCACACCAGCCCGGTAGTGCGGTCGGCGATCCAAGCCTCCTCAGCACCAGGCGTTGCGCGAATTACCTCATTCGTGCCGCGCTCCCCCTCGCCATCTACAAGCAGGTTCAGCCGGTAATCGTAGCTCGTGCCATTCTGTACGCCATCGTCGGTATAGGTTGTCGTGGCGGGATTCAAGATATCACTGATCGGCCCCCAATCGCGGTCGGGCAACCGCCGTAAGATGCGATAGCCTTCGATCTCGGCAAAACGCGAAAAATTCCAACGTAGCTCAACCCGACCATCGAGCGCAAGAGCTTGCAACGGGCTCAGTAAACCGCTTTGCGGATCGACCACTTGCGGGTCAAGCGGGTTGCGCCGCTGACGATCAGTGCAACCCAGGGCCGTGACCAACAGCCATAAGCCTATGCAGGCGAAACGTTTCATCGGCCAAAAAATAATAGATAAGAGCTCAACACCAAGCCCGCCTCCATTCCGACAAACGAAGCCCCCGCAATGCGATCCATACGTTTGGCCTTGTCGAATTCCTTGTCCTGTCGCTGAATATTAGCCGAGTGCAAATAGCGATCGTAAGCCTCATCCGCACGCTCCTTGCTCCAATAGGCAACCGCGCCGACACTAGCGGTCAGAACCGCGCTCAAATACAGCGCCTTACGCGATCGCTTTTTTTTGTTTTTAGCGGTGGATGCGATCTGCACGGGCAGGACGTTCGATTCCTCACGCTGGGCAAATTGCACTTCCAATGCCGCCTCGACGACGAGCAAGCGTCGCGGTAACTCCATTGCCCCGAGCGGAGTCAACAACGCCAGTATCAAGCAACAGGCCATGGTCGGTACCATTGATATGATCCTCATTTAACGGCGACCGAAGATATAGAGCGTACGCTCTTCGCTCACGACTCCGAGCAAGCCCTCGTAGAGTACGACCGGCGCCAATACGGGACCATTAACCTTGTATTTCCATAATAGGCGCCCACTGGCCAACTCCAGTGCATAAAGATAACCATCACTTGCGGCACAATAAGCGGTCTGGCCCGTAATCGCCGGCGAACTGCGTACAACCCCTTCAGTCTCAAAGCTCCACCGCACCTCACCCGTGGCCGTATCTAAACCGTAAATATGGCGGTCGACACATCCGGCCACGAGCGTACCCGCCCCCACCGCCAAGTCCTCTGTGAGCAAGCCGCCCAAGGCTTGCTGCCAGAGGACAGCGCCGCCATCGCTGGCGACCGCGACCACCTTGCCGGAAGCGGTCGCGGTAAAAACGCGGTCCCCAGCGGGCAATGGCCGCGAGCGCAACGCCTCACCCAACTCCTGCCGCCATTTTTCGTCCCCGTCTGCCAGGGCCAAAGCGAGCAATGTACCTTCGTTCGTCCCCGCAAAGAGCAAGTCTTCACCTACAGCCACCCCCACGCGCACTCGCTCTTCGAGCGCGACCTGCCATAGCGCTTCGCCGTCAGAGGCGCGCAAAACATCTATGGTGCCTTTTTCATCGACCACCAGCAGCGTATCGCCACTAACCGCCGGAGCCCGACAGAAGCTGCCGGGGTGGAACCACCGCTCTTCCAGGGTCCGCCGATCCATCGCCAACAAACCCGGCTCCCCCCCCTGCACAGCCAACAAAAACAACGCGCCGGCCAGCACACCCGGTCCACAAGCCAATTCGTCATAACTCTTCTTGCCCAATTTCGCGCCGGTATGGCGATTGAAAGCATGTAGAGAAGGTGAGGTCGACAATTGCAATGCCAGCGATCCGGCAAAGACTACGCCGCCCAGCGGAGCCCCATCCAGTTGCCGTTCCCACAGCAATTGCAACGGCGGCTCGGGCCCAACGCCCATAGCTGCCCGCATAGGTGTCCCCACCTCGCCGAGATAAAACACCTTCTCGCCGCACCCGACAATAAAGAAGAACGCCATACAGGCAATCGCCATACGCATCCTAAAAATCCCAACCAAAAAAGAAATCCCATCGCGTATCGCCCTCGACCGATTTAAAATCGGTACGCCGCGCCCCGTCGATACGAAAAACGAAGACGCCCCCCAAGGCCAAGCGGGCACCGACACCAAAAGCCCCGCGCCACTCGTCGAAATCGTCGTTCCAGGCATTGCCCGCGTCGAGAAAAAGCGCGCCCCGAAACGCGCTGAAATCCATATTGCCAAAGGGAAGGCCGATCAACAGCCGATCGACTAGGGGAAAGCGCAACTCCTGATTAATCAGAATCATTTTGCTGCCCCATATTGAGCGCCAAGGATATCCCCTCAGGGTCCAACTCCCCCCGATCGAGAAAAATTCCGGCACGTCGCCGGTAGACCGACGGCCCATTAGGCGGATCGCATAGGCACTACGTTGGGAGAGGCGGACATATTGCCGATAATCGCCGAAGAGCGTGATATTGAAACGCCGGGACGTCTTAAAATCGACGGTCTGCCCCAAACCGATACTATAGCGCCTGCCCTCCAGCGGGCCAGTCGGTACCCATAGGCTACTATCGTGGGTATAGCTGATAAAATTATTGGCCAGCCAACCATTGAGCCTGCGGCCCTCAAATTGCCTGTCAATCTCCGAACGACGCAGCGATAGCCTGGTCTCGATTCGGTCATGCCGGGAAAACGGATAGCTCAATCCGATATGGGCTCCGGTGCGTTTTTCGCGCACAAAACGACCAAAACGACTAGAAAAGCGGTCGTTGAGTCTAAACACTCCCCAAGAGACATTGAGTCTTTGGCCCAGATGCAAACGCGACAGGGCGAGATTCAGCCCATCGAAAAATCCCGTGCGGCTACCGGCGATATGCGAGAGCACAAAATAGTACTGGTCGTTGCCCAATACATCGCTCAGCGCGACTTGAATGCCGCCCGAGGTGCCGAATTCTGGGTCCTGCGAGATCTGGCTCTGGGCGATATCCAGCCCCATCTTCCGCTCATAGGGGCGTTTTGCGATCTGGCTCTCGCCGTGCAAACCCTGCAAGGTCCACGGCTCTGCGCTCGCTGCGGTGACCGCCTGCCACTGCACTTTGGCGCTATCAGAAGCCGTCATCTCTAATTCGTAAATCTGAAAACCACCGCTTTGAAAACCGGAAAAAAGCAGCGTTTCACCGTCGGCTGACAATACCGGATCGAAAGCCCCGGTCAACACGTTAGTCAGGCGCCTCGTGCCCGCCCGCTCGCCATTGCTTCCATTTTCCAGCCGCACGGAATAAATATTATACATCGTGTCGCGGTCTGAACTAAACACGATTTCGCTGCCGTCCGGACTCCAACGCGGTTGCGCATCGTTGTGCTCGCCGTGGCTTAGTGCCAGGATTTCTTCGCTTTCTACATCGTAGAGAAAGAGATTGTAGAGCCCGTGGCGCCCCCCCTTCCAACGATCCGAACTGAAGACGATGCGTTGACCGTCGGGTGACCAATCGGGATCGCGGTCGTGGTAGAGATCGTGGCTGATCGCGTGCAGGCTTTCGTCTTCGAGGTCGACCAGATAGAGATCGGTCAACCCGGCCTGGTCACTACCCGAAAAAACCAATCGCCGGCCATCGGGAGAAAAAGAAGGCGTCGCCATAGCCACCATGCCTTCAAAAGCCAGGTCTTGCACCTGTTTATTCTTTTCGATATCCCAGAGATAAAGATGATCCCGCCCTCGGCTCTTAGCGGAAAAAGCCAGCAATTTCCCGTCGGGAGAGACCGACGGCCGCGTCCCAAGCGGGTGCAGCGATTCGAAAATGGGCAGCCGTTCTCCCTCGACCACAATCTTCGACTCGCCGTCGTCAAAGCGCGAGTGCACGATCTGGGTATAGCCTTGGTCGTTGCGGAAATGATAGAATCCGACGCTGTCGCCGTAGGCTATTTCGGGTTTGATATTAAAACCCGTTTTGGTGCGCGCTTTGGCCAGTTCATTCGGTGGGTCGTGATCGGCGATATCGGGCAGGTAATGCTTGCGCAGATGGTACTGCCAGGATTTGTCGAATTTTTCCAGCGATTCACCCGTAGTGATCTCGAAGATCTCGGCGAAGGTCTCCGCCCGCCACCAATTGCCAAAAAGCTGTTCGAAGACATCTTTGCCGTGCCGGTCGGCCATAAAATGGCAGATCGACTCGCCTTCTTTGTACATCTGATAGGTGCCGTTGATATAGTACATCTGGGCGATGGGCACCAGTCGACGGGCAAAGAGCGCATCGCGGATGACCATATCGCCGAAACTCGCCCACTCGCTCGACCAATATTCGGCCAAGCCCTCGGTAAACCACAGCGGCGCCGGACGAAAATCGAGAATAGAGTGCCGCTCCATAACCCGGGCGATGCGGTCAAAAGTGAAGACATGCACCAGTTCGTGGTGTAGGACTCGCTCGAAATCGGGATAGGACCCGCTCAAGGGCATCGCCACTCGCCCTTTGAGATATTCGGTAAAACCGGCGACGCCTTCGGGCAAAATATTGGGGATGATATTGGTCTGTTCGAAGTAGATATGCGAGGAATAGACGACCAGCGGCACGCGCCGTTTGACCGTATGCGCGAATTTTATCTCCAAATCGGCGAATTGCCGTTCGGCCATCTGCGCGGCATAGGCGGCGAGCACCTCTTCTTCGGCGAAAAAATAGACGTCGAAATGCTCCGACTCCATCTTTTGCCATTCGAACTCGGCATATTGCACCTTGTTCTTGCCAAAACTGGTAAACTGGCCGCTCGCGGCCGTAGCCAATAACGCCAGCGCTAACGCCGCAAAGCCTAGGCTATTACGCACCTTTGAGATACCCCCCAAAGCCCGCCGCCGACTCGACCGGCCGATGGATATGCACCTTATGACCTTCGGCCAAGCCGTCGCGATAAGCCGCGCTTTCGGCCACCCCTGAACCATAGCGGGTCTGGACCCTGGGGTTGATATAGCGGTAATAGGTTTTGAGCTGACTGTCGCCTTTCCAGACAAGAGCCCTGTCCGTGACGATTTGCTGTTCTTGCTCGGACAGTTTGTGGTGAAAACCTTCCAAAACACCGCCGTAATAGCGTTGGCGTTCGCGATTGCCGGGCAAGGCATGTGCGACCCTGTAGTCCGACCACAGCCGCTCTAATAACCCGCGCAGAAAGGCATAGACATATTCGGCCATATCTAAACTGGCGGGAGTGCCGTAAATCTCCAGCACCGTGCCCGGCTTATCCTCCCTTGCCCTGTAGGTAGGCACCCACAAGGTCTCGACAAAGAAAAATTCCTGCAAGATCAACGCCAGCCACAACTCGTAGGACGCACGGCGGCCCTTAATGGATCCAAGGCAACGATGGCCAAAGGCCCGTTCCCGATTGATCTGCACTGCGTCGATATTGTATTTGAGCAACAGTCGCCGTGCTTTTTTAACTGCCGTTTCGGCCTCATGTTCGTTTGGGCTATCGGTCAGCGAGAGCACCTTTTGCAATCTTTGCAGCAAATGATCCTCAGCCGATTTCCCGTGTTCGTCCTCGGCCTTGGCCCTGGCCGCTGGCGTACAGCGCAGCTTTTCGCAAGATCGACGAAAAGCCGGGCCGTGCGGGGTCTCGCCAACGGCCTTGAGCACCTCATGGGCGTATTGGTGCGCCATCTCGTGTCTCAAGGTCTCCATAACACAGAGCCACGGATCCGTTACTATATGTTCTTCAGCGATGCGCAACAAGCGCCTGGAAATATTCCAACTACCTAATACCTCACCACCGCCACCCAATTCAATAAGCGGCACACGCAAAACACCGTCGAGGTATTCCTCGTTATAGTGGTGCCACCACCGGTATAACTTGCGGCCCCAAGCCCGGTGCAAGTCGGACTCGCCCCTCGGCTCGGTCATCGTTAGCGCAAAGTGCGCAGAAATGACGGACTAAAGGTTCCGCGCGCTACCTCTTGCACCGGTCCCTGCATCGTCAGATCGTAATCTTCGTCAATATCGATGTGCAAGGTGCCGCCCGGAGCCTTTACCGTAACCGGGCTTTTGACCAACCCCAAACGCACCGCCGCGCTGGCTGCCGCACACGACGACGAGCCCGAAGCCTGCGTTTCACCCGCACCCCGCTCCCAGATCAGAATATAGATCGATTGCGGTCCGAGCGGCACGGCCAATTGCACATTGATGCGCCGGGGAAAGAGCGGATGGTTCTCCAACTCCGGCCCCAAGACCAATAGCTCCTCGCGCGTCCACTCCTCGCCCTTGTCCTTAAAAATAATGCAGTGCGGATTGCCGACGCTGACGCCGGTAAACTTATACTTCTTACCACCGACCTTAATCGTCTGCTCTACCAACTCTTTGGCCTTGAGCGTGCAAGGTAAAGCCTTCGGAACAAAGGTCGCCTTGCCCATCTCAACCGTCGCCGCACTAGCCTCGCCGTGCCCGTCTACATGCAGTGCAATACTGACGAGGCCGCCCTTGGTATCGACGGTGAAATTCTTTTTGCGCACCTGGCGCGTAGCGTGCAGATACCGGGCAAAGATACGCAGTCCATTGCCCGATTTCTCCGCCTCGCTGCCGTCCGGATTATAGATCCGCAGACCAAAGTCTGCCTTCTTTGACTTTTCCAACGCCAGAATCCCATCACTGCCCACACCCCAGTTGCGGTCGCAGACCTTGCGAATATTGCCCGGCGACAACTTAAAACTCAACTCTTTCGGGTCGACGGTGATATAATCGTTGCCCAGGCCGTGCCCCTTAAAAAAACCATTCTTCATAGTATGCTTTCTCCTTGCTCTTCCAGAACTTAGAAAGTTCGCCTGGTAGGGTCAACAGGGTTTGAAGATGCCCCAGTTGCCAATATATTAGTCCCTATGTTATGCCTAGTCACCGCCCTCCAGGCCGAAGCCCGCCCCCTCATCGCCCACTATAAGCTACAAGCGATTCAAGGCCATGCTTTCCGGCTCTATACCGGCAACGGACTGCGCCTGATCGTCTCGGGCATCGGCAAGGTCGCTGCCGCCGGAGCCGTCGCCTACCAATGCGCTTTATTAGACAATTCACCGGCAGCCTGGCTCAATGTTGGTATCGCGGGACATGCGAATAAAGAAGTCGGCTCAGCGCTACTCGCACACAAAATTACCGATACGACCAATGACAAGACATTTTATCCGATATTTACTGCTGCACCGGCCTGTCCCACATCCCCGCTATATACTGTAGATCAAGCTGAAAGCGCCTACGCGACAGACTGCGCTTACGACATGGAAGCGAGTGCAGTCTTCGAGACAGCTCAGCGCTTTACCAGCGGCGAATTAGTGCATTGCCTGAAGATCATCTCCGACAATCCGCAAAACCCGATCGGAAATTTTGACTTAAAAAAAGTCGCAGGATTAGTCGAAAGCCAGCTCGAATGCATCGGTCAAGTCGCCGCGACATTGCAAGACTTGAGCCAACAGCTTGCTGAATTACAAGCGACTCCAACCAGTTATAACGACATTAGTGGACGCTGGCATTTTACCGTAACACAACAGCATCAGTTGCGCGGCCTGCTGCAACGCTGGCAGACGCTTATGCCTACGCGAGACATTGTAGACGAGGACCTACTGAATTTCAAGAAGAGCAAAGAGGTTTTGCACCATCTCGAACAGCAACTTTTGCAAGCAGATTTAACCTTAACTGAAGCGCCTTAGACCATGTTTGATTTCATTTACGCCGAAGAAGAGATTATCGAGCATACTCGCACTCAATCCATAATAGAACGCTACCCGGCCGCCCAACTCGTGCCCTGCGCTCGCTATGGCGAAATCTTCAATCGCGCCGCGCAGAATTTCCGCCTGCAAAAAAAACGCCCCGCATTGATCCTCGCCCACAAGGCCGGCAATCGCGTGTTGCCCGCTCCAGCAGGTTATGGCATCGGCAGCGAAGACAATTATTATTTCTCGCACATGCTCAACTGCCTCTACGACTGCCGCTACTGTTTTTTGCAAGGCATGTATCGCTCAGCCCACATGGTGCTCTTCGTCAATTACGAAGACTTCCAACAAGATATCTCCGATACCATAAAATCATTCAATACGACGACTCCTTATTTCTTTTCCGGCTATGATTGCGACAGCCTGGCGATGGAAGGCATCACCAACTTTACAGCAGAATTCCTACCCTTCTTCGCCGAGCACCAACAAGCCTATTTCGAGTTGCGCACTAAAAGCATCCGCACCAAAAGCCTGCTAACAACACAATCCTTAAGCAATTGCGTCGTAGCCTTCAGCATGACACCTCCGGCACTCGCATCTGAATTCGAAGCGGGCGCCCCACCAGTCTCTCGGCGCCTCGAAGCCATTGCCGCCTTACAGCAGCGCGGTTGGCCCATAGGCCTGCGCTTCGACCCGCTGATCTACGACCGCGATTACCAGACGCGTTACCGCGACCTATTCGCGCAAGTGTTCTCTACGGTAGAAATCAAAAATCTGCACTCGGTCAGCCTCGGCCAGTTTCGCCTGCCGCGCGAGGTCTACAAAACCATGCACAAGCTCTACCCGGACGAAAAGCTACTCGCCTACGGCTTACAAGAAAAAGACGGCATGGTCTCCTACCATTCCGACCTAGCTCGCCAGTTACACGATTTCTGCGCAACAGAATTGCTCAAGTATATCCCCGACGAAAAATTCTTCCCCTGCCCCTCAACTACACTTATAAAGGTCTAAGCCATGCGCGTTCTCATCACCGGCGCCAGTTCAGGCATCGGCCGCGCCACTAGCGAAAAACTGCTCGCCGACGGCCATCAAGTCATTGGCCTAGCCCGCGATTTCGACAAATTCCCCTGCAGCGACAAAAATTTCATTACCCATTCCATCGACCTTGCCGACCTCGACAAGCTACCCGCACGCTTAAAAGAGTTAACCGTCCACTACCCTGACCTCGACGCCTTAGTCCTCAACGCTGGTCGTGGCCAATTCGGCGACCTCGAGCAATTCTCCTACGAGCAGATCCGCGCCCTAACCGATCTCAACTTCACCAGCCACACCTTCGTCGCCCGCGCCTTCGTGCCTCAGATGAAAAGAGCCCGCCATGGGCACCTAATCTTCACCGGATCCGAAGCCGCCCTTACCGGCACACAAAAAGGCAGTCTCTACTGCGCCGCCAAATTTGCCCTACGCGGCTTTGCACAAGCCCTACGCGCTGAAACCGCTCGCTCTGGCTTGCGTGTAACCCTGATCAACCCCGGCATGGTGCAATCCCCGTTCTTCGATGAATTGGATTTCCAACCTGGCGACGATGCGGACAATTATATTCTACCGGAAGATGTAGCTGAGGTTATCACGCAGGCATTGATGGCGCGAGACGGGACAGTGATTGATGAGATTAACCTGTCGCCGCAAAAGAAGGTGCGAACGTCAAGACGGAATAAAGAGGGGAAACAATAGTTTTTTATTTTTCTACTTTTACCACCTCTATATTACTGTACCTTATTAATCAAAATCACCGGCATCACTGGTAGGCCACCGGCACCGCCATACGGAGCAGGCCAGGGATGGCCGACGAGAATGAGCGACAAGGTATCCCCGGTGGCCGTTGTGCAACATCACCCACAATAAATGAAATGACAATATGAATTACTTTCTAACACTCCTGCTCCTCACCTCAACCCTCACAAGCTGTGCCAACGTCCGTCGGCAATTAGGGCAAGCCTTAATTACCGACGAAACCGAAATGAAACTCGGCACAAAATTCGCAGCAGAGATTGAAGCCAAAGAAAAAATCCACCCCGACCGACGCCTACAAGCCTACATCCAACGCGTCGCCACTCCCCTTATAAAAAATGCCTTGCAAGACCGCCCCAACATTGAATACAACATCAAAGTCATCGACGACCCCAAACAAATAAACGCCTTCGCCGTACCCGGAGGTTTCCTCTACGTCTACAGCGGCCTCTTGCTTATCGCCGAGGACGAAGCCGAAATCGCCGGCATTCTCGCGCACGAAATCGGCCATATCGTCGGCCGCCATTCCGCCAACCAACTCGCCGCACAATTCGGCATGGACCTGCTCGTCGGCATCACCTTAGGTGAAGATCCATTGCAACTCGGGCAGATCGCCGGCCAACTCAGCGGCGCGCGTTTTAGCCGCGACGACGAAAACGAAGCCGACCGCTACGGCGTCAAATACACCGTCGCCGCCGACTACGACCCGCGCGGATTAATCGATTTTTTTGCGAAATTAAAACAGATGAAAAACAGCCGGTCGAGCGACCTAGGAAAACTCTTCGCCAGCCACCCGCCCACCGGCGAGCGGATCAAGCACATCGAAAAGCTCATGCTCAAATATGGCGTCGAAGGGGGCGAAAGGCACCGCAAACGCTTTTTACAGGCGACGGCAGGTCTGCGCCGCGCTCACTCTTCGGCCCATTCAGGGTATGGGCGAAAATAAAGCCGCGAAAACATGGAGAAATGCCCCCCCTCGCGCTCCTTCGCCGTGACAATCAAACGGTTCATCGGCCGAGTCAGTGGCCGGTCCGGACGATAAGACAACACACCCGTTTTCGCGTCATAGACCGCATCGACCCGGTCCCATTCAGAGAGGAACATATTGATAATGCCCGGTCGATAGCGCGTCGGATCTAAAAGCCGCAGGCTTAATTTTTCCGGCGAACTAACGTTCAGCGAGATCGCTTCGGGCTGAACATCCGCCACATGTAGCGGGGCCAAATTCAGCTTGAAGGTAAAACGTTCAAGACTCATATTCGCCCCGACGATCGCCACCCTGGGTATCAATTGGTGATCGCTAAACTCGTCTACCCCCCCCTCGTCTTGCGTGAACATCAGTTCGAAACCCAACTCCTTGGCAATGGCAAGCACCGTTTCATTGTATTCGCCGAACGGATAAGCCAAGACATCCGTATCAATGCCGTGATCGACAAAGGCCTTTTGCGCCCTCTTTAGGTCCTTGCGCACCCATACCGCGTATTCTTCTGGAGTGTGTCCCTTTTCCGGCTGTCCCATATGCGGGTGAAAGTGGCTATGGTTGCCGATCGTCGCCCCCCAATCGCGTATTTCTTCCAGCATCGCCCAATCCATATAGACCGGGCTTTCGCTATAGAGCGGACTGGTATTGGCAAAAAGTGTAAAGGGATAGGCAAATTCTTTGAGCAAGGGGAAGGCGTGCTCGTAAATCGAGCGATATGGATCGTCGATGGTGATCAATACGGATTTTTGCGGAAAGGGCTTTCCCGTTGCCAACAACTGACGAAATTCGTGCATCGATAAGACGCGATAACCTTCGCGTTTTAGAAACTCAAGTTGCTCGCGGAACATATCCGAGGAAATATTGGTACTGGGATAACGCGATTCATCGAAGCGATGATAAAGCAATACCGTGACATAACCGGGTCGTTCAGCTTGGGCCTCAAAAACAAGGGGCACCAAAATGAAAAATACCAGATACATATTCCGCATTTAATCCACCCGCGTGTCTAAGTCCTGCAAATTGTTGTGCCGAATCATCTGCCGCACATCGTCGATATAATCTTCCCCGCGTGTCGAATAGGCCATAAGGCCCCCCGCTAGCGCTTCGCCGGTTATTGCCTCTCCTTGCCGCCGAAGTAAAGCCCGCTCTTTGCGCAGCGTTTGATAGGCCGGATGCGAATTTAAATTATGCATATAGCTGCGGACACTGGCGGCGATGGTGGGGAAAGAGGCCAAGCGAAAACGGGCATCCTTAGCGCCTTTCGCCACTATACCTCCAGCTTTTTTCGACCAAATTCGCTGCCCATAGAGGTTATTGCCCTGCTGGCTAAAGCGCGAAGAGCCCCAACCCGATTCGATCGCGGCCTGGGCCAGAGCGAGGGAGAGTGGAATCGGTCCGACCTTGACGAGCAATTCGCGCAGCGTGTCGCGATGGGTAGGCATAGCTTTGAGCCGATACAATTTGCTCATATCGGCGATAAATTGCTCGTCAACCGCCGCTACTTCGGCTTGCTCAGCCAAGCGCGCCAAGCGTCGATGCCGAGCGTCGAGAATCGAATTGTGAAACGAGACGATAGGTTTTAACGCGATGAAAAAAAGGGCCTTCTTGCGCCGGACGGGCTGCGCCTGCAAAGCGGCGGGGATATTTGCCGCACTTACATTGTAATCAGCGTTCTCTGAAGAATAAGTGTGTATGTTTTGCAAATCGGCCACTGAATCAGCTCTTATTGCAAAAAGCGCTTCGCTGGGTGCGAAAACCAGTGAATCCGGGGCCGATGTCAGCAGTAATCGATAGCGCAAAGAAACGCTATCCACCAGCGAAACGGCGACGAAGTTCAGGTCTTTCGGAAAGTATAGATTGCCCGCTGGCTTTGACTCGGCAATCGCCGTCGCCGCTTGAGCCGATCGGCCGTCGGCTTCGTTTTCGGTCGACCCACAAGCAACGCTCAGCAGGCCAATGGCTACGCCGGTAAGGATTCCTGGGCTGCGCACTAGACAGCGCAACCGACGACCGCTGGCCGCTAGGATAGGCCGCAAACGTCCTCCGACATAACCACTCGCACCAGTT
>JABHFS010000061.1 GCA_018672475.1 Gemmatimonadota bacterium | reverse complement strand
GGAAATCTATAACCTCTACCTCGCAAAGCTCTTTCCAGACTAGGGGACCTACCCGACGGTACTCTATTTCACAGACCTCGACGATATCCATTCTTTTAACTTTACGCCTACCGAGCAAGGTTGTAACGCGCGAACGCGTCGATTGACCTTGTCGCGCGACTCATCCTGACAAAACCTCACCCCGAACTTGCGCCGCAATATCGATCCCCACCCGCTCGCCCCATGCCGCGATCAATTTTGCAAAGACCCCCCCGGGCAACCCGTCGCCAATCGGCAGACCGTTTATTCGGGTCACCGGCGCCATGCAATAGGGCGTCGTGGTCAAAAAAGCCTCATCGGCGTTGATCACATCGTAGACCTGGAAGTCCCGTTCGATAAAGGGGATCCGCAATTCACCACAGATCTCAGCTACCGTTTCCAGACTGATCCCGCGCAAAATACTCCGCCGGCTCGGACAGATCACCGCGCCATCACTGACGATCAGAAAATTCGCGCCGCTGGTCTCCGTGATATTACCGTCCAGATCCAGACAGAGCGACACCGCCCGCGGATCGACCAGGTGCGTCTCCTGATCGGCAAGCCACCAGTGCATCCGGCTGCGGCATTTAATTTTCGGATCGACGCACACCGGGGGCACCTGGCGCACCGAAGGAGTAACCACATGAACCCCTTCGGTAAAATAGGGCGCCCACAATGAGAAGGGCAGCGGGAAGGTGTGGATACAGAATGTCGGCTCTTGATCGCCGGCCATGCCCGCTGCTCCGGCATAAACGGCAAATTCACCCGGCGATATAAACAGTACCACGGCCAACTCCGCTCCAGAACCGGCCAGCGGTCGATTATTGGCGACCAGTTCACGACAGATCTCCATTGTTTGTTCCGGTCCAATGCGCGGTTCGATCCGCGCATAGCGACAGGAGCGATAGAAGCGATCCACATGGTCTTGCAAACGGTAGAGTTCACCGCGGAAGGTGCGCGCCAAATCGGTTACGGTTGCCCCTAGGACCACGGCCGCGTCGTAGATGGCGATATGCGCACTCGACGCCGGTCGTAACTCGCCTTTGAGATATACCAGATTTTCTTGGCTCATCTTTTATTCCCCAGATACCGCGCTAGACTGTATTTGCCCAGCCGATGGTGTAAAAAGTGAAAACAGCCCCCCAACAAGCAGATGTTTTTGACCAAATTGGTCCTTTGCAGAATATCCCATAACCACAGCGCCTCGCTCTCGACAAATACCGGCCATGCCAAGCCTCCCGGCACATGCACCGCCAGGGTCACCACTGCCGCAAAGGCCCCCAACCCCGTTGCCCGGCCGAACAAGACCAGCGTACCCCCACCCCAACAGCCAATACCGGCGCTATATCCGATAACCAACACCACCTTCTTCCTATCGGCAATCACCATTGCTTCATCTCCCGAGCAATACAGAATGCCCCTCGGCCTCCATTCTCTCGATCTTTTGTCAGCCCTCTTGTTCTGCCACAACAAAGAGAGTATAGCGCAGATCGATCCGATATACTGTTTTTATTTTCATCTCCCTCGAGTTGGCGACGCTACCCATTAGGGGCTAGGTTTATTGCATATAATCATCTGGTTGACCAGCGTTAATTCTCATAAATAGCCGAGGCCGCTTAGAACCTTTACAGGAGCGGATTTCGCCAAGCTTATTTTATAGGATTGTAAGATCAGCTTGGCGCCTCGGAGCCCGACCAGATATCGTCAACGAGAATGAACGACGGAAAACCCCTAAACGGACCTTCAACTCCATGCAGCCAACAACCCAAGATATTGAATGCGACATCCTCGTCCTCGGCGGCGGCCTAGGTGGCTGCGCCGCGGCCATTCGCGCCGCCCGCCAAGGCCACAAGGTCTGCCTCACCGAAGCAAACCCCTGGCTCGGCGGCCAGTTGACCGCCCAGGGTGTCTCCGCCCTCGACGAACACCAATATATCGAACACGCCGGCACGACCGCACTCTATAGTGAACTGCGCGAGCAAATCCGCAACCGCTATCGCGAGCGCTATCAACTCTCGGACAAAGCACTGGCGGCCCCCTTTTTCAACCCAGGCGACAATTGGGGCAACCATCTCTGCTGCGAACCGCGCGCCGCCCTCGCCGCATTGCTGAGCATGCTCCTGCCCCAGATCGAAGCGGGCCGCCTGCAAATATTTTATCACGCCCATCTCCTCAGCGCCGAACTCACCGGGACACGCATCAACACAGTAACCGTCGCCCAGCCCGACTTCACCCGCCAACTGCGCTTTCACGCCGCCTACTATCTCGACGCCACCGAACTCGGCGACCTCCTACCCCTGCTCGAGAGCCCCGGTGCACACGATACACCATCACAGCAAACCGACGGACCACACCCGACTGCCCATCTGACCTTCAGCTATCCATTTGCCGTCGACTTCCGCCCCAACGAAAAACACACCATACCCACTCCGCCTGATTACGCATACAATCGCGAGCACCAGCCATACACCCCAAGCATGCACTATGGCGAACACGAGCAAAGCAACACATTGTTCACACCGGTCGAGGGGCTGCCAGGACCCTTGTGGACATATCGCCGAATCCTCGCCGCCGAGCAGTTCGCCCCGGGCCAAGTCGCAGGTGACGTGAGTCTGGTCCACTGGGCGGGCACCACATTAGGGGAGGGTAATCTTATAGACGCCGATCCCGAGACCCGGATCGCATTGCTGCAAAGAGCGAAGAACTTGAGCTTGGGGCTGCTCTACTGGCTGCAAACCGAAGCCCCTCGCGACGATGGCCAAGGCTGCGGCTACCCAGAGTTGCGCCTCCGTCCCGACATTATGGGCACCTCTGACGGGCTTTCCCAAACCCCATATACCTGCCAATCCCGCCACATTATCGCACTGCGCCCGCTGGACGAACAATCCCTCCGCGGATCCTCAGACACTGATCCGCGCGCCGCATTTTTTGCCGATAGCATCGGCATCGGCCATCTTCCGTCAGATAAGCACGGCAACACAACTCCATTGACCGCCAACTCGACAAAAGCCTTTCAAATTCCATTGAGTGCCCTGATCCCGACCACTATCGACAATATGCTACCAGCTTGCAAAAACCTCGGTATTTCCCACCCCCTTAGCGGCCTCTTTCGTCCGCACCCGATCGAGTGGAATCTTGGTGAGGCCGCTGCTACCCTAGCCAGTTTCTGTCTAAAGAACAATGCCAAACCACAGACCGTTGTCACCAACGAGACACTCCTACAAACCTTTCAAATCCAATTATTGCAACAAGGCGTCCCCATTCACTGGTATACTGACCTCCCAACAGACCACCCTGCTTTCGCCTCCGCGCAATTATTGGCGATCAAAAACCTGTGGCCAGGCGAGGCAAACCACCTGCACTTCAACCCCGATCAACTCTTGAGCGACGACGAGGTAAACAAGCACTTACAGATCGCGGAGATCAATGCAGATGGCACGCCCCCTCTCTCGCGCGGGGAATTGGCGCGACTCATCGCAGGCCAACGCTTTGGTCTCAATGCGCAATGGGAACTTCCAGGTGGTTAGCCGGTAGCTTCTAATTTAAATTCACGATCATATTTTGCTGCCATAAACACACCTCCTGAAGATTTAATTCGGCCCCAACCATATCGTCAATATTCCTCTAATAGTTGGATCATCCACGAAGATTTGGAGAGTATTTAATTGGCCCTTCGCTGTCACTCTTAGAAACGAAGGCAAAGGGATTGCTCAAAACGTATTCGTCCAATTTTCCGCGTATAATCAAGAGGATCGTCGTATCAGGCGCGAAGACGGTACCAGCCCAATTCTGAATGCGGGACAGACATCAAGGGCGAATGCGGATGACGTATTATGTTTCCGGCCCAATCTATTTTAGTGGGCAAGAGGTGTAGTCCCCTCCAGTTAGATCTATGTGACTGGGGGCTGTACGCAACAACACCCCGAGACTTCAGAGTCCCGGGGTGAAAAATATAGATTCGCTGATATGCTACGTTATTTGATGACTTTAGAAGCTATAGCCGATTGAAATATCTAATAAAGGGCCTGCAGTGTCATTTAAATCTGCATCAGCGCCCAGGTAAATTCCATAGCCACCACCGATAGAAATATCTAATGTTTCGTTGAGCTCTATTCGATAGCCTACGAGCGGCCCTACCTGAGGCACGTCTTTAGAGGTAAAATCCTCTTCAAGTACCTCTGCAGCATTTAGTACGAAGGCCAATCCTGCCCACAAACTATTGCCCTCGGTGTTTAGTGCATACCGAGCAGAGATGGCAATCGGTCCAGCCAAAGGGCCAGCGCCTAAAGAAATGTTGCCCGTCTGATATTGAACGCCAACTAATCCAGTCATAGAACTTAGTCCCAACCTGACACTGACTTGGGCTTCAGACTGGGATGGTATCGCCACTAACATACCTGCGATGGCAAATACGGCTAACCACTTTTTCATACTTATTCTCCCCTTAAAAAGGTGTACGTGCTACTCGAATAATATGAAGGTTTACGGAGTTCGTCCAGTAAAAAAAACAACATGTTCGACAAATTCATGATGGACTGTTTCATCAGAGGAAGAGGGTATTTTTGTTATTTGTAGGTCGTGTAGTGGGCCCTGGCGTGGCCTTCGATAGTTGACCCAGGTTGGGGGTGAGTATTCCTTAGACGCAATGGAGAAATACGCATGAAAGGCAAAATGCATAGCACCGAGGAGATTATCCGCATTTTGCAGCAGGCCAATGGCGGTGACACCGCCCAATCAGTTTGCCGTGAGCACAACATCTCAGAGCAAACGTTCTATCGCTGAAAAAACAAATACGGCGACATGGAACTGGCTGACGTTAAACGGCTGAAAGAATTAGAAAAAGAAAACGCCGAGTTAAAAAAGATGTTGGCCGAATCGAAATACTGCCTTAGCCTGGCCACATAGCCAGATGCTCAACTCGGGTAGTGTTAATTTAGTAAGTCATTGTTTTATTTTTAGATCTAAACCGATGTATCTCAAATAGTAGAGCACCTGATTTGTAATCAGGAAGTGTTAGTGAAAAAACCGATAATAGCTCAAGCACACTTGGAATAACGGCTTAGGTGAAAAACATCTTCATTTGTATTCAAAGAAACACCCCGAATTGAGCCCATAGCCAGACGCTCAAACGGGGTGCTTTTTTATGTATATTGCTCGTTGTTATGAACTCTTTCTCACCGATAGAAAAATCACTGGATGCAGTGATGCCACCATTCTATTTTACGAGTATGTAGTCGGAAAGTTTCTTCGGTTTATAGAAGAAAATAATCTCGATTCATCAGCCGAATCTATCCACCAACACATCCTACCCTTCTTCTCCCACCTTCAACAGCAAGACCTATCCCCCAGCACTTACCATACCCTTTTTCGTGGTCTTCGTGCTTTCACACGATTTCTGCACCAAGAAGGCTATCTAAAGGATGAAATACGACTACCCAAAATAAAACAGCCACATACCACCATCTCTCCACTCAATCCAAGTCAAATGAAAGCCATACTGCACTCATTTGATACGAAAACCTACTTGGGTATGAGGAATTACACCATCGTCAGATTGTTTTTGGATACAGGAATAAGATTAAGTGAATTGAGCCAACTACAGCTGACGGATGTGAATCTTGAAGAAGGATTTGTGTTGGTGCATGGAAAAGGGGCTAAAGATAGATATGTCCCGATTGGAAGATCCACCATCAAATGTCTGTGGAATTACATCAAGAAACGGGCTGTAATTGATGTGAATACAAATTCTTATCTATTTCTAACCCAAAGAGGGAAAACACTTTCAGCACGAGGGATTCAGATTGTCTTTCGGAGTTTGAAGAAGAAACTAAACCTTGATGGTCGGAAACTATCTCCCCATCTTTTACGGCACAGCTTTGCATTGGCTTACATTGAAAATGGTGGTGATCCGTTTTCCCTACAACGAATACTGGGTCATACAGATCAAACAACCACTTCAAAGTATGTAAATATGGCTCGAACCAATGTGAAAGCTCAACATAGCAAGTATTCACCGGGGAAGAGGTTGGGGTAGTTCAGTGGATATGAGGAGTTTAGGACCATTATACGACCACTTGGAATACTGATGATAGTTAAATAAAATCGTCGGTGTAGATGAGAATATTCATTTTTTGAGTAGTTAAACTCAACCGACATTATACGGAAGACCACCAGTGACAGCTTTAACTGGTGGTCTTTTTTGGTTAAATCAAGATAAGTTAATCTCCTGCCATAAAAATCAAGTAAACTTGTTTGATTCCCCTGAATAGTCACTCCATCTTTTACGGCACATCTTTGCATTGGCTTACATAGAAAATGGTGGTGATCCGTTTTCCCTACAACTAATTCTGAGTCATACGGATCAAACGACTACCTCAAAGTATGTGAATATGGCTCGAACCAATGTGAAATCTCAGCATAGTAAGTATTCGCCGGGAGAACGGTTAGGTTAAAGCCATAGCCCCGTAGATGCTATGATCAAG
>JABHFS010000060.1 GCA_018672475.1 Gemmatimonadota bacterium | reverse complement strand
GCACAAACGCGATGCCTTCAATACCCTGGCCGCCTTCTTTGAGCACCGCTTTGCCGGCAACAATACGGTTGAGCTGAAAAGTCCGACGCAGAGAAAAATCTTCCGGGTCGAGTTCGATGATATGCTCCTTGCCCTCCACTGCGACATAGAGTAAGCCCGTCGCCGGGTCGCAGGTAATACCCTCGTAATCCGCTTCGCTGTGGTGCACATTTTTTACCACCGTGCCATCGGTGCGAATCTCGCACAGATCCCCCCCGTCGCCGACGGCGAAGATCGTCCCGCGCGCTGGATGGAAGACCAGCCCTGAAGGCTCGTTGAACTTCACCTTGTCGATATTGCCCTTGTAGTCGTAGGGAAAGATCAGCTCCAAAGGGTCGGCACCGGCTAGGTTATAACTCAGTCCTACCACGACACAGAAATAGCAGGCGATATTCATTGGCGATCTCCCTTTTTAGATTCGAAACACGGACGAAGACATAGGCGATCAAAGAGAAGTGAAAAAAACAGCAACAACGCCCAGGCAATGCCCTGCAAGGTCTCGATAATCGTGCGGTAGACTTCGAGGATCCAACGCTCCTGGGTCAACTCCAGCACCGGTTGCATAGCCGTTTCGCGGTGCGACCCCGAAGGCATCGGCTTCTGAGTTATATAGCGCTCTAATTCCCAGACCCGCACGCCCAGGGCAATGCCGACGACAAAAATGGCGAAGCGCATATAGCGCTCCCAGGCGACGCTGATCTCATCGGCGATGAGTCGTTCGAGAATGCGTTCGACTGGATCTTTAAAAAGACGGGCGACGACAAATGAAACAGCGAGGGCGATGAGGAAGGTGACAGCGAGCAGCGTGATAAACATCGTTTGCTCTTTTCTAACGGGGCCAGAAGATCACCCGTCGCGGGTCGCGCACAAATAGGGGCTCATAGGCCACTTTAGCCTCGCTCAGCCGAGCGAGCCCAAGATACGCCTCAGCCCGATATTCGATGGCCTCGACATAATTGGGTGCCAATTCTAACGCGCGATCATACTACGCCGATCGCGTCGATTGCCGCGGACTAGGCAGGCCAGGCAAAATCGGCCTTGAACTCCGCCTTACCCTGAATGCCCAATCCGCGAACCCGAAAGAGCCCGCCGCCGCGATAACTCTGCTTATACTCCGGCCAATCATAAGCCACCGGATCCAAATCAGACCCCGGCTCGACAACAAAATCCGCCGTGGTAAAATACAGCTCATCTAAATCCGGTCCGCCAAACATCACGCTCGAAGTCTGCCGCGCCGGCGTCTCGACGCGCCGTTCTTCCCTTCCGTCGGGATCAAAGCGCATAATGCAACTACCAAACCAATTGGCACTCCAAATAAAACCCTCCGCATCCACCGTCATACCATCGGGCACACCAAGCTCGGCACCGACCTTGACGAAGAGCCTGCGATTGCTCAACTGCGAGGTCTGCGCGTCAAAGTCATAGGCGTAAATCTCCCGCGCCGCCGCATCAGTATGGTACATCGTCGCCAAATCTGGGGAAAAGCCCATGCCATTCGAACAGCCAATGCCCTCCGCGACGACTTCTACCGTGCCATCCGGATCAAAGCGATAGAGCTTACCCTTTTCCTCTCCCAAATACGTGCCCGCAAAAGCACCACCATTCGGCGCGGCGATCACATCGTTGAATGGTAAAGGGTCCCCCGCAAGTTCCTCGGGCTGAATCCGCTGCCAGTCGTCATCTGACTTCCACAATACCACACCATTGTGGATAAAACAGACATACCCCCCCTGTTTATTCTGCATAAACCCGCCGACATTAAAGCCATCGTGGATTTGCGTATTCTGGCCGCTCTGCGGATCGTAGGAAAACATCCGTCCGGTAGCGATATCGGTCCAGATCAGCGTCTGTTCCTCCGCATTCCATATCGGCCCTTCGCCGACAATAGCCCCTTCTTCCGCCAATTTCTCAACTTCCATAACAACCCCTTTTTTACAGTTTTTGATCGCGCAGCTCTTGTATGTAAACCCTTAAAGCTGCAGCGTGGGAACAGTCTGGCCTAAGAAAGCCTCTACGCTCATGCACGCATCGCGTTGCGATTACGCGCCCTCGGGAGTTCGCCTCACATCCTATGGGCCTGCAAAGCCGTTAGGAACTCCCTTCAATCAGACCTCGCAATTGTAGTGGTTTCCATTAAGATCTATAAGCCCGATAAGATATCCAAATTCACTGCCCCACTCAATATGGTTGACACTCTCTAAAATCTTGTACAAGGTATCACTCAAATCGGAGTAGGTTCGCAACCAATGTTACAGAGATGTTCTGACCCGCAAGCAAGCCCATAACAAAGTAGCGAAATAAAACACCCCAATGCCCTCCCAAGGCATCAAGCCGGGGCGGGGTGGTAGTCGCAGGCATTTTTTCGGGTGGTTTGGGCAAGAGGGCTGGGCGGCGGGCAGTGATCCGAGGCGAGAAGTGCCCGAGGGTCTAAAAAATCCAAGGCGACCACCCCGAACCAGTCTACGCACTCAACGCCCATAAAGGAGTCTCCACCATGTATATCCAAGACCAACTCCCCCACAACCGCCTCACCGACGATAACCTGCGCTACTACAAAGCGATCGGCGTCGACTACCTCACGATCTACCCCCTGCCTGCAAACCTCCGCAACTATCCCGAAATGGTCGAATACCTGCAAAGGGTCCGTAAAATGGCAGAAAAACACGGACTGCGCCTCTACAATGCCGCGATGGGTGGCCCCGACGAGATCACGCTTGCGCAAGCTGGCCGCGATACTCAAATAGAGTTGTGGTGCAATTGGCTGCGCGCGATGGGCAACGTCGGCGTGCCGACCCTGGGTTACAACTTCAAACCCATCGGGAATTTCCGTACCCCCTCGGCGACCGGGCGTGGCGAAGCCAAGTACAGCACCTTTGTCTACGAGGAATACGAAAAAGAGGGTCACGACCATCCCGACAAATACATTGACGAAGCATCGCTACTCGCCAACATCGACTATTTCCACCAGCGCATCGTGCCGGTCGCCGCCGAGGCCGGCGTGACCCTGGCCCTGCACCCGGACGACCCGCCCCTGCCCGAAGCAATGGGCGGGGCTGCCCGCATCGTCTCAACCCTCGATCAATACGAGCGCATCTTCGCCCTCAACCCCAGCCCAAACAGCGCGATGCTATTTTGCCAGGGCTGCGTCACGGAAATGGGCGTCGATGTCTACGAAGCAATCCGTCGCATGGGCCGGCAGGACAAGATCTGCTATGTGCATTTTCGCAATGTGCAGGGAAGACCAAAGGATTTTAGGGAAGTTTTTGTCGACGAGGGCGATGTCGACATGTTCAAGGCGATGCAGGCCTATAAAGAAATAGGCTTTGAAGGGCCTTTTATGATGGATCATACACCACAAATCCCCGGCGACCAGGAACAACGGCAAGGCCACGCCTTTGCCACAGGTTTTATCCGCGCGATGATCCAGGCCGTCTACCGGTAGGGCTTAGCGCAGCCTCCAAGCGCCCTCTATCTATGCGAGCGCCTGGCCGAAAACGAGTATATACCATCGGGCATCAACGGCGAAGCCCCTTTGTCCATAGGACTGCTCCGTCGGCTCATAACGAACTGCAATACGGGAGCAGACCTGTTCACAAAGTGCATCTACAGCGCGCTACGAAAACTTCGCTCGCCGTAAGTATAAACTGGGCATTGCCGCGATCGAGAACGGCACAATTACTCAGCCGCCGTGCGAATTGCCGCTGCGATCCGTCGCACCCTAGACTTAGTATTATTTGCATGCATCGGTACCAATACCGCACGCGACAATATATTGAGCGAATCCTGACACATATCTGGAGAATATTTGACCAGCGCCTTGCGATTGGCCGGCAGTTTGAAGGGATCCAAGGCCGGATGGTGGGCACCCTGATAACGCATTATAGGCTCCCAACGAGTATAGACATGTCGGCCGGTATCCATTGGCAAGAAGGAACTCACCGCCTGAGCCCCCAATTTATCGCGGAAGGCCCTAGCTTGTTTCTCCTTTTTGAATATAAAACCTAGATGCGTGCCGCATTCATATTTCAAGCTATTGTTTTTTATAGATTTTAAACCTGCATCAAGCCCGACTTGCAATAGCTCTTGCTTATGTTCGCGCATCTTCTGCAACATGCCCTTAATTCGCTTCAACTGCACATTGAGAATCGCACCTTCAACCTCTGAAGCTCTAAAGTTATTGCCGGCAAATTGCAATTCTTCGCGCTCCTCACGCCCTTCGCCCTCCTCGGGATTCCAATAAAAAGAGCAACAGTCCACCGCTACAGACCCGCGCTCAAAAGCCGCTTTCGAATGCGTGACAAAAGCCCCCCCCTCGCCGCAGGTCATATTTTTATAGAAGTTGAAACTAAAGGCCCCGGCGTGGCCGATCCCCCCCAACATCTCCCCCTCATAGCCTCCCCCCACCGCCTGGCAAGCATCTTCGAGGACCAAGAGATTGTATTTATTGGCAATTTTCATGATTTTCTTCATATGGCAAGGCACCCCAACCATATGAACCGGTATAATAGCCCGAGTATGTTTTGTTATTTTCTGTTCTAAATCCTTGGGGCACAAGGTTAAAGACTTATCAATGTCAGCGATTACTGGAATAGCCCCAGCCGCCAATACAGCAAGAGCTGTCGCCATATAGGTGTAGGCCGGTACAATCACTTGATCCCCTGGACCAACCCCCAGCCCCACCAAAGCGGTATACAGCGCCGAAGTCCCCGAACGAGCCATACGACAATAGTCGGCCCCTACATAGCGCCCCCAATTCTTTTCAAACATTTCGCATTCCTCACCTGAGCCATAACGGAAGATCTTACCGCTGTCGAATAGCTTTTGAATGCGCTTTACTTCTGCTTCGCCAATCCGATACATGAGCCGTTCCTTCAAATAAGATCCAGTGCAACCCAACGCCGCACTGAATTGATGAGGTAGTGGGCATCCGCGCGAGCCAATTCGTCCCGCTTGATCACCCGCTCCCGAATTTCACCCCGCGCTAACAATTCCGCCCTAAACGTGCCCGCCAAAAGCCCTGACTCGATCGGCGGCGTATAACGCTCTCCATCCATTTCGAGCACCAAATTTCCAATACAACACTCCGTCAACTCGCCGCGTTCATTGTGCAACACCACATCGTCGCAATCTGCCCTGGCCGCCAGATGTTGCTCGTAAACGGCTCGATGCGTCGTCTTATGGTAGAGAAACGGATCGGCGCTGTCCACTTTTTCAGTAGCTAGCGTGACTTTTAATCTTTTGTGTGGCGTTAAGGGATGATGCTCAAATTTTACTGCGCCCGAATCATCCAGTAATACTCGTACTCTAAAGTCATTCTCCCCCAAACAATTAGACTCCTTGACTAAAAGCTGTTCGACATGGTCAATATCACAAGGAAACCCCCAAAAGGCCGCAGAATCCGCCAAGCGTTGCATATGTCGATCGAGCAGGAAATACTGCCCCTCCTCGCAAAGCATGGTCTCCAGCAAGTGAAAAACCGGACGGCGTACGTGCATAACCTGCGCTTTGACCAGACACTCGGCATACTCGGCCGTCGCTGAAGAAGCCCACGTTACACCGCTACCGACCCCGTATTCAAGCAGCCCTTTCTTGGTATCCAAGTGGGCCGTGCGAATCGCCACATTAAAACAAGCATCCTCTCCCGGTGACCAATAGCCCATGCAACCGGTATAAATCCCACGTGGATCGCGCTCCAACTCGGCGATAATCTGCATTGTGCGGATCTTCGGTGCCCCAGTAATCGAGCCGCAGGGAAAAAGCGCTGCAAAGACATCAGCCAAACCAACGCCCTCTTTCAGTCGACTGGCTACCGTCGAGGTCAATTGCCATAGCGTGGGATATCGCTCAGTCTCCCACAGGGCCGAGACCTGCACGCTACCCACATCAGAAATACGCCCTAAGTCATTTCGCAACAGATCAGTAACCATCACATTCTCTGCGCGATCTTTAGCCGAATTCCGCAACTCCTCCGCCAGTTGTCGGTCTTCGGCCGACCAGCACCCGCGCGGCCGGGTCCCCTTCATCGGCCGCGCAGTGCATTGACGACCGTCGAGCTGAAAAAACAATTCGGGTGAGGCCGAGAGCAATATATGCTCTCCTAAATCAAAAAAGGCGCTATAGCCACACTGCTGCAATTGCCCCATAGCGCGATATAAGGCCCGTGCATCGCCTGCAAAGTCGCTGCGCAACCGCAGAGTGTAGTTGACCTGATAGGTGTCTCCTGCAGCGATATAGGCGCGAACCCGTTCAATATCGGCTCGATATTGCTCTTGCGAGACCGACGCCTGCCATTCGCCGAGGCTATAATCACCCACTTCCCCACCGACAACCACTTCCTCCCGTTCGGCAAACAAAGCAAAATACAGCAAGGGCAATGCACCGGCTTCTCGCGTGCAATACGCCTTATCCAGCCCGGCCGCCGCTTCATAACAGAGAAAACCCGCTGCATGCAAACCCTTGTCTACCGCCTGCTCTACCGCGATAAGTGCCGAACGCACATCACCGACTTCTAGGGCAACGACTTCATCGACCGGCTGATCAAAAGTAAAAGAGCGTCCCTGGCCACCTGGAGCATAAGACTCGAGCAGCACAGGCCCATTGAGCATCATATTCTATTCTTACAGAGTAAATTAGAAGGAATTTAAAAAGCTAAATATACACTAAATCGCGGAAGGATCTCACCGTGTGCAACGTAATCAAGTTGCCATCGTGTGCCGACTTCGCTCGATGATCCCCCGATCGCGCCAACACATGCATGTCATCCCCGTCAATCACCATACTGGCGTAGTGACGCGCCTGCTGTGGCGTCTCGCCACGGGTAACGACACCTGCAAAACACCAATCGATGCAATTTTTAGAAAAATGCAAGGCCAGTATATGGCGCTCGTTATTCGGCAGATTGTAGCGATCGGCCCCCATCCGGTCAGGATGCACCATGCTATCGGTCGCCACGCTCGAAAGCAGCCAAAACAGACCGCTAACCGGATCTTGCAGGATATGGAAACGCATCTGCCCTCCTGGACAGGGCACGTAGAGCATCTCGGTGCCAGATGGCGCCCGCTGCAATTGCGTTTCGAACGAACCATCGGCCGCTTCAACTACTTTGGCGATGCAGGCCAGATGGGTGCCGCCGGTATGTGCCCGCATCCACAGATGAAAGGTCTTGCCCTGCGAGTCGTGCCAAATATGCTCGGGATCGGTAAATTGCACGACATTCGTCTCCAGCCAGCCCGGCGGGTGCATTACGCGTTTGCCCGCCCGATCTATCGCCCCATTATCCCAGAAGGGCACTGGGATTAATCCAGGCACTTGGCGAATGTCACCAAAACTCAATTCGCTCGCAAAAACCCAACTCTCCCTTTGGGTTAGGTCATCCATTACAACACCAGCCATCAATACAGGAGCCAATTCCGACACCGGCCAGCCTGGATGATTAAAGGAGATGCGTTTCTCCATCACCAAATAGACCCGGCCGCCGGCATAATGCACATTGCACGCCGATTGATGCCAGTGCTCTCCCTGCGTTAGAAAATATGGCTCCGACCAGGTCTCGCCCTCGTCATCCGAGCGAATAATGCAAAGGTCAGCATCGTGCCCGAGGATATAGAGCGCATCTCCTGCGGCAAAGGGGCGAGCGTGCATAAAGGGAAATAGACCGCGCACCGTCCATGTTTCGCCGCCATCGTCAGAGGTCCATACCCGCCCCTGCCAGGCGTGCTTGCCCTCGCCACGCAACCCCTTTGGCCCCGACAAGTCTTTAACGCCAGGTCCGCCCTGATCCATCGTCGCCACCAGTCGCCCCGATGCCAGGCGACAAATTCCCGGGCTATAGGCGAAGACCGTCGCTGGATCGGGTGACTCATATAACACCCTGAACTCATTGGCTAACAACATTTTATATACCCATAAATATCCAGCGAAAGACCATATCACAAAGCGAGATGACTACGGAGACGATAATGGTCGTAAGACAGCCATCGATCTCAAAATCCTCGATGAGCTTGTCGGTTACAAAGAGCAGAAACGCATTGATGACGATCAGGAATAGCCCCAGAGTAACGAAAATGAAGGGTAGCGATACAAAAACCAGGACCCAATAAAAGACAAATTTCAGGATCCCATAGACCGCCGCGACCGCAATCGCCGTGCGCAACTCGTGCGACGGCAAAAACCGATAGACTAAACGCGCCCCATGCAATAATCCAGCTCATGCAATCTCCTCAATGGGTGCGCGTTAGCGGCTGCCATTGCGAAAGCTCATCCAAAGCCTGGAGTTGCTCGGCACTAAATTCCACCTCTAGGGCACCAAAAACCTCCTCGACATGCTCAGGGCGATCGGGGCCGATAATCGGTGCGGTCACATCGTCGTTGGCCAAAATCCAGGCGATGGCCACTTGTGCCGGGGTCTTGTTTTGCGCTTCGCCGATATCGACAAGCTGTTGAATGATTTGATCGGTCTTCTCGTCGAGTGCCGCGTCAAAGCGATCTCCCGCCGTCCAAGCGCTATCGACCGGCGGCGTCTGCCCTCTTCTAAAGCGTCCTGTAAGCAAGCCCACGGCCAAGGGGCTATAGGTCATCATACCCATACCATACTGCCGGCAAATGGGCAAAATTTCTGGCTCTATATCCCAGCGCTGCAATATGTTATACTGATTTTGTAATACGAAAAATGGATCCAATCCTCCGCGATCCGCCGTCCACAAGGCCTCGACCGTCTGCGCCGCCGTAAAATTACAGGCACCGACATACCGCACTTTACCCTGCCGCACCAAGTCGTCAAAGGCCTTGAGGGTTTCGTCGAGCTCGGTATTCGGATCCCAATTGTGCAGCAAATAAATGTCTATGTAGTCAGTCTGTAGCCTGTTGAGCGAGCGTTCGACCTCGCGCATAATCGCAAAGCGCGATAAACCTTGATCGTTCGGCCCCTCGCCGATTCGGCTCCAGACCTTGGTGGTAACCACCAAGTCCTCGCGCTTACCTTTTATCGCCTTGCCCAGCAAATCCTCGCACCGGCCCTGATAGTAATAATTGGCACAATCAATAAAATTGCAGCCGAGGTCTATCGCCGTCTCGACAGTGCGAATCGCCGTCGCCTCTTCGGTATGACCATTCCAATAGCCGCGGAAGGCGGTGCCAAGACAAAGCCGGGAAACCTTGACCCCAGCTCGGCCCAATCGAACATAATCCATTGTTTTATCTCCTATTTACATCTCGGGAAAACTATAATTGGGTTCGTTGACATGGCGCGCTAAGCCAATTTTCAACCGAATCTCAGTCCCCGGCGGCAACTCGACCTGAAATTGACCTGCTGCAACCTCTTGGCACTCAGTCGTCTGCTCTACCGGCGGAGCAGTATAATCACCGACTTCGCCGGGATAGACGCTAGTCAATACGCTATATTCGACTGAAGTAAAACGATGCTCGCCTAGCGTGCCCGCCTGAATAAGTAGCCTGCGCCCATGCAAAAGACTCAGATTTACCAAATGCACTACGACTCGCTCCTGCTCAACCTTTTCCACTAACGCACCGATATCTTCCGGCAAACCCGGACGTTTGCGCTCCGCATCAAAGTAGCGCAACGGTGCGATTAGCATACCACCATTATAAAGCATCTGCGGCGCACCGAGCGTCATTTGTATTAAGGCTTCGGTGGTCACCGGGTTGAGTTCCTGCCACCAGTGGATATGGTTGTCACAAGGGTCCGTTTCGTCTTGACGCACTAATTCCATCCGCCGATAGACCAGCGCCAGCGCGGCTTGCAGGATTTTGACCGGATAGTCCGGGTTTTCGCCCCTGAGGTAACAAATCCAAGGTTGCTCGTGATAGGCGTCTTCCTTGTTGTGGAAGGGGATGACTTTGCGCCAATCGTAGGTCTCTTTATCGCGAATTTCTTCAAGCACCTGCCAATCCGTCTCCTCGCCGCTAATATTCCACAGCGCCGCCGGATACATCGGAGCTAAAGGCTGAAAATCGGACCAGCCGTTCGCGCCATAACAATAGGGCACCACATAACTGACTTTATCGTCGCCCAGCGCCGCCATCTGGCCGATCCAATGCTCGCGCAGACTCATCGCCTCCTGCTCTAAATCGGCCATTTTGCCCTGCTCCATCACCTTTTCGATCTGGGTCCGGGGCATTTGCAGGTATTTGCGGTCGCGGGTGATCAAATAACAGTGGGTTCCGGCCAAAATAGCCGCCATCGCGATATTGTAAAAACCGTGCGGCCAAGTCCAGCCATACATGCTGCCATACCAGCGCCCGCCCGTATATTCCCCGACTTCACCCGACAGCCCAACATTGTCCGGCAATAGGCCATCGTTGTCCTGGGCCCTTTCAATCCAAGCATCGACATATTCGATCAGCCAGGCGCGGTATTTCTCATCGCCGGTCAGATAGAGTGCGTTTGCAATTAATGGCGTGACATGCAGATTGGTAGCGCAATCGCCCTTGTCCATGCGCTCTTTCATCGCCTGCCCCATCTGACGCGCTTTTTCCGGGTCCTTCAGGTCCTCGACACTGTCGATGCCTTCGAGATCTTCATAGGGCAAGCCATAGCGGGCCATACCCGCACCATAGCCATAAGCCGGCTCACTATCCTCCTGGTAGAGCCAACGCGGTCCCTTGCTGCCATTGTGCGCGCATTTGATGATTTTGTGCTCGGGATCGTAGTTCGGTGCTTCTGGGTCTTCGTTGAGGTAAAAACCGGCAAAGCGGCGCGCGCGCTCGCGATTCTTCTCGTTTGTCGGGTCGGCCATGCACAGCAAATAGAAGTAGATATAGCTCTCGGATTGGTGGAATTGGTCGTAGCCGATCTCGTATTCTTTGTGGACGTGGCCATATTCTTCCACCAAGAGCGTCGTCGCGTCCCACTGCCGCTGCCCCAATGCGAGCAAGTGATCGCCGCCGCCGAGCAAATAGAGCAGCGGCCAATTGCCAAAGCTCTCATAGAAATCATCCGCCCCATCGCGGCTATTGCGATCTCCGATTTTCCAGATCAGCCGACCATCCGGGTGGGTGTATTTGTCCAAAAAGGGCTGTACGGCTTCCTCCATCACCTTGATTAGTTGGCGTTCTAAGACGGCCCAAGCCGGCGCTTCAGTCAGCGGTACGGTCGCTTTAATTTCAATCATTGTGCTTTATCTTCCTCTGTTTCTTCCGGTAAGGTGCTTTCGAGGGGGAGGTCCAGATAGTCGGCGATTTCCCGAGCTAATGCCCTCGCCTTATCCTCTGGCAAATCCCCCCGCACAAGCAAGCGCTTCTCGCCTTCGAGCCGCACCGGATACTCTGTAATAAGCTTGGGCTTGCGCCGCGAACCCAGTTGTCGCGGCTCCTGCCGCAACGTCACTTTGTCAAATTGACCCAAACCGAATACATGGCGACTCCAAGGCCATAGCAGCCCCCACCATTTTTTCACCTGCACATTGGCCCGGTCAATATCGCACCCCCGGCGAAAGGAAAGAATCCCCAGACCAATAAAAAGCGGCAAAGTGCCCATAAATTGCGCCACCGTGCTGCGCACCATATCGTCGATTTCGCGCACCAGCCCCAGATAGAGCCAGCCCAAACCCGTAACCAACGCCAGCCCCCCAAGCACCAATGCGCTCCACCCCAAGGGCAATTGCACCCGTAATTTGCCTGCTACACCCGCCACGCCTACCCACTCGCCCCTTTGACGCTCCACACCGCCCCGGTCGTATAGGTATTGCGTTCGGAGCAGAGAAACTCGATCACCTCGGCTACCTCATTGGCATCCGAGTATCGCCCCATAGGGTTGCCCGGATCCTTGAGATGCTCTTCGCTGAAGCGCGGTACGACCATATCGGTCAGCGCTCGCCCGGGTTCGACTCCATTGACAAAAACGCCCTGTTTCGGCCAGATATTGCCCAGCGACTTGATCAGCGACAGCACTGCGCCTTTCGACACCGAATACGGTATCTGATTCGCAGTACCATTGCGCGCGCCGGAAGAAATCGTCACACAACGCCCCCACCCGCCTTCAAGCATATGCGGCACAGCCGCCTGATGCGCATAATAAGCCCCGTGCACATTAATCGCCATCACCTTAGTAAACTGCTCTGCCGTCTGATCGAAAAACGGTTTCTCCCACCCCAACACCCCGGCACAACAGACTAGAATGTCCAGCCGGCCAAAGACCTCCACACCTTTAGCCACAGCCGCCTGCACCTCGCTTTCGACAGAGACATCAGCCTGCACAAAAACCGCCTTCTGCCCCATCTCTTCAACTTTGCTCACCGTCTCCAGTGCCTGCTCCTCCAGCAGGTCGACGATGACAATATCCCTCCCTGCTTCCGCCAACCTCAATGCTGTCGCTCCGCCCAATCCCCGCGCCCCCCCCGTAATCAACCCCACTCGCCGTTCGACTGGTGCCGCAAAACGCAAATTTTCCATAGATACGCCCTCCATTGCGACACAATATCGCCAACTCTGCTGCTCCGTTCAAGCAACAAAAAATGCTGAATTGCTTCCAACAGGTAATCAACTTGCCGCTTGGCCTCTAATGTCCACACGGCGGAGGGATCATTGCGCTGGGTAGTCTTAAGGGTTGCGGGGCGCATGGAGCCTGGCCGGGAGCCACCGGGAGAGTCCGCGCGAGGTAAATAAAAAATTCAACTTATTTTTTGCACCATGTCTTATTACATTATGGATCGCGTCAAAATATGTTGATCGACCCCACCCACCAGCCTAAATTGTACCCGCCACTCAACTCACGGAGCGTTATAAAATGAAAATTGAAAAGATAGAATCCTTCCTCATCGGCAATGGCTATGTAGTCCGCATCACCACCGACACCGGGCTCACCGGCATCGGCCAGACCGCCTGTTGGGGCTATCCGGCCGCCGTGCAGAGCATCGTCGATGTCTTCAAAGAATATCTCATCGGCCAAAACCCCCTGCGCATCGAGCACCACTGGCAATATCTCTACCGCATGGCCCCTTTTCGCGGCACCATCATCATGGGCGCCATCGCCGCCGTCGATATCGCTCTATGGGATATCAAGGGCAAGCACTTTGAAGTGCCGGTCTGGGAATTATTGGGCGGGAATGTGCGCGACAAGATCCGCCTGCATCTGCTATCGGGCGGCGGCACCCCCGAAGCCAATTTCAACGCCGCCAAAGCCGCCGTCGATGAGGGTTTTACCGCCGTCAAATTCGACCCCATCACCTCCGACTGCCACGACAAGGGCCAAGCGCGCATGATCGAAAATGCGGTCGCCATCACCGCCGCCGCCCGCGAAGCAGGTGGTCCCGACCTCGATTTGATTATCGAATTGCATCGCAAACTAACGCCGATGGTCGCCATCGCCCTGGCCGAGGCGCTCAAACCCTTCCACGTATTCTTTTTGGAAGACCCGATTCAAATCGACAGCATTTCCTCCCAAGCACATATCACCCAGAAATCTACCGTGCCCTTCGCCAATGGCGAGCGCCTCGTTTCGATATGGGAATTCCGCGAATTGCTAGAGCAGGGCGGACCACAATATCTGCGCCCGGATGTCGCGTTGGCAGGCGGCATTTCGCATTGCAAGAAAATCGCCGCCATAGGTGAATCGCATCATTGCGCCGTGGTTACCCACAATTTCTTAGGCCCACTGATCACCGCCGCCTCGCTACACCTCGACGCTTCGATTCCCAATTTTATCACCCAGGAATACACCAAAAACGACGAAGCTGCACACAACGCGGTTTATAAATGCGCCTTCAAACGCGAAGGCGGCTATATCCCAATACCCGAAGCTCCGGGCCTCGGCGTCGAACTCGACGAGGCGCTGATCGACAAGACGCCCTTTACCCCGATCAATAGTGCCTCGACGCCCTTGCGCTCGGACGGCTCAGTCTCCTACGCGGTCTAAGCTCATGAGCCAAACGAACGACACCAACGCGCCGCACATCCTGCTGATTCTCACCGACCACTGGCGCGGCGATTGCCTCGGCAGACTCGGGCACCCGGTAGCCGAAACGCCGCATATCGACTCACTCTCCAGGCAGGGTACTACTTTTACCCGCGGCTATACCCCCTGCCCCTCGTGCATCCCCGCCCGCCGCTCGCTGATGACGGGCATGACGCCCTATTCCCAGGGCATGGTCGGCTACCAAGACGGCAAGGCCTGGGACTATCCGCATACGCTCGCAGGCGAGTTGCGCAACGCGGGCTATCAGACCGCCAATATCGGCAAAACCCATTTCCACCCGCCGCGCCTGCACCTCGGCTTCGAGCAACTGACGGTCTCTGCCGACTACGAAGAATGGCTTAGCCGGCAACCCGGGGTCGAAGTGGAGAAATTCGCGCATGGCGTGCCGGCCAACTCCTGGATCGGCCGCCCCAACCACTTGCCCGAGCACCAGCTCGAAGAGACCTTCTTCGTTAGCCGCGCGCTGGACTTTATCGACAAACGCGACCCGACCCGTCCCTTCTTCCTCTGTTTGTCCTTCAATGGCCCACACCCACCCTGGTGCCCGCCCCAGGTCTATTACGATCAATACATCGACCGCGACTTGCCCACCCCCGAAATCGGCGACTGGGCCGCCCACCACGCAACCGAAGCCGAATACCCCTTAGACACCAACGCCTGGCGCGGCGAGCTTGCCCCGCATATCGTGCACCGCGCACGCGCCGCCTACTTCGCTTATCTATCATTCTTGGACGCGCAAATCGGCCGGCTACTCGAAAACATGCACCGCGGCGGACTGCACGACGACACCCTGGTGCTCTTTACTTCCGACCACGGCGAAATGCTCGGCGACCACCACCTCTGGCGCAAGACCTACGCCTACGAGGCCTCCGCCCGTGTGCCCTTCGTACTCAAGGCACCCAAGAAGATGCACATTGACCGCAATGTCGAAATGGATCAAATCGTCGGCTGGGAAGATATCATGCCGACCTTCTTAGAGGCCGCGGGCGCCCCCGTGCCGGAAACCGTCGAAGGCCAGAGCATCTTGCCCCTGCTCAAAGACCGCCAGGCCGATTGGCGCCCCTACTACCACGGTGAACATTCGCCCTGTTATCATCCGGAAAACGCCAATCAGTTTCTCACCGACCAGCGTTGGAAGTACATTTGGAATCCCATTACGGGTGAAGAACAGCTTTTTGACCTACTCGCCGACCCGCAGGAGTGCCGTGATTTGGCGAAGGTCGAAAGCGAAGAGTTGGCACGGTGGAGGCAGCGAATGGTCGAAGAGTTGGCCGGACGCGAAGAGGGGCTGTCGGATGGCAAAAATTTGCTACCGGGCCCTGTCCCCGTCTGGCGTTTCGGCGAGGCGGATGAGTTACATCTGGGGTAAACGCCGGCTGGCAAAGCGTTGATCGTCTCCCAGCACGGGGGGGGAGATGCGCCTGCCCTCCCCCCTTAAAAAGCCAACAACCGCCCCTCTGCGTCCGACCACCGCCCACAGCGAATCTCCAGCGTCCGCTTCAGTGGCGCGACCAGCGCGATAAGCACGCGCACGCCGGTCTCATCGACCTCGCTATTGCGCATCCGCCACATCGTGTGCCGCATATCCCCTGGCCCCACCTGTATCGCGTCGTTGCCCACCCGATATACTCCATGGCCCGACTTGAGGAATACCACCTGGCCCGCGTTGCCTTCCAATAAAGCACTATCGGTCTGCAAAATTCCGCCCGCTGCAAAATTACATTCGATCTGAAAAGGCACCCCGTCGAGGCCACCTGAAGTTTGCACGTGCAAATCAAAACCGCCGGGCACCTCTTCAATCGTCAATTCGACCTGTAAAGGCGGCAGTTCATAGGTATCCCTGCGCCCGCGTACCTCGCGCCAGTTTTCCGCGTCAACCTTTTCATCGATCGGCAACCAATAGGTCCCCCCCATATATTGCTTTTCCGGGTAGATGCCATTGCGCCCCTTGTGCAGCATTCGCACGCCCTTTTCGACCGCGGAAAAATCCTCGCCGATAAACTGGCCGGTGGCGAAATAGCTCGACGCCAGCTTCACCGCCACCAACTCGGCCTGGCCGCATACTAAGCTAAAGGGCGTCGTCAGCCCAGCCACCGCCGTCGCGCTCACAACATCTCGCCGCACCCGCCACAGACCGGACGTCGGATAGACCCGAGCATAGCTTTCTGACAGCGCTTCGCGCTCTACAGTGCTTTCGCGCCATGCTGGATTCATTACATAATTGGGCAGACATACCAGACCGCTACCGCCTTTATCTGCGAGATAATCCGCCATCGCCGCGTAAAAACCGTTGCCGTCGATATGCCCCAAGGCGTGATAGCCGTCGGCCAAACCCGTCGGCACGACTCTTGTTCCCCGGTCCTGTCGTTTAGAAATACTGGTGACCACGGTCGCGTCGGCGTGCAGCAGGTGAAAGGATATATCGAGATTGCGCCTGACCGGATCGAGTAACTCAGGGCGCTCTAACGCCGCGGCTGCACGGATCAATGAGCGGTTGACGATGGCATTGTACACTCCGGTGCTGCGTTCGATATACTCGCCGTCGGCGTTGATATCGATGCCCTCGTTTAAATACGCCTCGATGGTCTCGCCAACAGACAGCTCCGGGAAAAGTACCTGCGCCTCAGCCATGGCCGCGACCATCACCCAACGGTGGTTCGGCGTATGGAAACCACCCGCGATCATCCCGGGAACAGCCGTCCGTACCACTTCGCCTAAAGCCTCGGCGATCTGCGCTGCCCCCTCGTCGTCTGCGGCTTGTTGGCGGGCAGCGAAAACGACTGGCGCTATCGCCTGCAGACAAAAACCGGCATCCGGTGCCGAATCGAAGTTGGTGCTCAGCAGGTCAAAGCAGCCCGAGGGCTGGCGGTGCCGCCGGACAAATTCTGTCGCCAGCAAAATCCGCTGCAATAACTCCGCGCTGCGATAGTACCGCGACTCAGCGAGCAAATAGGCATATCCCAGGGGTGCGACCGAGCTAATACTATTGGATCCAACGAGCCGGTCCGCGTCGATAAAACCACCTCGATAATCGTGCCCTTCATCGACGACCTGGCGATAGAGCACGCCTTCTACCTGTTGATCCAACGCTGCAACTAATATTTCATACGCGATCATGCTATATATCCTTTCTACCGCGGCTCCACCGCAAAGCCGCCGGCCCGAACCAGGGCCATACGGTAAACGAATTGAGCGCCAACGGCGTCCAGCGCGGCCGCAAAAGCACTCGTTCCAACCATTGTCCTACGCGAATCCTCGCCTTGAATTTCACCGTGTAAAAACCGATCCGCCCACGGCGCCAATAATTCAGCACTGCGCAACCCCATCGACATCCCGCCAACCCACATGGATTGATCGACCCCGCACCGTCCTCCCGCCCCCCAAGCCACAGCGCCGCCACCGCCAAGACCTCCTACCAGGGCGGGCCAACCCCCAAGCGGATATTTCATCCCCCCGATCGAGAGGACGTCCTTGTGCCAATAACGATTACACCGGGGCGAGCACGAACTGGAAGGGAAGGCGCAAATGACGAATAAAGTCGAGGAAGAGCATAGGCCATATTTCACTTTAACCACCACGAGATAGCGCGAGCCGCAATCCACCCCATGCAGCTTGACAAAGCCATCAGACTCTCGTGAGCGCGCAGAGCGAATTAATCCTATTCTATGCCATTAGCCAAGCAGAAAATCGACCAGCAGGAGAAAACCGCACATAGCCCTCCTAAGCCAAACGAGGAGACTGACATCTGCCGAAGAAAGGGCGGCGATAAATATCTTCGCTACCGACTCACCTTCACCGGTTTGCCGCGCTCCACCGAGCGATAGGCTGCCTCGGTAAACTTCGCCACCTGCACCGCGAACTCTGCCCGCTCATAGCCCTTGCCCCCGTTGCGAATCCACCGCAGCAAAGCCGCGTCGGGAGAATCTTCAGTGATGCGCTTTGGCAGCACCAACGGTTCGCCGTCCAACAACACCTCGCGGATCTGCCACTGATGCAGATGAAATACCAGGGTCGCCTTATCTCCGTGTATGGCAAGACGCTCGTCGTGGCGACTGGCGCTGCCGATAAAATTCATCGAACCGAGAGCGCCATTGCGGAAACGCGCGTTGACCACCGTGTCGATGTCGACTTTTTTGCCGCGCTTGTCCATAAAGGCCGAAACCTCGACCGGCTCGAGACCCGTAATCCACAATACCGACGAAACCAAATGGCTGCCGGTATCCATAAACATTCCACCGCCCGATAACTCCGGCACCATGCGCCAGCCCTTACCGCCCCCCCAACGCTGCGTCACATAGGCGACCAGCCCGGTAATCTTGCCCAACGCACCCCGTTGCACCAACTCGCGCGCATAGACGTGCGGCGGATAGAAATTGCGCTGATAACTGACGACCAGCAGCCGTTTTTTCTTTTTCGCCAGATCGACCAACGCACGGGCTTGGCGAGAGCCAATAGTCAAGGGTTTCTCGACCAACACGTGCAGACCTCGTTCAAGCGCGTAGCGAACTTGCGCGTAATGCGTCGAATGCGGTGAAGAAATCATTACCGCATCCAGTGTTTCGCTGCGGATCATCCGGCGATAATCGGGATAATAGCCGGTTTCTTTCCCCCACTTTTCCATCAATAGGCGGGCCGGCTCCTCAGCAGTATCAGCCACCGCGACAAGCTCGACGCCCCCATCGGCTTGCAACCTGGGGATATGAGCGTTGCGCATATTGCCGCCACAACCGATTAGACCGATTCGGATTTTTTTCTTTGCCATCGTTATACCCTCAGTTGATTAAATTAAAAAGCGGCGCAACCCCACCGAACATGCCCGGAAAACGAAAAACGGCTTCGTCTTCGGCCTTTATCCGCTCGAGCACGGCCTCGTTAATCAGTGAACGCTGGCGATCGAAAAAGACCTGCTCCTCTATTACACCGTACGAGCCGGCAGCACGTGCCGTTTCTTGAATTTTCGCTATCTCTGGATCGCCAGCGATCGCATCGGCCATCGTCTCTAAAAAGCGTTGCAATAGCGGCCTGTGCCAACCTTTCTTCGCATGTTCGGCCGCTTCGTCAAAGGCGGCGTGACATTTTACTAGTCGCTCCTGCCAATCCTCCGGCACCTCCCCGTCCAACGTAAAAGGACCGGCATTGCCCGACAGCGGCGTGCGATCCTCGGTCTGAAAGGCAACAAGCACGCGGTGGCCTTCGAGCGGCAAAGCTCTAAGCCGAACGACGGTGCCTGGTTCAATGTGGGCGATCTCCCCCTCGGCAAGTTGTCGGGTTTCTAATCCGGCATCCGAAAGCACGTCCAGATAGGCTTCGGCGCAGAAATGCACGAGCAGATGCTCGCGCGGCAACCCATCAACCCCACAGCGACCAAAGGGCATTGAATACGCCCATTGCGTACCGGGCTGGCCTGTGCCCGGGCTACCAGCCAGCCCTTTCAACACTCGCAACGAATGATACACTGCATCGGCCTCCTGCGCGGCATCTGTATCCATCGGGGCGACCGCACCATCTGCGCCTAATTCGACTAGATAGGGCACTCCATAACCAAATAAGCGGACTTTTAACGGATCGTCTTCGGCCATATTATAGCAATTCCTCGGCATGCTCGACGACCTTGCGGAAAGCCGCGGCGTATTGCGCGATAATTTTTTCGTCGTAGTGCTTGAACCACGGGATCGAGTAGATGCGTTCGGGCATACTTTCCGTGACAGGCAAGCTGCCTTCTCGCTGTCGCAAATCGCGATCCGAATGCGCGATCCGGGTAGGTTTCCCGTGCCCGTAGATATCCGCGTCATTAAGCACCGGGTGCAGATGCATCAAGGGGTTGGCCCCTGGCATGATCCTAAAAGACCCGGCCTCGGCCGTCACTGCCTCGCAAAAACGCGCGACCGGCAACCCGCCCAACTGCTCTGGGGCATAGATCCCCTTTGCCGCGTACCAACCGCCCATCGTCGAATCGCCATCAGCCGGCGTGCGGTGCGGCACGATGCCCGGCACGCCTTCGAGTAAATCCCAGAAGTGGTTCATCGCCCGTTGAATCTCCTGCATCCGCTCATTGTAGCGTTTGATCTGGGTCCGTCCTACCGCCGAGGAGAGCTGGTGCATGCGGTATTTATAACCGCCTAAGGGCATTCCGGCAAAGGGCGACAATTCGGGGTGTTCAATGCTTTGCGTGCGCGAATAATGACCGAACGCGGCAGCGCGCTCATAGAGGTCCTTGTCGTCGGTCACCAAGAATCCGCCCTCCCCGCACGCCAGCGACTTGCCCGACATAATCGACATTGCGCCTATATGACCGATCGTTCCCAAAAGCCGCCCCTTGTAAAGGCCGCCCTGCGCATGCGATACATCCTCGATCACTTTGAGTCCGTGTTTCTCGGCGATCTCCATAATAGGATCCATATCGGTGGGATGAGCGCAGTAGTGGACCGGGATGATCGCCTTGGTCCGCTCGGTGATGCGATGCTCGATATCGCTCGGGTCCATCGTCAATGTCTTAGGGTCAATTTCGGAGAATACAACAGTACCGCCCAGCGAAAAAACCTGTAGAGAAGTACCCCAATAGGTCATGCTCTGCGATATTACTTCGTCGCCGACACCGACCCCGCAAGCCCACATCGCCGCCTGAATCGCCGCGGTGCCCGTATTGTGGCAGAGCGCATGCCGTAAACCGAAGTAGCCTTTCAGATCATCTTCGAACTCGTAGGTGATGTCGAGGCCAGACATCGCGCCTCGTCGCAGCACTGCTAAGACCGCCTCTTCGTCTTCTGTGGTGACGATCGGCCAGCGAAATATATCACCCTCGTCCGCTATAACCGCCTTCGCACCGCCGTGAATGGCCAATGCGCTTCCTTTGCTCATATTCGTCCTCCCGTCATCGGTGTTACAGGCTATTAAAAATTAAGGAATCGCTTCGTTGATCGTCGCGTTTACCCTCTCAGGAACCGGTAATTTCCTTCAAACGCGAAAGCGTCGGCATAAAGTCCCGTTCCCAGACTGACTGCACTATCCCGTCTTTGACATACGCCAACCGCGGATAACCGTGACCGAAGGTCAAACGGTAGAAATCTGTCTGCGAGATAGTGCCGATATCATAACGCGGCTGCAATCGTTTTTTGAAGTCGGCCAACTGCGGTGAGTCTTGCGGAAAAGCGGTCAAACCGATTACCCGCGGGATATCCGGGTCCTGTGCCAGACGATTAATTTTCGGCACAGCGTCCATGCAGTGACCGCAAGATGGGCTGAACACTTCGACCAGGTACTCGCCTTTTAGAAAATCGACTTCCACACCCTTCGGATTGAGACCCGTTAATCGCACACCACCTTTGAGATCCGAGGCCTGGATCCGCTCCATCTCAGGCAAGAAACGGCCGCCCCAAACGAGCATTCCGAACACGAAGGCACCAAGGACGACCTGGTTCGTTTTCGCGATTGCAGGTTGGCCACCCCTCCCCCACCAGTTCGCCGCATACCCGCCTGCCGGCGTTTCGCCGGCACTCCGGCGCATCCCCCACCAAGAAAAAAGCAATATCGCCAACATGACAACGTCTTCTACGGCCGCCTCGCCGGGACTCCGCTCGACCAAGGCACCGAAACAACCGCAATCGATTGAAGCCCCCATCTGCCACGCCTTGATCATCAACCCCGTGAACAAAGCCATCAACAAGGTTGAAATAGGCAAGGAAAGCTGCGGGCGCCAATTGAATATCAACGCGAGACCAAGGGCAAATTCGATCGGCCCCAAAACAGTGGTCACCTTCGCCGCCGCCGTCACCGACTCCCAATTGTCCTTACCCACGCCGATAATCTGCATATAGGGAATCAATTCCCAATAAAAGAGTACCGGTTCCCACATTTTGATCGCCCCCGCGACAAGGTAGACAACCCCCATCACAATTTGGCCTATTCGCGCAGCTTTGCTCACACCATCCATACCGTCCGACTCCTCAGTTCGTCGTTATTACAAGCTCCGCGGCGATAAAAACGCCGCATCCCCGCAATATTTTTCACATAACCCCTATAGGATCCAGCGACCTTTTTCACCATTAAAATCACGGACTAAGATCAACAGGCCCCTGGTTGTTGGCAACACTAAAACAAGCAAAAGAAAATCTCTGTGATTGACTAGGTCAAACCGCCCTTTAATCGTGCAATTAGGACCATGTAGAATGTCTGCGAATACCATCGGAAATGACCACTGATCAGTGCTTGACACTTTCGCCCTTGATGAGTATTCTTATAGGACCCTTTAAACCCCACTGTTTACAATAACTTATAGCAGAAACGCTGACTTCCCCACCCTCATAGTCGGCGCGGAGGACTGGCCATTGTACCAGGACTACTGGGGATTGCAAGAAAAACCCTTCGAAAACACACCCGACCCCCGCTTCTTTTATCGGTCGCCTGCCACCACGGAAACCTTTGCCAAGCTGCTCTATGCGCTTCGCAGCAATCAAGGCGGTATTTTGCTCACCGGCGAGTCCGGCTGCGGCAAAACGATGCTTTCTCGTTCACTGGTCAACGAACTCGACCCCGACAAGACCGAAGTCGCCCTATTGACCAGCCCCTCGCCGACCCCGACGCAATTATTGCGAGAGATCCTCTACCAGGTCGGCGAGACCCAACTCGACGAAGACCATACCGAGATCGTTCACCGGCTCAATGGCCGGCTCTACGACAATTTCTCCCTCGGCAAGACCACTTTGGTCATTATCGACGAGGGGCAGCTTCTTGAAGATGCCAGGCTCTTTGAGGAAATCCGTTTGCTGCTCAACTTCCAGCTCAACGACGCCTTCTTAATCACGCTATTGCTTATCGGCCAACCCGAATTGGGCGAGCGAATCCGCAACTTACCGCAACTCGACGACCGTCTCTCGGCGCGTGGCCTGCTGCGTCCTTTAGAACGCCGCGATGTCGGTGCTTATATCAACCACCGCATGGCCATCGCCGGACGCATTGACCCGGCGTTCACGCCGGAAGCCATCGAACTGATTTCACAATACTCCGGCGGCATTCCCCGGCGCCTCAATTATATTTGCGACCTCTGCCTAGTCCTCAGCTATAGTCGACAAGCTAGCCAGGTCGACGAGGAGATGGCCTATCGCATCATCCTAGACGAGGAAGACTGCCGTGTTTAGGATGCGCCACATGATGCGGTCGAGCCAAAAAGTCCGCGAAGAAGGGCCGTTGGCCCCCGCACCAGTACCACCGCAACAGGCTATTGTCGAAACACCCGCGGTTATCTCACCTGCGCCGACGGCACCACCTTCTACCCCGCCAACACAAACACCGACGGTAGGACCCGAAACCGCTGGTGAAATAGCAACTATAGAACCTCCGACCGCGACACAATCAGAAAACCCGGAGTCCATCGAATCGACGGAGGCAACAGAGCCCCCTGACATAGAGCCAGTCGCTCTCATTCCAGACAGCGAGATTTATACATCTGTAGTACAGGCGGCCCGCCACGTCTTCGAACAAGCCGAAACAAAAAGCCCGGTCAACGCCGAGATGCTAACGCAGGCCTTTACCAATGTCCTGCGCTCGTTCGCCAAGAGCGACCAACTGCTAACCGAAGCCGTTCGTCGCCGCACCAACAACACCGAGCGTTCACAACGCGTGGCCAATGCCGCGCTAATGGCGATTCGCCTTGGCTTGGAGATTGCCTACGACGAAAAACACTGCCTGGGCTTGGGGCTTTGCGCCCTGATGCACGATATCGGCATGCTAACCATTCCCGACGAGGTGCTCGACTCCCCTAAATTGACCACCGAGCAACTGCAACTCCTGCGTAATCACCCACACGAATCCAAAGGAATGGTCGAACGCTTCGGCGCAAATTTCGCCTGGATCGGCCAAGTGGTCGTGCAGATTCACGAACGCCACGACGGCAGCGGCTATCCCGACCAGCTGAGAGGCGATGATATCCACGAATTCGCACGGATCATCGGGCTGTCGGATATGTACGAAGCCCTCGGGCATCCGCGCTCCGACCGCAAAGCCCATGTTATCTATAGCGCCTTGACCACGATAATCGACACGCGCAACAAACACTTCGACCCCCGCCTAATCAAAAGCTTGATCAATATCGTATCGATCTTCCCGTTGGGCAGCCTCGTCAAGCTCAACAACAACACCATCGGACGCGTAGTAGGAGCCAACAAGCTCTACCCCACGCGCCCGTTGGTGGAAATCCGGCTTGACCATCGCGGCAAAAAAATGAACGAGCCGCAACTGATCTATCTCGAAGAAGAGCCCATGCTCTATATCGTAGACCCGGCGATCGACGAATCCGTTTTAGAAGAAAAATAGCGCCGCGAACCGCGACTTAGAGGGCGCAGCGAAAACCAACGAGGCGACTGCGATAATCGGGAGCTTGGCGCTCGCGCTTAGCGCAGCGAAGGTAGCGGCGATGGCAAATCCAAGCCCCGCCACGCATCACCCGCTGCCGCCCATTGTCAGGGCCCATCGGGTTGTGCGGCGGACCGCTGGCATAGTAATCGGGGGCATAATAATCGGCCACCCATTCCCAGACATTCCCAGACATATCCAGCCCGCCATAGGGACTGGCACCGGCCGGTAAATTACCCACTGGAGATGTACCGCTAAAACCGCGACCGAGTACGCTGGCCCGCCCCGGCTCGAACGTATCACCCCAAGGAAAAGTGCGGCCATCCGTGCCCCGTGCGGCCTTTTCCCATTCGGCTTCGGTCGGCAAACGTTTCTGTACCCAAGTGCAATAGGCCACCGCATCTTCCCAACTCACCTGGATTACCGGATGATCCGCAGCATCAGCAAGAGGTTCCCACTCGCGATTCCGATAACCAGTCTCGCGCACGAAATGCTGATACTGAGTCTGGGTCACGGGCTGGAGATCCATATAAAACGCTTCCAAGTGAACTTGGTGCATCGGCCTCTCGTCGCGGTCGCCGCGGCGATCCCCCATGGTAAACGAGCCGGGGGGAATCCACAGGCCAATGCCCCCATCAACCGGATTGCGCCGCACCAACTCCACACCCGCAGGAGCTTCGACCCCCGATACCAGCAAGCGCTCGGCATGAGCCTGCCATTCCCTTTGCAAGTCCACCGGAACGCGCCAAGCTTTGGACTGCGTAAGTATCGGCGGCCCGGCCAAGGTCGTCGCCCCCGGCGACGTGCGCGGTGGCTTACGCATCTCCGGTCCAGCCAATAAACCCGGAATTTGCGCGAAGAAACCCTCTGCAGGTCGTTCTTCTTCGACAAGCGGCTCTTCGGGCAATTCCTCTTCGGCAAACGCCTCGGATCGTTCCCAATCCGAAGCGGCCTGTGGAGTTGCAGCACGTAAGGCCGGTTTGAAATCAGGCACTTCAACTACGGTAGCGGTCATCCGGTCGGACACTCCCGTCATCAACAACTCCTCGGGCACCAACAAAACCCCTCCCACGACCTTGGGCAAAAGTGGCAATAACGGCTTCTGCGACCAGGACTCAAGAATCGGCCGCAGGCGCTCATCTACCCCCGCGGGGATCGCTGCCGCATGTCCGAATCCATTGCCGTTCGCCATCGGACGACTCTCCCCGCCCAGTTCTTCTGCTATACGACGGGTGACATATTCCCTACCGCGCCGGGCCGATTCTAGATGCAAATGCACGGTCTCCGATACCACACAAGCCAACGCAGATTCTTCAAAATCAGTTGCCAACCAGTCTTCTTGGCGCCAGGCGTCGATCTGCAGTTGCTCATCGGAACTTGGCGGACGCAAATCCCACCAAGAAGGTTCGAGAGACGACCTTGCATGCCCTTCGGCATCAACTTCAACCAATTGCAATTGGCGCCAGGGTTCCTCGGCATCCGCCCCGGTCTGACCGATCGCCTGTTCGACGAGCAAACAGACGCGCGCAGCACCAGCACCTGGGACAACCAGGGCGCTGCCCCGCCGCAATAATGTGCTAAATTCGGTTAAAACGTTTTCTGTCAGCGCGCGAACCAATACATGCCCCGGATCAAGCGACTCTACATCGGGATCTGCGCTGGCATTAAAGTCTATAATTTGGGGAAGCGTACTCGGATTGCCCAACACCTCAGGCAAAGCTGCGATCTCAAAGCGCCCTTCGCGCAGGCGATTCCCTCGACCACCCAAAGCGGTGAGACCGGCATCGAAGAAATGCTCAAGATCAGCACCAACAGGATCTGCGCTAGCCATAGCTAGGAATTGGGGGTCTGCAATTTTGGCTTGAACAGCGGAGGCTAGGCCCTCTTCGCCGGCTTTGCGCAAATGCGCTAATAGCCTGACCCCATAGAGATAGGTCGCCCCGCGATGGGCTTCCGCTGCCAGCTGCATGCTGCGTGCGGCAGCGGCGAGTCGCCATAAGTGGGCATCGGCTTCAAAGCTCCACTCGCGTTGATCACCAATAATCTCCAGACCGTATTCGTGCTCGCGACAGAGCAGAACCTGATCCTTATACCCTTGGGTATCGGCAAAATCCAACTCAACACCCGCCACGCCATGCCAGCGTACGCCGGTAATGGCCACAGGGCTTTCTGGGAGAATGCCCTTAACCAGAATGCCGGGCGCTAGATCTTCTAGACGCACCATATCCTGGTCAATTTTTGAATTTCCATGCGACAACCGCCTCGGTTGACCGGCAGCCTGTACTGCAAGAACTCAGGTCTAAATAGTTGTTTTTATAGACACTGGCCCCATAGCCGGGCAGACCTAAAAAATACCTAATTCAAGTTTTGATGTCAAGTAGTAGCGATCTCTAACAAGTACTGTCGCAATTTGATGAATTAATCAATCTGCTCCCCCTTAAACCTCGCCGGTTTTGTTCTCCTGATCTAACCCCTCGTTTTTATGCTCTATTTCTTCGTATTTATGCTGCACAAAGACCATAAATGAACCGAGTAGCAAAAAGACGATAACGGATTGAGCCACCTGCAGGATAGCATTGAGCCCTGTCGCGTTTTTAAGCGCCAAAGCCGAAAGCCCCAACCAGATCGACACCACATAGATAACCAATACGGCCTTGAAATGGCCAATCCGCAGATCGGCGAGGCGGTGATGAATATGGTCGCGGCCCGTGTAATTTACCCACTGTTTAAACGAGCGAACCTGTCCGTTCTTGACGCGCATAAAGGTCGTAAATGTCATATCGAAGATCGGTACGCCGAGTATTATAATTGGCACGATAAGGCGCACGGCATGGTCACCAGCCCAATCGCCCATCACCCCCAGCGCAGCTACAGTAAAGCCGAGGAAAGTGCTGCCCGCATCACCGAGAAATATCACAGCTGAACGAAACGGGCGAAAATTATAGGGCAAGAATCCGAGGCAGGCCCCGACCAGCGGCAAGGCCAAATAGACCATGAAATCCTGATGGTTCTGCAACGCTACCAACCCGAAGAAAATCGAGACGATGCCACAGAGTCCGGTGCATAAACCATCCATTCCGTCGAGGAAGTTTATCGCGTTCGTTATACCGATAACCCAGAACGCGGTCAGCGCCCATTCGCCCACATCCCCCCAGGGCTCATCGGGCAAGAAACTGATAACCACCCCGTGGTGGATGAGTATCGCTACGGCGAGCAATTGAGCAAGGAGTTTTAGCGAAGCCGGCAATTCCTTGAGGTCATCCCACAGACCGACCGCAAAAATAACCAAGCCTCCCAACACCACCCCTTTCAACTCCTCGCTAAAACTAAAATTGACCAGCACCGTCAAGGCAAAGGCGATAAACACCGCGGCGCCCCCGAGCAAAGCGGTAGGCGCCCCGTGCGCCTTGCGACCTGCGGGCATATCGATCGCCCCTGTGCGATGTGCAAGCCAATGGACCAATGGCGTGCACACATAGCCAATGCCAAAGGACAAAAGCAGCAGATAAGCCCATTTCAAACCAGAGTTATTGAGCAGGGTTTGGGCTTCGCCAGTGAGCAAAAAGCCGACAAAGAGCAGCAGGATTATTTTGTCTATATTAAAAAGGGATAAACGCTCTTCCGCTTCCACGCTATAGCCTCAATGGTTCGCCGCGACAGCGCATACGGCCGCTATGACCTGTTGCGCCTCTTCGTCTTTGAGGGCCGGATAGAGCGGCAGTGACACATCGACCGCATGCGCATCGGTCGCGCCGGGAAAGAATTCGTCATCCCGACGCAATTCCCGATGCAACGGATTATATATCGGCCGACGCGCTGCCACGCCCTCTCGCTCCAACTCGGCAATCAACTTACTTGCGGGTTGGCCCGTCTTAACGACGTAACGATAATAAATGTGCTGCAAGGAATCCAGCGGAGTTTCAAGTGAAGTTTCAGCGAAAGCCTCGTCGTATAGGGCCGCTAAGGCACGACGTCGGGCGACAAACTCGGGTAATCGGGCCAATTGAACCCTCCCCAGGGCCGCGGCCATATCGGTCATCTTGCTATTGAAACGCAGTCGGCTAGCCGGTGCTCCATCATATTCTCGAAGTTGACGGACGGTAGAAGCCAAGTCTTCGCTATCCGTCAGCACCATGCCCCCCTCCCCGGCCGCCAACATTTTAGTGGCATAAAAAGAGCAAATCGAAATCTCGCCGAAGCTTCCCAAGCGCCGCCCCATGAAATTCGCCCCGATGCTCATCGCGCAATCCTCTATGCAAGGGACTCCCAGCGACGCCAATGCTTCGATCTCGGCAGGCAGGCCAAACATATGTGGTGCGATTATCGCAGCCGTATGACGACCCAAGGCCCGTCGCGCTCCTGCTAGGTCAATATTGCCCGAGTGAGGCTCACTATCACATACAACCGGTTCGGCTCCGGCGCCCCAGACTGCGTGCAGGAGTGCGGTACATACATAACTGGGCACGATAACTTCCTGACCCGCCCCCACCCCGAGTGCCAATAGCCCCAAATGCAAAGCGGCTGTCCCAGAAGAGACCGCCACCCCATAGCGGCGGCCGGTAAAAACCGCCATTTCACTTTCGAATTTTTCGACTTCTGCACCCTGGGCCAATTGCCCCGAGCAAACAATCTCGTATACAGCCTTGGCTTCGGCCTCGCCGACCGTCGGCCGCGAATGGGGAATCGATATGCTCAAACGTAGTGGCGCCAGACCGCATCGATGACCCAATCCACCTGCTCATCGCTCATTTCAGGATAAAGCGGCAACGAGAGGATCTCACGGCAGACTTGTTCCGATACCGGCAAACTACCTTCGCCGCAACCCAGCACGCGAAAGGCTGGTGTAAGATGCACCGGATGCGGATAGTGCACGGCGGTCTCGACTCCGGCAGCCTGCAACGAGGCGGCCAAAGCATCACGGTCGGGCACCCGCACCACATAGAGGTGATAGACGTGGTGAACATGCGGTGCTTCTACCGGATGGGTCATACAGTCTAAGCCCGCCAATTCGGCGCAATAACGGGTCGCTATCACGCGGCGCCTTTCGTTCCAATCGTTCAAATGCGGCAGTTTGGCACTGAGTACCGCCCCCTGCAACCCATCCATTCGCGCATTGAAACCAATTTCTCGGTAGTTGAATTTATCACCGGCAACTTGACCGTGGTTGCGCAGGCGCCTCAGCCGCTCCGCCAATACTTCATCGTTGGTGGTAATACCGCCGGCATCGCCATAAGCCCCCAAATTTTTACCCGGATAGAAACTAAAACACCCGACTCGGCCCAACGATCCGGCCGGTTCACCGCGAAAACGCGCGCCCTGCGCTTGCGCTGCGTCCTCGATTAAAACCAAGTCGCGTTCCGCCGCCAAAGCGTTTAACGCATCCATATCCGCCACCTGCCCGTAAAGGTGCACCGGCACGATAGCCCTTGTGCGGTCACTGAGACAACGGCGGACCTGTTCGGGATCAATGGTGTAGTGCTGCGGATCGATATCGCAGAGCACCGGGCGCGCCCCCACCTGGCAAATCGCCTCGATCGTCGCTCCGAAAGTCAATGCGGGCGCAATAACCTCGTCCCCCTCCCCGACGCCGGCGGCGAGCAGGGCTAACACTAGGGCGTCGGTACCGCTACTGACACCGATGCAATGGCCAACCTCGCAATAATCGGCATAGTTGGCTTCAAAGCGCTGCACCTGCGGACCGAGGATAAACGATTGCTCCGCCATAACGCGGGCCAGGGCGGCATCGACCTCTCCTTTGATCTGCCGGTATTGCGCGTGCAGGTCGTTCATGGGCACTTCAAGGCGCAACTGTGGGAGAGGCATTGCAGTCATAATTAGCTCACTTTCTTCAAAAGTCGATAAAATGGCGCACCGCGGTAAAACCTTCAGCGAAAGTCACTCGGCCTTGGATACCACGAAAATGGGCCGCCGAACGTGCGATATCGACGATATTTAGATGCTCTATATTGGTCTTTTCGAGTTGCGAGGCGTGGGCTTCTAAAGCCCCCAACTTTTGGTTTATCACCTTGCCGATATTGACAAAAATAGTCGGATTGAAATGCTGGGCCGAAAATCCCTCAAAATAAAGCAAATTGGGGACCCGACGAGCCGCGGGGACCACCGCCCGGGCTATGGCGCGGTGGTCCTGGTGCGTATCTTCGCCCCAATGGGTATAGACCGTTTCCGCATCGACTTTGTTGATGACCTCCTCGATCTTCATTATCGAGTCTCGGTTGCACTCGAATTGCGTATCGGGGTAGTCGAGAAAAAAAACCTCCTCTACCCCAATGAGTTTAGCTGCGTCCAGTTGCTCCTGACGCCGAACCGCTGGATCGCCACCCGACGAACCATCGGTAGCGATCAATAGAAAAACCCGGTCTTTGCCCTCATTCGCATGGCGTATCAGCGTACCGGCGCAAGCGTATTCGATATCGTCGGGATGGGCTCCGATCGCAAGTACATTCATCGTGTGTTTTCCTTTTTCTATATCGGCTAATTTTTCCTACCACTGCGCACTATTTCCCCACTTCCTGGCCCACAGTTGTACAATAAGTCCAAGGCAGAAAGGTGCGAGACGAATTCCCCATAGAGTTGAGGATAGGTCGGATGTTCGTATTCTTGCACGACGATTCGCAATCCCGCCGCGGCAAAGCGATCGAGGTCCATATATTTTTTGCCATCGACCCCCGCCAGATATGCGTCGGCCCCAACCGCCTTACAAATATCGATGAGTCGTTGAGTCGGCTCCTCGTTCAATTCCATCTCCGACGCGATACGCAATGGCGTATCGATGCCCAGTGCACCGCGCAACCACTCCACCGAAGCTTTGTTCACCGCCGCCAATTCACCCCACTCACGTCCATAGAACTGCGCTATGAATTCCTCGTATAACGGCCAATGCGGCGCCTTCGCGTAATTCGTTTTGAGCGCCTGTAATTGCTTGCGTCGCCAGGGGCCCGAGCCATTAATTCCCACCTCGGTAATCAGCGCCGGAAACTTGAACTGGACAGGCACCGTCAACCATTGAGGCCCCTGGGGTCCTTTTATTCGGTTGCGATTCTGCCACTCGTTTTTCTTGTATTGCACATTGTCCAATAGTACAAAGCAATCGGCTTGGTCCATTTTATCGAAATAGCCCAACCACGGCATGAACTGCGGTTGGTGAATTGCCACGATCATCGACTTGCCTTCCTAACGAATATCGGATTCGAAACCAATCGGTCGCTTTGACTGTTGATCAGTAGACGATAATAGACCCGCTGGCCGGGTCCGATATCCTTATCGACGTAAGCAAACGATAAGGGAGTCATACCCGTTTGCTCTGCGATGACCTCCCCCGAGCGCACCAGACGCAACCGCAATTGCAGCACAGTACCCTCGGCTGCGGCAACCCGCGCCTGCACGCGCACTGGTCCGCTGCTTTCGATATGCTGGCCCGCCAAACCTTGCTCCCCCTGTGCCACAACCGCGAATTGTTCCAAGGCCAACTTGCCCTCCCCCATCGTCGCATACATCCGCCCCGACCGCAGAGCCTCCAGCACACCACGGCGACTGCGTTCCCGTGCAAGGACGATGGTCCTTGCACCGGCAAGCGCCCCTCCCTGGTAGTTTGCGTCACCTATGCCCCAAGGTGGGCGCGCCCGTTCTTGCAGCAAATATTGGTGCAACGCCCGATCCCAGGCCTGCCCCGGCTCGGCAAGGCGGCTGTGACCGGCGTGCAGCGCAGCGAAACCGGTGTAATCAAAGGTGTGCAACAAGTCCCCTTCCATCGTAGAAGGTGGACATACCGCCCCAATCCGACCGCCAAAAAGCTCGACGGTCTCCCTCTTGTCGGGCGCAACCCAGAATACGAGTCCACCACGCTGATTCACCTCGTCGATATATTGTTGGAATGGTGCCGGTCCGAGGTCACCGTTGTAGGCGCCCCACAGCGGCACTTTAAAAGGCATATTATTAACCAGACACAGTAACGAAATCGCGCCGACCGCCGCGCGCAACCAAAGCGGCTTCGCATCAGCAACGAATGCAAAAGCCAGCCCGGCCAATGGCCAGAGCAACAGAATACTGGTCCAATGCCAGACCCAGATTCCATCGCCCCCACTAACCGGCAAGCCAGCATAGGCTTGTGCCGAACCGAGTCCGACGGCGATCTGTCGCTTGTTCCAGTGTTGCAACTGCCAGGGGCCGCCGCCGAATATATTGCTCCAAAAATAAAATGGCCGCGACTCAACACCGTCGATAAGGACAAAATTCTCCATAGTCTCGTCCACTCGCTGAATTTCCGCGAGATAATCGCCCAACGCATTTTCAGACAGCAAAGCCGGTTGCTCAGAGCTGAAGGCAAATATATTGCGAAAAAATGGCAGCCCGTACTCGACTTGCAGCACATCGGCGTCCGTGAGGATTAATGCATCAAAACCCATGGCCGCAGCCGCCTGCGCCACTTCCTCTATATGGGCGGAGCCCGTGCTGTACCACGAGGACGCGTGTACCGCGACATCTAAATGATGATATTGCGCCTGCGCATCAACTGGACCAGGCAAGCCGCAACAGAGTGCAAAGCCGAGTATCCGTCCCAGCATGTGAACTCGGCATTTTCTCTTTAACCCCATCATCGCCCCAGTCCTTTCTCGGCCAGCACTTCTTCGTATAACGCTTCGATCTTGGCCACCATCTTTTCGACACTATAATCAGCGGCACGGCGTCTGCCGGCTTCGCCCATCTGCTGTCGGCGCTCAGCGTCGCCCGCCAATTGGCTAAGTGCTGCCCCCAATTCACGCGGCGACGAGGCGTCAACGAGCAGCCCCACATCATCGGCGAGCAATTCCGCAACACCCCCGACCCTTGTCGCCACACAAGGCAATCTCGCGTACATGGCTTCGACCAAGGCTTTGCCCATGCCTTCGTTAAGCGAGGGCAGGGCAAAAATATCCATCGCTGCGAGCACTGCATAAACATCCTGGCGCCATCCCGCCAAAACCATGCGATCCATTACGCCTAGCCGTGCTGCCTGCGCGATCAACGCCTCTCGCTCCTCGCCATCGCCGACCAACAACAGCCACGCATTGTCTACCCTCTCGCGCACTACGGCAAAGGCCTCGATTAAGTCCTCCTGACCCTTGATCGCCGTCAGTCGCCCCAAGGTACCAAAAACCATTCCTTCAGCCGGAATCCCCAACTCGGCGCGCACGGCCTGTGGGCTCGGACCATCCGGATCGAAAGATGGAAAATTAATGCCACTGTGGATAACCGCAAACTTCTCGCGGGCCGCGATGGCAAAGTCAACATGGTCCTGGGCTCCCTTCTCCGTCAGCGAGATAACCCGTTGCGAAAAACCGGCTGCCCAGCGTTCGAGCCAAACGAAAAGCCGGGTCACCACTGGACCAAAATAACCGTAAAACACGTGGCCGTGCGGCGTGTGGATCACAATCGGTACACCCGCCAAGCGAGCGGCAAGGCGGCCGAGTAAGCCCGCCTTGGAAGTATGCGTATGCACAATGTGAAATCGACCTTGCCGCATCAGGCGCCATAATTCCCATACTGCGCGCAGATCGGCGAGTGGACTCACGTTGCGCACTAAATGCGGCACGTCGGCCATGTGAACTCCCCGCGCCCTAGCCAGTGCTTCAGTCGAACTGCGCTCGCCTTGGGTAGGCCCCGTCACCAACGACACCTCATATCGATCCATATTCGCCTGTGACACAGTCAACAAGGTATTCTCCGCCGATCCACCACGATCCAAACGAGTAATCGCGTGCAGGACTTTGATTTTCTTTCCGCTCATCTGCAAGCCTCCCACAATCGCTCAGCCTGCACTTCTCGATCAAATTCCGCCCGCACTCTTTGCTGCCCTTCGGCGCCCAAGCGATGGCGTAGGTCGTCATCTTGCAAAAGACGGACGATCGCTGCGACCACCGCGTCAAGATCCTCCGGGTCGACCAATAAGCCGCTTTGCCCATCGGCAACCGCATCTTCCACGCCTCCCGAACGCCCGGCGAGCACTGCCGTGCCCACCGCATTGGCTTCGAGATAGACGATGCCAAAACCCTCTACTTCACCCACTTCGTCGATCTCTCGACTGACCATTGAAAATAAATCGGCCGCCGCATAGCGCCGACCGAGATCGGCCTCGTCGACAAAACCAATAAACTCAACCCTTTCAGCGACACCTTCGTCGACAGCCAATTGCTCCAGCGCTTGACGATAGGGCCCTCTACTGCCGATTGCATAATGAACGGTCGGTATTTTTTCGGCCACTGCGCTGAGTGCGCGAATAACTGTATCCTGCCCTTTGCGTTC
>JABHFS010000059.1 GCA_018672475.1 Gemmatimonadota bacterium | reverse complement strand
GTAAATATAATGTAGTTACTTTATAACTACAATTGGTCAATGAAGATTTTTCTTTTCACATAACACGTCCGTGCCCGGCTATTGGGGCATACGCCCCTTCGCCATCCCGCTAAGCGCGGGACGGGCACGGCGAAAACGTTATGTGAAAAAGAAAAATGCAATTTAGTCTGACAGTCTCCGTTGGGTCGAATTCTATCTTTTACAATATTATGTACCATTACGAATCAATAATTTACGGTGTATCAATATAGCTGATCGGTGGGAAAACACCGCCTCCTTCGACATGTAGGCGGGATGATCTTGAGGGCTGCAAGGCACTCACGCTGCCCCCCGTTCCGGCGTAGCCATAATGAGAGAAATCGTCATGCAGCCCCAATCGATCCATGATCTGGCACCCGTCGATCTGCCACCACACCCCCGCGTGTTCGTCACTGGGGAAAGCTTGCAGTGGTGTCGTTCACTGACCGAGAAAGCCGTCTGGGCCCGAGCCGCGTTGAGCCGCCTGCTAGAGGCGGCCGATGCGCCGTGTGAATGGGGCGAGCCCGTGCGCCCCGATCATGGGACGGAGATGCTGAACCACGCCTTCCGCCAGATTCTCGCCTTCCATCTTACTGGCCGAGGGTCGTACCGCGATTCGGCTCTCGCGGCATTCAGGCGAGTCGCGGAGGCCTATCTGCGCTGGCCACTCGTGGACGACCACACGCGTGGGGCCGCCTATGGACTGGGCGAATCCAGGTTTACCATTGCGCTGGCCCGAGTCTACGATCTGCTCGCGTCGGAGGGCCTCGCCGATGCCGACCGCGAGCTGTTCCTGCAGGCTCTGGCCCTCACCCAGGAGACCACCGACCGGTGCCGTCATACGACCTGCGGAAATCACAACACCTGGAACCTCGTTGCCCGCCTTGCGGCTGGCCTGTCGAGCGGCGAGACCGGTCTCGTGCGCGACGCGCTCGATGGCTGGACGTTCAACGGCGTACCCCGCTACGGTCTCATACACCAGCTTCGACATGACATCCTGTCTGACGGGCTGCACTGGGAACGCACGCCCGGATACCATTTCTACACCCTGATGGCGCTGACGAGTGCGGCCACTATGCTGGCCAACGCAGGCGTGGACATCTGGCACGCCGAGTTGCCCGCCCAAATGAGGGATGACGGACACGACTTGCATCGGGCGTACGGACCAGCAGGGGGCAAGTGTTTGAAGGCTGCTTTCGACGCCCCATTTTACGCTACGCTGGGCAATGGTGACTTCAGCCTGCTGCACGACTCGGGGCTGTCGAACTTGCGGGGGGTGTGGATATGGGGCCCGCTCTACGAGCTTGCGTACCAGGCCTATGGCGATCCGAAGTACGCGTGGCTGCTGGCCCGGATCGAGCGGGAATACGCGGAATGGCCCGGGCGGAAGTATCCGCACCTACCCATGTCACTGCAGTCCCCGTCAGGCGAGTGGGATTTTGTCCTGTTGAAAGACGCCGAGCACCCGTCGGGGCATTTCTCCCTTGCAGAGGACTGCAGCATCTCCCTAGCGGGGGTGCACCGCCAGGGCTGCACGCTATTCCCGGTGACGGGGGTGTCGATACTGAGAAGTCGGCCGGAGGATGCGACCGGCACCGCCGTGCAGATGTTCTGGGGGCCGCACAGCGCCGGGCATCAGAGCCCTGCGGCGCTGTGCCTGGACCTGTATGCCAACGGCCGCTGTCTGAGCGCGTCCCCACAATCGGCCGGGTACGAGGATCCGCGGCACCTGACCTGGCTGCGCTCGACGATTGCTCACAACACGGTGACCGTGGATGGGCGACCGATGGTCCCTTATGACAGGGACGCCGATTCGATTTGGAAAACAGACAAGGCGCGAGGTATAGCGTCCGACGGGGTTCTGGAGCTGTTCCAGCCGGAAGGCCTCTTCAAGGCGTGCCGAGCCTCGAATGAGGTCGTGTACCCGGGAATACGGCTGGACCGAACGCTGGTTCTCACCGACCGCATTGTCCTGGACCTGTTTCGGGTCGTCGGAGCAGGCCCGCACCGATACGACTACGCGATGCATATTCTGGGGACGCCGACCGCAGCGACGGAGAGTCAGGGCGGAGTGCCCTTCCGGGACACCGGGTATCGCCACCTGGAGAATGTGAGGGCGATCAGGGCGCCGACTGGCGCCGCGGATCTCGCCTGGGAGACAGCCTGCGGTCAGCTGCGCGCCGTGGTGCAAGCCGGTGACGGATCTGAGTTCATACTTGCCGATGATCCGGTTTCAGAAGAAGTGCAGGCCCTGGGCGCACTGGAGCCAATCCCCCGTCCGAGTACGCTCCTTGTTCGGTCCAGCGGAGACCAGGCGATGTTTATCTCGCTGTGGAGCACGGAGGCCCATGACTTGGACATGACCGTCGAAGACGGCCGTGCGGATGGGGATGTCACGGTGAAAACGCGGATCGGATCGCAGATGGAGCGATGGCATCTGCCGTGGGCGGCAGAGGAGGTGACCCACGAGCAGCTTGCGGATAGTGTCGAGCATATCGAGCAGACCTGAGCGGCGGCTGGAGGCAACGCCGCCCACGCTGATTACGGCGGATGTATTGTTACCAATAATGACGAAGAGGTACTTCAGCAAGCCTCATTCAAAAAGGAGGATTACATCTTACTATAATGTACACTAAACTAATGTTCTTCTTCACATAACAGCGCGAGTTCGCAAGTCGGCGACCCGTTATAGGTCATTAAAAAGAAATAGTGGAGCATATGGCATCTACAGATGATTCACTCGGGTCTCAACTTCGCTTAGAAGCATTTCCTCGTTCCTCCCATTATGACCTTAAATGGATGTTGGAAACTGAAATGGGACCGAATGTAGTTTGGTTGACCGAGGCGTTAAGTCAAGTTGGAAGCATTGGCTTCAATGGCAACAGATACTCGTTGAACAGGGTTTACGTGGAAATAGTGAGGAATATAGCCGTGAGGCGGAAATGCTTCAGGTAGATGCTGGTCGGAATCTTGACTTTGTACAGTTAATTGCTCGAAGAGAAAACGTTTAACGACCTATAACAGCGCGATTATGCGCTGCGTCGCAAACCGGCAACCCGTTAGAGGCCATGCGGTCAAAAATCAGTTGACTATCGCACAAATACAAACTCAGGAGGTGTAATGGTTGCCCCGTCAGTTACTGAGCAAATTGAAAATAGTTCGCGCGGCATCGGCTCGTTGAAAATCACCAAGATTGAGCCCGTAATCACCCGTACGCCGATGAGTATGTTGCCGTCGGATGAATTTATAGAGATGCCGCCGATCGGCTTTATGAATAACCGGGTGGGGGTGGGGAAGCGACTAGATCACGCCAGCCCTTCCAGGTCCAAAGGGCATAGCCAAACTGTCCTGGTAAAGATCACCACAGATCAGGGCCTTATTGGTTGGGGGGAAGCGCATGCGCCGACCGCACCGGCGGTGCACGCCAAGGTGATTACTGACCTGTTGGCACCGATTCTCGTTGGCCAGGACGCCCGGAACATTGGTCCGCTGTGGGAAAAAATGTATTCCAGCCAACGGCTCAGGGGCTATTCCACCGGTTTCTTCACTGAATCCATCGCCGGCGTAGACATCGCGTTGTGGGATATTCTGGGAAAGTTTGTCGGCGTACCGCTGTATCAATTGCTTGGTGGGAAATACCGCGACAGTATACCGACCTATAGTGGTGCCGGCAGCCCAGAAGAGGCTCTGGAGGCAATGGAAATAGGCTTCACGGCGGTCAAGATGGGGTTTTCCAAGGGCGTCGGCTCTGAAGATTTTGAGCGGGTCATCAAAGTATCTGAGGCGGTGGGCGCTAGGGGCCAATTGTTGATTGATTCGTTGGGTGCTTTTAAGCTACACGAAGCGATCAGCGTCGGCCGGAAACTGGACGAGTTGGGGAATGTCGGTTGGTTTGAAGACGCGCTGATGCCGGAAGATACGGCTAGCTACCCAATATTGACCGAGACCCTTGATACTGCAATTTGCGCCGGCGAGACGCTGTCTAATCGTTTTCAATTCCGCGACCTCTTTTCCGAGCGGGGAGCGGACGTGGTTAATCCGGATGTGGGCCGGGCCGGCGGCGTCACGGAATGCAAACGTATCGCCGATATGGCCGATACTTTCGGCATTCTCTGGTCGCCCCATGTCAGCTCCGGCTTGCCGCCCTATGTGGCAGCTTCCATTCATTTAGCCGTTGCCACGCCAAATGCGGTGATTATGGAGGGCGGCAATATCCACAACGCCACGGATGTCGGAGGCTCTCGTGGCAATGTGCTGCTGAAGGAGCCGCTTGAATTTAAAGCCGGAATGGCCATGGTGCCGGAAAGGCCGGGGTTGGGCATCGAATTTGATGAGAAAGAGTTGCAGAAGGTCGTTGTCGGGTAGGGACTTGGTGTGACATGGATTTATTACCTAGGCATCAGAATTAACACCCGTGCCATGATGGTGAGTCGCGGTGTGGGGCACACGGCCTCTACCACCGGCTTATACGCGGCTTGGCCCTATCGGACATATGGGCTTTTGTCACGGCACTTGCCTTGGGCAACCCTAAACGGGACGAGCCCAAGTCGTAAAGCCAAAAACCATTAGAACAAATAGGAGAAGTCATGCACGGATTGGTTCAGTGTGACAAGGTCTTCGTAGCAACGTCGAGTGACAAGGGCGCGGGAGCATTCGCCGCCTGTGACATGAGTGAGGGAGAGATCGTCGAGCGCGGTATCGTTCGTCGACTGCCAGCCACCTTCGACGGCAACGCCAGCCCCTACGTGTTCACCTGGAGCGAGGATCGCACAGTATGGGCCATCGGCTCGGGGTGCTCCACCTTCTACAACTCCTCTGAGACCCCGAACACGAAAATGCACCGAGACTTCGAAAACGACACCTTCGAGGTCACCGCACTGCAGCCCATCTCGAAGGGCGAAGAGCTCACGCACGTTTACAAGAGCCTACAGTGGCGAGGCTGTTTCGCCGATCTGCGCTGACCTTCTGGGTAGCGGTGGTCCGGCTCCTATGTTGGCTTTGCAAAACTGAGAGCGGTGACGACTCAACCGCGCTGCCATGCCGTGAGCTATAATTATTGGGAATACATCCCGAGTGTGAAATGGAGAAGCGCCTAACATGTGTTGCTGCAGACGGGTGAACGCTGATGCTGAGTTGACGGTGATTCGCCTTTCTCGTTCGGTCGATCCAAAGTAATTGGTGAATCTGTTCGCGGCTCAACACTGCGTTAATTCATATAGGATTTCGTATTTGCACAAAAACGAAGATCCTACTTCTTCTAACACAGCCATTTATGCTGCGGGGCCTTCGGCACCCCGCATACTCGGGTCGTAAATGGTGAAACCGTTATATGAAAAAACCGGTGTATGCGATGTTTCGGCCTTCTTTTAAGAGGATG
>JABHFS010000058.1 GCA_018672475.1 Gemmatimonadota bacterium | reverse complement strand
GTTGTGCAGGGCCTTGGCGACTATCTCGGCGTCGGAGGTGGTCGTATAGCGAAGGTCCAATGCCAACTGCATGGCTTTTTCGCTGAACTCCGCCGATGGGAGCATGGCGCCGATGGCCAATTGCAATAGCCGCAGGTTTTTGCTGGCGGGATGGGTGGCCAGTGCTTTTTCCAACACGGGGACGGGATCGTCTTCGCTATGCATCGTCAGTAGGCACAAGCGGATATAGACGTCTTCGGTCGGCAGGGCTTCGGGCGCTTGCGCCAGGGCGCGGTGGAATTGCTCTCGGGCTGTCGCGTATTGCCCGCTTGCGCTATAGCTGCGGCCCGAAGTGTAGAGGGAGATGGCTTTGACTTGGTTGAGGCTGAAGTAACTACTGGCAAGGATGAGCAGGAGCGAGATGGTAAACGCGTAAGCGTGGACAGTGCGGCGGACCCAGTCCAAGGCGGCGGCGATCAGCAGCGAGGATCCGGCGCTGGCCAGATATAGATAGCGCGAGGGGCCGGCGGGTAGGCCGAGGATGGTGGTTTCGGTCAGCAGCAGGAAAGGCGGAAAGGAGAGCAAAGTCCACATCGCCCAATGGGCCTGGGGATCGCGTTTTTTCCAGATCGGGTAAACGAGCCCGGCGAGGACCACCGCGCCGAGGATTAATTCCCAGGTCTGAAGTTTGTACACCGGTAGGGGCAGCCAGTGGGCGGTAGTGAGCAGGCGGCTGACAAGCCAGAGCAGCATCCGCAACATGCCGAGAAGAACGGTCATGGACTCGGTGATCGGTATGTCGACTAGGCTCCAGATGGAGGCCGAACGGGGGCTCAGGTGCAGGGCCAGCAACGCGGTCGGTAGCAACAGCGCGGCAAAGGGCAGCAAACGGCGTGCAATCTCCTTAAAGGGGGTACTTTGCCGCCAGGCCCAGTGGAGGCAAAACAGCCACGCCGCGACTACGGAGGGATGGGCGAGGACGCCGAGAACGAGGATCGCGTGGAATGCATAGAGCCGGAGCCGGGCGGGCGCCGCGCCCCGGTCGTAGTCGACATAACACGTCACGGCCCCCAGATTGCAGATCAGCGCCACCGGGTAGTCGAGGGCCGAGATCCAGTAGACGGCCTGAAAGTGGGCGACGTTTACTAGGAAGAGCAATCCGCCGACCATGCTGAGCCCTAAAGAGGCGCCGAGGTGGTGGGCCGTCCGGGCCAGCAGCAGAGAGGCCAGGGCGTGGAAAAATACGACGAGCAAATGAAAAACGGCCGGGTCGTTGCCCCAGGCGAGATAGGCGAGGTATTTGACCAGTTCTATGGTGGGACGACCGGTGGGTTGGTCTTTCTCGGGCGAGAAGAAAAAGGAGAAGTCCCGCGCGATGCGCTCGTGGTCGCGGAAGGTGTCGTCGTCGTGGGTGTCGAGCCCGAGGTCGGCGACGCCGGAGAAACAGAGCGCCGTGAGCAACGCGACGAGGGCGATATAGGCGAGCCAGGTGCGGCTTGTTGTTTGAATGGAAGGATCCCTGACAGTCACGAGGTCGTTACGATCATAAAATCACCATCAGTTGTCTCGTGGTTAGAGCAGCATAGGATTGACGCTCAGTCCTTGAAAGTCTAAACACCAGAACCCTCAATGACAAGTACCACGCGCGCAAAACATTCGGCAGGTTATTGTCGCGTTGCCAGATCAGGTAGAATATGAGCAGCCAGACGACGGCTATCGATGGGGGCGCCAAGATGCCTAAGGCTAACGATGCGGTAAGGATGATGGGGAGTTTGATCACGGCTTCGCGCCCAAGCGCGAGTAGGGTGGTTAGTCCGCAGCAGAGCGCCAAGGGGTAGTCGAGCGCGGAGATGTGGTGCACGGCCTGGAAGTGCGTGCCGTTGACCCAAAAGAGCAAGCCGGTCGCCCCGGCGAGGATCAACGATCCGCCTTGCCGCCAAACGACGCGTGCAAGCAGCCAGGCGGCGAGGGTGTGGGCCGCCACGACGAGTAGGTGGAAGGCCCGGGTCGTGGTGAAAAGCAAGAAGGCGATGTATTTGACGGCTTCGGCGTTGTGGGTGTCGAGCAGGTGGAAAAACGCTGGATTGTTGCCCCAGGCCGCGTAAGCGGCCCACATCACCAACTCGTCGATCGGGCGTACGGAGGCGGTGGCTTTGTCCGGTGAAAAGAAAAAAGCGGGATCCGCGTTAAGATGGGGGTAGTCCTGTTGAATTTCGTCGTCGTGGGTAAAATACAGGTGATCTTTTAAGTTGCCGAAACATAGGGAGGACAGTAGCAGGACGACGGCGAAATAAGCCGGCAGCGTGTAGGTATTTTTATATAGCGGGAATACCGAAGTGGTCATAGCGTTAGGTCAGGTTAGGTCAGGTTGGGTCAGGTTAGGTCAGGTCAGGTCAGGTCAGGTCGAGTTAGGTCGAGTTAGGTCGAGTTAGGTAACTGGTCGGCGTGGTCGATGAACCACTTCACGGTGCGGTCGAAGCCCTCGGCGAGTGTATAGCGGGGACGCCAGCCCAGTTCGCGGGTGATCTTTTCCGCGTCGGCGACCCAGAACTCGGTGTCCCAGTGTCGGTCTCCCATCGAACCCCAAGCCGGCTCGGCGGCAATATCGAGCCGGCGGCGGGCCAAGTCGACGATTTCGCGAAGGGTGGTCTGCACGCCGCTACCAACATTGTATACGGCGCCGCGTTCGCTTTGCGGGTGGGCGGCGGCCAATAAGAAAGCCTCGCAGACATCTTCAACAAAGACGAAGTCGCGCGCAATGTCGGGATTTACTAAAGGCGGTAGTTGGCCGCGTAGTCCCTGGTGGATGAGCGTCGGCAGCAGCCGCGTCGGTGTTTCATAGGGTCCGTAGGCCGAGTAGAGCCGGAGGACCGTCAGGTGTGCGTCGCGGTCGCGGGCGATATGGCGGCAGAGGTGGGTGGCGGCGGCTTTGGTCCAGGCGTAGTGGCTGTTGGGGTCGATGGCTTCCCCTTCGGCCGGTGCATGGTCGACGAGTCCGTATTCCGATGAGGAGCCGGCGTGTACGAAGGCCTCGCAGTCGGCGGCGAGACAGGCTTCGACGAGGTGGCCGGTGGCGGAGATATTTGTCGCGATCATTCGCGCCAGGTCGGTTTGTTGCGGGTAGGCGCCGTACGCGGCCAGGTGGAAGGCCCATTCGGGGCGGATAAGGCTTATGGTGCGGGCGAGGCCCTCGGCGTCGTGCAAGTCGACTTCGTGTATCTGTACCTCGTCGCAAAACGGCTGCAGGCGCCAGCGCGCGTATTCGGGGCGGAGCAGCAGGTGTACCTGGTGCCCTTCAGCGAGCAAACGGCGGGCGAGGTTGGCGCCGACGAATCCGCTGGCTCCGGTAACGACGGCGCGCTTCACGTTAGTTCCTTGCGGGCGACCAGCCGTAGGTTGCCCAAGGGGACGGTCAGGCGGATGCGGCCGAAGGGGGTTTTGTCCAGCGCGGCGAGCAGGGTTTTTTTGCCGACGGCGGGCAAGGGCAGCAGCCGGGCCAGATAGGACAGCGAATAGGTGTAGAAGGCGGTGCCCGCCGCGGCGACGGTAAAACCGTGCAGACGGCAGAGGCGCGTCATAGTGTCAGAGCTGTAGAGATAAGTGTGTTCGATGTCGACGATCGGACTGAACCGGCCGAGCAGGCGCGCCGATACGGCGCCGACATTGTGGTTGATAAAGAGCATCAGGCCGCCGGGTTTTAGCAGCGCGAAGCATTCGGCGAGTAAGGCGCCGGGATCGGGGATGTGGTCGAAGACTTGGAAGAGGCAGATGACGTCAAAGGTCTCGGCGGGGAAGAGGCCGGGTCGCATGATATCGCGGATGATGTGGGGGCGTATTCTTGCGTCGGCGTGTTCGATGGCGGCGGCGCTCGGCTCGACCCCGCGCACTTCCCGGTAGCCCCGTGCGAGCGCCTCGTCGAGGAAGAAGCCGTTGCCGCAGCCGATTTCGAGCAAGGTGTCTTTTGCCGCCCCGTGTGCGACCAGGTTGTCGAGATAGCGGCCGTAAGTGCGCCGGAGGTCTTGTGTCTGGGATTGGTAAGTGAAATCGCTGTGGGTATAGAGTTCGGAAAGCAGTTCGGTGTCGGCTATGGGATCGGAGCGCACGAGGCTACAGCCCAGGCAACGGACCAGGCGGAAGTGGATACGGTCGGGCAGGCGGCGGGCGGAGAAGACCTCGGGGTTGAGCGCCTGTGGGTCGAAGTTAGCTGGGTAGAGTTCCCGGGCTCCGTCGACCGTGCGGCAGATGGGGCACCGTGTGGGATGGAGATCTATCGCTGGCAATTGGGGCGTTAGTCGCGGGGGGCGGGCGGGTTGAGGATGCGGTCGACGATATAGGGTGGGCGGCGTTTGACCTCGTCGTAGATATGGGCGAGGTAGGAGCCGATTATACCGAGACAAAGCATCTGCACGCCGCCGACGAAGAGGATGAGGACGATCAGGGTAGTGAAGCCGCTGGGGCTGAGGTGAGGGTAGAACAGACGCAGGAAGAGTTGCGAGACGATGCCGATGGAGGAGGCGCCGACGCAGAGCAGGGCGCCCCAGGTGATGAATTCCAATGGCATGTATGAAAAGGAAAATATGGCCTTGCGCGCCCAGCCGATGTTGCGCAGCAGTGAGTTGGTGGTGCGGCCGAACATCCGCTCGGGCCGCACGTAGGGTACGCCGGTCTGGCGGTAGCCGATCCACGCGCGCAGGCCGCGGAGGAAGCGGTTGTTTTCGGGCAGCGCGTTGAGCGCGTCCACCGCACGCCGGTCGATCAGCGAAAAGTCACCGGCGTCCAAGGGCACCGGCACGTAGGACAGGGCGCGGAAGAGGCGGTAGAAGATCTTATAGGAAACTTTCAGCAACAGGGTCGCGTCGCGTGTTACCCGTTCGCCGTAGACGATCTCGAAACCCTCGCGCCACTTGTGGTAAAACTCCTCGATGAGTTCGGGGGGGTCCTGCAGGTCACCGTCGAGCAGCACCACCGCGTCGCCGGTGGCGATACGCATGCCGCTGGAGAAGGCGTTCTGCGAGCCGAAATTTCGCGTGTGCTCGATGACCGTGACCTTGGGGTCTTTGGCGGCGAGCGCCTCGAGCACTTCACTCGCGTCGTCGGGGCTGCAGTCGTTGACGAAGATGATTTCGTAGTCGCCCCCAATTTTGCGGAAGACCGCTTCGAGCCGCTGGTACATGACGGGTACGGCCGGGGCGTCGCGATAACAGGCGATGATGGCGCTGATCCTGGTTTCTTGCGAGTGGTTCATAGACCCGGGGATTCTCGCAGGGTGCGGGCGATACTCGTGCGATCGATCCCGTGCCGATTGTTCAGATACGTTTCACTGCCGGATAAGGCGTCGGGTGCGTCGGAAACCCCACAGCGGTGCAGGCGACAGCCCATACCGTTGTCGGCGATGAGTTCGGCGACAACCGATCCCAAACCCCCTGAGGCATAATGAGCTTCGACCGTTAGGGCTACGGGAAAACGGGTGAGCAGGGCTTTGAGGTCTTCGTTTGGGCCGGGGTTGAGCGAGGAGACTACGGCGACGGTCGGGCGAATACCCTCGTCGTGTAGCAGTTCGGCTGCGGCCAGGGCCTCGTCGGTGATCGCGCCGATGGAGAGGATGAGTGCGTCCTCGCCGTCGAGGATACACTCGGCCCTGTCGGGGTGGAAACGGCCACCGAGCGCCGGGATGTGCAGGCCTTCTCTCTTGCTGATGCGGTAGTAGACGGGACCGGGCATGTCGTAGGTGGTGTGCAGGGCATTGGCCGCTTGTGCGTCGTCGGCGGGCACGACGATCTGCATCGCGGGTTGCAGTCGCAGGACGCCGTAATCCTCTAGGGCCGCGTGGGTCAGGCCATTGGTTCCGTATTCGAAACCGCCGCCCACCCCAACCAGACGGGCGGGAAAATGGTGCAGGCCGGGGCCGTTGCGCAATTGCTCGTAGGGACGCAGGGCGGCGAAGGTGGCGATGGAGTACATGAAGGGGATATACCCGGCTTCGGCCAGGCCAGTGGCCAGGCCGGCCATATTGGCTTCGGCGACTCCGACGTTGAAGAAGCGGTCGGGAAAGTCGCGGGCGAAACCCTCCAAGACGCCGAAGCCGAGATCCGCCGTCAATAACACGACGCGGGGGTCGTCGCGGGCGATGTCTTCAAGGGCTCGCGCGAAATATTTTCTCATCGATCGGCCGCGACTTCGTTAAGGGCCGAGGCGTATTGCTCGTCGGTCATCGGCAAATAATGCCACTCTACCTTGTCCTCCATAAAGGAAACGCCCTTGCCGGCGGATGTCCGAGCCAGGACGACGCTGGGGGTTTCTCCCCGCACTGCGTCGGCGAAAGCCGCCTGCAGCGCAACGGGGTCGTGTCCATCGACTTCGATCGGCCGCCAGCCGAAGGATTGCCAGCGTTCGGTTTGCGGTTCCATTTGCAGGACGTCCGCCGTCTTGCCCAGCGCCTGCTGGCCGTTGCAGTCGATGACGGCGGTCAGGTTGCAGAGCCGGTGGTGGGCGGCGAACATGGCCGCTTCCCATACCGCTCCCTCATTGCACTCGGCGTCGCTGAGCAAGGCGTAGGTGCGCCGGGGCGAGCCATCGAGGCGGGCTGCCAGTGCGGCTCCGGCCGCAAAGGATAATCCGTGGCCGAGGGAGCCGGTGGTGAAATCGACCCCGACGAGGTCCCGCTCGGGGTGGACGCCCAATAACGAGCCGTCGCCACAATATGAGTGCAAGTCTTCGAGGGTGAGGAAACCCTTGAGCGTCAGGGCGGCGTAGAGCGCGAGGGCGGCGTGGCCTTTGGAGAGCACGAAGCGGTCGCGCTCCGGATCATCGGGACGGGCGATATGCAGGACATCAGAATAGAGCACGGAGATGATCTCGGTGACCGAAAGGGCAGACGCTATGTGGCCGACATGCGCCCTTTTGGATTCTTCGAGTATGATACGGCGCAGTGAGGCCGGATTTATTTTTTTTGAGGACATCTACTGAAGTTAGTATGTGGTGTGGAGGAGTGCAACATCTTTGGCGGCAAAGATGTTGCACATATGCGTTCGGCGATTGGTATGGGCCAAACAACAATAAAAGGGGACCTTGTGTAGGTCCCCTTTTATTGTGCGCAATCGGCGAATTTACTCGGCACTTGCGCTCGCGGCCAGCAGCTGTCGCGCGTCAGCACGGTCTTCTATGGCGAGTACGCGTCGGCAAAATTCGGCGGCGCGTTGGTGTTGCTCTTGCAGGTTAAAAGCCAGGGCCGCCTTGTAGAGCGCGTCCGGATCGTCTGGCGCAAGACGGACGAGGTAGAGCAGTACGGAAGTCGCTTGTTCGCGTTGGTCGCTTGCCCATAGCGATTCGGCGAGTCGTTGCAGCACATTCTGGCGGTCCGGCAAAAAATGCAGCGAGCGTCCATAGGCCAGGGCGGCGCGCTCGTGGTTGCCGTCGGCGGCGAATGGCTTGGCGATATTGTAATAGGCTTTGCCGGCGAGTTCCGCTACGCCCGCGTTTTCACCGATGCTTAACAATTGGCTAAAGGCCTGGTCCGGATCGCCTTTTTTCATCGATTGGATCACTAACGCGATGGCGGCGAAAGCGTTGTGCTCGGGAAACTCGGTTCTGGCCTGCGCGAGGTCGGCCGTGTCTCGCGCAGGCTGGGCTATCTGTGCGAGACATAGCCGAGTGTAGGCATCCTCGCGATAAACGGCTTCCCCGCCCAATTGCAGGGCTTTGCGCATGAGGCGAATGCCGGTCGGATCGTCCCCTGTACTCAGGTAGGACCTAGCTTCTGAATAGTATGTCAGCCCCTCTGCTTGTTTGAGGCCCGTATAGCTAATGGCCAGGATCGCCGTGACCGAACAGGCGAATATCGGTCGCCGCCAAGATCCCAGCAGGTGTCCCGCACGTTGGAGTCCCCAGGCGAGGATCGCGCACGAACCAGCGCTGGCGAAATAGAGATAGCGCGAAGGGCCGATATGAAGATCGAGGATGATCTCTTCTGTGAGCAGGGCGAAGGGCAGCAGCAGCAGGGCGGTCCAGATCGCCCAGGCCGAGACGGGGTCGGGTTTACGCCATACCAGATAAACTACAAGGCCCAGCAGCGCGGCGCCGAGAAAAAGCTCCCAGGTCTGGCGTTCGCTCGATCGCAACGGCAGCCAGTGGGCGGTGCTCAAAAGCCGGCTGAGCAGCCAGAAGAGCGAACGCGCGAAACCTAAGATGAGCTCAACAAGAGCCGATGCGGAGTACGAATGGAAAGCGTCCATCGTGCTGGTGCGACGGGAGGTAAAATGGAAGACGACCGCCAATGTCGGCCCAAGCAAGAGCGCGAACGGTAAGAGGTCGTAGAGCGCGCGGCGCAGGTCGCGGCCCTGAGTACAGACCCAAAAAAAGCAGAAGGGCCAGACCATCAGGCTGGCGATATGACTCAGCGCACCCAGGATCAGACTGCCGTAGAAGCCCACGAGCCAGAGGCGTCTTCGCGTATCGCAGCGCCGTACAAAACAAAGCAGTGCCAGCAAGGCAAAAACCAAACCCATGACATAGTTGAGACTGGAAAGCCAGTGGATACCGCGAAAATGCGCGACATTGACCAGGAAGAGCAGTCCCGTCAACATGCTTAGCTCAATATTATAACCGATCGCCGTACAACAGCGCACCAGTAGCAAGCTGACGCCCACGTGCCAGATAACGACCAGCAGATGATACCATCCCGGGTCGGCGCCCCAGGCCAGGAAGGCCAGAAATGAAACGAATTCGTACAGCAGTCGACCCGAAGCCTGCTCTTTCTCCAGCGAAAAAAGGAAGGTCCAATCCTGGCTGATGCGCGCGTTGTCGCGGAAGTTATCGGCATCGTGTGTTTCGAGCAAATGGTGTCGCAAATCGCCGAAGTAAAACCAGCCGAGCAGACAGACGATGCCCGCGTAGGCTAACCATAGGCGCCGACTGGAGACGAGGGGGAATATCTGCCCGTCGGTTTTCATCGCTGAGATCGGGCGGCGGCTGTACCGGTTTGTTTGCCTAACGCTTGTAAAGCTCTATTCGCTGCGGTTGGGGTTCCCTGTAGCGCAAAAGTTATCGCCATGCGCAGGTACGTCTGGCGATCAGCGGGATCTCGTTTTAGGGTTTGCTCATAGGCCGTGCGCACATCCCCGAGTCGCTGTTGTTGTTGGTATATACGGCTCATTGTGTAGTAGAGATCGGCGTCCGGATGCAGGCGCAACGCGTGACGGCTGTTGTCACGGGCCAGGTGGATCTGCTCGGCGCGGTGGTCGCGGTCGGCGGCTTCCATCTCATCGATCAAGCCCGCTGCCCGCTGCTCGCGGGCAGATACTTGAGTGTTTTAAAGCGGTCGGGATCGATACGCAGGGTTTGTTCGTAGGCTTCAGTGGCCGTGGCGAGGTCCTTCTTTTTGAGGAAGCCCGCGCCGAGGTTGTGCAGGGCCTTGGCGACTATCTCGGCGTCGGAGGTGGTCGTATAGCGAAGGTCCAATGCCAACTGCATGGCTTTTTCGCTGAACTCCGCCGATGGGAGCATGGCGTCGATGGCCAATT
>JABHFS010000008.1 GCA_018672475.1 Gemmatimonadota bacterium | reverse complement strand
CGACAGGGGATCTGAATGCGGGGTTGGGCTACAAGTGGAACAAAGTGTGGTTTGATTATGCCTACCATATTCCGCTGGATCTGACTGAGACCAATGGCGCTCATCGATTCTCGTTCGCATACGATTTCTAAACATAGACAAGCTTAGACACAAAAAGGCTGCCCTCGTTAGATAACGAGAGCAGCCTTTTTGTGTCTAAGCTTTATTTATCGCTATCCGATTAGATCTTCTGTTACATCGGTTACGAGCGTTCCAAGGTCTTCGCCTTTACATATGCGTGACATGGTGCCGCTTTCCGAAAAGTCAAAAAAATGCATGGGCATCTTATGATCGCGAGATAAAAGTACGGACGACTGGTCGACTATTGTGAGGTTATCTTTGATAATCGTATTATAATGCATCTGGCGATATTGTTTGGCTTGAGGGTTGGTGCGTGGGTCGGCAGTATAAATGCCGCTAACTTTATTTTTGGCAAATAACAAGGCTTCCGACCGCGTTTCTATCGCGCGTTGGGCCGCAGTATAATCCGTCGTGACATATGGATTACCAATGCCTGCGGCAAAGAGCACTATATACCGTTTTTCAAGGTGGTGTATCGCTCGCAGGCGGATGAATGGTTCGGCAACGGTATTAATAGGGATTGCGCTCATAACTCGAACTTCGACATCACCTCCAGATTGGGAGGTGAGTACGCCCCTTAGCATTAGGCTGTTGATAACCGTTCCCATTGTGCCAATATTGTCGGCTTCAGCACGCTCGATACCCCATTGTTCGGCAAGGGTTCCGCGGAATATATTACCACCGCCAATGACCACCGATACTTCAACTCCACTGGCGTGCAGGTTAAGGATCTCATCCGCCATATGTTCGAGGGCTTCAGGGGCGAAACCGGCATCCTGAGCGCCCGAAATGGCTTCACCGCTAAGTTTGAGCAAAACTCGCTTATATCGCATGCGCGCTTGGAGCGCCTCCTTGGAGAGAGAGTGGGTAGTAAGAATGGGCGATTGGAGAGAATCGTGAGTGTCTAGAGTAGGCGTCCTTTTTCGATAGTGTGAGCTTCGGGGTAGGGGGAAGTCACATCCTCGACAGTGCGGACGAATTCTTCGACCTGTTGGCTGGCTAGCCCGGTCAGGTTACGGCTTCGCGATAGCACACCATTTATGGCATGCTCATCGAGTGGAATGCGGTCATCTGCGGCAAGACGTTTAGCCAAATCGTTCGTATTCAACCCCTGCTCGCGCATGGCGAGGGCTGTGGCGAGGGCGTGTTCCTTTATGGCTTCATGGGCTTGTTCTCGGCCGGCACCGCGTTGAACCGATTCCATGAGCAGGGTAGTCGTGGAGAGGAAGGGCAGGTAGCGGTCGAGGTCTTTGCTGATAATCGCTTCATAGGCGCCCATATCATCGAGTACATGAAGCATTGTTTCGACCATGCCATCAAAGGCGTAGAAGCCGTCTGGAAGGGCAACTCTGCGAACGACAGAGCAGGATACATCGCCCTCAAACCATTGGTCGCCAGAAATCGAACTCAGCATATGGACATAACCGCCTAGAACGACTTGCAAGCCATTGATCCGTTCTGTGCTGCGGGTGTTCATTTTATGCGGCATAGCTGAGGATCCGACCTGGCCCTGAGCGAAACCTTCGGTGAGCATTTCATTGCCGGCCATAAGGCGAATCGTTCGAGCTAAGTTTGCAATACCTGAACCGAGCTGATAAAGGCAGCTTAAGACCTCGAAATCTAAGCTACGCGGATAGACCTGTCCGATCGCGCCAAGCTCCTGTTTGAACCCTAAGTGCTCGCGAACTATACCTTGCAGTTTTCCAAGACGCTCGACGTCGCCATCGAGTAAGGTCAATTGATCCAAAGAGGTGCCAACGGCACCTTTTAATCCCCTAAGAGGGTAGTGCTCGATTAGGTCGCCAAGGCGCCTGAATGCGATCAACATTTCTTCGCCAAACATGGCCAGGCGCTTGCCCAGGGTCGTCGGTTGGGCGGCGGCGTAATGCGTCCGACCTGCGAGGGTGATATCCTTCCATTGAAGGGATCGCTGACCAAGACGCAACAACAGTGCAGCATACTTTGGTTGTAACTTTTGCAGAGATCGCAAGATTTGATATTGCTCGACATTGTCTGTTAGATCTCTGCTCGTCATGCCTTTGTGTATGTGTTCAAAGCCGGCTAGTGAGCAAAATTCCTCAATGCGTGCTTTTACATCGTGACGAGAAATAGCTTCGCGTTGAGCAATCGAATCTAGATCGACCTGGTCTTTTACTCGGACATAAGCTGCAATTGCTTCGGCGGGGATGTCGAGACCTAAATCGCGTTGGGCCTTAAGGACAGCGATCCAGAATTCCCGTTCAAGTCGAATACGTCCGGTTTCGGACCATATATCTTGGATTGTAGAACTGGCGTAGCGTTGAGCTAGGATATTGGGAATGACAGTAGGCATAATATCAGGTTTGGAAAGAGGGTTAGCTGTTTATCATAAGCATTAATTAAAACAACCGCCAGAGAACAATAGGCGCATAATGTATAATATGTAAATATCGGGCGTGTATCGAAAACCTAAACCTTCAAAATTCACAATCAACCATTTTTTGAGAAAAAATAGGTGTTAATTTTCAGATCAATTCTAATTTAGCTTCAGAATTATTGAATACGCTAAGCGGGGCTATTGGTTTTTCAGCAACAATACGCTGGATGGGCGGAGGCGGTCGGCTAGGGTGCCGATGGCGATGGCGAAGTGGTGTGAGCGATTCCACTTGAGTAATACGTCATAATTGTCGTAGACTAAGAATGATCGTCCATTGGCGTTAGTAGGTCGGATGAGTTTTGCTTCAATTTTCCTAGTGGGTAATGCGGTTCCGTTTAATCGGCGAACTCCATAATTTTGCCATTCCTGCAACGCCATTTTCTTATTGGTAAATTCAGAGTTGAAATTGGGCGGTAAAGTTACTTCGCGGCCCCAGGTCTGATCGTTTTTCCATCCCACGGCGGCGAGGTAGTTGGCGATGGAGGCGAATACGTCGGCTTGTGTGAACCAAATATCGCGACGACCATCTTGGTCAAAGTCGATCGCTCGTCGGTCATAAGACCACGGCATAAACTGGCATTGACCCATAGCGCCTGCCCATGAACCTAACATTTTACTCGGGTGGATATGGCCCTGGTCGAGGATGTGGAGTGCAACGAGCAATTCGCGGCGAAAATAATCTTTTCTTTTACTGCCATGTGCGAGGGTTGCCAAGGAACGAACGACAGAAAAATCTCCCATATTGCGGCCATAACTCGATTCACTGCCCCATAATGCAACAATAAACCGAGATTGCACGCCAAATTCACTGGCCACCTGCTCCAGTAAGGGCTGATGTTCTGCGAGTAATTTTTGGCCAAGTGTTATCCTAGTAGTGGAAACTCTTTGCTTTAGATAACTGGATAGATCTTGCTTTTTTTCTGGTTGCCGACGATAAAGGGCTAGGACTTTAGGATTGACTACAAGGCCTTTTAAAACAGAATCTAAGGTAGTTGGGCGGATCCCCTGGTTTATGGCTTCTTTGCGCAACTCTTGTAAGAAACCATCAAAGGGATTTTCGGCAAGTACAATGGTTGGTGTTGCTAAGAGTATCGAGACCAGAATATGCAAAGTGATCATATTTCCATGCTATTAAGTGCAATTAAAAGGGGACGGGTATTGGCTGAAAATTGGAAAGAAAATGACTATCTCGTATTATTCTATGCGTCGATAATACGCAGGAAATCGAGAACGCGCTACTAGGCAGTTATGGCGAAATTAAAACCAATCCGGTTGGTAATTGATAAACCTTTGACGGGACCCTATGATCGGCTATTGCGTCGGCCTGGACCTGAAGTAGAGAATCTAGGTAGTGGTGCGTATACCGTTATCATACGTGGAACGAGATTGACGGAAGCATTGCCTTTATGGGAGGCGGAGGCGGCTTGTTATTACGGCAAGAGTAATCTGCGTCGCGGGTGGTCACCTGAGGATTTCAAGCAAGAGCAAGAAGCGGTGAATTGGCAGCCGCCACAGCAGGCCAAGATATTGGCCGTCCCCTTTGGCTATTTCAAATTACCGAATGCTGATTGGGTAAGCGGGCTTGCAGCTGAATTAACCCCTTGGAAAGCTGGAGTGGTCGCGGCTTGGCAAAAGAGCATCGAAAAAGACATTTGGCTTACGATTCTTCGCCTCTATCACTTTAGCCCGGTGCAACCCGAGTTCCTCAAGTCGAGGGGGTTTCATTTACGAGTCAACCCTTTTCATGTAGATGGACTACAGGTGATCCTTCCCGAAAAGGTTTTTCAGGAGCGGGTCAATCTTGTGCAAATGGCAGTTGAGCGTAATGCAATAACTAAAGTGTATTCTGAGGGTGGTGCTGTTGGGAAAAACACCCATGCATATAATCGACAGGATTTTACTGAGGAAACTGGTTATAAAGCAAAACAACTCGAAGATTGGGTCGCTCAGATACAACGAAAGAAGCAGTTGATATTTCAAGGGCCGCCAGGAACGGGCAAGACCTACCTTGCCGAACGGATAGCCCGTTATATTACCGAACAAGATGGAGGCCATAGTGAGTTAGTGCAGTTTCATGCTTCCTATGCTTATGAGGATTTTGTACAGGGAATACGTCCCCTGTTGGAAGGTCGGGGTGAACTGCGCTATGAATTGGCGGAAGGACGTTTTTTAAAATTCTGTAGGAATGCAAGAACCCTAAAAGGCAAAGCATGTGTACTGGTGATAGATGAGATCAATCGTGCAGATCTGGCTCGTGTCTTCGGGGAGTTAATGTATTTATTGGAATATAGGGATCGAGAAATACTTCTATCGGGCGGTGGCGCCCCATTTTCTATTCCATCCAATGTATACCTTATCGGTACTATGAATACAGCCGATCGATCGATTGCCCCAGTGGATCTAGCCATGCGTCGCCGCTTCCGATTTATCCGTTTGTGCCCTGATTATCAACTACTGGCAAAACACTTAAAGCAATGCGGTTTACCCCATGTCGACTTTCTTGCTTTGCTGCAAAAAATAAACAGAATGATTGGCGATGAAGATTGTGCATTGGGTATTTCATTTTTCCTGGTTGATGATTTAAAGCGGAGCCTTGCAGATATATGGTCTGGGGAGATTGAACCTTATCTGGAAGAGGTCCTCTTTGATCGTCCGAAAGAAATGGATTCTTTTCGATGGTCAAAAATAGCTCCAGAATTAAAGCGGGCTTGGGATGGATGGGATGATGCAACGATTTGAAATGATTGAGGGAGAAATGTTATCTATCCCCAATGGGGAAATTTCAGTCGAGCAAGCGCTAGATTTGCACCGTCGTTATGCTAAGGAATTGGATTTCACCTTTCCTAGCCCGCTAAACGGAAATTGCTATCAAGTTCGAACTCGGGGGGTTGTTGGTCTTATGCCTTTTGGGCAAGGAGCACTCCTAGAAATTAATCCCCAGTTTAATAGTTGCCTATTTATATCGATACTGGAACTGGTTTATCAGTTGCCTAGGATAAGCAAGGATACTGCTCAAGTTAAAATTGGAAATATATTTGAATTGTGGGTTGAATTTCTAGCGAGTAAGATTTTACAAAAGGCTAAGCGAGGCCTCTTCATGGGGTATAAAACAAAAGAGGAGAGGAGGCCTTGGGTCAAAGGAAGGATGCTCGTCGATCGTTTTGCATCAAAAGCTTATCCTAATTGCCGTTTCTCCGAGCGCACATACGATGTGTTGGAAAATCGCATTATTGCGGCAGCACTCCATGGTTTGAAGCGTTATACCTTTAAAAGGGAGAGCTGCCGGAAGAAAGTTCTAAAAGCTCGCATGGAATTTAATGGTGTTAAATACTTCGGAATTAGACCGGATGATTGTGACTTAGTGCATTATCACCGGCTAAATCGAGAATATAAGTTGATGCATGCTATGTGTGTTCCTTTGTTGCGACAAGAAGGACCTATTATGGCAAGTAAGGGCGATGAAATGCAGTGGCCGGCGTTTACGGTACATATGCCGACTCTATTTGAGCGTTTTTGTGCTGAGTATTTATCGCTTATGCTAGGGGCCGGTATTCGTTTGCATTCTCAATTCCAGACTCGCTTAAAAGGATCTCAGGGCCTTTCTTTTCGCCTAGATATGGCTCTTTTTTCGGCCAGTAGGGAGCAACCGCTTGCTGTTGCAGATGTAAAATATAAATTCGACGGTGCGCCCTTGGAAAGCGATGTTCAGCAAGTTGTAGCCTATGCAGTGCAACTTGGTGTGTCCTTGGCCTATTTGATCTATCCCACGACAAAAATAAAGCAAACCTTTGAAGTAGGCCCCGTCCAGGTGCAGACGCTTGGATTTGATTTGTCCGCGATAGAATTAGAATCTGCCGGCAGGTACATACGCGACGAGTTAAAAAAACTCATAATGAAATCGCTTGATTCTAGTTGAATATGATATCAATCCACCATAAATAAGCTTATCGCTGGCACGTAGGTGATAAGTGCAAGGCATATCAATAAGATTAATATAAATGGGATTGAAGCACGGTAAAGATCGAAGATGGGTCTTTCAAATCGTATACTTGCAATGAAGAGGTTTAACCCTACGGGTGGGGTCGAATAACCAATTTCTAGATTCGTCAGAAAGATTATCCCCAAATGTATCGGATGCACATCGTAGGCCTGGGCGATGGGGAGGATCAAAGGCACAACCAGGATTAGGGCAGAAAACATATCGATCATACAGCCGACAGCTAATAGAAATAGGTTGAGCAGGATCAAAAAGAGCCAACGGTTGTCGATGTGCGTTTGAATCCAACGAAGTAACTGAGCCGGGATTTCTGCATCGATTAGATAGCTCGTATAGGCCATTGCCGTAGCCATGACGACGAGGATGCCGCCAAAGAGCACCATGCTGTCCCGAATAATCGTGGGCAGTTTGCCGATCGGTATTTCCCTGCGAATTAGTACTTCGACAATCAAAACATACAAAGTGCTTAGGGCTGCTGCTTCACTAAGGGCGATGACACCACCATAGATGCCCCCTAGGATAACTACGGGCAATAAGAGTTCCGAACTACAATCGATAAAGGCCTTTGGCAGTTGATCAAATCCGCCGTGTCGCTGGAGTGGAACTATGCGTTTCCCCTGTAGAAAACTATAAGCGGAAAGTGCTGTAATGAGTAGGATCCCTGGCGCTATACCGGCGATAAAAAGCTGGTCTACAGGGGTTTCTGAAACTATGGCATATATAATGAGCGGCAGACTTGGTGGAAACAGCAGACCGAGACTGCCAGATGTGGTTATAAGGCCCAGAGAAAAAGAATCCGGCATGCGCTGTTGTTGTAATGCGGGTAGCAGCAAGCCGCCCAAAGCGACAATGGTCATGCCCGAAGCCCCGGTTAGGGCGGTAAAAAGAGCGCATACTAAAATGGCCATGATGGCTAAGCCGCCCGGTAACCAGCCGAGTAGAGCCTGTGAAAATTTCACGAGGCGTGCGGGGGCGTTGCTCGCGGCAAGTATGAAGCCCGTCAGGGCAAAGAGCGGGATAGCTGTTAAAGTCGGGGTCTCCGCTATCCGGTACATTTCGATGAAAATGACCGTTAGATCAATTTCGGCAAAAAAGAAGTGCAATAAAGCCAGAGCACCGATAACCGCAAATAATGGTGTACCTGAAAGGGCGGCAAGAATTGCTACGAGACTGCTCATTGCTGCGAGGAAGTCGTGCGTTGGGTGAGATTTTTCCAGGAGATGCAAAAAAAACGCAGAGCCATTAACCCGAAAACTAATGGAAAGCAAAGCTGGGCAAGCCAGGCAGGGACATCGAAAAATGCCGTGCCTCCATATTCTCGCTCATCGATTACGAAGCGCCAAGCGATAAATGATAATAATCCGCATATCATCGCGGTCAGGATGTCGGCGCAAGCAAGGACAAGGGCCCTTACCCGAATGGGCATTAAGCGCAATAGGGCATCAATGCGAATATGCTTGTCCAGGCGGGTTGATAATAATGCCCCGAAGAGGCCGATCCACAAGACAAGATGGCGCACGATATTTTCGGTCCCCAAGAAGGTGATTGAGAACATATTGCGCAAGATAATTTGCCCGCAAGTGAGTACTAACAGGGCAATAACTAAAATAACGAGGAATATTTCCTCAATGCGATGTATAACGTGAGAGCGGTTCAAGGAGGGGAAGGGGTTTTGCGGAATTGGGCTAGGTGGTGTTGGATCTGCTTGTGAGCGTCATTCGAAAAAGCGGTACCCACCAATTCGGTCTGGGCAGAACGGACCAGTTCTCTGAATGTATCAATTTCGATTGGCCCAGAATGCACAATCGATAGGCCGTTGGCCTGTAATACCTCCATCGCTTCTTGGTTTTCTTTCCGGATTTGGTGTCCCAATTGCGCCATATGTTCTTTGGCAATTCTCCGTAAGCGTTCTTGGTCTGCGGATGGTATTTTATCGAAAGCCTTCTTTTGAATGAGCAGTGCGCCAAGAGTATAATTAATAGGTAAATCGGTCACGTGTTTTACGCGGGTAAACCATTGTAGAACGATCGCAGCAGATGGCGAGGCATACACCACATCTATAAGGCTCGTTTGTAGGCCGAGCAAAACATCGGGAATGCTCAACGGGACTGATTGTACCTTGGCCAACCGAAAGAGGACTTCTGAAATCGGCTCGTCGGCTAACTGCCATACTTTCAATGAGCGGATGTCCCCAACGGACTTAACTGGCTGTTTTGAGAATATGTGGACAAAGCCTATGTCGGCCCACCCTAAAAACTCATAGCCACTTTCTTGGTATCCGTTTTGATAAAATTCATCCATCTGATCGAGCACATAATCGACTTCGGCATAACTATTAAAGAGGAAGGGCATTTCTAATGCTAGAATGTCGGGGAAAATCTGGCTGATACCCAACCCCGCAAAACCGCCTCCGTGGAGTTGCCCGATACGTATTTTGCGCAATACGACCTTCTCGTCACCTTGTACGCCGCCTGGGTATATCTTAAAACCGACGCTGCCTTCGGTTGCATCGCGAATGGCGATATCAATCGAGCGCACTGTTTTTACCCAGCTGCTTCCTTCGGGCGCCAACGTTGCGATCTTGAGTAGGTGGTCGGGTTGTGATCTGGCGGGAACAGCGATGAACAGTAAGCTGACTAGAGTGAGGTGGAAATTAAAAAAAGTCATCTGTTTGGCTCAGTAGGACTCGCGCTTGTTGTTGGGCACTTATATTTTGCAGAGTAAGTTCGGCCACTCCGTCAACGGGACTTGTCAAAGTATGATTTAACAATGATTGGTAAAGCTCTCGATCAAATATCTGTCGGGCATAGAATTTGGCCTTGAGTACATAGATCATTAACATCTGTCCCTGGCTGATCGCGAGGGCCCGGTCAAAGTGTTCGGCGGCTTTCACGGGGTTGCCGCCGAGCATCTGTGGGAGGGCGGCGTGGTACACTCCCAGGAAAACGTGCGGGCTCCCGTGCTGGAAGGTCTCGTCCTGCTGTACAACCCACTGCATCATTTTAATGACCTTGGGCAATTCAGCAAGTGCGGCCATGGATTGAGTATTGGAGAAGATCCATCCGGCCCAACTCGTAGCCGTCCAAAAAACGGCAGGTAAGTCCTCGGGTCTTACTTGTGTGAAAATCTGAGAAAACTCTGAGAGGGGAGCTTGTAAACGTTCGGGTTCGTGAATCCGTTGGGACAGTGCCCTTAGGCCATAATCCCTTGCGTGCAAATAGAGACCGCCAGCTCGTTGGGGGTTTTCATGTTCTATTAAGGTGGCGTATGAGGTATAAGCTTCTGCGGCCTTGATGAGAAGTTTACGATCATCTGGGGTAGCCTCGATAAGACCATCTAGGAGCAGTAGAAAGGTCGGCAAGCCGGATAATACCAGTTGCGGATCATTATGCTCTGCCGTCGCCCTGGCGACATCTTCAATTAAAGAGCCCATCATTACTGACTGTAATTGGGCTGCACAGCCAAGAAAATTTCCTGCCGAGATGACCCCCAGCAATACGTGTAATAACCAGGGGAATAACCGAGAACGTTGTTGTCTGGTAGGCGAGTACATAAGGTCTTGAAATATGAAGATACAGGGTATCTTAGTCAAGTTGGCAGGATTGCCCATATTATGGTTCCTCGTTAAGTCTTAGATGTCAATATGGATAGAATCGTTTCGAAGTGCGGTTTAAGGTGAAAAAAATGTCAAAATCGATGGCTGGGATCCCAGGTTATTTACTCGTTTTGCTTGTGGTGTACGTGGCGTATGGATTCAGCTTGAATAATGAATTCACCTATGACGATATAGGGCTTGTCCTGCAAGATCCAAGAGTGCACAATGGAGATTGGCGGGGGATATTGTCTCAGAGTTATTGGGGGGACAAAGGGGACGGATTATATCGACCGATAACTACCGCGAGTCTGGCGTTAAATTGGTGGGTGTGCCAAGATCGGGTATGGGGATATCACCTTGTAAACTTGATACTGCATTCCATTATTGGGATAATGTTGCTCTATATCGGTCGCAGGACCGAGCAGGGGAAAACGGGCTTGGTCGTCGCCTTAATTTATAGCCTTCATCCCGGGCCAAGCGAAGCCGTATTCAGCGTCGTCGGTCGCGCTGAATTATTGGCATGTTGTTGTGGCTTAGCTGCGATTATATGCTGTGTCCGCCAATTGCAAGACTCCGGGCCTGGGGTAGGATGGCGATTGGGGATTTTTATAGCACTTTTGTGTGCTATCTTGGCCAAGGAAAATGGCGTGGTTTTTGCCAGCGGAATCGTTGTCTGGCGTATTTTTCTAAATTCTAAAGTAGATGGTATCGGCGGGATTGCGATTTTAGCGACTGTCGCTGCTCTTGCAGGTAAGTGGTTGGCGATTGGAGTTTTCCAGCCTGAGAGTATTGGCTATTTGGATAACCCCCTTGCCTACGAATCAGTGGATTCGCGCCTGGCCAATGCCTTCTCTCTTTCTATTAGATCGGCATTGAAATTAATATTTCCTTACCCCCTAGTTGTTGATTATTCCCCCCAGCAGATCCCCTTGTTCGCTGAGTTGACTATGCCCGATGTATGGGTGCCAATGCTATTGGTAATCTCGCTGGGGGGATGGGCTGTTGTTCTCATGATTAAAAGACCGGAATATGCAATATGGACCACTTTGAGCGCGGGTGGAATATTGCTTGTTAGTAATATCTTTGTGGTTACCGGTACGATTTTTGCCGAGCGCTTACTCTATATTCCGGCACTGGGGTTCTCTATGGCTTTAGGGCGGCTGCTAAATCGGTTACCTGCAAGGATACAGATTTCCTTTATTGCAAGTTGGATCTGTATTGCGGTAAGTATCTTGTGGAGTCGTGGGGAAGATTGGCGTAGTGATTTAAGCCTATTTACCAGTGCTGTTGAAGTGCATCCGCTCAGCGCACGCAGTCATTATGGCCTTGGGTTAGCCTTGCATCGAGAAAGCAAGCTCAGGCCGGCCTTAAAAGAGTATGATCAGGCTCTAAATATATACCCACGTTACTTTGAAGCCCGTCTAAATCGTGCGGCAGTACTACTTGAATTAGGTAAGTATCCAGATGCTATCGCAGCATATCGAGATATTGTTGATCAGCGGCCTAGGCATTTTCAAGGGCGTTATGCGCTGGCTTTACTGGAGTTCAATTTCGGAGATCGGTCTCTGGCGAAAAGTATGCTTTGGCAATTACACGGCGAATTTCCGAGGCGAATCGATTTATTGTGCGATCTAGTTCGATTGCTTGCTGGGCAAGGGAATCGAACCGAAGCATTGGGATTGCTAGCAAACGGTTTAATTCTTGAGCCCGCGAATGAAGAGCTGCTGCTTCTGCAACAGGCGGTTAACCCTGGGGTAGATTAATCGCTTAAGTAAGCTTTGGGGGATGATGTTGCAGCAGTAAGGCAAGCCCAAGGATCGTCTTGTTCCGCACAAGTTGAAAATACGGATAAAGAGCGAGTGAAATCTTGTTGGTGAATATTGTGGATAGCCAAAAATAGTTCCTGTTTCGAATTGTAACGGCGATAAGAAAGCAAACGGGCGTTATTGGGTTCCCAATTTAAAAATCCATCATAATTGAACCGGGTAAATCTATTCTTGATTGTGGTATAGTCGGATTTACGACGGTCGAATATGCCTATTCTTTGTCTTAGAACCTCTTCAAGTGGCAGGTCGAGATTGTAGAGCGAGTCGAGTGAGGATACCGTTTGCGACATAAACTCGCGGAAAAGTTGAATGTCTTCCCGCTGTTCGATGGCCTCCTGTAAATATGGAGTGTCGGGTCCAAAGTGATGCTTAAGAAAAAGGAGTGATCCCTGGCGGCCAATAAAAGTGGCTAGGCTTTCGTTGAAATCGGTGTGTCCTGAGCTATAGGCCGTTGCGTGCGTTAATTCGTGGATGATTAAATCAGCTAATTGCCCTGGAGAATATTCTAACATGCCGCTGAGTATAGGGTCGGAGAAATAGCCCAAGGTACTATACGCTCCAACTGGGCGGACAATCGCATCATATCCGGCTGCAATCAGGCGATCCCGTTCGGTATCGGCCTTTTCTTTGTAAAAATAACCTTTGTACGGAACGGTCCCAGCGATGGGAAAGTCCCATAGGAAAGGGGCAAAGCGATCTGGTGGCGAAGCGCTGACATTCCAACTGATAGGTTGGCCTTTGGTGTCATAAAAACTTGTATAGCTATCATGGGTTTCTAAACCCAACGTGGCAGCGAAGTTGAGCATCGACCGGATCAATGCAAATTTCTTGCGATGGTCCTCGTTTAAAAGGGGAGAGGCGAGTAGGTCTTCGATTGGCCGACGGTTATAAAGGATTCTCCCCTGCCCAAGTGCGAGATGGGTATAATACTCTATATTGCAGCCAGGTAAATAAAAAAGGCCGAGCCCCACAAAAAGGACTCGGCCAAATCGAAGTAAACGTGAATACACTAAGGCGAAGCTGTCTGTGGAGGTGATGAGGCTTTTTCCATCGCCAGATTGACTTGGCTCATTTGCTCATTCAGCTTGCGTATAAGTTGGTTGGCCTCACGAAGGGTGTTTTCGACTTTGACTACCAATCCAGAGTCTAAAACACCCTGCTGCTCTATATTCCAGTTATTGATGGTAGCCTCGTAGGCATTGAGGCGTAAGACCATTAATTTTTTAATATCGGCATGTAGGGGGGCTAAAAGCAGCGGTGGGGCTATTTTCTCAAATTGGCCAATCGCTGCTTTTAATCGAGGAAGTCCTTTTCCCATGGCCAGAGCGAGGTTGGCCGTTGTTGCTTGACCAGAGGTCCCAACGGCCTTATTAACCTCAAGATGAATCTTACCGACTTCTTGAATGAATGGGTTTATGGAGTTTAGGTAGCCTTGGACTTGACCCAAGTCACCATATGGGGTTTCCACGGTCTGGGCTGATTCAGCCGGTACTGGTTGCGGAATGGGTTGGTCTGCTTCTTGCCCAGAGCTGCATCCCAAAATAAAACAGAGTGCAGGTATTGCTAATCGCTGCATAGTATGCCTTTGGAAACAGGTTTTATAGATTATTCAAGTTGCTCTGTGCTGTGGCGATACCCGAATGAGCGGTTGGGGACCCTGGCTTGATCAACAGGGCTTTTTCAAAATGTTCAATTGCATCAGTCCAGGCACCTTCATCCAAATGTAATTGACCCAATCCCAAATAAGCGCGTGAAGCGTTAATGTTTAGTTCAATAGCTTTAGCAAATGCATCCTTGGCCTTTGCTGAGAGTCCTTGGCTGGCGTATAGCAAACCCAACTGAACAAAGGTGGTCGGATAATTCGGGTTAGCTTCAGCTGCTTGTTCTAGGTGGAGTATTGCTTTATCAAATTGGCCGTGTGCTTGATGTATGTCGGCCAATTTTCCCAAGGCTAGGGGGTGCCCTGAGAAAATATCCAAGGTTTGTTCAAAAAAGGAAATTGCGGTGCTGTCGTCGCCGGCCTCAAGCGATCTGATACCGAGATCATAGGTGATATTCATAGCCCTGTGCAAATAACGATCGGCTACGCCTTGCTTGCCTTGAGCTTTATAAGCCCTAGACAGACTGGCGTAAACTTGTGGGTTGAGGGTATCTATGTGCATAGCCATCCGATAAGATGCGATGGCTTCTGTTATTTCCCCCTGAGCCAATCGCTCATCGCCTTGAGCTAGATGCTCTTCAGTGGTTGACGGAGTATCTGTGCAACCACCTAGTGAAACAGACAGGACGAATAGGAATGAAAAGACCGATTTCATGCGCAATTTAAACCGGGCGTCAATCTTAAGACGATTTAGGAACGATTTTCTCACCATCAAAAATCACGTTGCCTTCTTTGTCGAGGATCTGGCCATCGGTGGTAAATTCATATTTCATCGATTGTCCCAATGTTAAGTGTCGTTGAACCTCAGCCAGATCTTTGTATTTTTCGATCAATTTTTCTATCGGGCCCTCGAAGGATGTTTGTTGCCATTTAGGGCGGTCTTTATTGTGGGCAGCACGTTCTTCGGCCGTCATGATTGGTAGCCGTTCTGCGGCGGGGGGAAACCGGCCTGCCATCGCTTGTTGCCGTCGATATTTTTCGTGGCGTTTCTCAGATTCGGTTAACAATTCATCCGGGACGGCTTCAAAACCCGTGTCTTGGTTGGCCCCTTTGCTCTTGCGCTTTTGCTGTTCTTCTTCGACCTCACGCGTTAGTCTCTCTTGGCGCTCTTGGTCAAGGCTGTCGTCGGTCCCTAATTTTCGTAGGACATTTAATGCAGCTTTATTCATAAAAGAACTGCCTTCCTGATCGAATTTGGGTAATTTGAAGTAGTTTTGACCGCTGAATCTTATCACATAAAGATATAAAAGGGGTTGGGCATTTGGCAAATCCAAATTGCCATGGTTATTATAGTGGTGCAGCAGGGATCAAAGCGGTATTACGAAAATCAACTAACTACAGCTAAGGTCTTGAAAAATAATGGCAAAGAAGAAAGATAAAGCGAGCGAGGGCCCGGATTCCAGGGATGAGAAAATGAAAAAGATCAAATCATTGATTAACAGCAATAGCGAGGATGCGGCCAAAGTTCTTAAAATGTGGCTGAGCAAAGCGGGAACGGACAAAGACAAAAAGTAGTTGTTAACTCGAATATAGGTATGGAGATGCGTATGGGTTTTTTATCGCGTTTTTTTTCAAATGATATTGGCATCGATTTAGGCACAGCGAATACGCTTGTATTTGTCAAAGGTGAGGGGATTGTTCTAAATGAGCCCTCGATTGTAGCAAGGCAGGCCGCTACAAAGAAAGTCATTGCGGTGGGTACGGAAGCCAAAGAGATGGTCGGGCGTGAAAACTCAGAGATCCAGATCATTCGTCCGCTTAAAGACGGAGTGATCGCTGACTTTGAAGTCACTGAAGAAATGATCCGCTATTTTATTCGAAAGGTCCAAAAAAACAAGCTTTTTGTACGTCCTAAAATCGTAGTTTCAGTTCCGTCTGGGAGTACTGAAGTCGAAAAGAGGGCGGTGCGCAACTCTTGTGAGCGGGTTGGGGCTAGGGAGGTTTATCTCGTCAGCGAGCCGATGGCTGCGGCTATCGGTATCGGCCTCCCCGTTGAACAGGCCATTGGTTCTATGGTTATAGACGTTGGCGGTGGGACAACAGAAATAGCCGTCATTGCTTTATCGGGCATTGTCGAGCATGAATCCCTGAGAGTTGCCGGTGATGCAATGGACCAAGCCCTGATTGATTGGATGCGAAAAAAATACAATTTATTGATCGGTGCAAGGGGGGCAGAAATCCTGAAATGGCAAATCGGATCAGCTATGCTTTTGGACTCTGAAGAAGAGGCTCCCGTGCGAGGGCGTGATATGGTTGCTGGTATTCCCAAAACCCTACAAGTTGGTTCGTTGGAAATTCGCGAGGCTTTAAGTGATCCAGTTGCGCAAATAGTCGCCGGGGTCCGCCGTGTTCTCGAACGGACACCACCTGAACTCGCGGCCGACATTCTCGACCGAGGCATGGTTCTAAGCGGCGGCGGCGGTAAAATGCAAGGTTTGAAAGAGCGCTTAATTGAGGGGACGAGCCTTCCGACCTTTGTCGATAGCGAAGACCCGCTCTCCGCCGTTGTTCGAGGCAATGCCAAGATTCTCGAAGAATTTGAGCGCTATCGCAAGGTTTTATTCTGATCAATATGACCAACACCCGTGGGTTACTCGCCATTGGATTTGCCGTTGTGTGCTCCCTGAGCTTAATGGGGTTGCCTCATCCATATAAAACCTATGTCGCCGAACAAAGTCGAGCTGGCCTGCTTGCGGCAAGCCAATGGATGTTTTCGCAAGCAATCCGCTATGCTCGTAACGAGGAAAAAAGTCAATTTCTCCTCACCCAGAACGTTAAACTAGCCCTAGACAATATGCGGCTACGGGAAGCGGCCTGGGAGAATGTCAGGTTGCGAGAAGCACTTGCTTTTCGTGGCAGTGAAGGCGCCAAGGGGGTAATACCTGCAGAGGTAATAGGTCGGGATCCCGACCAGATATACGATACCATTGTGATTAATGCAGGTTATGATCATGGTATTCGCAAGGATATGCCGGTTGTAACAGCGGCGGGGTTGGTGGGACATATTGCACAAGTTGGCGATTCCGACTCCGTAGTACAATTGTTAATGCGTTCGCGGGTAAGTGCACTGGTTCAATCCACACGGGTCCAAGGAATCGTATCGTGGTTGGATGGGCAACGTTTTCGGTTGCGTTTTGTCGAAGCCAGTAGCTTCGTAAGAGAGGGAGATAGAGTAGTATCTTCGGGGTTGGGTGGGCGGTATCCCAAGGGAATTCCAATCGGGACGGTTGTTGAAGTCAGCCAGGTAAAAAGGGATTTGGTTTTTCAACAAGTATTCATCGAATCGAATGTGGATTTTCCGAATCTCGAAGAAGTCTTCGTCATAGTTAAATAGGTCAATGAATACAGGGGCATATAGCATTGTCGCTCTTGACAGAGAATGGGCCGTGCCGTATTCTTAAAACGGCTGTTGGCTAAGTACTTACCACTTTTAAAGTGCCTTTTAGGTCGAGGGAGGAAGGTCTTGACGAAAGCTGATATTGTGCGTCTTATCGCCCAGGGGACTGGGTTAACTAAGACGGATACTGCGGCTGTCGTTGATGGCTTCATCGAGTCTGTAATAGAGGCATTAGAACGTGGGGATCATATAGAAATTCGCGGTTTTGGCACCTTTAAGGTGGTCGAAAGAGCGCCGCGGACGGGCCGAAACCCTAGAACGGGATCCGAAGTAAAAATAGATAGCCGAAAAGCTCCGACTTTTAAGGCATCAAAAGAGTTGCGGGCACGAGTTGAGAATGAAAACTTAAAGGACAAAGGTCCAGGGGAGAAGAAAGATGCCGTGTGGCAAGAAGAGAAAGCGGCATAAGATCGCTACTCACAAGCGTAAGAAGCGACTCCGTAAGAATCGTCATAAGAAGAAGAATATCTAGGCGAGTGGGTTAGTAGCTCAGCTGGATAGAGCACCGGTTTCCGGAACCGGGGGTCCCAGGTTCGAATCCTGGCTAGCTCACCATTGCATCTTCAAATTTTGGTCGGCATTCATAGGTCGGGGTGTGGCGCAGCCCGGCTAGCGCGCTTCATTGGGGTTGAAGAGGTCGCTGGTTCGAATCCAGTCACCCCGACCATTCTTTAAGGGCTATGAGTCCCTAGGGGCTTGTAGCCTTTGCATGTCAAATATGAACGGGGTGTAGCGCAGCCCGGCTAGCGCACCTGCTTCGGGAGCAGGGGGTCGCCGGTTCGAATCCGGCCACCCCGACCATTGATAAGTCCTTGTAAGGGTTAACCTTGCGAGGACTTTTTCATGTGTAAGCCCTTCCGATAACGTTCAATATGCACAAATCGAGCAAGCCATTCGTGGCTTCGCCCAGCAACCCGGTGAGCTCTTTGTCGTCACCGGGCCCGTGCTCGTCGAGTGCTTGCCCAGCATCGTCTCCGTGCCCCAGCACTACGAACAAAGGCGGTGCTGGATATTCAAGGAACCGGAGGTGGGCGGGATCGGCTTTGTGCTGGCGAACGCCAGGCGTATATAGTCGTATAATAATTAATATGTAAAATATTCAAAAAATTAAAACCTCAGTGGGCCCCCCAAAATAAATCTTACCGTCGATGACTCTGTGTGACGTGGTTGCGGACGATGACCGAGGCAAAGCGAGTGGGGGACACTCGCTTCTTCAACGCTGTGAGCACAGCCGTAATAGCTGAGTGAGCTCAATCGTACGTTTACATAGGTTGATGTAGATAGGTGACTAAATTGGCACGTGTTTGTACCCCAATCAGAGCCGGAAGCGCTCTCGCAGCGTTGGCGGCCACTCCTCCTTCCACAGCCCCACCAGTCGCTCGAGCGTGCTGTGCTCCATCGCCACGTGCCGCCGTTGCGGGGCCATCACCTGCCGCAACTCCGCGCTCCGCTGGCGCACGCCGTCGATCCGCCCGCTTTGGTCGTTGAAGCGCATCCCTCCGATACTCACTCCGTCGGCGACCCATGAGATGTGGAATCCCTTGCGCGGCTCGGTGTCCTCCGAGTGCCAACCGGCGTGGAGAAGAGACTGCGAGAAGACTTGGGCGTAGCCGCGGGGGGCGGCCATGGCGGTGGGCTCCAGCGCTGCGAACCAGCGGGCGTCGGGCTCGCCCTCGGCCTCCCAGCGCGGCCCATGTCGCACCGGGAGCGGGGAGTTCGGGTTCGCCTTCCAGCGCTGCTGCATCTCCTGCCAGTGCGCGCCCAGCCGCTTGTGGCTGCCCTTGAGTACTCGCATCGCGGCGCGCTCGGCGGGCACGTCGTTCAGCCAGAACCAGATGGCCAGGTGCTCACGCCGTGGCGTCGCCTCGAAGTCCTCGGTCGTCACCTGCACATCTGTGTGCATGGAATTGGCCCACTCCGACCGGATCCCGTGCTTTTCCGGCCAGTCGTTGCGCTGGGCTATCTCGTTCGTCTCCGCGCGGTCGATCCCCGTTCCCGCGCGCCCCGTCTCGAGGATGAAGACTTTGTCACTGCGCAGCACCTGCTTGGCGATCTCCTCGAACACCGGCGCCGAGATCAACTCCACGTAATCCTGGTCTTCAAGGATGCTGCCCTGCCCAGTATCCCCCTTGGCTTGGCGATTCCACGCGGTCTCAGCCCTGTCCAGCAGGTCCAGGCTGAGGCGCAGGTCCACCAGCACCGCGCCGTCGTCCTCGAAGGCCTGCATCTGCGCGGCATCGAGGGGGGCGGTCATGGCCGGTCGGGTTGCTTCTGCCTGACCGTTGGCGCTCTGAGATTCTGTCTGCATAATACATTACCCTCTCTGGCATCTCTGGCGACCTCTTACATCCGTTGCTGAGGCGGCACACATTATGGAATTGACTGTTGGACAAAAATTGGCAAATATCTTGAGGGCCAACAGACCGATATACATACATGTAGAGTGGTATCAGCACCGAAAAAAATACAATGTATTACATTTGTCCAGTATAAAGTGGTTCCGGGGTTAATGGGGGGCGCCTTTGCCACCTCTGTTCGGAATGGCCGAGTCGCGAGGCCCACCGGCGTGCAGATGGGCAGTGTGGGTTGGCCGGCGCACCTTAGGGGCAAGGGCCTCGGGGTTGGGTGCCTGATAACGCGGTGGCTGCGCAACGGTATCTGGGCTACCGAACAGAATTATGCTGGGGCTCAAATTGAGTGCGCACACGGTGCAGATAACGTTTGACCTGGAAGAGTGTCTTTATGGTTCTGTTGGCGATATTGATGTTAGTCTGGTTCGCGCCATATAGACCTGCGCGCGCAAGCCGAGACGACTTTATAGCTGCTCGATTCCACTAACCACCGACTATTCAAAAGCAATGCCGATGGAAGCTCACTGACTACGCTTATCAATGGCGCTCCATTGAATGGCCCCCACGGAATTGCCGTCGATCCAATCAACGCGCACATTTACGTCGTCAATATCACTTCGGCTGAGGTTTACCGTACGGACCTCGATGGGAATAATCGGGTTGTCTTGGTTCACTCAGGACTGAATGAACCTGTCGGTATAGAATTGGATGTCGCAGGCGGCTATTTTTACGTTAGTGATAGAGCTGAAAATAAGATCATTCGCCACGATTTGGATGGCAGTAATGCGACAGATGCTCTGACCATCAGTCTTAACTGGCCGCATAACTTTGCGCTGGACCTTATTAGCCAACAAATTTTATGTTGCGAGTCGTACTGCGGGCGAGATTTTGAGCGCCGACCTTAGCGGTAATACCGGTATTGCGGTACTTGTTTCCAATGGTCTAAGTCAGCCATATGGAGTAGCTCTTGATCTCGCCGCCAATCACGTGTATTTCACTGAATTCACTACTGGAACCATTAACCGCGTCGATTTTGATGGTACGGGGGAGGTGGTCATTGTCGCTGGGCTCAATCGACCCACCGGACTACGATTGGATGCGACGAACGGGTATCTGTATTTTACCGAATGGGCGGGCCAAAAAGTAAGGCGCGTCGATTTAGATGGGAGTAACCTGACGGACATTTTGGTTCCGGGAGACGGATTAGGGAACATGATTGACCTCGAGATATACCGTCGACCTTCTTCTGGGACATCGGAGACTGCAATCCATTATATATCCTTTCGAAGCGAGATTCCGCTGTTGCTTCTACTTGCCCTTACCGGCTTATGGCTAATCAAACCGCCAAGAAAGTGATACTGTCACTAAGCGGAAGGCATGTGCATCATTTGTGCACGGACTGGGCTAAAATGGTCAAAAATAGAATGAATTAAACCGCAAGCATGATCGACGTAGTCGCTTATTTAACAGGCTCTTATGAATTGCTGCTAATTAACCAGAAAAGCCCCGGTTCGAATCCGGCTACCCCGATCACATATCGCTTAAGCAATAGAGGTTTTTTTGCTCGTTTAACTAAGCCCTTCTATTGTCGGACAGTTATTGTCTGGGATAATGGAAGGGCTTTTGTTTTAGATTAAGACAACCGTTCATAACAATAATTGCGTATAAAATAAATTATGAAAACCACAATATTAATAACAGGTGCAACGGCAATAGGAAAAACAGAGATCGCTCTTGATGTTGCTAAATATTTGCCTAAAGCTGAAATACTTTCTGTTGATTCTCGACAAATTTATCGATATATGAATATTGGCACAGCCAAAGTTAATCAAGAACAGAGAGAGCGGTTTCCGCATCATTTTTTAGATATGCTCAATCCTGATCAAAAATACAGCGCGGGAGAATATGCTCGTGCGGCTAGAAACAGAATTCATAAAATATGGGATAAGGGAGGGGTTCCTCTATTGGTGGGAGGTACCGGATTGTATTGGCAAAGCGTTTATGATGGATTTTTTATAGAAGATGAAGATATAGACAGTGCAGATATCAGGAACAATTTGCAACAAAGATTAAAAGACGAAGGAATAGCTCCATTATACAAGGAATTGGGAGATATTGATCCCATAGCACAAAACCGAATAGAAGCTGGAGATATACAACGGATAATGAGGTGTTTAGAAATCGTATTGAAGAATGGCAGGCCTTTAAGTGAATTATGGAGAACTGAAGGTTCAACTACTCTTGGATGCCATTCTTTGATGGTAAACCTCACCATGGACCGAGAAAAATTGTATGGTCGAATTAACGCACGAGTAGATTTAATGTTGGAACAGGGGTTGGTGCAAGAGGTGGAGAGCTTGCTTGAAATGGGCTATGGTCATGCTGCCTATGCAATGGGGACTATGGGATACCAGGAAATAGAGGCCTATATTGCTGGGCGCATTTCAATCGAAGAGGCCATTTCCTTGATAAAGCAGAGAACTCGGAATTTTGCAAAACGTCAATTAACCTGGTGCCGACGGGATCGTCGTTTGTGGGAATTGAATTTTGAAGATTGGGGTAAACGGGGTGTTATTCAACGAATAGTTAATGGGTGGCAATACAGGCAGGGAGGGGATGGGTATGTTGACATGGTATGAGCAGTCTCATATTTTATATGATTGAAAATTGCGGGAGTAGTTCAGTGGTAGAACGCAAGCTTCCCAAGCTTGATGTCGCGGGTTCGATCCCCGTCTCCCGCTCCATAGCATCACATTGTAGTCGTCCGGCCATATATGAGGTCGGGCGATTTTTTTATCATATTTTCGGAGCGCTATATAAATACCGTCCGATACAAGTAGTAAGGGATCGACTACTATTGCGGGTTAAGTTTTAATATTGTAATTTCCATGTAGTACATTCGTAGAGATGGCTTTGTGTGCATTTTTAATGTCATTTAATCCAAGTAATCCCCCAACTCATTGTCCTGCAGTATGATGTGGGTAATTTGTTGTGAGCTATAGCTTGGGGGATATTGCTTAGGTATTTAGATTGAGTATTCCGATGAGAAATATGCCATTAATACTGCTATCGCTCGTACTGGTAGCTTGTGGCCCAGCCAAGGTAGTTCAACAATCTCCCCTTGATACAGCGAGCAATCACTATCAACGTGGTCTGCTGAATTTTGATCGCGGTGATATGATGAGTGCCCAGCGAGAATTCGAAAGGGCAAGGTTATTGGAGGGTGATTTCCCGGGTTCTTATGTTGGTTTTGCCTTGGTCGCAATGCAACGCGGAGATTTTTTTCGCGCTCGGAAAGAAATCGAGATGGCGTTACACAAGGAAAACGAATTTGTCGATGCCCATATTGCCAAGGGGCGGATCGCAACGGCAGAAGGAATTGCGAGGGGGGAAGCTGCCAATAAATGGCTTCCAGAGGCACTCAGGGCTTATAGAAAAGCCCAGGACATTAATCCGGAATATCCTCCAAGCTACTTTTTTGCAGGACAAAGTTACCTGCAGGCTCAAAATTTGCCGTTGGCTCGCGCATCCTATACCCGGCTTATTGAGCTCAATCATGGCCCCTTTGTTGCAAGGGCAATGCACAAAGTCGAACAGATCCAAATGATCGAGCGGGCGGCGCCCGGTACTCGGGTGGGCATAAAAATTGCCTTGGAAGAAGAAATTAGCCGTGGGGAATTGGCTGTTTTATTGTTAGAAGAATTGAAACTCGCAGAATTAGTATTAAAGCGTCGACCTATTAACGATGGGGCTAATTTTCAAACTCCAGACGATCGGGCTAATTTATCAAATCCTTCTGAAGCTGTTGATATAGGTCATTATTGGGCAAAGCCATGGATAGAGGAAATACTGGCCCTCGGTGTTCCGGGGCTAGAACTGTTTCCAGACCATTCGTTTCAACCCGAGCAAGCCTTGACAAGGGCCAATTATGCCCTGGTCAACCAAGGGATATTGGTCTTACTGAGCGGGGATCGCTCACTGGGCATTCGATATGTGGGGGAGTCGTCAAGATTTCCCGATGTTAGAAGTGATTTTTATGCCTATAATGCTATAGCATTGAGCACTGAACGCGGGTTTATGGCCGCGGATAAACGCACGGGCCATTTTTATCCAGAGCGAACTGTTTCAGGCGCTGAAGCGTTGTTAATGGTCAGAGAATTGCAAAATTCGTTCCGTATGGAATTTTGATGTCGTTATATGCTATAGCCATCGCACTGCTCGGCATATTATACATGCCACTACAGGCCGATGTGCTATCTCGGGTAAAAGCTAGTGGTTTAGGGTACATTTCGACCGGAGATCTTGCCGGAGCCTTTGCTCAGGCTAAAAAAGCTGCGATGCGCGAAGCGGTTGAATTGGGGGTTGGTACTTTGATTAGTGCTGAAACCCGAGTGGATAATTTTTCAGTATTAGAAGATTATATTCTGAGTCGAACCGATGGGTATATTCGATCATATGAAATTATCAAACATGGTCTGATTGATCAGGAAACATATCAAGTCGATATTGAAGCTGTCGTAGAGCTTGGGAATTTACACCAGCGATTGGACGCATTGGAACTGTTGATCACCCACGCTGGGAATCCATATATAATGTGTATAGGGCGAGATCTATATACATATGGTGAAGAGGGCACGAGGGATCTATCGGCAACTTTGCTGAGAGGTTACCTGCTGCGCAAAAGTGCTCGGTTTAATCTTTCGGCTCCGATGAGGATCGAAGATGGATCGTTGGATCAGGCCGCCAGTGTTGGTTTCGAGCAAGGTGCTGATATTGTCGTTCGGGTGGAAGCTCTAGTGGGAGAGGTTCCTGATTCCGCAGTGCCCTTTTCTGGGACCTCACTAAAGGGGTTAGGTTTATACTCTGCGACCGCCGAAATAAGGCTTGAAGCCTTATGGACTGATACCGGTGAGGTATTTGCATCGTTGGTGCACAGTGAAAGGGGGGCCGATGTCAATTTGGCATCAGCTGGGGATAAAGCCCTGCGAAACGGCATGGAAAAGATCTCGGGAAAATTGATATCGCGCTTAGCAGAAAATTGGCGTGAGAAAATGTATTCTGGGCGCCTGGTTCGTTTGGTGGTTGCGGGGGAATTCGCCCGCATGGGAGAGTTTGAAAATGCCTTCCCATATCATGTATCCGGTGTCGAGAAAATCTATCGTCGCAGTTATAACAAAGGAGTAGCGGTGTTTGATATTCGCTGCAAGGAAACGGGTTTTACTATCGCCCGGGATATAGCGGCTAAGGGCATAGAGGGCATTGACCTAGATATTGTGCAAGTCTCGCCTAATCGCATTCAACTGCAAATATTAAATTAATGGTCACCGTTAAAGAAATCGAGCCGGGCAGCCTCGGAGATCGATCGGGATTTTGCGTCGGAGATCGTATTTTACGTATTAATGGCGAAGATGTGCGAGATTTAATCGACTTCCAAGTCACTAGCGCGGATGCAGCTCTACTGATTGAGGTTGAGCGGGGTGACGAGGTATATGAAGCCGAAATCGAACGCGAAGCGGGTGAGACCTTTGGTTTGGTTTTTGAAGATTTGCGGTTGCGTAGTTGTAATAACAAATGTGTGTTTTGTTTTATCCACCAAATGCCAAAGGGAATGCGGCGCAGTCTCTATTTTGAGGATGATGATTTTCGGTTATCGTTCCTGCACGGTTCCTATGTGACGCTGACCAATGTCCACGAAAAGGATATCGATCGAATTATCGACCAGGGGCTTACCCCGCAGTATATATCCGTACATGCTACCGACCCCGAGCTTCGACAGATTCTCCTTGGCCGCAATAAAGAGACTGTAGATGTCAACAAACGTCTGGAAAAACTCGCTAAAAACGGCATTGAAATGCATACCCAAGTCGTCGTTTGTCCGGGTTTGAACGATGGTGAGCATCTCGAACGGACCGTTGCTGATTTAGCCGTTTTTTATCCTGCCGTTCGATCTGTAGCGCTCGTTCCCGTGGGGTTGACCGATCACAGGGAAAAACTAGCAACGCTCAAACCTGTGACCCCCGAAATCGCTTTGGAATATGTAGCATTTGCCGAAGACCGAGGCGCCGATTTTAAGCGGCGATTTGGCGAGCGCTTCGTATATGCAGCAGACGAATTGTTTTTATTAACGGGTCGGGACCCACCGCAAACATCGTATTACGATGCATTTCCCCAACTCGAGAATGGTATTGGGATGGTTCGCTCGTTTCTCAATACTTGGTCTGCAAAATTGGGGAATTTGCCGGTGGGGATTCCAAATTTCTCCCGCATCGGCTTGGTGACGGGACGGTTGGCCGCGCGTGTTTTGGATCCGTTAGTTCACAGGCTAAATGAAATTGAAAATTTCCAGGTAGACCTTTTGGTTGTGGACAATGATTTTTTTGGACGAGGTATTACCGTTTCCGGCTTACTTACAGGGCGAGATATTGCAACGAGAATCCAGGATGGAGCGATGAGAGATCTAGTTTTTTTGCCGCCTAATTGTATAAACGGAGATGGGCTTACTTTGGATGATATGACCGTTCCACAGCTAGAGGAGATGGTCGGAACCCCTCTTTCAGTTGGGGACTATGATTTAATTGGCTCGATTGAAGGCTATTGGGCTGATCAGTGCATTGCAGTTCAAGGTGAAGGCCGTCAGTTAAATGAGTTAGGGTATTATATTGGGCGAAAAAATGACAGAAATTAACCCGCCTCCGGGAGACCAAATCCAGTTGATGGGGCGCTTGAGGCCCGTCGTTGCGATCGTTGGGCGTCCCAATGTTGGAAAATCAACTTTATTTAATCGGATATTGGGTACTCGTTGGGCGATCACAGACGATCAGCCTGGCGTTACGCGCGATCAGATCTTCGCTGAGGCAGAGTGGGCGGGGCGCACATTCACTGTCGTCGATACGGGGGGGTATGTTCCTGGCTCGAAAGATGCAATAGAGGTTGCTGTTCGCTCTCAGGCTGAGACGGCAATTGCCGAGGCCGATATATGTTTATTCCTCTGTGATGGCACTACGGGCGTGACCGACTTGGATCGTGAGGTCGGAAGTATGTTACGCAAGGGAGGAAGGACTACTCTCTTGGTCGTAAACAAGGTCGATGGAGTCGGAACTACACAATTATTGGATGAATTCTATGGTTTGGGGCTAGGTGAAGCTATTCCTGTTTCGGCAGCCACCGGAAGGCGGTCAGGCAACTTACTTGATGCCTTAGTTGACCTTTTTGAAGATGCTGCTTCCTATGCAGAAGGCCAACCGGAAGACGAAATCAAGGTGGTTTTGGTCGGGCGACCGAATGTCGGCAAATCAACGCTAATAAACCGCTTGGCAGGATATCAGGTCTCTATTGTACATGACCAGCCGGGTACGACTCGCGATACGACTCAATTGCGGTTGGCCTGGAAGGATACGCAAATCCAATTAATGGATACTGCCGGGATGCGGCGGCGATCCAAAATAGATGATGATGTTGAGTTTTATAGTGGTCGTAGGGCTTCGAATAGTATTGATAGAGCTGATGTTGCGGTTGTGCTCTTAGATGGTTCGGAGGGGTGGGTCATGCAGGATGCTCGGATTATGGAGCAAGTCTTGGAGGCGGGTTGTGGATTGGTAGTTGCGGTAAATAAGTGGGATTTGGTCGAAGGAATGGGGGTGGAAGAGTGTCGGCAGGAGATTCGCCGCCGATACCCCTTCTTACGTGATTACCCAGTCTTGTGCATGTCGGGATTAACGGGGCGGAGAGTTCAAAAGTGTCTTGAAGTCGTTTCAGAAGTGGGCATAAAGCGACAAACCAGAATACCTACGGCGCGTTTAAACCAAATTATCCAACAATTGTCAGCAGAGTATCCCACAACTCACGAGGGGCGAAGTATTCGCTTGCTCTACGCAACGCAATATTCGACGAGGCCTCCCGCATTTACCATCTTTACTAATCTACCCCAAGAAGTGCCGAGTAATTATCGTCGCCATATAGAAAATCGGCTTAGGAGCGAATTTGATTTTGAAGGGACCCCTTTACGGATAGTCTGGCGCAAGAGAAAAGGGGATACGGGAGCCGGCACGTGAATAATCCACTGGGAACCAAGCTCTATTACAGCATTAGCGAAGTCGCCGAACTTACAGATTTACAACCCTATACTCTCCGGGCTTGGGAAAAAGAATTCCCCAGCCTAAGACCGCGGAGGGCAAGGGGGAAAAATAGAGCTTATCGGGAACGAGATATTGGGATAATTCTCTTAATTAAAAAATTACTCTACGAGGAACGCTATACCACGCAGGGGGTCAAGAAAAAGCTTAGAAACGAACCTGAATTACTGAGACAGATAGGCTCTCAAGTGGCTCTTTTGCTGGATCGAGAGTATCGGACAAAAGAGATTGAGAAGAAACCAGTCAGGGACAAAATCGAAGAGCCTAAAGGGGGCGGGGAGG
>JABHFS010000057.1 GCA_018672475.1 Gemmatimonadota bacterium | reverse complement strand
CTGAAAGCATATAAGCGTCAAGCCCACTTCAAGACTAGATATCCCGTAGGGTTAACCTACCTAAAGGCCCCTCGTAGACTACGAGGTTGATAGGTTGCAGGTGGAAGCGCAGCAATGTGTGAAGCCGAGCAATACTAATTGGCCGTGAGGCTTGACCATTTTATTACCTCGCAATATTTGAGGCATTGTATCGCTTTTGGTGTGGATCTGTATTTGGTTGTTGAAGAATAATTAAATTTTTTCCGGTGGCTATAGCGGAGGGGAAACACCTCTTCCCTTTCCGAACAGAGCAGTTAAGCCCTCCTGCGCCGATGGTACTGCTGGGGTCGCCCAGTGGGAGAGTAGGACGCTGCCGGATTTTTTATAGAAGCCCATCCCTTCGGGGATGGGCTTCTTTTGTTCTCTGCGATACAACGATAGGTTGATAGAGCCTAGGTCGCCAAATCACTTAACGCCCAATCGCAGGCGGGATCAGGGGAGATCTGACAGCGATAGAATCTCTATTCAGGAGGGATTTAAATTGAGCGAACAGACTAGGAGATGGAAAATACCACCCTGTGGATTCGGATGAGGTGTTTTTCAAAATCGCTGGCTAGTATGCTTTTAGAGATGCGTTTCTCAAGGCCAAGCCGATTTTACTGGAGCCGATTTATCATTTGGAGATTACCGTGCCCGAAGAATTTATGGGGGATGTGATGGGGGATCGTCTTCACGGCGTGGTCGAATCAGTGGAATGGACGCGGATAGCCATTTTTAGGTCATTTATGCTGAGGCGCCCTTAGCCGAAATTGACCGATATGCGACTATATTGCGCTCAATGATGCAGGGTAAGGGGTTTCACGCACAGATATTTGATCGCTATGAAGACGTGCCGGGCGATGTCATGGCCAAAATCGTCGAGACAGCGCAAAAGGATAAAGAAAAAGAAGCAGCCTGATCGGTTCTATTTGTACAAGTGTACAGGGCGGATGGCCAAAAGGCTGTCCGCTCTTTGCTTTTTCTCGTTGCGTTGGTTTTTTTTTAAAGATAGATTCAACGGGACAAAGTTTCTAATTTGCAAGGAGATAGAGCGAATGTCCGGCCACTCCAAATGGAGTACGATCAAACGAAAAAAAGGCGCGATAGATGCCAAGCGCGGCAAAGTCTTTACAAAGTTGATTCGGGAAATCACCGTGGCGGCCAAAGATGGTGGCGGTGATGAAGATTCAAACCCACGTCTGCGCGCAGCTGTACAAAACGCTAAGGCCGCTAATATGCCGGTCGCAACCATTGAGCGTGCGATGCGCCGTGGCACCGGTGAGGAACCGGGTACCGTTTACGAGGAAGGCCTCTTTGAAGGGTATGGGCCGGGAGGGGTTGCTGTTATGGTTGAAACCTTAGCGGACAATCGAAACCGTGCAGTATCCGAGGTACGCCATGTATTCACCAAGCACAATGGGAATCTTGGCGAAAGCGGGGCGGTGGCTTGGATGTTCGAGCGCAAAGGCGTTATTGAGGTTGAAACGGCTAACGCTTCCGAAGACGATTTGTTGTTGGCTGTGATGGACGCGGGCGGGGAGGATATTCAAAGCGGTGACGAGGTCAATGAAGTGACGACGCAGGTCTTTGATCTGGAAGCGGTCAAGAAGGCGCTAGAGGACAATGGGATTGCCTTTGCCCAAGCTTCGTTGGCTTGGGTGCCCAAAATTGAGAATATGCTTGAGGTCGGAGGCGAAGGTGTAGAAAAAATCATCCGCCTGCTCGAAGCGCTTGAGGACTTGGATGACGTGCAAAAAGTCTACTCCAATTTTGACCTACCGGAAGCCGAGCTAGAAAAACTAATGGCAGAAGCCTAATGGCCCGACGGCCTTGATCATTCTCGGAGTAGACCCTAGCAGCAGGAGCGCGGGTTATGGGCTTATCGAGTATAGCAAACGCAAGGTCCGATTGATCACCTGCGGTTGTATTCGCCCCAAGGAGAGCGAGTTCGAGGACCGGTTGGTCCATATTTTCGACGAGATGACGAGGCTGATAGGCGAATACGCCCCTGAAGAGGGGGCTATTGAAGACACCTTCGTCGGTAAAGATGCCCGAACGGCGGCCAAGTTGGATCAGGCCAGAGGCGGGTTGATTATCGCGATGCGCAAGGCCGGTCTACCGATCGCCCACTATACACCGGCGACTGTCAAGAAGGCAGTAGCAGGCAATGGTCAGGCGACCAAAGAGCGGGTTCAGTATATGGTTAGCCAAGTGCTCGCCCTCAAGGAATTGCCCAAACCCCTCGATGCATCGGACGCGTTGGCGATTGCTTTGTGCCACACACAACGCTCGAGCCTGGTCATCAGCGAAGGCAAAGGCCAGCGTAAACCTGAGGTAGAGGCTTTGCTCAGCCGCATGGTACGGCGTTAGGGGATATTTCATGATAACTCATTTGCGTGGAACGCTTGCATCCAAAGCACCGACCTATGCGGTCATTGATGTCGGCGGAGTCGGTTATGGCTTGGCTATTTCTCTCGTGACTTTCGATCAATTGCCGCCGCTCGACGAAGATGTGCGTCTATTTACCCATCTGCACGTGCGCGAGGATCGGATGGATCTTTTCGGTTTCGCCGATACGGGGGAACGGGAAGTTTTTGAACTGTTAATCGGTGTTTCCGGTATCGGGCCGAACTCCGCGTTGACCATCCTTTCCGGAATGACCCTGCGTGACTTACAAGAGGCCATTCTACAGGAGCGTGTGACGGAGTTGACGCAGATCAAGGGCATCGGCCGCAAGACGGCTGAGCGTTTAGTGCTCGACCTGCGCGATAAGGTGCGCGTCACGGCGTCGGCGGACGGGGGAGAGGCGGGCGACGCCGTCGCTGATGTCGGTATTACCGAAGAGGCGGCGATGGCGCTTATGACCTTGGGATATGCCGCTCCGGCCGCTCGCCTGGCTGTGAGCAAGGCGGTTGACAAAAACGGAGCCGACCTGAGCGTGCAACAACTGATAAAACTGGCCCTCAAAGAACGCTAATAGCCGTCCCCGGACACGGATCCCTGCGATAAAGGCCTGCAAAGACGAAAATATATGGATGACCGTCCAATAGATCCTGAAGCCGGCGACGAAGACCGCGAATTCGACCATACGTTGCGTCCGAAGTCTTTGGCCGAAATGTTGGGCCAGGAAAAGACCAAACAGCAATTGGGTATCGCGATTGAAGCGGCCCGGCAACGCGATGAAGCCATGGACCATGTGCTGCTCTATGGTCCGCCCGGTTTAGGTAAGACGACGCTTTCATATGTTATTGCCAAAGAACTGGGGGTCGAGATTTATCCGACCTCGGGGCCTCTGCTCGATCGTCCGAGTGATTTGGCCGGCATGCTGACTACGATGGGACCACGCGATGTGCTCTTTATCGACGAGATCCACCGCGTCAACCGCGTGGTCGAAGAATATCTTTATTCTGCAATGGAAGACTTCAAAATCGATATCATGATCGACCAGGGTCCGGCGGCCCGCTCAGTCAGTATTCCACTCGAACCCTTCACATTGATCGGGGCGACGACGCGTCAGGGCCTATTGACCTCGCCGATGCGTGCGCGTTTCGGAATCAATTCACATCTAGATTATTATTCCGTCGCCGAACTCGCTGAAATCATCAAGCGCGATGCCCGTTTGTTGAAGTTCAAGGTTGCGGATTCGGGTGCGATGGAAGTGGCGCGACGCTCCCGCGGCACGGCGCGGATCGCCAAACGCTGGTTGCGCCGCGTGCGCGATTATGCTCAAGTCGAAGGGATTGATGAAATTGATGTCGAAGCTGTGGAGCAGGCGCTTAAGGTGCACAGCGTCGACGAAATGGGACTTGATGAGATGGATATCATGTTGTTGCGGGCCATTATAGAGAAATTCAACGGCGGCCCGGTTGGCTTGAGCAATTTGGCGGCGATCATCGGTGAGGAGCCCGAGACCATTGAAGAGGTGGTCGAACCCTACCTTATCAAGGAGGGCTTTGTCAAGCGGACGCCCAAGGGACGTATGGCGATGCCACGGGCTTGGTTGCGGTTGGGGATCGAGCCTCCTGCGGGCTCCGGAGGAGAACAGTTGGGGCTTTTATGAACGAGATCAAGGCTATAATACTGTGATATTGGCGTTGGATACAGCTACGTCGGTAAGCAGCGTAGCGCTCTATGCGGACGAAGGGCTGGTTATCAACCGCTATTTCAATGTCGGCTTACAGCACTCGCAGCGACTCTTCGTCGAAATTGAAGCGGCGTTGAGTATGGCCAATGTGGGTATGGAGGCGTTACAAGCGATAGCCGTCTCGATTGGTCCGGGGTCGTTTACGGGGCTGCGCATTGCTTTGAGCGCGGCCAAGGGGCTGTGCCTGGCGGCCGATAAAGTTTTGGTGACCGTATCGACATTGGAGACGCTGGCGGCCCGTCTGCCTTTTGCCCGCTTGCCTGTCTGTGCTGTTCTGGATGCGCGCAAACGCGAAGTCTACACCGCATTGTATGATACAACAGAGGGCGTGCCCGTCGAGCGGATAGGCCCTCGTGCTATCCTGCCGACGCAATTAGCCGAGGAACGGGCGGGACAGCCGACAATTTTTACCGGGGACGGAGCCGAGGTCTATCGAGATCTCTTGGGGCCGAATGCGCAGATCGCGCCTTCTTTTTGCGCTCGCCCGGATGCGGGAACCATCGGGTGGTTGGCGCTGTCAAAGTTGGAACGGGGTGAGACCGTTGATATCGATTCGGTCGAGCCGGAGTATGTGCGCCCGCCCGACGCGATACCTTTGTCGCGCAAATGACCGACGGTGGCCGCTTTGTTGTCTTGGGGCCTGGTCATCTGCAGTCTCTGATGGCGATCGAGCGGTGTTCGTTCACCAGCCCGTGGAGCGAAGGGGATTTTCTCTATTTCTTTGCGGATGGCAGCTCTTTGTGCCAGGGCCTTGTGCAATCCGGGGAATTAGTCGCTTATGCTCTTGGTTATTGCGAAGGCCAGGATTTCCATCTGGCCAGTCTCGCTGTGGAGTTGGAGTCCCGTCGCCGAGGTTATGCCTCGAGACTTTTGCAACAGTTACTCCTTCAGGCGCAACGGCGGGGTGCTGACCGCTGTACGCTTGAAGTGCGCGCGGCCAACCGGGCTGCTTTGATGTTATACGATAAAACGGGCTTCCGATCCTTGGAGGTCCGCACCGCCCATTATAGCGGTCCTAGGGACGATGGAATTATAATGGAGCGCAGCATAGAGATTTTGTAATTTATTTGTTATACTTATGCTCTCGAAGCACTAAGATAGTCAATCCTCAGGTGCGATACTAGTAGGAGAAGGATGAGATGGCCGAAGTCATTCTAAAAAATATCCGCAAAGTGTACGACAAGGAAGTGGTGGCTGTAGACGACGCCAATATCGAGGTCAAGGACAAGGAATTCGTGGTCCTCGTTGGCCCCTCGGGGTGCGGAAAATCGACGACGCTGCGCATGATCGCCGGCCTCGAGGAGATTTCCGGCGGCGAGATATCGATTGATGGGAAAGTGGTCAACGACGTGCCCCCCAAAGACCGCGATATCGCGATGGTTTTCCAGAACTATGCGCTTTATCCGCATATGACGGTCTACCAGAACATGGCTTTTGGGCTCAAGCTGCGGAAATACCCCAAAGACGAGATCGACGCACGGGTCCAGGAAGCGGCCGATATCCTCGGCATTCAGGAATTACTCCAGCGCAAACCCAAAGCCCTTTCGGGCGGTCAGCGCCAACGCGTGGCAGTGGGGCGCGCCATCGTGCGCAAACCCAAGGTCTTTCTCTTTGACGAACCGCTCTCCAACCTCGACGCCAAGTTGAGGGTGCAGATGCGCGCCGAAATTAGCAAATTGCACAACCGCCTTGAGGCGACGATGGTCTACGTCACCCATGACCAGACCGAGGCGATGACGATGGGCGACCGGATCGTCGTCATGCGCGATGGCCTGATCCAGCAGATCGACGAGCCGCTCAGCCTCTATAATAAACCCGTCAATCAATTTGTTGCTGGTTTTATCGGCAGCCCGTCGATGAATCTCATCCGCGGGAACTTGTCTTTGAGCGGTGGCAATTTGCTCTTTGATGAGGGCAGCGTGCAACTCATGATGCCTGCTCGCTATACCGAGCTGTTGGGCGACCATGTGGGCAAAGAGGTGATGTTGGGTATTCGTCCCGAGGATATTCATGACCCCGACACTATCGGCCGCAATGTCGAAACCATTGAAATTGAGGCCAAGGTCGAAGTCGTCGAGCCGATGGGTAATGAAGTCTTTCTTAATCTGACTACTGGTGAGACGTCTTTTGTCGCCCGTGTCGACCCGCTGAATATGCCGAAGATCGATCAAATGGTGAAATTGGCCGTCGAGATCGACAAGGCCCATTTTTTCGATCTCGACAACGAAAAGAGCTTGTTGCAGAGATAACTATTGGATTTAACTGCACGGGCGGCGTCCCCCATGCCCCGGGGAGTTTTTAGTGTCACTTAGCGATCTGGCCGATCAAGACCGAGTCAAGGCCGTCGCTGCATCCTGGTTGGAATCGGGGCGTATCCCCCATGCGATCTTGGTCTGCGGGGCGGAAGGAACGGGCAAAAGGCGCTTTGCGCTTGAATTAGTCAAAGCCGTGCTCTGTATAGAGGGCAGTCCCTTTTCCTGCGATCAGTGTCCAACTTGCCGCAAGGTCGACTCACTGCAACATCCAGATCTCCATACCGCCATGCCCTTGCCCCCGCGCCGGGGCAAGCGGGAAGCTTCGCCCGAAGCCTTGCGCGATGCAGTCGTCGAGTTTCTTGCCGGAGGGGCAACTCCCCCGAGCAACGCGAATATCGCCGTCGAGCACTTGCGCCAGTTACAAAAGGAACTTTCCTATTCTCCGACGGAGTCCCCACGCAAGGTCGGTTTGCTCTTCGCCGCGGAGCGGATGCACCCGGCCGGTGCCAATTCCCTACTCAAAATACTTGAAGAACCACCCGCCCGGGTGGTCCTTGTACTGGTTGCAACCGCGCCCGAACGTCTATTACCCACTGTGCTGTCGCGTTGTCAACGCTTGACCCTGGGCCCCTTGAGCGCGGACTCGATCAGGCGACAGCTCGAGCTTGAAGGTGTGGTCGGGGAGCGTTTGGAACTTGCGGTGCGCATGGGAGCGGGCTCTTTGCAGCGCGCGAAAGAGGTCGCCGCCGGGCAGTTCGACGAGATGCGGCGATTAGTCGAGGAGTTTCTCGCCGCTGGCGCGGCTCAGCAGGATGAGATTTATTGGAACATTCTTGATGAATTGGGCGGTGATCGGGGCGAGCTTGAGGTTTTTTTGCTGATCTGCGGCCAGTATCTGAGGGATCTATTCCTATTGGCGCATGGCCAGGGGGAAGCGGTGGTCCAGGTTGATCGGCGCGCATATCTCGAGTCCGCATCGGAGACCATCGATGCGGCGAGGGCCGCCTTGGAAATCGATCGCGCGGCCGAGACGTTGGCGAACAACGCCAGTCCACAATTGGTGCTGACCGATTTATGGCGCAGCCTGCGTCGTGGGGGGCAGGCGTCAACGATGCCGCCAGAAGCTAGTTTAGCCGGAGCCAGGCGCAAGTGAGCAGCCACCGTCCGCGGCGACGTTTTGCCCAAAATTTTCTGGTCGACAGGGGGGTTATACGCTCTATCATCGAGTTCGTCCGCCCGAAAAAGGGCGAGGTAGTCGTTGAGATAGGTCCGGGGCGGGGGGCGTTGACCAATGGTCTGGTCGCGGGCCTGGAACGCCTAGTGGCGGTCGAGATCGACCGCGATTTGGCGGCGATGTTGCGCGAGCGGTTGGGGGCCAAGGGGCTGCATTTGATCGAGGGGGATATTCTCGAGGTCGACCTGGGGCAAGTCCTGCGCGACGAGGGCGGCGATCGCCTGCTCATCGTCGGCAACCTGCCCTACAATATCACCGCTCCGCTGATCTTTCATTTTCTCGCACAAGCCGACCATATCGACCGGGCCGTCATTATGGTCCAGCGCGAAGTGGCCCAACGTTTGGTCGCTAGGCCCGGCTCTAAAAATTATAGTCTGCTGTCGGTGCTGGTGGGAATGCGCGCCGAAGTCGAAATGCGCCTGCAGGTGGGCCGCCATTGCTTTCGTCCGTCACCTTCCGTCGATTCAGCCGTCGTCGAGTTGCGCTTCGCCGATGGTCCGCGTTTCCCGGTGGAGGACGCGGCCTGTTTTGGCCGGGTGGTGCGTCAAGCGTTCGGCCAGCGGCGCAAGATGTTGCGCAATTCGCTTATGGGCCTCAATCCGGAAGGTGGCCGGGATTGGCTGGAGGGTTTGGGCGAACGGGCCGACATAGAGCTGACGCGGCGGCCGGAAGAATTGTCGATTGAGGAATTTATCCGACTGAGCGATGCCTGTACGAATCTTGGGGAAGAAGCGTCATGAAGCGTTTCTTTTGGCGCTTAGCCTTGTTTGTTTTGGTTATGGGCAGTGTGGTTGATGCGCAGCAGTATTCGCTCAATTTTGGACGTTCGAGTACGCGAACGTCCTGGAACCACCGTTTGCCGAGTTGGAACTATTCGACGCCTGTGCGCTTTTCAGCGGTAGGTGATTCGACGTCAAAACTGACGATCAACGCGTCGGCGAGCTTGGGGTTCACACTCGACGATCGCAGCGGAGGCAAGACCTGGCAGGACAATGCCTCGATCAGCTCTTCGGTCAACTATCCGATTCTAGGCCCCAAAGCCACGATCGGCCTCGGTGTTAGCATGTCGGCTCGCAACGCCTCGTTGCAGAAGCAGAAGATCCGCAACCAGTCCTTTAATTTCCGCTTTCAGTCGAAGCCGTTCAAAGACGGTTTTTTTAAGGATCTCTCCGCCAATATCACCCCAGGCCTGATTACGACTGCCCGCGATAGCCGTGCGAACCTCGACAGCACGATCGAGGAGACCGGGATTCAGTACAGTGCGTCATTGCGGGCTTCGCCCGATATCAAGGTCGCCGGCAAAAAGCTGAGCAATTCGGTTTCGTTCTCCAAACGGGACAATACCCTCAAGAACAATAAAAACCGCAGCGAGGGGTTTAGCAGCAGTTTGGGGTATACCTTCCCCGGTGATGTGCGTGCTAGCCTGAGCCTGTCCGAGACCCGCTCCCAACAGGGCATAACGCGTTCGGTCATCAACGAGGAAGTGCTGGGCGAGCAGGTTTTGCGCGACACGACGGTGGGCGCCGAGCTTTCGGAAAACCGCAGCACGGGCTTGTCCTCCAGCCTCAATTTCGACCTCGGGCGTTTTAAAGTGAGCAATAAAGCTTCTTATAACGAAAGCGAGCGCACCAATACCGCCAGTGCGGCTCAGGACCGGGGCAACCGCTTTTTCGGCACCGACCGCAGTAGTGAGAGCTTTAATTGGAACGCGGATATTTCGGGCAAGCTGGTCGAAAAACTCCTGTTCAATACGAAAGTCCGCTTTCAGACCAGCGACCAGCGAAACCTCGCGGTACGGGTGCTCGATACCAACCGTTGTGCGAGTCATTTCGTGCGTTCGAGCGATGGAACCTGCCGTGACTCCAGCTCTGACCTGAACAATCGCAGCTTTTTTTTAAACGGCTCGTTCAATTGGAGCCTGGCCGAACGCCATTCGCTGAAACTGGCGGCTTTTAGCGAGGTTAAACGGGCAGAGAACCCGGGTGCCGCCGAGCAGGACCGCGACACCTTCAACAATAGCATGACCCTCAGCTACGACGGGACCCTGCGTTCAGGTGCCAAACTCAACGTCAACCTCAAGAACAGTTTCCTGCACCGGGTGAACCTGCACGCGACGCGCTCGGGCGACAATTCGCGCAACCGCGACCTCTCGCTCAATATCGGCACTAGTTACGAGCGCCTGGAAACCTCGTTCTCGCACAATTTCAGCGTTTCCGCAAAACGCACCGTCTTTGATTTTGACCGCCAGGTCAATCGCCGCGAATCGTCGCGCAAGAGTAATATCCGCCGCGGCTGGAGCATGAACCACAGTGTCCGCCGCAAGTTTTTCAGCCATCTCTCGCTCAATACCCGCTACGCCTATACCGCCGATGATTTCGGTACCTTGATCGTGGAAAACGGTGCCCAGATAGTCGAAGAGGACAACTCCAATCACAGTATTCGTTTTGGCATGACTTATACGCCCAGCGCCGATTATTCGACCAGCGTCAACTATTCCTATCGGCTGGACAGAGAATGGCAACATGAATACGTCAACTTTGAGGAAATGCGCTTACAAATCCGCGATCCGAATCGACACCGGACATTGAGCATGAACCTCAACTACAACCCTGTCGGCAGCGACAACAAGCTCACCTTGCGCGGCAGTCGCTCTCGGCAGCGTAGCGGCACGTTCGACAGCATTAACGCGACCTATACACGCACCTTATAATATCTTATCTTATCTGATCGACTCATAGACTATTTGATTAGGAGGAGACCTGCAGCATGCCCCTGCCCGAATGCGATAAAATTTGGTTCAACGGTGAATTGGTCGATTGGCATGACGCCAAAATCCATGTGCTGTCCCACGTTGTGCACTACGGTTCCAGTGTCTTCGAAGGCATCCGTTGTTACAAGACCGAGAAGGGATCGGCCGTTTTTCGCCTCGACGAGCACGTCAGCCGGCTTTTCGACTCGGCTAAGATCTACCGGATGGAGATACCCTATACGCAAGAAGAGGTCACGCAGGCGATTCTCGAGACGATCCGGGTCAACAAGCTCGAAGCCTGTTATATCCGCCCCGTCGTCTTTCGCGGCTATGAGACCTTGGGTGTCGACCCGATGGGTTGCCCGGTCGACGTGGTGATCGCCGTATGGGAATGGGGCGAGTATCTAGGTGAGGCGGCGCTCAAAAACGGCGTCTCCGTCTGCACCTCGTCGTGGAACCGCATGGCGCCCAATACGCTGCCCTTTTTGGCGAAGGCCGGCGGCAACTACCTCAACTCGCAGTTGGTCCGCATCGAAGCCAATATGAACGGCTATGACGAAGGCATCGTCCTGGGCACGGACGGTTTGGTGAGCGAGGGCAGCGGCGAGAATATTTTTGCGATCAAGAACGGCTCGATCGTCACGCCCGAATCGCATTACGGGATCCTGCCCGGCATCCCCCGCCACACGGCGATTACGCTGATGCGCGATTTGGGCATGAAGGTCGAACAGCGCGGCATTCCGCGCGAATTCCTCTATATCGCCGACGAGGTGTTCTTTACCGGCACCGCGGCCGAGATCACGCCGATACGCGCGATTGACAAGATCCAGATTGGCGCCGGCGAGCGCGGGCCGATTACCGCGCAGATCCAGGACGCTTTTTTTAAGGTGATTCGCGCCGAGGTGGAAGATGAACACGGGTGGTTGACTTTCGTCTGAGGTCATTTCATCCGTCATTTTGTGGTCAAAGCGCGGTCGCGCCGGCCATGGGGCCATAAAATGGCTTGTGGAATTTTACGTATTTAGGACTGTCGTTCGGAATCTGCATTGCTCAATCGATTGTGGTAAAGGAGAGCATCATGTCGAAAGCTAAATATTCTCTATTTGCGCTGGGGCTGGCCGTGGGAATCTGCGGTTATGCCGTCGCAGAGGAAACGTCCTGGGAGACGGTGCAGAAGATCCTGATGAGCACCAAAGATACCATCGTGCTCGATGGGATCGAGAAGGGGGTGCTGCGTTCCGCCGACGAGAAGGATCCGGAATTCGGCGATTGGCTGGTGCGCCATATGGGTGCGGACCCAGAGAAGCTTAATCCTGTCACCGCCAGCGACCGCGGCGCCAGCCAGGTGCAGGAGTATATCTTCGAAACGTTGCTCGCCGCCGAGTACGAACCGCCATATAGGCTGCGGGGTTGGGTCGCTGTGGACTATCCGGAAATCTCCGAGGATGAGCTCACCTATACTTTCGAGTTGCGGGAGGGGGTGCGATTCTCAGATGGCAAACCGCTGACGGCGGCGGACGTAATCTTCAGCATGAAGGTCATTCACAATCCCCAAGTCCTGGCCCCGCACCTGCGCAACTATTATGCTGCGGTCAAAGATGTGCAGCTCGTGGGCGGTAATAAGCTCAGGTTTCTCTGCGACGAGCCCTACTTCCGCAACGATCTGATCCTCGGTGGCTTCAGCATCCTGCCGATGCACTTCTACGATCCGGAAGGTTTGATGGACCCCGTCGAGTTCAGGAGCCTGGTGGACGGTTCCTGGGAGGAAGGG
>JABHFS010000056.1 GCA_018672475.1 Gemmatimonadota bacterium | reverse complement strand
TCGCCGATACAAGGCCGATGTGGGTATTATCTCCTAACAGATTCCTGGTGGCTTATGCTCGGTAGCTTATGCGCATGGGAAGATACTCGGGGTGTCGATCGAACCGATACTAATCGTATATTTCTGGTAAAATCAATGTATACTGGTCTGGGTAATTTGCGATATCTATTGGTGTCGTAATACTCGTTATTCAACGATGAATCGAGACATAACATGAATAGATTTAAGCTGTGTGTGGGTCTATGGGTTATTGTAGTGTCGGTAACATCTGTATGGGCCCGAGATTATCGGATTATCGATGCCGACAATGATTCCAAGATACCGAGTCATTTCTCGGTATTCGACAGAAAAGCAGACCACTTCGATATGCGCGCCGCCTATTTGAGTGCCGTTGCGACCATGGCAGTTTCCATGGGCGCGGGGAAAGATCTATTGGTAGAGAATGGCTTCGGCCAGGTGGTCGAGATCGAAAACGAAAATGGCGATCCGACCCTATTGATGGCGGCGAATGAGACGATGATTTTAATCGTATTGACCGGAGAGCAATTCTCATCAATCAATGCGCTTTGGAAATACATGCAAATGGGGCTTGACGACGTGTCACGGTGGGGCGGTGAGGACGTCAAAATACACACTGAATGTGCCTCCACGATCGACGCCGTTTGGGGTGATTTGACCAAGCATTTGGGCCGGTTGGGAAATGACAAAGAGGTTTGGCTGGCGGGACACGGTATCGGAGGTTCGCTGGCCTTATTGACGGGTTATAGACTCGCGGTTGAAGAAGTCACGCGAGTATCAGGTATCTTTACTTTCGGACAACCAAAGGTGGGCGATGCCATTTTTTCTCAACACTTAAAAGAGGTGCTGAAGCTGAATAAAGATGGTAGTCCGGTATACCGAGTGGTGCATAGTGGCGATATTGTTCCGCGTCTCAAGCCCCCCTATGTATTCAGCCGAACGTTGGTCACGGATACGCTGAGTCCATATGACGATATCGGTTCGCTGGTCTACTTACATCGCGATGGGGGCTACGATGTCAATCCCAATCACCTTGAGAATATCGACGCCAATATTTTCGAACTCAAGGACTTCGACAATCACTCGATGTATACCTACCAAAACAGCTTGTACGAGTGTTTGGCCGAGGACGATCAGCAGCAGCTTCCGTCTCCGTTGCGGCATGCTCGTGGCAAAATAGGGGTTCGTTATTAAGATGCGAATGCTTTTTCGCGTGCTGGTGCTCGTCGCTGTGCCGTTCGGAAGCAATGCCACGGCACAACTGCTGTCACAGGAACAGCATCCTGGATTGCTCTTTAATGCCAGTGATATTCCACTTTTACAGGAGCGCATCAAACGCGAACCGTATGCCACTTGGTGGCGTACCATTTCAGCGCGTGTTGATGCCGCACCGTCTGTGTATGACAATGACCGAGCGAAAGCCCGACAAGCTAAGAGCCTTGCCTTTGCCTTTGCAATGACAGGGAATGAGGACTATGCCGCCGAGGGCGTGCGGTTGTTGCAGGAGATTGTATTCCCGCCCCGTGGTGGCGATATGGGTGAACCTCATTTAGAGGGTGATGTAGTGGCGTTATATGCTACTGCCTATGACATGCTGCACCCTTTTCTCGTTCGCGATGAGCAGGCGATGACGGCGATCCGGGGCAGTCTGGCAGAGGAAGCGGGGCGGTTGTTTAAGGGGCTTAAGGTGGGGGTCGGTTCCTTGAAGTATCGCCTACACGCTACCGATCACCTCGATAACTGGCATCTGCGGGTATATGGCGCCCTTGGACTTGCAGCGTGGGCACTCGCGGAACATGAAGGCTACGAGGGCAGCGATCCAGAGGACTGGGCGGGGAGAGCATTCGATGTTGTCACTAGGGCGCTTGATTTTCAGATTGAGCCGGAGGACGGCAGCTTTGCCGAAGGTCCGTTTTATGCGCGTTATGCAGCCGATCTGTATATGCCCTATCTGCTGACCTTAAAAGAAAAAACGGGTATCAATCTTTTTGTAGATGCAAAATTGCGCAAGATGCACCTATGGCAACTCAATCTGCGCCTGCCGAATGGCCGCCGACCCAACATAGAGGACGGTCATATAGAAGATTTCTACGGACACTATCTTGCGGCTGTCGACCCAATTGGGGGCGTGCACAGATGGGATTGGGAGAACAACGAAAAGGGGCTCTATGTCAACAAGTATTCCGAAATGGATGCGATTGCCTATTTCGATGATCGGGTAAGCGCAAGACCACCTGACTGGCCACCGACCGTCTTTATGCCAGCAGCCGGCGATGCCGTATTTCGTAGCGACTGGTCGGAACAAGCCACCTATATGCTGATGCGCGGTGAACATGGACGTGCCAGGGCTCGAGGTGCAGGCCATGAGCATCCAGACGAGACCAGTTTTATTCTATACGCTAAGGGAGAGATGCTGGCATTGGATGCAGGCTATATCAATTATCCAAATCATCACAAGGTTAATTCGGGCAGAAATCACAATTTGGTGCTTATCAATGGCGAAGGACCCCCTCTATTTATGGTTGGCGATATAGCGCTCGGTGGAGGGAATGATGCTTTTTTAGAGGATTTTTATTCGACTAAATTTATGGACAGCGGCACCGTAACGGCCCGCTATGGCAATACCGATATACAACGGCGGGTGCTGTTTGCCGGCAAACAATATTTCGCGGTGGCCGATATGCTGTCATCAGAAGAGGAAAACCTCTACGAATGGCGTCTACATGGGAACGGTGGTGGGACTAGCGGTGGTAGTTACAGGCGCCAGGGTGCTCTAGCCCGGTGGACGCGCGATCGAGGTGAGCTGCTGGCTTATCAGGCTGAAGCAGCGGAACGCAAGTTTTCCGAGCGTGATACCGTGCACTCTTTTGCATACGCGCAGGAACTGACCCATACTTTTTTTCGCGTTGAGACGTCAGCGAAAACAGCAGATTTCCTGACGATTCTTTTTCCGCGGGGATTCAACGAGCCAGAGCCTTTGTTGCAAACACTGGTTAGTAGCGGCGGGCAGGCCGTTGAGGTAGCTACGGAACTCTGGCGTGACCAGGTCTGGGTACGAGAGCGGTTAGCCGACCAGATCTCAATCGAGGTGGAGTCGGGGGTGATTGTCAGCGATGCTCGAATGGGCTTTGCCCGGTTCGTTAAGGGGCAGCTGCGGGCGCTGGCGTTGCACGACGGCAGCTATGTAAAGCTCAATGGCGAGGTGTTGGTTGAGGCGGACGCCGAGATTGAACTGAGTCTGGCGATAGAGGGCCGGGCTGCTTCCGGCTATGTGCGCGGTCGCGACAGCGGATACCTTTTGTCGATCAAACTTGGCCAAACCGTAGAACAATTGCGACATTCAGGTATCGAAAAAAAAGAGTCTCTTGCGGCGGCAGCATTTGAACTGAGCGGCGCTGGCGCATTAGATCTAAGCCTCGGTGAAGACCAAGCCCAGGATACAGCGGTGGCCATTGAGTTGGGGCGTTCGCCGATCTTTGCATTGTATCCGACCTGGCCCAACCCTTTTAATAGCTCGAGCAATATTCGCTATGCCTTGGCGCAGGATGGTCGAGTTCGTCTCGACATTTACGACCTTATTGGTCAACGAATTCGCTCACTGGTATCGGAGTATCAGACTGCGGCAACCTATGAGATCGGCTGGGATGGCAAAATGGAATCTGGTGCCAATGCTGCGAGTGGAGTATATCTGGTCAAGCTGTCGGTTGGTCCTAAGCTAATGACGCGAAAACTGCTTTTGCTGCGCTGAGGGATGAGCCGTCTGCATCTGTGGCCTTGTGAAGGGCTCGGACTGAGAAGGCGACCTTTGCTACGCGCCCAATGCCAATCTCTTCACCTAATTCTCAGCAAGTCGACCATGGGTGGGTTAAGACACTGTCCCTATTGCCGTAGGGCGTGATTTTTTTCACCCGTCGGTAGTCCACAAGTCAATGCGTTAGTATAACGCCGAACAAAAAGGTATCGTTATGATGAAACGGCGTGCGAAAATCGTCTGCACTATTGGTCCGGCAAGCAGGCAGCGTCTGCGAGAGCTTATCGAGGCCGGCATGGATGTGGCCCGCCTCAATTTCTCCCACGGTACGCACGCTGAGCACGCAGAAGTCATCGCCGATATTCGCCGTCTCTCAAAAGAAATGAATCGGCCGGTGGCGATCCTGCAGGATTTGCAGGGACCGAAGATCCGCACTGGGCGCCTGGCGGACGGGCCGGTGGCTTTGCAGGCGGGGCAGTCGTTTACGATTACTACCGAAGAGATCATCGGTGACGCAAGCCGGGTTTCGACTACGTACGAGCCGTTGCCTAGGGATGTCGAGGCAGGCGACGAGATCTTGCTTTCGGACGGGCTGTTGCGGCTGGTGGTGCGGCGGATAGAGGGCACAGAGGTCGAGTGCGAAGTACTTGACGGGGGGAGCTTGCGCGAAAGGGCGGGTATTAATTTGCCCGGCGCGGATTTGAGCGTGCCCTCGATGACGGAGAAGGACCGCGAGGATCTAGCGTTTGGCATTGCGCAAAAGGTGGACTTTGTCGCGTTGTCCTTTGTGCGCAAGGCGGCGGATATCGCTGAGCTGAAGGAGCTTTTGCAACGGGCCGATGCGCCGATCGGAGCGGTGGCCAAGCTTGAAAAACCGCAGGCGATCGAAGATCTCGACGCGATTGTCGCCGCGACCGATGTAGTGATGGTGGCGCGCGGGGATCTGGGCGTCGAGCTTTCGCCGGAACGTGTGCCCGCGGTGCAGAAACGCATTATCCGCGCTGCCGTGCAGGCCGGCAAGCCGGTGATTACCGCCACCCAGATGCTGGAGTCGATGATCGAGCATCCGCGGCCGACGCGCGCCGAAGCATCCGATGTGGCCAATGCCGTATTTGACGGTACCGATGCGGTGATGCTCTCCGGCGAGACGGCGGTGGGCGAGTATCCGGTCGCGGTGGTGAAGATGATGGACCGCATCGTGCGCGAAGCCGAAAGCGAACTGGAATTTTCTCCAGATCATCGCCGGCGGCGGAAGTCCGACGAATTGCCGTTAGATTTCTCCGACGCGATTGCCGATGCGGCCGGCCGGGTGGCAGACGATATACAGGCGGCGGCCATTGTCGCTTTCACGCAATCGGGTTTTACCGCGCAATTGATCTCCAAATACCGCCCCGCCCACCCAGTCTTCGCCTTTACTGCACAAGATCGCGTGCTAAGCCGGCTCTGCCTCAACTGGGGCATCTATCCCCGCCGTACCGACTTTGTCGCCGATACCGACGAGATGGTCGAGAAAATAGACGCGATGCTCTGTGCTGAAGGGCAAGTTAAAGCCGGCGACAACTTGGTAATTCTCGCCGGTATGCCGCTGACGCAACGGGGCACGACCAATCTTTTGCGTTTGCATCGAGTGGGTACTCCGCTTACCTAAGAATTCCGCATTTTACGCCGTTTTGTGGTCTGCGACGATACCATTGCGGCGATTCTGTTAAAAGTTCTGTGAAATAAATATTGACGCGTGAAAAAGGCTCAATTAGATTATGGATACCTATTAATTAAATTTTATATAAGAGTTACATAAATGTCACAACCCAAAGACGATAGTAAACGAGCGAAGGTGCGCACATACTCTGCGCCCGACCGGGATCATGAGATGCTCGATGCCATCGCCCGCTATCACGGCAGCAGCAAAAGTGCTATGATCACTGGTCTCGTCCGCAAGGAGTTTTGGCGCATCTTTCCCAACGGTACCGAGACCGTCACCCCCGACGACGGAGCGCAAGTCAAATCATGACCCAGACCCAGACGCCCCCTCAGGCAGCCCCGCAGTATCACCAGACGGATCTGCCCGCCGAGGAGCTTATCGCGCAAATCGATCGCTTGAAACAAGAGAAGAACGCGGTCGTGCTCGCGCACAACTACCAGATTCCCGAGATCCAGGACCTGGCCGATTTTACCGGCGATTCGCTCGGCCTGTCGGTCGAGGCCTCTAAGACCGAAGCCGATATCATCGTCTTTTGCGGCGTGCATTTTATGGCCGAATCGGCCAAGATCATGAGCCCGACGAAGAAGGTGCTCTTGCCGCATCTTGGTGCGGGTTGTTCGCTGGCTGATTCGATCACACCCGAGAGCCTTGACGATTGGAAGCAGGACTATCCCGATCACACGGTGGTGACCTATGTCAATTCCACCGCCGAGGTCAAAGCCGAATCCTATATTTGCTGCACTTCGGCCAATGCGGTGTCGGTGGTGCGCAGCCTGGACAACGACAAGGTGCTCTTCACGCCCGATCGCAACTTGGGCCGTTGGGTCGCCGAGCAGGTGCCCGAAAAAGATGTCGTCATCTACGACGGGGTCTGCCCGACGCACGACGTATTGCGCGCGGCCAGCGTTAAGAGCACGCATGAAGATTACCCGGAGGCGGTGATTATCGCGCATCCCGAGTGCCGCCAGGACGTGGTGGAGATTGCGCATGAGGTCTGCTCGACTACGGGCATGCTCAAGGCGGTTGAAAAATATCCGGATGCCAAGACCTTTATCATCGCCACCGAAAACGGCATGCTGCATCAGTTGCGGTTGCGTTTCCCGCATCAGGAGTTTGTGGCCGCCGACGGGTGCATCGGCTGTCGATTGCATTGTCCCTATATGAAGATTACGGCGCTGCAGGACGTTTATTTTTCGCTGTGCGAGGAGCGCTATGAGATTAAGTTGGACGATGAGGTGATCGCGGGGGCACGGAAGGCGCTGGAGCGGATGATGGCGGTGCCGCGCGACGACTAGGTGGGTGGTAAGCGGTAGCAAGGGGTAGTGAGGGTATTTTTATTACCCCCTGGCCGCCGCCCCTCGCAGCGCCTTGGCGCGGACTCACCGCCCGCCCTGCCCTTAAAAATACCCTGTGGGCCACCCCCGATCCCTTGAACACTTGGGTGGTGAGGGAAAACAAAATAAAGACAAAGAGGCCATTCGCTTTATCGGCGGATGGCCTCTTTGTCTTTTCTCGTGGTGATGCTCCGGTGATTTCCGTATTCGCTAATCACCACGCTCTTAATAATGGCCTACTTGGCATGGTATTGTTGCAGCCGTTGCAAGACTTCCAGGTGTGGTTCGGTGTTGAGCTTGCCGCCTGCGGATTGGGTCTTGTGGTAATTGTTAGGAAACTTCGCGATGTATTGCATTGGTGTGACACCGTGCAAGCGAAAGCGTTCGCCGCGCACCTTGCGATCCACTCAGGGGCAAAAATCTTCTCGCCTAATCACTCTCCCTCGACTTCCTTGCGCTCCAACTCCAACATCGCCGGGCTCAGTTCGCGACCCAATCCCGGGCGTTCCGGCACGTCGAGCATGCCTTCGATCGCGGCGATCGGCTCGTCGATATATTGGTTCCACTTCGGATAGTGGTCGTCGGTGAATTCGAGATGGCGGGTGTTGGGCAAGACGGCCATCAGGTGGGTCAGCGCCATGCAGGTCAGTGGGCCGTAGTTGTGCGGGGCGACGGGCAGATAGTGGGTTTCGGCGTAGGCGGCGATCTTTTTGACTTCGGACAGGCCGCCGGTCCAGGCCAGGTCGGGGTTGAGGATGTCGGCGGCGTTGAGTTCGAGGATTTCTTTGAACCCCCAGCGCGAGAAGATGCGTTCACCGGCGGCGATGGGCACGCCGGCGCCCTCGCGCACCTCTTTGAGCGCGGCGAAGTTGTGCGGTTGGATGGGCTCTTCAATAAAGTAGGGGTTGAGATCGCGCACGGCCTCGCCGATGCGGATGGCCGAGGGCACGTCGAAAGCGGCGTGTAGGTCCAGGCCCACTTCGAGCTGGTTGCCGACGGCTTCGCGCACCCATTCGAAACGCCGACGACCTTCGTCGACATCCGTCGCGCTGATATAGCCCGTGGACCGGCCGAACTCGGTTTGGCCCCTGTCGGGATAGAAATCCCCGAAGAATCGGGCGGTCTTGCAGGCTTTCCAGCCCTTGTCGACGCATTCCTTCGAGCGGTCCTGAAAGGCTTGTTTCGTCGTTTCGACCGCGTCGTAGATGCCGCTAAAATAAACGGGCACCTGATCGCGGGTGCGGCCACCCAGGACCCGATACAGCGGTTGCTCCAGAGATTTGGCGAAGAGATCCCACAGGGCCAGGTCGATGCCGCTCATCGCGCGCAATTCGGCGCCCATAAGGCCGTGGAAGGAGGCTCGGTGATACATGGACCACCATATTTTTTCGATATCACGGGGGTCTTGCCCGAGCAGACGATTGCGGGCGAATTCGTGGATCACCGGCTCGGCCGCGTCGGCGCGGCCATAGGTTTCACCGAGACCGACCAGACCGGTGTCCGTATGCACGAGGATCCAGCAAAAGCTGCGGCAGGGCGAGCGGACGGTTTCAACGCGAGTGACTAGCATGGGCGAGGCTCCTCAGGGCAAAGCGCAAGGGCGGTCAGGTAACTCCCCGACCGCCCTTGCGTTATATATTGGTTGGGTAGCGTTTAGGCGAACTTGTCGTCGGCGGAATCGCCGCGGACAATCGTGACTTGTCCTGCTCCTGCAAATTATTGGTAGACCTGTGGATTTACGCGTTTTTATCTAAGTGGGACGCCCCGATCGCAGTGGCCGAGGCGTCCTATTAACGCGCCTATTTTAGATATAGCTATTGATGACATTTTCCAGCATTTCCTCGCGGCCGCTCATCTTTTCCGGCTCGCCGTTTTGGTGCACGTAGCGCTCTAACTCGGCGAATGTGGCCTTGCCGCTCATGACCTTTTTGCCGATGCCACGGCGGTAGGAAGCGTAGCGTTCCTTGATGAAGCCGTCGATGGCACCGTCGTCGATGATCTTTTGCGCCGATTTAAGCCCGCGCGCGAAAGAATCCATGCCGCCTATATGGGCATGGAAGAGGTCGACCGGGTCAAAGGAGCCGCGGCGGACCTTGGCGTCGAAGTTAATACCGCCGGGGCCGATACCGCCCTGCTTGAGGATAACCAACATCGCGTAGGTGGCCGAGTAGAGGTCGGTCGGGAACTGGTCGGTGTCCCAGCCGAGTAGGTAATCGCCGCGATTGGCGTCGATGCTGCCGAGTTTGCCGTCGGCCGAAGCTACCTGCAGGTCGTGTTCAAAGGTGTGGCCGGCGAGCGTGGCGTGGTTGGCTTCGATATTGAGCTTGAACTCGTCTAAGAGATCGTATTTGCGCAAAAAGCTCAAGACGGTCGCTGCGTCGTAGTCGTATTGGTGCTTGGTCGGCTCTTTAGGTTTGGGTTCGACCAATAGAGTGCCCTTGAAGCCGATTTTCTTTTTGTGGTCTACAGCGAGATGTAGCAGGCGGGCCATCTGGTCCTGCTCGTGCGCCATATTGGTGTTGAGTAGACTCGAATAACCTTCGCGGCCGCCCCAAAATACGTAATTTTGTCCTTTGAGCTCTAGTGTGCATTCCATGGCCTTCTTGATCTGGGCGGCGGCCCAGGCGAAGACGTGGGCGTCGGGGTTAGTGCCGGCCCCGTGCGTGAAACGCTCGTGTGAAAAGCAGTTGGAGGTGCCCCAGAGCAGTTTGACGCCGGTGTCCTTTTGCAGTTTACCGGCCAGCGCGACGATTTTGTCGAGCCGTTTGTTGGTCTCGCGCAAGGTGTCGGCTTCGGGCGAAATGTCGCGGTCGTGCCAGCAGTAGAAGGGGGCGCCGAGTTTGCTGATAAACTCGAAGGCGGCGTGCATGGTGTCTTCGGCGCGCTGCATTGGGTCACTGGCCTGGTCCCATGGGCGGTCGTAGACGGGGTTCGGGCCGAAGGGGTCGGTGCCGCCGCCTTTGAAGGAGTGCCAGTAGGCGACGGAGAAGCGCAGGTGTTCTTGCATGGTTTTTTTGCCGACTTTGGCGCGGGGGTTGTAGTGTTTGAAGGCCAAGGGGTTTTTCGAGTCGGGGCCTTCGTATTTAATCTTTTTGATGCCTTTGAAGAATTTGTTCATGGGTGTGGCCTTTCTTAGTGGTGGTGCTATACTGTAGGGGACGGGCTAAGGGCATTCCCGTCGCTCATTCTTGCCCGACTGCTGTCGGGCTCTGAGGAGGACATTCCAATTTTGCTGTCCTGCAAAATAGAAATCTTAAGCCGCTCTGGGACCTCTTGAGCAGCCTTCCAGTATGCAGGTAGTCTATTGGGTAAATTGCTTTCTATAGGCGCTTGAACGAGTATGATAGGTTCTTTTTAGAAGAGGTCTAAAGACGGAGCATTTCCAATATACTTTTCACAAGAGCTCCAATAATTCCATCGGCTCGTCCAACAAAGTTTGTGCACCGGTTCGCAGCAACTCTTCCCCCGGACGAAACCCCCAAGTAGCTCCCAGCGCATACATACCAGCTCCAACAGCCGTCTTCATATCGGTATCCGTATCGCCGAGATAGAGACATTTGGCAGGTTCTACGCCAAGCTCTTCGGCGACGACCAGCGCACCGGTCGGATCGGGTTTGCGTGGGGTGTCGGGCCGGGCGCCACGGATGGGAAAGAACGTCCATGGCGAAAGTAGCTCATTGACAGCCAATAGCGTAAACGGTTCAGGTTTGTTGGAGAGGATGGCGATGGGGATCTGTCGTTGGGTAAGTTCGTCGAGCAGTTCGGGCACGCCGGTGTAGGGGCGGGATTTGGCGTTCCAGCGCTTATTGTATTCGGCTTCCATCGCGGCTTTGCCGCGGTTTACGCTCTCTTCGTCGCGGGCCGATTCGGGCAAGGCGCGGCGGACCAGGTTTTCGATGCCGTCGCCGACGAAATAGCGATAGGCGTCGATGGCATGTACTGCGTGTCCTTCCCCTTGCAGGGCGGCGTTCATCGAATCGGCTAGGTCCTCTATGGTGTCGAGCAGCGTGCCGTCGAGGTCGAAAATTACAGCGGCGTATTTCACGATTTGTCCTCTTTGAAATAGGGGGCGAAGAAGACTTCGAATTCACCGCGCATTTCAGGTGCCAGATATAGGGTTTTGGCTTCGAGTTGCAAGGTGAGAAGATGTTTGGTTTTGCTATCGAGTTCGAAGCTGTAGTTATAGGTGGTCGTCTCTTGTGACATAGCGCTTACTCAGGAGTGACATAGGCGGCGGTTATGCCGCCGTCGACGACGAAGGATGTGCCGGTGATAAAAGTGGAATCTTCCGAAGCGAGGAAGACGACACTGCGGGCGATCTCCTCGGCCTCGCCGAAGCGGCCCATCGGAATATGGACCAGGCGCCGTTGTCGTTTTTCCTCCGTGTCCAGGTATTTCATCAGCATTTCGGTACGCAAGGGCCCGGGGCACAGTGCGTTGACGCGGATATTATCGCGACCATGTATGACGGCCAACTCACGGGTCAGTGCGAGCACGCCGCCCTTGCTGGCGGTATAGGCCAGTTGCGGAGTGGCAGCGCCGAGCAAGGCGACAAAGGAGGCGGTGTTGATGATCGAACCGCCACCGGCGCGGAGCAGGGCCGGAATGCCGTATTTGCACCCTAAGAAGACGCCCTTGAGATTGATATCCATCGTCAGATCCCAGACGTCTTCTTCGGTGTTGATGGCGTCGTCGTCGTCGATATGTGAGATACCGGCGTTATTGAAGAGTACGTCGAGGCGGCCATAGTTTTCTTCGGCTTGTTGCACCATGTGTTCGCAGTCGGCGGCACGGGAGACGTCGCATTGTACGGCGATGGCCTGGCCGTTTTGCTCGGCGACTTCGTCGGCGGTTTTTTCTGCGGTGCTTTGGTTGAGGTCGACTGCGACGATACGCGCCCCTTCGCGGGCGCAGTGCAGTGCGGTTTGGCGGCCGATGCCCGAGCCGGCACCGGTAATAAGGACGACTTTGTCCGCGAGTCTCATCTATTCTCCAAAGGGTGAGGCGCCGCCAGCGCGTCGGCTGTTGTGGCGTCGGGGTAGTGGGCGGTAATATCGCCGGTGATTTTATGTTGCGCTATATGGTTTAGCCGCGCTCAAAATAGCGTTCGCGCTCCCAAGTGGTCACGGCCTCGTCGTATTTGCGCTGCTCGGTGCGGAAGAAGTGTACGTAGTGGTCGACCACCTCCTCGCCGAAGGCCTGGCGCAGCATGCTGCTTTGTTCTAACTCGTCGGTGGCCTGGCTGAGGTTGGCCGGTACGGTGGGCAAGCTCTCAGCCTGGTAGGCGTCGCCAGAGAAAATAGCGGGTGGTTCGGTTTTGTTTTTTATACCGTCGATGCCGGCGGCTAAGGCGGCAGCGTAGGCCAAGTAGGGGTTGGCATCGGCGCCGGGCAAGCGCGATTCGATGCGTTGTGCGTCGCCGGAGCCGACGATGCGGAAACCGGCGGTGCGGTTGTCTTTGCTCCAGGCGATGCGCGTCGGCGCCCAGGACTGATAGGCGTAGCGTTTGTAGGAGTTGGGATTGGGCGCGTAGAAGGGAGCGATGGCGCGGGCGTGGTGCATCCAGCCGCCCAAAAAGTGGCGGAAAGTATCGGAGGCTTCGCCGCCGGCAAAGGCGCTATTGTGATCTTTATCCCACAGGCTCAAATGCAGGTGCATGCTCGACCCGGCTAGGTCGGAGCGCCACTTGGCCATAAAGGATACGGCTAAGCCCAAACTCCAGGCGATTTCTTTGAAACCTTGTTTGTATATCGCGTGGCGGTCGGCCATTTCCAACACGTCGGTGTAGCGCAGGTTGAGCTCGTGCTGGCCCGGGCCCCATTCGCCCTTGCTGAACTCGACGGGGATACCGCTTTGGCCCATATGACGGCGGACACTGGCGTTGATACTCTCTTCTTTTGTACCCTGGAACATATGGTAATCTTCGAGATACCAGCCGATCGTTTCGAGGTCTTCGTATTTTTTTTCGCGCGCGCTTTCGTAGGAATCCTTGAAGAGGAAGTATTCCAGTTCGGAGCCGCCCTTGGCGGTGTAGCCGAGTGCGGCGAGTTGTTTTATTTGGTTTTTGAGCAGGGTGCGCGGGGCAATGGGGATGGCCTGGTGGTCCCCGTCGGTTTGCAGATCGCAGACGACGAGGGCAGAGCGGTCAAGCCAAGTAATTTGGCGCAGAGTAGCAAAGTCGGGCACGCAGTGGATATCGCCATAGCCTTTGGCCCAATTGGCGAAGGGATAGCCTTCGATGACGTCCATTTCCATGTCGACGGTTAACAAGTAGTCACAGACGTGCATGCCGCCGTCGGCGGTCTGGTCGAGGAAGAAGTCGCCGGTGATGCGTTTGCCGATTAGGCGGCCGTAGAGGTCGGGGAATACGGCGAGGATCGTCTCTATCTCACCGGAGTGGATTTTGGCTTGCAGGGCTTCTTGGGTTAGCATGCCTTTAAGAGGAGAAGTCGTCATGGCCGGTCTTTCGTGTATCGCGCGTAAACGGATGGTGGACGGGCTGCCCGAGGGTATCCCTGCGGCCATTTTGTAGAATGCGCTTGCTCTACTGTGTTTGGGTGCTGCCGATTCAGTCACAAAAACAATACGACACGATCGTCAGCACTTATCTCATGGCGTTTGAGGATGTTGAACATTGAGTTCGAAAGCAAGTATCACAAGTATAGCGTCGCATTTATCTGATAATCCGTCGAATTACATAATGTTGAGAGTGGAAGTTTAGTAAGGGGGGATAGGGGACGCAAGCGGTGTGTTGACAGGGGCAGGGCTTTTGGGTTTTCTAAGAAGCGATCTTAAAATCTCCGTCGCTTAGGTGATCTCTTTAATCGCCCATCCCATTCTCCCAAGGCCAGCTTGGCGGAGGGGTTGGCCGCGGCGAGTATTTTTAAGGAGTGGTGGGGCAAAAGGGGCTAGTGGAGCAGGGGCGGAGGGAGTGGTTGTGACGATGACCTGGGGGACTTTAAAAATACCCATTCTTCCAATCTCGCAGCCCCCGCATCCTTCGCCAACAACTTTATAGAGGAAACGCTTCCAAGACGCGGATATTCACGAGAACAGAAAAGAGGGCAGATGGAACGCGATACGGCTTTTGAGATGGCGGTGTCCAATATTCGCTTTGGGCAGGGCATTACGCGGGAAGTGGGGATGGACCTGAAGGATCGCGGCTTGCGGCGAGTGATGGTGCTGACGGATGCGAAGTTGAAGGAGCAGTCGTCGGTGCAGACGGTATTGGCAGCGATCGAGGCGGAGGGGGTGGAATATGCGCTTTTTGACGCGGTGCGGGTCGAGCCGACGGATGGCTCGTTTAAGGCGGCGATTGAGTTTGCGCAGGCGGGCGATTTCGACGGCTTTGTCGCGGTCGGTGGAGGGTCGGTGATCGATACGGCGAAGGCGGCGAATCTGTATACGAGCTATCCGGCAGATTTTCTCGACTATGTCAACGCGCCGATCGGCAAAGGGTTGCCGGTGCCCGGGCCGCTCAAGCCGCTAATCGCGGTACCGACGACGGCAGGTACGGGCAGCGAAACGACAGGGGTGGCGATTTTCGACCTGGTGGAGATGCACGCCAAGACCGGGATCGCGCATCGCTATTTGAAGCCGACTTTGGGTATCGTCGATCCGGACAATACGCGGTCGATGCCTTCACAGGTGGCGGCTTCGACTGGGCTAGATGTGCTTTCGCACGCCTTAGAATCCTATACGGCTATTCCCTTTGACCAACGGCCGCGTCCCGAGCGGCCGCAGTTGCGTCCGGCTTATCAGGGTTCGAATCCGATCAGCGATCTGTGGTCGTTGCAAGCTCTGAAGCTGATGGCGGCGTTCTTGCCTCGGGCGGTGGCTGATCCGGGCGATGACGAGGCGCGGGGGCAAATGAGCCTAGCGGCGGCGTTGGCGGGTATCGGTTTTGGCAATGCGGGCGTGCACTTGCCGCACGGAATGTCGTATCCGGTGGCGGGGATGGTGAAGAGCTATGTGCCCGATGGCTACGATATAGATTATCCGCTGGTGCCGCACGGCATCGCGGTGATCGTCAACGCGCCTGCGGTCTTTCGCTTTACGGCATCGGCCTGTCCCGACCGACATCTGCGGGCGGCGGAAGTGTTGGGGGTGGATATTGCTGGTGTTAAGGAGGCGGATGCGGGAAAGGTACTGGCCGATCGCATTATCGAGCTGATGCGCGAGCTGGAGATACCGAATGGTTTGGCTGCTTTGGGTTATGGTAGTGAGCATATCCCGGGCTTGGTTGAGGGCACCCTGCCGCAGCATCGGGTGACCAAGCTCTCGCCGAGGGAGGCCGGGGCGGAGGATTTGGCGGCGATTTTCGAGGATGCGTTGAGCTATTGGTAGCGGCATCCGCGCAATAAGCGGCGACTTGGTCCTACGGTTGATCTATCTGAAGGCCTTACAAGAAGGCCCTGCGCATTTTTATCGCAGGGCCTTTTATATGCAAAGGACTTGGGTTGAAGTCGGGCGATGTCTATTGGTCCAGCTAAGCGGAGGCTGCCTGCAAACAGAGCGTCGCCCAGTTTTGATAACAGAGCCGGCCATTGCTCTGCAAGGCGTGCAGGTATTGCGCCCTATCGGCCTTTATTTGTTCGCCGTCGAGTTTTTCTTCGCGCAGCTCGTTATCAAAGGCTTCGACCATCTCGCCGATGATTTTTTCTGTGGCTTCCATATGGAACAAGACGCCATAGGCCGAGCGATCGTAGGCGAAAGCCTGGCAGGCGGTCTGGGCGGACGAGGCGAGCGAGGTGGCGCCCTTGGGCAGGTCGAATATATCGCCATGCCAGTGATAGCCCATAAGGGAGGGTTCCATCGCGTGCATCAGCGGGTCTTCGCCTGCGGCCGACGTTAGTTCGACGGGGTGCCAGCCGATTTCTTTTTTTGCGCCGCGCGTGACCGACGCGCCCAACGCCGCGGCGATGATCTGGCTGCCCAAGCAGATGCCGAGCACGGGCTTTTGCTCTTTGAGCGCCTGGTCGATAAGTCGCATGGCGCCGGTAATAAAGGGGTAGCGATTGTGCTCGTAGACGCTCATCGGGCCGCCTAAGACCACCAAGCCGACGGCACTTTCCATATAGCGGGGGACTTCTTCGCCGGCGAAGGTGCGCACATAGGCGGGTTCGAGACCGTAGTTTTGCAAGATCTGACCGATGATGCCGAGATTTTCCGGCGGCGCATTCTGCAATACCCATATTTTAGCCATAGCTAGGTCGTTTCTCCGATGAGTACGGGTTCGCGTTCGAGGCGGATGTTGAAGATTTTTTTGACGGCGTTTTGTATCTCGCCTGCTAAAGCGAGTATATCGGCCATGGTGCCGCCGCGGTTGACCAATGCCAGTGCGTGATGCTCTGAAATGCCGGCACCGCCTTGCACGAAGCCCTTGGCGAAACCCGCGTTCTCGACGAGCCAGCCGGCGGGCACTTTGACGTTGTTGTCGGCGGGAAAGCTGGGTATATCGGGGTGTTGCTGCTGCAATTTGGCGAAGGCCTCGGTGGTGATGATCGGGTTCAAAAAAAAGGAGCCGACCGAGCGGGCGTTGGTGTCTTCGGAGTCGACGAGCATGGATTTTCCGCGTCTGAGCTGCAGCACGGTCTCGCGCACGGCCGTGAGCGCGGGTTGGCCGAGGTTTAAGCTGTTGAGTCGTTCGCCGATCTGGCGCCGCAATTCGGGGTAGCGAATTTGTGGTAGGCCGCTCGCATCTAGACGATAGGTGACGGCTGTAATCATATAGCGATCGCGGTCGGCGGCTTTAAAGCGGCTCTGGCGATAGGCGAAGTCGCATTGTGCGGCGCTAAAGACGACCTCTTGCAGGTTTTGACGATCTACGGCCTGCACTTCGACGATTGTGTCTTGCACTTCCTGGCCATAGGCGCCGACATTTTGGATCGGCGTCGCGCCGACCAGGCCGGGGATGCCCGAGAGGCATTCGACGCCGGCCAGTCCGTGCTCGACACAGGCTGCTACAAAGGAATCCCAATCCTCACCGGCGGCGGCTATTACCGTTTCACCGATAAATTCCAGTCCGCGCAATGCGATTTTCAGCACCAGGCCGTCAAAACCGGCATCGGCAAAGAGCACATTGCTGCCGCCGCCGAGCACTTGTACGGTGCGGTCTGTAGACGCCGCCCATTGCAAGCAGGCACGTATTTCGTCGACGGATGTGCATTCGGCGTAGTAACGGGCCGAGCCGCCCAGGCGTATGGTGGTTTGCGGGGCGAGCGGGATATTCTGTCGTATGAGGTCTGGTGGGTTCATGGCAGGAAAATAATCAGGAAGTTCGGCTGTGTAAAAGCCGGCGCTCTTTGTTGCGCCCATTCTCGCCCGCGCGTAGTTTACATCTGGCCATGAAAAAAAATATCTACCTCGCCAGCCCCTACGGCTTTTCCGCCCAATGGAAAGAGCAATTACTCCCGCCCTTCGTCACCGCGCTCGAAGGTTTGGGTGCGGAGGTTTGGGAGCCCTTTACCCGCAATAATCAGGTCGATTTTTCCGAGGCGGGTTGGGCTTATAAAGTGGGTCAGGCCGACTTGCGCGACGTGGTCGAGGCGGACGCCACCTTCGCTATCGTCAATGGCACGCCGCCCGACGAAGGCGTTATGGTTGAGCTGGGCGCGGCGATCGCCTTGGGCAAGAAGACGTTCCTCTTCCGCGACGATTTTCGCCGCTGCACCGACTCCGAGGATTACCCGCTCAACCTGATGTTGTTCACTGGTCTGCCCGAAGATAGCTGGCAGGACTATTATTATACCGCGCTCGACGAGATCGCCGCGCCCGACAAGGCGTTGGCGCGTTGGCTGCAAGGGACGTTACACTAAGCGATGCGTACCGATATCGACCCTTATTTATTGCAGGACCCAGACGTCAAAGTCTCGGAAGAGGCGTTGCGCGCCTGTGTGCACTGTGGTTTCTGCAACGCGACCTGTCCCACCTACTTGTTGACCGGTAATGAATTAGAAGGGCCGCGCGGGCGGATCTATCTGATAAAAAACGTGCTTGAAAAAGGCGTCAAAGCCAGCGGTAAGACGCTGGAGCATATCGACAATTGCCTGGGCTGTCTGGCCTGCGAGACGACGTGTCCGAGCGGCGTGGACTATTCGCGGCTTTTAGAAGAGGCCCGGCCGCGTCTGAACAAATTGGTCAAGCGCCGCTTTGCGGACCGTTTGCTGCGTGCAATGCTGACGCGTATGCTGCCCTATCCGGGCCGTTTTCGCTTTGCGCTCAAGATGTCGGGGCTTGGCCGGGCTTTTTCTTGGTTGATGCCGGAGAATATGCGCCCGTTGTTGGATATGGCGCCGAAGCGTTTGCCGCGTCCGGCCGAAGTGGCGAAAGTAGGCGTTGTGCCGGCTACGGGCGAGAAACAGATGCGGGTGGTGTTGCTTACCGGCTGTGCGCAGCAAGTGCTCGGCCCGCAGATCAACGATGCGACAGTGCGCTTGTTGACTCGCCTCGGCGCCGAGGTGGTGATCCCGAAGGATATGGGCTGCTGCGGGGCGCTGACTTTTCATATGGGTGAGCGCAAACGCAGTCGAAAATTGATGGCGAACAATATCGAGGTTTGGCACAAGGAACTGCAAGAGGGCGGGCTGGACGCGATCGTGCTCAATACGTCGGGTTGTGGTACGGCCGTACGGGAGTACGACTATCTCTTCCGCCACGATCCGAAATTGGCCGAGAAAGCCAAGGAAGTTACGGCACTGATCAAGGATGTTTCTGAAGTGGTGGCGGAGTTGGGTTTGGGTGAGGCGAACAAGGCTTCGAAGCTGAAGGTCGCCTATCACGATGCCTGCTCGCTGCAACACGGTGCCCAGATTAAATCAGCTCCGCGTCAATTGCTCAAGGATGCCGGGTTTGAAGTCGTCGAGGTGCCCGAGGCGCATATCTGCTGCGGCAGCGCCGGGACCTATAATATGCTGCAACCCAAGCTCGCCGGTCAGTTGCAGGCGCGCAAAGCCGAGCACATCGAAAGCGTCGCGCCGCAAGTGGTGGCGGCGGGCAATATCGGTTGTATGGAACAGATCGCCGGCGGCGTCAAGGTGCCGGTGGTGCACACGGTTGAGTTATTGGATTGGGCGACGGGCGGGCCTCGTCCGACGAAGGTGCCGCGTTAAGTTACCTTGCCCAGCTCGTCTTTGAGCTTCGAGACTTCCTGTTTTAATGTTTGCACGTCCTGCCGCAATTTCCCCACCCAGAAAATCATCGCGACGACTAGGCCTTTGAAGAGTAGTTCGCCGATGCCGTCTAATAGTTCTTTGTCCATCGTGTTGTCCCCCTAATTAAGACTGTTCGATTGCTCGCTAAATTTGTATTTGAGCGCGCCCCAACTCTCGGCGATGACCGCGCTGGCCGGGCTGGATATTTCGGTGAGGCGGATGATCTGCGTGGTGGTCGCGGGCGGGATATCGCCGCAGACAAAGCCTGCTGGGTTTCGCTGGCCGTGGCAATGGCTCCGATGCCGCGCACATACAAGAGATAGGCGTCTATTTTCATGGCGGCCTCTATGCGGCGGGCGAAAGTTATAGTAGGCGTGTCTGGTTTAAACTAGACCGGATAGCTTGACGTATGCAAGTGTTTTTTCCGCGCAATGGTTAATAGAGTCCGCGTGGCTACCTCATATATAGATTGCGCTTAGCGCAACCGGTACGGTCGAAGTCGCTTATAGCTGACTTTGTAGCTCTACGAGCAACTCGTATTCCTGGTCGGCTATGGCGTTTAGTGCCTCTATACGCTTGGTTGGCGCCACCGGCCGCCGGTGTTGTGCGCGCAATAAGACGAGGCGCAGGTCATTGACTTGATGGACCAATCCCATCCAATGCTTCGATAGTGGGCGTATTAATATCTGTCTCGCTTCTAATAAACACAGCCGGCCCAACATGCATTTCTTGTGCTCCCACAGGATGCGCCAGATAATCGGCGTAAAGATTGTCGGGCCGCATCCCGATACTTCGAGATGCTCCTTCAATATTTTGTATATGCCGATGCCCCAAGTGCCGCCCAACCTCGGTCTGGCGAGCGATCTGTAACGCTCTGCCGTATTGTGCGCCAAGAGGTAATCGTCCAATTGTTCGTTTATGCTGGAGATATCGAGGAGGGTTGTTTGTTCGCCGAGGTATTTGTACAAAAAGACGCGCGGTCGGTCTTGCATTGCTGCGGCAAACCACGGTGGCATCTGTTGGTCGTTATGCAATACTTGCTGTAGGTACATTTCTTTGTTCCAACTCAGTGCTTTTTGCACGATTGCAAACGACAGTGGTTCTGTTGTGTAGTAACCTTTTTCGTCGTAGCCGGAAACTGAGAAGACCTGCTCGATATCGTCATAGCCGGAGATCAGCACTTCGTGGATGAAGTGGCTGCATTGGTAGTGTGGTTTATTGGGCAAGTCGTAGAAGTCGACGTCGATTTGCACGTAGTAGCCTTGCTCGATCCGGTCTTTGATCCAGCGTATGAATTCGACGGCTGAGGGTGTCAGTGTGTCGCGGTCGATCGATTGCACGTCGAGCAGGGGGCAGGCTTGGTAGTAGAGGTGGCAGATTTCGTGTTGCGTTGAAAAGGGGTGTGTGTAAAACTTGAGCTCTTCGCCGGGGAAGCTGAAAAGTTGGATGTGGCTATTGTAAAACCAGGGCAGATAACGGTTTTCTTGCGCGAGGATTGACAATGGATAGGCGTGGAAGAGGTAGGAGGAGATGGGTGGGTGGCCGAGCGGGAGTTTTTTCATGGTCTTTAGCTCCAGGGTCGTGGGGGGTGACTTGGGGGTGGTAGCTAAAGGTGTGCCAGGGTTGGGGAGAATATCAGGGTGGGGAGGTAAGTGGATAGTTTGGCCTGGGTTAGGGGATATGGGTTTGTTCGTAGCACGTAGAAAGACCATATGCTGGTTTATTGGCGTGTTTATATTTCGTAATACTGTTGTTTCTCAAATGACTCAATACTAGTTTATATTTTGTGGTGATTTATAGATATAATACGCTTATTTTGCCAGTTGATATGGACTGCCAATCCTTCTGTTTTTGCAAGCCATTGATAATCGAAAACATCTAGTCCGTGGTTTGTGATATTGTCGTAGCCATAGCTGCGTTTGTTCTGTAGCGTCCGTATATAATCATGCCGTGAAAAATAGGCCTGAGTATTTGGATGTTTTAGTATAAGCGGCAGGTAGTTTTCCATGACTAACGATGTGCCCGGCACTGCTCGAAACCCAATCCGCTTGTAGAGCGGAATCCCCTTGCGGTTGAAAGCCCAGGTGATGGCTTCCAACCGCTCGAAGTTCATAGTGCAAATTTCGCGTAGACAGGGCTTGAGCAGGTGGCGCCAGAAGGTGCCCCTGCGCTGGAAATCGGGATGTGTTTCGACACCGAAGAATACGGCTACTTTGCCGTCGCCGTATTTGTCGTCGAGCTGCAGCATGGAGATGATGCGTCCGTTTTTCTTGAGCAGAAAGGTGCCGATGCGGTTGGGCTGTTGCTCGGCGTGTAGCAACTCTTCGGCCTTTGTCATGGGGATCTCTGCCGGTTGGCGCAGGTAGGCCAGGGCGGTGAGACTCCAATGGTTCTGCCGAAGGTCGTTGATGAATTCGACCAGAGCGGGCACATCTTGGGCGTTAAATGGACATAATTTAAACATAAGTTGCAGGGATCTTGGGGCACTCAGGTGGACTTAACTGTTATTGTAAATTGGACTTCGATATTCTATTATGCGGGTTTGGTGATTAGAATTTAGCCTGTAAGAAGTTTTTTATTTGTGGCAATTCTGGCAGTGGGCGGCTACGCCACCAAGAAAGCCTATAATTCCACCCGTCGCTGTGATATTGGAATTGCGACTTGCAGATCCAGCGATAAGACCACTACCCGCAGCAATGGTTACTTGACGCCGGGCTTCTGCGTGTTGCCTTTCAAGCTCCCTCCGCCGTCTCTCGTTTTCTTCTCTTGTGCTTGCATCTGCTGGAAGGTTATTGACCCCTTGGGTATTGGTCGCATCTTGCTGTGCAGATTCATAGGCATATACGACAGCATTTGTTCTGATGCTGGGATCGTAAGAATTGAACGGCTTTTTTATTAATTTCTTCATGTTTTACACCTTTCAGGAAGAGTGTCCCAAGATACCCTGCGTTTTATCGTGCAATACGAAGATTGAGAATGATATTATTAACCTTGTTGAAATGGAATAACATATGTCATATAGCGTATGACTGGCTCAGTCGTATTATTTGCGAAGTGAAAAGCCACACAAGTATTCAATGACTTGGTACGTTCAAATAGAACAGCTGCAACAATGCCAAATAGGAAGACATATGTCATAGCAAGAGGATTGAGTATGAAATCGAGATGGAATAACGCGAATATAATAGCGGAGAATAACGTTGCTTTGGTTACTTGAAAATGTATGCGCAAAGTTCGATAGACTAACCCGCGGAAGAATATTTCCTCTACGAAACCAACAATGCTTGCTTTTGCCAACAACTCTATCCCAAGTGTGAAACGCCAATCGAATCGGATCTCAGATAATGGTGGTGGGGTAACCTGCCCTGTGGTTGCTTTAGATACTAATATTTGAAGGGATATTAGGATTACTCCAATCAATAGGCCAACTCCGATATGTGAAGGCTGTATTTTAGACGAAACCCATACATCTTTTAGTGTGAATAAATTTTTCTTCAGTTGGAGAACAATGAAGGCCAATGTTAAGCCCATATATATCACATATGAAGGCATTGTAAAAAGGAAAAACCGTTCTTCTGTATTTAGCTCCAGATTGTAGTGGCTATCAACATAAGAGACTACATAGATAACGAGGCCGCCTACAATTCCAGAGAGGACCAATATCCCTACTGTCCCCAAGAGCAGCAC